>JAZQBN010000001.1:0-5093 GCA_045545795.1 Oscillospiraceae bacterium
TACAAATCTTGTAAAAGCTCTCGGCGGCGAGCTGTTATACATTTCCGAAAGCAGCGATACACACCTTAATCCGCTTGAAATCTCCATTGAGGAATACAACAAGGGCGAAGATGTTGTAAGCTCCAAATATGACTTCTTCCTTTCGTTCTTTGAAACGATTATGGGAAAGCAAGGCATATCCCCCGAACAGAAAACCATTATAGACAACTGCTTGCACGAGGTTTACAGAGATTTTCTGCTCGGAAACACAACGGAAATGCCTACGCTGAAGGACTACTACGATATTCTCTCCAAACAGCAGTCCGAGGAGGCAAAGCCGTTATATATGTCCCTTGAACTTTATGTAAACGGCTCTATGAAAACATTTTCCTATCCGTCGAATGTCAATGTCAACAATCGTGTTGTGGTATATGACATCAAGGACTTGGGAAAACAGTTAAAGCCGCTTGGAATGATGGTCGTGCTTGAAAATCTGTGGGATAAGATAGTGCGTAATCGTGAAAGAGGTATCAGAACAAGAATATACATCGACGAAATATATCTCCTGTTCCGCAATGAAGAAAGTGCAAACTTCCTTTTTGAGCTTTATAAGCGAGCGAGAAAATGGGGCGGTATTCCTACGGGTATTACGCAGAATGTAGAAGATTTGCTGAAATCTGATACAGCAAGGTCTATGCTCTCAAACTCTGAATTTATCCTTATGTTAAATCAAGCTGCAAGTGACCGTGACAAGCTCTCACATCTTCTTAAAATTCCCGAAAATATGATGAGCTTTGTAACGGGTGCGCCTGCGGGCAGCGGTCTTATTTACTGCGGTCTGAACGGCTCATTACCTTTCAAGGACGATTTCCCGACGGATACAAAGCTGTATAAGCTGATGACAACAAAATTCGGAGAGTAATGCTCCCGAATTATAGGGGGTGATAAAACTGAAAGTCATCACAGAAAAAGGCGGTGTTAAGGCTCGTTCCGTCAATGATAAAGCTATCGAACACAGCATAGCCAAAAAGACGGAGCTTTCCAAAAGGAATGAAAAAGAGCTGACGAGCAGAACGGAACGCACAGTTCATCACGCTGACAGGAATGCTCCCAAACCCGATAAAAAGGAAATGCAGATAAACCGCACGATTCCGAACAAGCGTTCGGGCCGTGCGGTTTCATCGGTTACAGCTAATAATGCAAGTACAGTTTCCGAAAGGTCGGTTACGGAAGAAAAGCATACTGTAAATCCGTCCGTAAAAAGCGGCACGCCGAGCAGCTCCGTTACGGAACGAAAACCGCCGAATACAGAAAAGCCGTCTGTTAATTCTACGCAGGATAAGTCTGCAAAAGAAACAACATCTGAAAAGACCTTGCAAGGAAAAACACAGACAGGCTTGAAAACGGCAAAGCAAGCTCCCGATAAAGCTCCCACTGGCACAAGACCGCCGAAACGCTTTGTGCTGTCAAAGAATACGCCGAAGAACAAGCGGTATAAGGTGCTGAAAAACGGAGCTTTGGATAAAGAAACCTTGCAGAAGAAAAAGCAGAGAGTTATCTACAAGCAGCAGGAAAATAAGCGGCTGCGGAAGATTAAGCAAAGCAAGCTGAAAAAAGCTGAACATAAATCTTCAACTGTTCCCGTAAAACCGCCGAGCCGTAAAACCCATATTATTAAGCGGCTGCGGAATAAGAAATTCAAGCTGAAACGCATAAAAAAGCAGCGTATCAAGTTGAGCAGAAAACAAGCTGCCGAGCTGTTGAGGCTTGCGGCGAGCAGAACAAAGAAAACTGTTTCGGGTATCGGCAAGGCGGCTGGCGTTGTAGGAAAATCTGCTGAAATTCTTGCAAAGCCTATCGGCACTATCAGAGGACAGGTCACATCGCAAAGCCTGAAAACCGACAAGACCGAGGACAGCGGAACAGAGGCGGTAAAGCTCGGTCTGCAATCCTATGATTACCTTGAACGTGGTGTTAAAACATCTGTAAACGCTGCAAAGGACATCAAGGAGCGTGGCACTCGGACAATAAAGAATACTGTCAAGAGAGTTGATAAAATCGGCTCATTTGCTAAACAGCGTAAGCTCAAAAAGCAGATGAAACGAGGCGTAAAAGGCGGTACACGAAAGCTCACCAAAAAGGTTACTAAAAATGCGGCAAAGGCTACTGTGAAAACAGCAAAGAAAGCTGCGGAGGCTGCCAAAACCGCCGCAAAAGCCGCACAAAAGGCTGCACAGGCTACGGCAAAAGCGGTGGTCGGTGCTGTATCCCGATTGGTTTCCTTTATCGCCTCAACAATGCCGTACAGCTTAATCATAATCGGTGCAATCCTTATTATCCTTATACTCTGTCTTGCGATGTCGGAGATTATCGGCGGTGCTGGCGGCTCTGTTGCTGGCGGCGGTGCTTGGCTCGTTGACGATGAGCAGGAGCAGACACCCGAAGAAATCTACGAAGGCTACAAAGAGTTTATTGAGCAAGCCAAAGATGTTATGCAGACGCAGGCAAAGGACGCACTTAAAAATACGGTCACTGGTTTTTGTTCAAGCGATACTACCGAGCCGAGAAAAATCATTCAGTATATCGACAAGAACAATAACCGCACATTCTATCCCGCATTGGGTGCGGACAGCTCCATAAACCCGCTTATTGATTTATTCGGTACAGACGATTACGCCGATTATATGTCCCTTTTATTCGTCCTTATGACAAGGGAGAAACAACAGGCTGACGGAGTTTCAGACGGTGAGATTTACGACTTCGACTTTGAAAGAGAAGATTTCGAGGAATTTATGAAAACCGTAAACGAAAACTCTTGTCGCTGGGGAGATACATTCGTTATAAAAACAGCGATTACAACATCTCCCGTTGCTTGCCCCGGGCAGAACTGTAAACGCAAGACTATTTCGGGTTGTAAATGTGCCTCATATACCGACGAGGAAGGCAAAGTCCACTTGTATTGCAAGGGACACCCGTACTGCCCTGTAAATCATACGAAAATGACGGTGCAGCTCTACACGGTCAAGGATTATTATAACAAGGACTATCCCGAAATCTACAACTTTACGGACAATGAGAAAGCACGGTATGAAGCCTCAAAAGCTATAATACAAGGATTGCTTGATTATTGGGAATGAGGTGCGTATGAAAAAGCTGTATAACTATTTTATGAATAAGAGCGTAAAGCAGCGTATCGCAATATGTTTTGTTGCGGTGATGTTGCTTGTGTTCCTGTTCTTCGTGATAAAGGCGAATTTCTTTGATATACCCCTTGAAACAGCAGAGGGAGCAGACGAGCCGAGCAGACCGCAGTTTCATATAAGTCTGCTTGATATTGGTCTGCTCCTTGTTACTGTTGCGGTATATCTGATACACAAATTCCGAGAAAAGCGAAAGCAAAGGAGAATGTGATTTGAACATTGACGAACGCATAACCAGCCTTAATGAAAAAGCGGCTGTAAAGCGTAAAAGACTTGCGGCAATTATGCAGGACATCGAGAAGAAAAAGGCAGTCGCACAAGCTCTGACGGCTGAAATCAAAGGTTATGAGAAAAATATCTTTGATTTAGAGGCACAGCGGCTTTTGGATAAGCTCAAAAGCAAGGGCGTTGGCATTACAAGTGTAATTGAGGCTGTCGAGGCTGGAATATTCGATGAAAAAAGTTGTGCTATAAATAGCACAGAACAGAAAACACAGGAGGAAAAAACAGATGAAATTAGTAGTAGCGGAAAAACCGTCGGTAATGCGTGATATTGCTGCCGTTCTCGGTGCGACAACACGAAACTCTGACGGAGCATTATGCGGAAACGGGTATATGGTGACTTCGGCAAGAGGACATCTTGTAAGGCTGAAGGAGCCGAATGAGTATGACGAAAAGTACAAGAAGTGGGAGCTTGCAGACTTGCCTATAATCCCTGTTTTTCAGCTTGTTCCCATTGAGAGTGCCGCAGATGTGTTATGCACTCTTGAAAATCTTATGAACAGCTCTGACATTGACGAAATAATCGAGGCAACGGACGCAGGGCGTGAGGGCGAGTGCATATTCAGATATATCTATGACTATATCGGCTGCACAAAGCCTGTCACACGCCTTTGGATTTCCTCTATGACAGAGGCAAGCATAAGAGCTGGATTTGACAGCTTAAAGCCTGTTAGCGATTATGACAAGCTCTATAACGCTGGTTTTACCCGCAGCAAGATAGATTGGCTTTGGGGTATGAATTTGACAAGGCTCTATACCAACTGTTTCGGTACAAAATGCTCTATCGGGCGAGTGAGAACGGCGGTGCTTAATATGCTCGTTATGCGTGAGAACGAGATAAAAGGCTTTACAAAGCACCCGTTCTACAAGATAAAGCTGGATAACGGTGCGGAGTGGTTTGATGATGAACAGGACAGCTTTGAAGATAAGAGTATCGCTGAAAGAAAAGCTGACAAGTGCAGAAATCAGCCTTGCAAGGTTGTGTATATGAACGCACAGCCTAAAAAGGAAAACCGCCCCTTGCTGTTCTCCCTTACATCGTTACAGATTGCGGCGAATGACGAGCTTGGTTTTTCTGCTGCAAAAACCCTTGCGATAATGCAGAGCTTATACGAAAAAAAGCTCCTTACATATCCCCGTACCGACAGCAATTACCTTACGGATGATATGGCGGCTGTTCTTCCCGAAAGAGTGCGTATGCTTGATTGCTTTGAAGATATGTCTGCGGCGGTTGAATGGCTCACGAATGAGGGCCTTAATATCGACAGCAGAATTATCAATAACAGCAAGGTATCTGACCATCACGCAATTATACCTACAGAAAACATCGGTAATGCGGTAAATATGGAGCTTTCATCGGACGAAAAGGATGTGCTTTCACTTGTGCTTAACCGCTTTGTGGTAGCTCTTTCTCCGCAGCACGAATATACGGAAATAGAGTATATCTTTGATATTGCTGGAGAGCAGTTCAAGTGCAAGACAAAGACAACTACCAAGATGGGTTGGAGAAGATTTGTAAAACCCGATGATAAGGAAAAGGACAAAATCGGCTCGCTCTCTTATTCAGAGGGCGAGATTTTTGATGTCAAGAAGATTTCCGTAACTACGGGTGAAACAAAGCCGCCGCAGAGA
>JAZQBN010000002.1:0-5236 GCA_045545795.1 Oscillospiraceae bacterium
TGCTTTGTCATACTCTCGATTTCGTCCATTGTTTCCTCGATAGACTGACTTTCAACAATAGCTGTAACAAAGTTGTTTATAATATCAATGCTGTTTTCAACAGAGGTAAGACGGTTTTCAAGTGCTTCTACCCTTTTGAGCAATTCCTGTTCATTCATTGAAATACACCTCCGCTACACTATGTAGTTATTTTCATTCAGATAATCGTCCTTGCCGTAAATATGAGCTACGGCAGCATAGTCGATAGCTGTCTGAATTGCACCGATATGCTGGGCGAAGAATTCAAACTGTGCCGCCTTTTCAATGGAAAATTCAGCTTCGGATAAAAATTCACTGCGTTCCTCATCGGTCATAATCTCAACGCCGTCCACATCGTAAAAATACTTTTCAAAAAAGTCTTTCGTGTGTTCCTCGCCGTCCATACCGAAAATCCTGATTGTCACATCACGGCAGTATTCTTTGATAAAAACTTTCATTAGTCACCTGCTTTCTATGTTTCAACGCCTGACGGTCTATTGGCTTTATCCTGTATATGCTTCTGCTCTGCTGACTTCTGCTGTGAAGATAAAGCTTCAGCCTGCTTCTTTTTATCATCTGCGGCGGCTTTAAGGTCACTCAAGGACTGCAACAGCCTGTTTGACTTTCGGTGTTCCACAAGTCTGTGATACTGTTCCTTGATAAGCCTGTCCGCATACTCACGCTGTTCGGGTGCGATTTCCTTCCACACGCTTTCGGGAATAACAATACATTCACCCTGCTTTTTAAGCTGTCCGTCACGGGAGCACATCTGAATAATGCCCCAAATCTTATTGAAATCGAAAAGCTGTGAGTGAAATGCTTTGCTGTCAATTTCCGCAAATTTCTTGTTCCTTAACACACCCACAATTACCTTGCCGTTATGGAACACCTCAAAAACGGTATCCTCACCAAAGGGAAGATTTCTTGCATATTTCGCAACCGCTTTTTCCAGCAGTTCATCATCTGCGTATTCTTCCTCTACATCAAGGTCAACAGGCTTCATTTCCGTAAGGCTGCTTAAATTGTCTGATATATTTCCGTCAACAGATGGGGCATAATCAAACCAATTTACCTTTCTTCCGCAAATCTGACGGATACGCTCATAATGACGGATTTCAAAATGGAGCTTTACCATTCTGACGTACTTTTCATATTCGTCCTCGCAGTTATTATCAAGCTGAATTTTCTTCTCCCGTGCGTAAATGATAAAGTCCCTGCCGTACACCTTATCAAACAGTTTTGAGTAAACCGCCGCATTTTTCATATTGAATATGGCGGGATAAGTTTCGGGAGAAGCATTTTCATCTTTAACCTTCTGCTCAATATTGGTCTGTTCCTCAACTGCCGCTGTGACGTTTGCATTATCAACAACACCCATAGGTTCGCCTATGTCCATAAGGAATTGGAGAAAATCTCTGTCCTTTGCTCTCATTACACCGCCCTTGATTTCAACGTGTGCAAGCTCTGTCATCTGCAAGGCTTCATCAAAACTGATAGGCTTAAACACCTTATACTTTTTTGAATATGCCGCTGAACGCAGTGCATTTGTAAGGAGTTCGGGAGTAATCTTATCTTCGGGGTCGGCTTCGTTCTGTGAAATGACAAGATTTTCGGCGGCTGTAAGGTCGGAAAGATACAGCATTGAGTTTTTCTCCATAAAGCAGAAGGTATCTTCATCGACATAACCCGCACCGAACAGCATTGCAAGCCTGTTAATGCTGTCATTGAAATCATCAACACGGATCTCATTCCTTGTCTTTTCTTTCAGCACTTTTACATCATCGAGATTTGGCTCTATGCCGAAAATCTTTGCAATAACCGCAAATCTGTACAGATTTGTAAGGATGGTTTCATCATTGCCGATTTCATTGTAAATACCCATTTAATCACCCTCTGATTTAAGGTTGATATACTTGCCCGTATCAACCATTCTGAACTTAACCTTTAATTTCTCGCCCGAAATTTTCTTCTTGGTCTTTGTAATGGTTTTTCCTTCAAGCAAATCCTTTGCGTTTTCTGTTGTAATGGTAACGCCGTTGAATTTATCATTCTTCCAAAGGGTAAAACCGCAGCCGTCTTTTCCCGATTCGCAGTAAAAATTACTCTTGCCCTCAAACACCTGTTTACCGCACCTCGGACACTTGCCTACTGCAACCTTTTCTTCCTTTACACGTTCAAGATTTACATAATCGCCCGAATATTCAAGCTTGTAATCTGCTGTGTAAAGCTTGCCCTCCTTATTTGTGGATTTAAGCGGAACAGCTTCACCCTTGATGAGCTTTTCAGCCTTTTCGGGAGTGATAATGTCATTGAAAAACATAGGCTCTTTCCAAATTGTAAAGCCACAGCCGTCCTTGCCGCTTTCGCAGTAATAATTACTCTTGCCCTCATAAATATTTTTCTTACACTTGGGGCAAATACCGATAACCGTTCTCTGCGTTCCGCTGCCTTCGGGAGTCTGAACGGGCGGTCTGTGACGTGCGGGATTGTTCTCATATTCGATAACACCCTTTACAAATTCCTTAACGTCCTCCATAAAAGGCTCTGCACTGATACCCTTTTCCTTGATGTTTGTGAAAACCTGTTCCCACTCCGCTGTACGCTCTACTGACTTTACCGTGTCAGGAATTGAAGCGATAAAGGACTTGCCGAACTCTGTTGCAATAATGCTCTTTCCGTTTCTTTCAACATACTTTGCCAAAACAAGCTGTTCGATAATATCTGCTCTTGTGGCTTCTGTGCCGATACCCTTGCCGCTTACCGCTGTTTTCAGCTCCTTATCGTCAATACGGTTGTCGATATTATTCATAACAGAAAGAAGGGTTGCGTCTGTAAAATGTTTTGGCGGCTTTGTTACGCACTCCTTGACATCAAGGCTTTCCATTGTAAAGGTACTGCCCTCGGCATAACTGTCTGCTTCGTGTTCCAGTGGGACACGCTCCGATTTTTCTGTATCGTACTTCTTCCAGCCGATTTCAACGGTCTTTTCACGCTTGAGGGAAAAGGTTATATCCTCGCACCAAAACTCGTAATTGGTTTCGATATATCTGTATTCCTTATCTACCGCACAAAGCAGTCTGTTTACCACAAGTCCGTATATTTTAAGCTCTGTATCATTTAAGCTGTCAAGAGATGTCATTGTTGCTTCGGGGAGAATTGCGTGGTGGTCGTGCCCGTTCATAGCGTTATCATTGATAACTCTGCTGTCAAGATTAAGTCCCGCACCAAGCAATGCGTGTGCTCTTTCGGCATATTCCACACATTCTCCTGCTGTGCTCACAACTCGGATAACCTGACCTCGCATATCCTCGGAAACATAGTTGCAATCGGTACGGGGGTATGTAATGAGCTTCTGCTCATACAAATTCTGTGCAGCTTCAAGGGTCTGTTTGGCTGTAAGTCCGTACACTCTGTTGGCTTCCTGCTGGAGCGTTGTAAGGCTGTGGAGAAGCGGTCTGTTTGTGTGCTTTTCCTCTGCTACGGCAGAAAGGACATTTACACTCTTGCCTGTGCATTTCACCCTTGCATATTCCGCTTCATCCTTTGTGGAATACTCTGTTTCGGAAACAGCTCCGTTTGGCATTTCAAGGCGGTATGTGGTATTTTTGCTGAACGCTGAAATTTCATTATCACGGTCAACGATTATTGCAAGAACGGGAGTTTTCACACGTCCGATACGATGTGTGTAATTATCCTTCAGACCGTAAAGACGGGATAAATTCATACCGATTATCCAATCCGACTGCTCTCTTGCAAGTGCCGCCTTATATTCACCGTCAAAATCACTGTCGGGAGGAAGATTTGCCATACATTTTGTAATGGCTTCATCGGTCATAGAGTTAGTCCAGAGCCGTTTTACAGGCTTCGTGCAGTTATTTGCGTTATAAATGTGACGAAAGATAAGCTCACCTTCACGTCCTGCGTCTGTTGCACAGATAAGCTCATCGACTTCGGGGAGGTTGATAAGGTGTGTAATGAGGTTACGCAGATTTTCGGTATCATCTCCTGCGGGGTAAAGCTCAAATTCGGGGAACATTGGCAGCTCGTCCATTTTGTATGACTTGCTGTAACCGTAATCCTGCGGCATTCCTACGCCGTAAAGATGTCCCCTTGCATTAACAACATAAAAACCGTTGCCTTTATAGCAGAACTCCTTGCTCTCACCGTAAATCTTTTCTCTCGCCCCTACTGCGTGAGCTATGATTTTAGCCGTTGACGGCTTTTCACTTATGATAAGTTTCATATGTATTTACCTGCTTTCCTTAATCTTGTGTTTTTTCTTGTACTGAACAACGGCAAGTGCCGTGCCTGTTATACAAAGCATAATGATGTGTCCCTTACTGTTGTCGATAATCTCGGCAACAGTATTTTTTTCGTCCTCGGTTTCCTCAACAACCGTTTCTGTTGTAACAGGCTTTTCGTCCCAGCTGTCACGGAAATTGTTGAAAATCTGCACTGCGATTGCAATAAGGATAAGCACGAAAATGAGGGTAACGTGCTTGAATGTCGGCTCGCTCTTATGCTCGGAAATCCACTTTTTAATCTTGTTCATTATTTTCCTCCGTTCTGTATTATTCAGAGAACTCCGTGTTCACTGTCCAATAGTTATTCGGGATAGCTCCCTTGCTTGGGTCTATGAGCATTTCATAAAATTCCTTTGCTCTCTCGTTATCGGCTTTACCTGATTGGCGGTAATCGGCTTCGGATATGTCAAGCTCCTTTTTTATAACATCAATATACGCTTCAACCATTCCCATACAGTCATCTTTGTCAATGCCGTTTTCTTCAACATTGATAAGCTCCATAATCTTGTCTATAAGCTCATCCTTTGTTTTGCAGGGATTGACTACACCTGTCAGATTGAGGTGGTCATTGTCGCAGTAATATGTCCAATAGTAGCCTGACTTTAAATCGCCCTCCAGAATACGTTTGCAGTTTCCGCTGCAAGTATTGTTTTCTGATATGTCCGTTGTAACGGTTATGTATTCCGTTTTTTCAAAGAAATCCATAATATCCTGCGGAGTTATGTTATACACAAAGGTTTCTTCCGTTTCCTCCGTATCCTCGGTTTCGCCGCCCTCGGCTTCTTCATCAGGCTTTTCCATTGAAAGAAATGACTTATACAGTGCAACCATTGACAATATTTCTTCCGCTGAAAGCTCACTGTCAAATTCAACATCATCAAAATAATTTGTACCGATAATCGGTTTTCCCGTAA
>JAZQBN010000003.1:0-7897 GCA_045545795.1 Oscillospiraceae bacterium
AGAGCGGCTTTGTGGAGCGCCTTGAAACGCTTTCTGACGGACTTCAGACCAACCTCACTACTGAATTTGAGGAAAACGGCGTAAACCTTTCGGGCGGTGAGGGACAAAAGCTTGCGGTTGCCCGTGTATTCTACAAGGACGCTAACCTTATCATCCTTGACGAGCCGAGCTCTGCACTTGACCCTATTGCCGAGTATCATCTCAATCATTCAATGCTGACAGCGGCGGAAAACAAGTCGGTCGTGTTTATCTCACACAGGCTCTCAACGACACGAATTGCCGACCGTATCTATATGCTTGAAAAAGGCAGGATTATCGAGGAAGGCAGTCACGCTGAACTGCTTGAACGAAAGGGCAAATACGCTGAAATGTGGCGTGTTCAGGCGGGACAGTATCTATAATTCGTTCATCCACCTTAACTTTTAAGGAGGTATTTATGACAAAAGAAAAACCAAAACATTCCTCTCTGTCGAATGTAATGTATATGCTGAAAATCCTGTGGCGAGGCAGTAAGGGCTATGTCATCTACACGTTCATCAAGGAATTCAACGAGAACGTGTTCTGGACAATATTTTCGGTATACCTGACAGAGTGGATTTATGTTGCAATTGAAAACAAAACGCCCTTTACGGCGCTTGCTTCATTTGTCGGGGCAATGTGTATCGGGCATATCTGTATCCACATCACGGCGGCAATTCATCAGCTTTGTGAAAAGCAGTTTCTGCCGAAGATGTATCAGGATTTCTACAAGCGTGTCATACGCAAGTCAATTTCAATGGAGTACGCCGAGTTTGAGCGTCCCGATTTTTACGACAAGTACACCCGTGCGCTGAATGAGTGTCAGTGGAGAGGAAGTACAATCCTTTACTATTCCGCATACCTAGTTGCAGGAATTGCCTCAGTAATTGCGGCAACAATCATTGTTGCGGACGTTGACCCTGTGCTGTTGATTTTTATTGTGCCGATGGTTGCCGTGTCGATGTTCTTCGGCAAGAAAGAGGGCGACCTTTACTACTCACTTGATATGTCCAACACCCGTGACGGACGTATCGGCGGCTATGCAAAGCGTGTGTTCTACGAAAAGAAATATGCGGCTGAATTACGTCTTTTCGGTATCGGAAAGTTGCTCCTCTCCCGTCACGAAAAGGCTTATGAGGAAATGGAGGAGCGTACACGGAAAATCCGCAGAAAGCTTTGTATTATCGAGCCTTTGAAGTGGATTATCTACAATGTTTTGTCAACCATTCTGCCGTATCTTTACATAGCTTTCGTGCTTAACGAGGGCGAGGTGCAGACGGCGGCTTACATCGCTATGATACCTGCACTCAGCACGCTTTCGTGGCGCACGTCGGACGCTGTTGAACTTATTGTTGCTCTTGCAAAGGAAAGCGCATTCGTAAACAATCTCCGTGAGTTTCTTTCCTACGAGCCTAAGACCAACGCAAGCGAGCTTATCAAGGCAAAGAACCTTTCCGACATTGAAATCAAGGATATGGGCTTCACCTATGAGGGTGCTGACAAGCCTACCCTGCACGACGTAAACATCTCAATCCGCAAAGGCGAGAAGATTGCCATTGTTGGTCACAACGGCGCAGGCAAGACAACCCTTGTAAAGCTGATTATGGGACTTTACAACCCGACTGAGGGTGCTATAAAAATCAGCGGCGAGGACACGGCAAGGTACGAGCCTAAATCCCTGCACCGCCGTTTCGGTACGGTATTTCAGGATTTGCAGGTGTTTGCATTGCCACTTTCCCACAACGTCTTAATGCGAAAGCCTAAAAATGACGAGGAAAGAAAGCTTGTTGAGGACTCACTCCGCAAGGCACAATTTGGTGAAAAGCTTGACAGCCTTGAAAAGGGCATTGACACAATGGTTACCAAGGAGTTTGACGAAAACGGTATGGGACTTTCGGGCGGTGAGGCGCAGAAGATTGCTATTGCGAGAGTTTTCGCACGAAAGCCCGATATTGTAATTCTTGATGAGCCAAGCTCCGCACTTGACCCCATTGCAGAGTACAATATGTACAAGAATATGCTTACCGCAACTGACGGCGAAACGGTTATCTTCATTTCCCACCGTCTTTCCGCAACCCGTGACGCTGACCGTATCTATATGTTTGAGCACGGCACTGTCATTGAGCAGGGTAGTCACGCTGAGCTTATGGCGCTGAACGGAAAATATGCGGAAATGTGGAAGCTTCAGGCACAGAATTATCTCGCAGAGGAGGTGTCGGTATGAGTGAAAAGAAAAAGGACAAAATCAGTATGAAGCGGCTTGTTTCAAACGTGTTTTATGTTGTAAAATATGCACTTCGTCACGACAAAAAGCTGCCACTTTCCTACATCGTGAGCCAGTGCGTTTTCAGAGGTATCGGCGCATTTATTGACACATTCCTGCTTATGGAAATCATCAATATTTTCACCACAACCGCCGACATTTTAAGCGTTGTGAAAATACTTGCGGTTATGTTTTCCCTGCACGTTGTCCGAATGATAATTTTCCGTTATCTTGAAAATTATTTCTGGACGAAAATGGTCGGCTTCACGGGAAAGGTACAGCGTGAGCTTATGGAAAAGGCACAGCTGATGGACTTGAAATGCTACGACATTCCCGAATATTTCGACGACTTCATCATTGCCGCTTCGCAGTCAGAGGAAATGTGCAAGAAAGCGATTATGAGTGCCGCAAGCATTATTTCCACGGTAGTTGCGATGGCTGTTTCGGGAACAATGATTATCACGCTCAATCCCGTTGTGGCAGTTTTCCCCGTAATCGGCTTCATTATCAACATTCTTACACGTTTCAGAATTACCAAGCTTGAGTACGAATACAACCTTGAAAAACAGCGTATCGGAAGAAAGGCTGACTACTCAAAGCGTGTGTTCTATCAGCCTGAGTACGCAAAGGAAATCAAGCTGACAGGCATTGAAGAAGCGCTTATGGAGCAGTATGACGAGGCTATTGCTGAGGAAAGAAAAATGGCGCTGAAATACTCGCTGAAAATTCTTCCGCCGACGCTTATCAACTGGATTTGCGTGTTCACGCTTTGCCAGTTCTATGCTGTTCCTGTTTATCTTGCATACCTTGCAATCGAGAAGAAATCCATTCAGCTTGGTGAGGTTGCGTCCCTGAAAAATGCAACAAACTTAATCAAGAGTCAGCTTGACCAGATGAACTACGCTCTTGTTGATTTTCAGAATGTAGGGCAGTATGCCGAAAAATTCCGCCGTTTTATGGAGTACGAAATCAACATTGAGGGCTGTAAGGGTGAACTTCCCGTTCCCGAAAATGACTGCACCCTTGAACTTCGCAATGTCAGCTTCAAGTACAAGGATACCGAAAAGTACGTCCTGCGTAACGTAAGTATGACAATTCGCAAGGGCGAGAAGCTTGCTCTTGTTGGCGAAAACGGAGCAGGTAAGTCCACGCTGATAAAGCTTATTATGCGTCTTTACGACGTGACCGAGGGTGAAATTCTTTTCGGCGGAGTTGATATACGAAAGCTTGACACAAAGGCTTACCGAGAAAAAATCGGTGCAGTATTTCAGGATTTCCAGATTTACGGTGCAACCCTTGCTGAAAACGTAAAGACGGATTTTGTTACTGAAAGTGACAGCGGAAAAATTGTTGAAGCCCTTGAAAGAGCGGATTTCGGCAGCAAGCTTGCAACCCTTGAGAAAGGCATCGACACCGAGCTTACCAAGGAATTTTCCGAGTACGGAACAATGCTTTCGGGCGGCGAGGGACAAAAGGCGGCCATTGCGAGAATGTTCATGCGTGATATGCCGATTGCAATCCTTGACGAGCCAAGTTCAGCACTTGACCCGATTGCCGAGTACCGACTCAACAAGAGTATGCTTGACAATGCGGAAAATCAGGCGGTTATACTCATTTCCCACCGACTTTCCACAACCAAGGACGCTGACCGGATTATCCTGCTTGAAAACGGCTCAATTGCCGAAAGCGGAACACACAGCGAGCTTCTTGCAAGCGGAGGAACTTACGCTGAAATGTGGAACGTGCAGGCTGAAAAATACTGTGCATCTATTTATGCATAAAATTCAAATCCCGATAATTCCTGTGTGGAGTTATCGGGATTTTTTGTATAGAATTGTTATTCCAAATACTAACCGCTGCAGCAATCAAAACTGCGACGGTTAAACTATACCCTAATACCTACAAAATAACAAAAAATATATTTTCTAATTTGCGACAACCATATGCACTATGGACTTGAAGACACCGAAATGTGATACAAATTTATTTGTATTGCTGTTGCACGAACAGTAGCCTTATTCTCCAGTATGTATCTCCCAAGAATCACAGTGCGTTCCTCAATGTCCTGAACGGGTTTTGGTTTCAAATACGGTCAACCCCTAAAATTTACGGAGTAAATTTCATAGTTATTCTTTCTATGTATATGCGGGAAATGGGGAGTTAATTCAAATAATAAATGTTTGTAGAGACGTGTAATTCAATCAGTTAATTTCATAAGAAAAATCAGTTACATTAATTGTGACGCTTGCGTTGTCGTCAGAGTCAAAATAAATGGTTACCATATCGTTTTCAAGTGACATATCATACGGCCAGAAATAATCTGCAAAGCTGTCAACTTTAACAAGAGTATTGCCGCCGCGTGAGATTGCCATAAATGCAGGACCTGAATAACTTGATATGTAAAGTGTTCCGTCGTCACCGATACAACTGATAGTTCCGCCAGCCTGATAATCATAATTCTGCCAAAGTATATCGCCTGTTATACTGTTAAGAGCAGTAATTGTGCCGCCTTCGTTGATGCAAACCATTCCTTCGGGGGCGTTGAGCATTTCAATACGGCAGCATTCAGCAACTTCCGTTTTGATTGTTTCGTAAGTCCAGCATATATTGTTGTTTGCACTTGCTGTAATAACCCCGTATTCTTCGTAAGTGGTTTCATCTGTACGATAATCAAAATCTATATTTATATCAGAAATGTCAATAGGTTCTTCAAGCACGGGAACAACATTGCTTTCAGTAACAATTTCAGTTATAACAGGTGCTTCTGCGGCAGGAACAGGTATACTTTCGATAATCGTTGTAACAGGTGCTTCAGAAACAATGACAGGTGTTGTTGTATCAGGTGCTGAAACAGATATGCTTCCTGAACAGCCTGTAAGTGTTGCTGTGCTGATGATTGCTGCGATTGTGAGTGTAATTTTTGTGTTTTTCATGATTTTTCCTCCATTTTGCACCGTTACAGGTGCTTTGTTTTTATTCGGATTTTTCGTCCTCAATATACAAGACGGAGAAAAAAACATAACCTAACAAGTTTTTTGAAAAAATTTTCATCAGATGATTCTGCAGCAATTATATAGTATATGGAATGATCATATACTGATTTGCTTGAGAAAAAATTGAAAAATTTTAAAAAACATGTTATAATCAGTTCTGTTATTGCGTCATATAGGGTGAAGGCCTTTAAACAACAGGAGGATTAACGTGGAAGACAGACAGATTATAGAATTGTATAACCAGCGTAATGAAAGTGCTATAGAAAAGACAAATGAAAAGTATGGTTCGTATTGCTTTTCAATAGCACGCAATATTCTGCACAGCAATGAAGATTCGGAAGAATGTGTAAGTGATACATGGATAAAAACGTGGAACAGTATTCCGCCGACTATCCCTGCACGTCTGCGTATTTTTCTCGGAAAGATTACCAGAAACCTGTCCTTTGACAGATATCGTGCAAGTCACAGCGAAAAACGCGGCGGCGGTGAGATTAGTCTGGTGCTTGATGAACTGGCTGAGGTAGTTGCGGGAAGTCAGAATGTTTCTGACCGGTTTGAGCAAAAGGAGCTTGTAGGAGCGATAAATGAATTTCTACACGGACTTTCAGAACGTGACTGCAACATTTTTATCAGGAGATACTTTTATTCAGAGGATACGGCTTCTATTGCTGAAAGATATAAGCTAAAAGAAAGCAATATTCTTATGATTTTGTCGAGAATCCGTAAAAAGCTACAGACATATTTGAAAGAGGAGAAATATATCTGATGAAAAAGGAAGAACTTTTTGACGCAATAGGCTATATTGATGATGAACTGATTTTCAGAAGTGATACTGTGAAAAAGAGCCGTATAATTACGATGACAAGGGGAATTGCGGCAGCAGCGGCTTGTGCCGCAATTGTGATTGGTGCAGGTATTGCTATCAATCGTATTCCCGCAAATGAGGGAATAACCTCGGAAACACAGACAACTGTTCAGGATGGCGGAAATGGTCCGATCAAGTTTGACCCGTCAAATCCGATTTATGATGATAAGCCTGCAGAGCCTTCAAAGGATTATGGAATGTCACCTGAACTCAGTTGGGTGGATTTCAATGCAGGACCGATTATGCCTGTGACATTTGCAGAGGAAAACGGTAATATTACAGCCGAAAGAAAGCTTGAATATGACTTTACAGACGTTACAAAGGAAAGCAAGGGTAAGGTGGATGTAAGCGACAGTTACACACTTACAAACAATTCCGACAGTGAGCAGACAGTGACAATGTATTACCCGTATATCAGTGATATATCAGGACTTTCGGAGGATATGCCTGCGGTGAAGATTAACGAGCAGACAAAGAAAGCGGTATTGTTGAATGGTGCATATTTCGGGAAGGACAGCAATGGTACACTGCGACTTTTTGAACCGACTGTATCCGCTGATGAGTATGGGTATATGCTTGAAGAGGTAAAGCCGCTTGATGTGAACTATATGCAGGAATTCCTTGACAAAAAGGTTATGGTGTACGAGTTCGGCAACTTTGAAACGGGAGTTTATCCGACTGAATCTGTATCGTTTGAAGTAAGCTTCAGGACTGATAATCCTGAGAGTGTCTATACATCAGATGCCTTTTCAACTGATTATGACGGAGAATATCTGACAGTAAGTTTTATCGTTGACAGCGCTATGAACGGAAAACCTGCGGTATATTTTATTGATGATGCACCTGAGAAATATACAGTTCAGGGTTACAATTATATCGACACAACCTCAGAAAACAAATCCGATGAAATAAAAGCAGATGTCAATGAGTATGAAGCAACAGTAAAGGATATTATTGAACAGCATATCAGCGGAAAGAATGGCACTGACAGCCTTGACAAACTTTATTCTGAACGTGTAGCGCAGATGTTCAGTGATATGTATAAATGGAATACAGACGGTGTGTATACAGCAGAGGATGATATATTCTATGAAGCATCGGTTTCTGATATTGTTTACACGGTGTCTGAATGTGAGTCAGTTTATATTGTCTCTGAAACTATAACAATTGCTGCGGGAGAAAGTGTTTCCGTATGCTTTGATTATGTTAAGCAGGGAACATACTGCACCAATGAACCTCAAAAGGAATTCAGAGATAATTATTGTTATGATAATATGCCTTGCTTTGGTACAAATGTTGACTTTACAAGTCAGAGTACTGCAATCTGTGAAGAAGGAAATATATCGATAGAATCGCAGAATTACGGCTTTGACATTGAAAATGGAGTAACAGAGGTTCAGCTTGAACTCGAGGCTGAAAGATATTATATGATTGTAAAGGTGCTTAAATAGGATTAAGAAAAGTAACCGCAGCAGTCACAAAAACTGAAATAGTCAATAGATAGTAGACATAAAAAAGCCGAAGTTAAGCTGTCAGTTCAATACGAAATTGAACTGGCGGCTTTCTGTTTAATTTACGAAGAGGTCTAATGAAATTAAAGTAATGAACAGTCTGAGGAATTACAGAATAAAGGTCATCACACTTTGCAAGATGCAAGTGTGAACGTAGAACATCCTTAAATCTTCCGAAAAAAGATTCAATGACAGCATTATCTCTTGGAGTTCCTGCTCTTGACATACTTTGAATTGTGTTGTATGA
>JAZQBN010000004.1:0-3916 GCA_045545795.1 Oscillospiraceae bacterium
TGATTATTATGATAAAAAAAATGAGTATACAATAACATTTCGCTTAATGTATTTACAGCTTGCTTTGGACAACCATATTCTTCTGCCAAATTTAAAGCTTTTACCAAAATAGTTGCTGTTTTTGTATACTCGTTCTCATCAAATTTCGTTCCCATAGGATTTTTTAAACAATTGGATAATAGCATTCCTCTTTTTAAAGAATTTGGCTCTTTCTCTGCGATTTCCAACAATATTTCAATGCATTTGTGTAACCTATCATTCTGATATGCTTTATTATAAATTTGATAATAGTTTAATTTACAAATATCATCTATATCTTCAAATTGAAATTTGATTTCCTTATATGCTTCTTCATTAATCTCTCCATTATTTTTCATTTCTTCTAAAATGCTTTCTGGAGTAATATTATCTCCTATATTTTTATGCATATACATATTCTCCCTATCTCATTTATTTTACAAAATATATTATCATTTTCTTGAATATTGTACTACGCAATTTATATAGTGATGACAAATTAATGTATTTTATTTTTCACAAGATTTTCTTTATCCCACTATATTTTTATTATTCACCCATTAAATTCTTCTCAATAACTACCATAATCTCATTAAGACGATTTTCGCCTATGCCTTTAATCTGACTTAATTCACTGCGGAGTTTCTCCATATCTACGCTTACAGCGTTGCCTTGCATATCCTCAACCGCAGTATCATAAATGTTTGTTATGAACTGCTGCATTTGAGACTTATCAAAACCTTTTATTCTCTTATACAACGCTCTGTCAAGCTGAAATTTGTTATCCATTGCTATCATTAACTCCAATATTCAAGATTATCTTCAAACATTCGCAAATATCCAAGTGCTGATTGTCCTATATATTCGGGGTCTCGTTCTTTCGTTAAAATATATGCTATGTCTTTTTCTGCTTTCTCTATGTTTTCCAATACATCACTGTCAAAAGCATACTTCTTTTTCAATTTTTCTATTGTATCCTTAATAATCTGCTCTTTCAAGAAAACACCTCTTTGATATCATATCACGACTGACAATACCACTATATTTACAAAGCTGGCTGTAATTCACTTTCTAACTCATCTAATATGGTATCCAAATCTGTCAAAATGATTTTTATCCCCTTGTCTTAGTACAAACGCAATACTTTTCTGACAACGGCATTCAGTTCCTTTGCAAGTTTATTATTTATCATAACACGCACAGTATTATTTTCAATTTTATATTCGTCACCGATATATTTTTCTGTAACAGGGCACATATTCTGTATTAAAAAAGCTCGCTTATTTCCATTGACATATCCAAATCTTATTCCGTCAAATTCTCCTTTGTAGCGAGCAGACTTTTCATTATATAAACGCTGAAATTTATCTATCTGAGATGATATAGGAATCATCCAGTAAAATCCGTTCTGTTCAAAACAATAGTAACACGGTCTGCCGTGCTTTCCTGTTTCATCATCTTCCTTGTTACCCATCAAATTGCAATTCTTAAATTTGTCATAATATTCGTCTTTTATATAGTAAAATACACCTGTTTTCATTTTAACACCCTTGCATAAAAAATGCCCTGTAAAAATACAGGGCAAAATATTCGTACCCCAGCCATTTGTAAGCCGCATACCGGGAAGCGGAAAATATTTGTTTCTGTACCTTTTGTTTATGCCGATATACAGTCCCGACAACAATAAGTGAACATCTCTGTTCATTTATATTATATCGTATTTCTACTGTAATTGCTATTGATTTTTCTTACAAAGCTTATGTGTTGGAATTGTATTTCTTGTATATAAATTGCAAGGGATGCTTAATTATACAGCGTTCTTCACGCTCTCAAAATACATATTCAACGCTTTTTCAATGATACCCGAAATCTCCTTCTTGGGTACATTCTCAAAATACTTTGTATATGTTTCTGTCGGTACAGTAACCTTATATGCTTTCTCTTTAGGTGTTGGCTCTTTTTGCTCACCTATCAGAGTTTCCTCTATAAGTTCCTTTGAGGGATTGCTGTACGATGAAACAATGTCACGGAGCTGCTTTGCCGTTTTCATATCAACGGTTTCAATACCGTGCTTCTGAATTACCGTGTAAATGTACGCTTGCAGTTCGTGAGGAATAAATGACAGCTCAACCGCTGTGCGTATTTTAATACTGCCCTCATCAACCATTTTCTTTAAATCATCTGTAAGCTCGTTTATACGGAGAAGTCGGGCGACAGTAGTTTGTCCTATTCCATATTGTTCTGCTGTTAAATCTCGCACCCTTGATTTATTTTCGTGTCCCAGTGGGACACCATCTTTATCTGTGCTTTCTCCGTGTCCCACTGGGACACCATTTTCAAGAGCTTGTAATTCCTCGTTTATAGCTTTTATTTTCTTACTGTCATACAGCTTCTTATATCTTAACGCAATAGCAAAAGCCTGTTCGGAAATCTTCAAATCCTTAAAGCCACGCTGGATAAGGTTTGTTTCGATAACATAAACCTCGGCTTCTGTATCAGACAGATTTTCCTTTACAATGGCAGGTACATTCTTTTTTCCTGCCATACCTGCCGCATACACTCGGTTATGTCCCGACAGTATTTCAAACTTATCGCTGTTGGGGATGTTCCTCACAATAATCGGAACAATTACACCGTTGTTCTGTATGCTCCTTACCATATCGTCAAGTCTTTCTCCGCTGTACAGAGTGAAGCAATGCTGTTTGTATGGGACAAGGCTCTTTATGTCAATGAGCCTTACCCCCTTTTTCACGCTGTCAGGTACGTCAACCATTGAAGATATATCAAACTTGGTCATTGCCTATTCTCCTTTCAACCTCTGCGGCGAACATACGATATTCACTCCCGATTTTGGAATTTGCCTTGAAACATAACGCTTTTTTATCTCTGCTGGAATACGCCGCCGTTACCGACTTGGATATGTTCATCGGGAAGATGAGCTGTCCGAAGCTATTGTCATATTCCTGTCGGGTATCCTTTGTCATAGCCGTGTTATCAGCCATCGTCGGCAATATTCCGAGGAACTTTAATTCGGGGTTAATGCTGTGCTGGACTTGCCCTACAATATCGGTTATAGCTTTCAGTGCCTTTTTGGAAAATTCCTGCGTCTGTGCCGGTATTACTACACCATCAGCCGCCACAAGAGCGTTCAGAACAAGTACACCGAGCGAAGGCTGACAGTCAATTATGATATAGTCATAATCGTTACGGATTTCTTCAAGAAGCCTTTTGAGCACTGTTTCCCTTGACATTACCGATATGAGATACATTTCTGCTCCTGCAAGGGAAATATCAGACGGTATGTATGCAATATTCTCGTTCTGTTCGCTTGTGCGGATAACCTCACGAATATCCGCATTACCGCCCCTTACAAAATCCTCAAGCACCTGACTTATTGTTCTGCCGTCCTCATCGTCAAATCCCATATATGCGGAAGTATCGCCCTGTGGGTCAAAGTCCACAAGAAGCACTTTTTTCTCGCTCATCTGCAAAGCTGCTCCGAGGTGTACGGCTGTGGTAGTTTTACCCACACCACCCTTTTGATTTGCTATTGCAATAATCTTTCCCATAATATTATTCACCCACTTCCACATTCTCAACAGCATTAAGGCTGTTCTTCATAACCTTAATAAGCTCTGCTTTTTCGGTTTCATCTTCATCAGCAATGCCCATATTATCAAGCATTTCCTTTAATGCACGTTCAAGAGCCGTCTTAACACCCATAGCCATATTCCTGTCGGTTTCGGCTGTATCCTCGATGTACTCCATAAACGCTCCGCAGGTCATTTCAAGCTGTTCGTCATTAAGGTCATCAATAAATGCGGCGATGGAAGATGAAGCAATGTCTTCCCACTCATTGTAATCGTCCTCGGTGACACAACAGATGTTAATGTCCTCG
>JAZQBN010000005.1:0-2111 GCA_045545795.1 Oscillospiraceae bacterium
GGTCGGCAAGGCTATGTTCGCAGTTCCTATGGCGGTATCGGCTTGTTCCCTGACCGTACACGCAGAGGACGCAACCGCACAGGGTATGATTGACGGCATTATGGGTATCCTCGGACCGGGCGTAATCGGTCTTGGCTCACTCGTTGCCGTTGTCGGCGGTATTCAGACAGGCGTAGGCTTCAAGGACGATAATGCCGACGGTAAGACAAGAGGATTCCAGACCCTTATCGGCGGTGCGATTATTGCCGCAGTAGGTGCTCTTGTTCCTTCCACAATTTCTCTCGGAGGATAATTATGCTAAAGGCGGGGGTAATTTCGATATGAATTGCCCCTGCTGTAAGCGAAAGGAGAGTGATTAAAAATGGCTGAACCAAGCGGTGCACAGAAATTCTTTGAAGCGGCAGTTTCGGTAATCGAAAGTGAAGCGGAAGGATTTGCGGGTGTGCTTGACGCAATGGTGTCCTTTGACGTAGTAAGTCAGTGCGGAAGTGCCCTTGATATTTTCACAGCGGCAGGCTCGGCATTGCTCACTTTATTTTTCTGTATGGAAGCTTTCACATATTGTGCGTCCATTGATTTCAACGGCGGTATCGAGGGAGCACTCCGAATAGCGATGAAGCTTATCGTAAGTCAGCTCATTGTATCAAACACGGGAAATATTGTGGGAGCAGTATCGGAGCTGTTCAGAAGCGTAACCTGCGACTCGTATTCAACAGCGTTTTCGGGAATATCAACAGCCTTTACAACAGCGGCAACAGCCGGAGAAATGGACGGCGGCGTGCTTGACATCAACTATATCTGTATGGGTGTCCTGCTGTTCTTGGTAGTAGCAATACTGTTTATCCTGTTCTCGCTCATCGTAATTACAATGCTTGGTGTAGTTTTTGAAACAGGCGTACTAATTGCAATTTCCCCCGTAGCACTGTCAACACTTGTAAACTCACAGGCTCGTTCAACAGGTATTACCTTTATAAAGAATTTTGCGGCAGTATCAATGCAGTGGGGAGTTCTTTCAGTATGTTTCCTTGTATATACGCAGGTGAGCAACGGACTTGTACTCTCATTTGCAGACGTATCAGACAGTATGCTGGGACAGATAATGCGTTTTGCTACTCCGCTTTTAAGCGTAATAATGCTTGCGGTTATGGTATCAAAGGCAAGTGAAATGACCAAGAGAGCGTTAGGAGGTTAAGCAGATGATAAGAGCAGATATTCCGCAGGATGTAACAGAGTATAAGGAGCAGTTCTTTCTCGGAATGACAGGCAGACAGATACTTTGCGTAGTCCTTATGCTTGTGCTTGCGGTAGGAACATTCCTTATCGGAAAGAATTTTGTAACAACGGATATTCTTGTTTATCTCATAGTGCTTGAGGTTGCACCTCTTGCAGCAGTGGGATTTCTGAAATACAACGGTATGGGATTTGAGAAAATCATTGTTCAGGTTGCAGATTTTTATGTAGGAAATCAGCACCGAAAAATCGCATATCTTCCCGAAGAAACGGAAATACACGATAAGGTGCGTGAAATTGCACTTTCTGCCGCTGAAAAAGAGCGTAAGGCAGAGCTTAAACAGCGTAAAAAAGACAACAAGGCTTTAAAGAAAGCCGAGAAAATCGAAAGGAGGAAAAGAAATGCCCGAAGGAACAAACGAGGCAACAACGGCGGTAACTGCTGAATCAGTTACAACGGTTATCCCGTCAAATGAAGAAGTCATTTCACAGATAGCATCCGAAGCGGTATCGGAAGCTATGGAAAATGCGGGAGTAAGCTTTTCCGAAACAGCAGAAACAAATGCTGAAACCACAGCTTTTTCAACAGCTACACAGAAAGTAGTTGAAACAGAAGTCGTAACCGAAATTACAGAAGCAGAGGTTACGGAAAGCGTAACTGTATTACCGCCCGAAACTGCGGCAGTAGTAACAGAGCCGACAGCGGAAACTACAACCGTAACCGCTGTTAATGAGGAAATACCACAGCAGAACAGTATCCCTCCGCAGTATATTTTTATCCCCCTGCTTATCATCATACTTGCATTTGCCGCAATTTTTGTAAAGAAAAACAGCGTAAAAAGCAAGTCGGCGGAGGGTAAATCTTCCGCAAAGGCAAGGGA
>JAZQBN010000006.1:0-4882 GCA_045545795.1 Oscillospiraceae bacterium
TAACGATTGCATTTCTCTTTTTCATAATTACCACTCCTTCCCTTCTTGCGTTTTTGCCATTCTGCTGTTCAGCTCTTTGTTTTCAGCTTCCAACAGGTAATGGGCAGTCATTGTGCCACTTGCGATTTCACGAAGCTTGTCCAGAATACTGTTGGTTTCATTTGCGAAAAACTGAACATCACAGTGTCTTTTGCCGTCAAGGTTACAATCTGCTCGCAAAGAATATCCGTTTTCTTCCTCGCTCATTTCCACTCGAATAAGATAGCCAAACCTATCTTCCATAACCGCATATGCGGAAGGAAATTGTTCTTGTTCAGCGTTCGCCCATAAGGAATGCAGCAACGTATGAATGGTTTCTTCGGTTTGCTTTGCAAATTCTTCTCTATGTTCTCGGCTGCTTTTGCAATACTCTTCAGTTAAGCCGCCATCAACCATTTTCATCATTCTTGCACAAGTGTTAAATTCATCGCCGACAAAATTTCTCTGCTGAAGCAAAGTGCTGTTTTCTGAATCATAACCAGAATACAAATTTACAGAAGTCTGATATAATCTTTTGCCTGCATTATCTTCCCCCATACAAGCGATTGTAGCAAACAAGTCATAACCGTTCGCTTCCGTAAAACGCATTGTCTGCGGAGCTTTGAGTGCAGCAAGTCTTTCAGGTTCTGTAAATTCTTCGGCTTGTTCTCTTGAAAGGCAAAAGATTTCCCACTCTTTTTCATCGAAAATTTTATCTTTGACAACGTGAATTGTTGCTGCATCACCGCCACGAGTACAATCATCCGCTTCGTGAACGGCTCTATCGTGCATATGTAATGTTACAACAGCGTGTCCAGATTGCAGTGATATATCTTGAATATCATAGCCATAAGCAGGAGACTGTTTACCAAACGATGTGCTTACGCTGTCTCGCCACTTTAATTCTTCAGCAAGAGTCTCCAACGCTTCGGTCACTTCTTTTACATTAGCTCCCATTGTTATCCTCTTTCTGCTTCCGAACGATGCTTTTCAGCTTGTCGAATTTGCTCTTTGACTTCAGAACAAGGTCTGTAATTCGCTTTGAAACTCTCGTCAGAAAGCTCTCTTTGCACCTTATTCTTCATATAACCATATCTCTGATAAGTCTGAAGAGCCACGCCATTCTCCTTCTCTTCTGCAATATCAGCGAAAATAGCGTGTTCTGTAATATCCGCAAACGATGCCACATCGTCAGGACAACAAACATATTCAAAAGTATCAAGAGCCTTTTGTACAGTCCAATCAGAAGCTTCACCCTGATAGCTGTAAGGCACTCCATACACCTTTTGTCCTTTATCCCAGTAGTAACTCATTACTCTTTCTCCTGATTTACCATATCTTTTGCTGCACCACGTTGTTCCATAATTTTGCGGCATTCATTCCTATCATCATAAGGTCTGTGATGGTATACATCCTTATGCCAATCCGAAAAAGTAGAAAGATTATCTCTTTCCTCTTGTGTAAGAGTCTCTCTCGGCTTGTCAATACAATGAGCAATCTTTGTTTCGTAAAAACTCTGCAAATGAGCTTTGTCTTCTTCCAAAGAACGCTCAACACTGTCAATTTTTACAGCGTCAGAAGCAAGTTCATAAGCCGTATCATTGGAATCTACCCTGTCGTCATTTGTCAAGAAAAACTCAATTACGCCATCTTCGTAGTCGCAACAAGGTTTAATGCTGATTGCTGCAATGCCGTCCTTGGTTTCTACAGGAAACTCAAATTCCTTAAAGCCTTTCATTTCTGCTTTCTCCAAAATCTGGTCAGCAACTTTAAGAACGCTTTTGGCAAAATCTTTTGCAGTATCAGATACCTCTGGAGAGTCAGAACTTGCGATTGCTTCCAGTCCAGCTTTCTCCAACGCAGCTTTTAACGGCGAGTTTTCAAACAAGCTTTCAGAAGCATTTTGGAGATAAAAGTAAGGAACAGGAGAACCGTGGTCTGTTGTTTCAATCAACATCATCTCTGCGGTATACTGCCTTTGGTAATAATCGGTTACTGTCACATCCACTTGTAAACCGATAGCTGTATCACTTTCGTATCTTTGGATATTCGGAGCGTTTTCTTTTGACCAAAAACGCTTATAATCTACATCTTTATCGAAGTTGTGGTGCAAATCTTCGTGGAACAGTCTTGTAGGCTTTTCAATGCCGTGTTCGGTCTGATAAGCTTCGATAAAGCGAATGGTATCTTCCAAATCACCTTCACGATAACTGTCACCGTATCTTTTCTTAATGTCATCCAGACGCTTATCAAAGCCTACACGATAGCCGAGAGCATCAATGCTCAAATCAGCTTCCTGCATCAATACCAGCATAGAGGAAATTGCATCTTCGCCAAATACTCTTTGAATTTCATAAGGATTTTCACCGTGATGCTTAACTGCAAAGAGCATCTCTTTGCTCATACCCATCGAAGCGAGAATTTCCGCACCACGCTGTTCGTGGTTCTCTCTTCCTTCGATATAGCCAATATCGTGAAGCAGTCCAAGCGTATACATTGTAACGCTGTCCAGACCGTAATCTTCAGCACGTTCACGCATCCATTCAGCAACGCCAATCATATGAGCCATTTTGTTCTGGTTAATGTGTTCGATATGTGCTTTTTCGGGTTCTCTGTGTTTTCCCATTTCAATTACTCCCTTTCGACTGTATTCTGATTTCTGCCTTTATGTTCCTTGTGCTTGTTTTTGTTCTTGTATTCCGAAGAACTGTCATCAATGAACAGGGTAGTGCTTTCTTCTCTGTGCTGGAAGTTGGCAATCTCCTGCAATTGTTCAGTAGTTTTGCCTGTTTCTTTGCAAAGTTCATTTTGAAGTTCGTAAAACAATTTCTTCGTCTCTTTCATCAAAACGAAAGCATCGCCTTTACTCATACCCTTGTTGCCATAACGCATTCCGTTAGCATTGGAAAGAGTTTGAGAGTTCTCCGCAATAAAGCGGTGAGAAGCAATAAATCCCTCTGAAGCAAGTTCTGTCATTACCAGAAGCTTATCAAAATCGTGGGTTTCCAGAATCTTTTGGCTTACATCTTCATTGTTGGCTCGGATAATAGCTTTCAAGCTTTTTTCCATTGCTTGTGTATAGTGATACGCCGCCATCCCTATCATATGAGAAGATGTTGTATTTTGCATCGCATTATTGCCGATAGCAATATCAGCAGCAATTACACTCCATTCTTTAATGGAAATCGGAGTTCTTTCTGACATTATAAACACCGTCCTATCACTGTCTGTTTGCGTCAAAGATGGTATAAACTCTGCCAGCCAGAATCTCTTCGCACAGCTCTTTCTGTGTTCCAATAATCATACCATCGCCCATAAGCAGGTCTGCGTCATAATCAAAGGTAACATCCTGCTTTACAAAGTCCCAAATTTCGCTTCCCAGCAAAATTCTTTCGTAAGTTCCTTTTTTAATAGAACTGCGAACCAGCAATTGAGGATTTCCTTCTTCATACTTCAATCCAGACAAGTACCAGATGCCTGTTACATTTCCCTTATTGAGCTGATGATGGTCATTTTCGCCACGCTCTTCCAGTGTCTTTTTCAAGGTGTTGAAATCCCGAAAAAGCTCATCACCTACTGTTCCGAGCGAAAAGAACGGCATATCATTCAGCTTTTGTGCTATTTCCAGAGCAGTCATCTGCATTTACCTCGCATTCGTTATTATTTTTATGCAGGCGTTCAGGGCAACGCTTCTCGATGAAACGCTGCTTACCTTCTTTGAGCCACCATACAAGAACAATCAGGAGAATCACAAACAATGTTCCGCATACGCTTATGATTACCAAATCAGTCATCTCTATCATCTCCTACAGAAGTGGTTGTTTCGATAGGAATATCTTCTTCTTTCAAAATTTCTTCCCAGTCGTTGTTCTCCCATTCTTCTGCAAATTCACCGACAGCATCGCCGATTTCTTTTGCGTCGCTTGCTGTGTCAATGAACGGAGCGAAAATATCTGCACCGCTTTCTTTGGCAAAATGCAGAAAGCTGCCCAAAAACATCAATAAACAAGCAAAAGCACAGACTCCGATAAAAATGATAGTCTTGATGTTTTTTCGGTAGCGGTCATCTCTGAAACTGCTCCAAGGCTCTTCTTCAATAGGTGTCAATCGTTTTCTTTTCATAAAGTTCACCCCTTGACGAACGTTTTAGAAAGAACCAGTTTAGGATACTTTTTGTATGTATTTCCAACTCTTTCACTTGCCGCCCGATAGAACTCATACACGCCTTCTTCTGCGTTAAAAATCACCTTACCAGAATGATAATCCGCAATTTTCCACGCACAGAATATTGCCGCTAATTCTTCATTGACATTTTTTTCAGAATCCTTAAATCTTCTCCAGAACGATGGGTCAATTTGACCTGTTAATGTTTTTAAGTCTTCCAGAGTCGCTTCGCATATATCAGGTTTCTGTCCAATCTTTTCATAGATTTTACAGAATTGAAAATGGAATGCAATCAGAAATGGAGAATCACTCTGAAATGTCTTGTACTCGTTTTCTTTGCAGAAAGCCTGATAGTCTGTAATATTCAGGTACTCTCCGTCAGGTGTCTTGGCGAATACTGTAATGTCAGTGAAGCTGTATTTCTTAACCATAACTCCACACGCCCTTATTGTTTTAACAGATGTTTCTGTTGTTTGGTTGCAGGAGAGGGAATCGAACCCTCGAAACACTGGGTATGAACCAGTGCGGCGACCATCGCTTCCTGCCGTCTTAAATTAGGCTTTGCAGAGCATATAACAAGTAAAGAGGACTTCGGGCATTACTCCGAAGCCCTCTGCATTGCATTACGAGGATGTATTAGTCTCTCTTTGTTACCTTGGTAGCGAAGATAGAGAGCGTAGGTACGACATCGCCGCTCTTG
>JAZQBN010000007.1:0-5771 GCA_045545795.1 Oscillospiraceae bacterium
CTCTTATTATATCACAGATTCTGCCATTTGTCAAGGAAATTCCGTAATACATTCGTTACATTTACTGATTAGTCAAGCTCCATATCTTCCTGCTTTTTAGTGTTTGCCGTTTGTTCTTCGACGATTTCTGCCTGTTCCTCAACAGTCAATTCACCATCAGCTCGTTCCACTGTACCAAGGTCATCGTATTCTTCCAGCTTTACTCTGCCGCCAACTTCAGCGGGGTCGATGGTGGTCTCCATCGGTGCTTCGTTGTGGATAACGCTTTGTCCGTCTTCTTCAACCTTTGTATCGAAATCTTGAACATTTTCGTTGGTAATCGGCTTATCGGTATTCATCACATAACCATCAAAGCTTTCTACAATTTCGACCTTAACATCTCGTTCAGCCATTTCTTTTTGAGCCTTTTCTACAGCTTCCTGTGTCAAGCCGTTCTCCTCATAAGATTTGAGCAGGATGGCAATTGCTGTTGTTTGAAGTACAGAATAGTTCAATTCAGAAAGGCGTTCAGGCTGGTCAGCACGATAGCCTTCTTCATACAATTTCTGTACCTCTTCGGTAGAAATTGCAATGCTGTCATTATAATAAGGGTTCGGTTCAATACCAAAACTATGAAGCTGTTCGTAGTTCTGATTAGCATTGTCCATAGCTTCCAGAGTGTTGTCGATGGTATATGCTTGCGTAACCTGATAACGCTCCAGATAATATTGCATAGTATCCGCAGCAAGCTTAACATCGCCGACAGTAATGTTCTGGATGCTGGCATCATTTTTGGTTTCTTCAAAAATTTCAGCAATTTCAGGAACAATCATCGCAGGAGTTCTGAAATCGGATTCAAACTGGACTTTGGTTGTTGCTTCAGAATGGAAAGGAGCTGCTTCTTCCAGAACCTTTCTCCATTCGCTGTCAAAGCCACCAGAAAGAATAGAAACACTTTCAGCGTATTCGGTAGGGGAGTCCATCAAAGAAACGCATTCCAGCCCGTAAAATCCTTCGTTGTTTTCCATATGGACAACGGTAGAAGCTTTGGCGAAGTTCAAAGCAGCAGCAGTAGAAGTCAGGAAGTCCTGCGACTTGTAAAAATCATCATAAATTGTCTGCTGTTCAGAAGTCAAATCAGGATATTTTCTATCCAACTCTTCAATAGTTGCAAGCTGATATTCAGCCATCAAATCAGCCACATCCTGTTTTTGCTGTTCATATTCTGCAAGGAATTGTTCCAAAGAGCGGTCATCCTGTGTAGTGAGTGCAAGTTCATTCATAGCTCAATTTCCTTTCTTAATTGCGGTCACTGTAACCGCTTTTGTGTGATTGATTCCATTCATCCATACGTTTTTGAAATTTAGGAGTCGGTACGATATGTTCCTGAAATCCTTTACCGAAAGCAACAGCAGCTTCACGACTGATTTTTACATCATCATCCATATAAATTCTGCCGCCAACGCCCATTCTTTCGTAAGTCGTCAAATCCCATTGCATTTTTGTCGGAAGATACAGATTGGTTTCCTTATCCTTTTCCAACTCAAAAGTCAACGTGATATTGGTCATAAAGCCGTTTGTGTCGCCTGTTGGCATCATAAGCTTTTCACCCTCAAAATGAGGCTTGGGAAAATGCTTGGGGTTTGCTTTGACAAAAGGCTCAACAGCATAAGCAACACGGCTATCTTGCTTTGTTTTGTAAGAAAGCTGTCCTTTTACGGAAGTCGGCGTTGCCTTTATAATATTGACATTACAAGTCAACGGAGCTTTCGGGTCTGTACTGTCAGGAAGCATATCCATAATAAGGGAAAGATTTTTAATCAGTAGGTCACTTTGCTGATAAGGGGGTTCAGCATAATGCTTGTTTGCAAAAGCTTCAATATCCATACGCTGATAATCTTCAATCAAGCCATACAGAATTTTTCCTTCGTTTGCCATTGTGGTTACGCCAGTGGTTGGGGGAAGAGAGGCTCTCATCTTTGCAACCTGATAAGGCATAAATCCAACACTGTTTGTTATCAGAACTCGCTGATTATTGTAAGTGTCCGTGCAAACATCGTGAATGCCGTGTTTCAGACGGTCAGTGTTGATGTCTTGTTCCAGTTTCGGAATCAAAGCATCAGAAATAGCGGATTCAACAGCAGGCATAAAATTGTTTTCATTCTCACAAGCCTGCCAATACTTTTTGAGTTGTTCAAACAGTACGAACTGTGTTTTCAACAGATTTTCGTCTGCATATACAGATTGTCTTTGTGGTTGCATAATTCAGAGTCCTTTCTTGTTTTATCCTTGATATAACTGATATTATACCAAAGTACAAACCTGTTTATCAAGGTTTCAAGTAGGTTTTCTGTGTAAAAAGCTGCAAGCATTCTAACACAATCCTATCGTCCCCACAACAGAAGTGCATTAGTTAGTCATCTGTATATTCAACAGTAGTTTTATTCTTTTCAGGCTCTTCCAGCTTTTTAGCAATTGCAGCCTTTGTATCCAACAGATTTTCCTGCATCAAAGTCGGTGCTTCATCTGTAAGTTTAACACTACCGTCAGTCCATACGCTTCCAATCAAACCACAAACATCATCAATTGTCCACCCATTACTGTCTCTGCTTACAAAGTCATCTCTGCCGCTGGATTCAAACTGTACAGTATGTACCATAGAAGTAGGAAGCACAGCGGGTTGCTCGCACTGAATATCCAACTGGCTGGTTGTTCCATCATAAGAGTTGTGAATGCCAATTGTAGTGCGTTCTGAAAATTCCATATAGCCCTCATCTTTGGAGATGCTGTCCAGCAAATCCAAAAGTTCTTGCCCACTTGCGGATACGCAAACAGCAAGTTCGCCCAAATGATAAGAGCTGATTTCTTCCACTTCAGCTACAACGCTCTTCATAAACTTGCTTGTAGTTTCTTCACCACTCAAAGCATTCATTGCATCTTCAACGGTGTATCCTTGCTGGTGAATCAAATAGGAGAGAGCGTTATCTGCATATTGCTGGAACACATTATCATCCATAGCGACAGTACGGTCAATTTCTGTATAACAGCCAAGCAAGCCCGTCATATCGAAGTTCTGTTCACTTTCTGTTGCGAAAAGCAGATTCATTCGATAATCATTGGACAGATAATCGGCAAGGTCAAATTCATATCCTTCATACCCGAACTCTTCAAGAATTTCGGAAGACGGCAGGTCGTCAGCGTATGTGTCAAAAGCTGCAAGAAAATCAGCACCTTTTTCGCTCGCTTTACTTCTGATTTTTTCAACAAGTTCGTATTCCAATTCCGATGCAACTTCAGAAAAGGTTTCTACATTCATCTTATCAGTAAGGTAGTCCGAGAAGTTAGCGTATCCGTCATTATCTTCACAATATTCCCGAAAAGTATCTCTGATTGTTGCAGTGCGGATATAATCATCATAGTTCACAGGAGAAAGCTGGATGGAAGTGTCACCATAGTTGCAATCAAGAAACGCTTGTTTTCCCCATTCTGTTACTTCTTCTCTTGTATAAGCAGGTTCGGGAATAATAATAGAATCCTGAACACGGTCAATCAACTGTCCAACCGTATCCATAAGCTCATCAGCCTCATCCATTACATTGCTTTCTTCCCGCAAATAACGCAAGAGCCTGCTTGTGCCGCCAATTTTTTCTTCCGAAAGGGAAAGATAGATATTTTCTGTTGCTTCATCTCTGGAGACAGAAACAGCATCTTCCGATTTGAAAGACTGGTAATCTTCAGCATTTTCGATTTGCAGCCAGATAGGTCTTTCATCAGGAGAAAAATCATATTCGCCACGTTCATACATAAACTGCTCGATTTCATCAGCAAGGTCGTGAAGGGAATCAAGACGAGTGTCTGCTTCTCGACTGTTTGCATCTTTGCTTTGCTGTGGAACTTTACCTTCCAATTCATCCGCAACTTCCAAGAGGAAAGCTTTGATTTTTTCGGCATCCTCATAAAGAACGCCAATGTCCATATCAGAACTTTCAGCCCACATCCTTGTGTGCTCGTTTGCATCGAAATCTTCAGCATATTGACGGAAAGCATCGCCGAAATCATCTTTACCAGTGCAATCTACGGACATAACGAAATCTTCTCCGTTGGGAGAGTAAAACTCCATTTCAACATAATATGTTTCGCCATTGCTGGAAATTGTTGCAGAAATATCGTTTGCTTCCAGCACTTTTACATTACTTTCGCCAAGGACTTCTACAACTTGTTCATTGTACGCCATAACCGTTTACTCCTTTCTCTGATTTAATCAAGGTTGATGTTTTCTTGCTTTTTGGTGGATTTTTCTTTTGCTGCTTCACGCTGTACTTCTCTTACTGTGGGATGATTCGCAACAATAGAAAGGATTTTTTCACGCATTTCTTCGCCGTTTCTTTCACACTGTTCAGTTGTTTCATTTTCCCAAACACCAACAGGAAGAGGGTTTGCAGTGCAGATTTCCTGAACCATTTGGGTGATTTCTTCAGGCTTAATAAAACCGAAACTTGTATAATGCTTGACAGCTTCAACAAATTCGGTTGGAACTTCAGTCAATGAATAAGTTTCAAAAACAGCCTTCATAAGAGTAGCAGCGTATTCCGCACGTTTTTCCATTAAAGTGTCAACTTCATCTCTGCTGATTTCAATAAAATCATCGCCAAAACCATTAAACACTTTCACATCAATTGGAATAGAATAGCCGTTTTCAGCATTGCCGCCTTGTTCTCTTACAAACTTTGCGTCTTCTCCGAAACTATGTCCAGAAGCTGTTGATAAACTAAACAGGTTGGTTCTTTGTTCAGCTTCATTTACTGCCCAAACAAGAGTTGCTTGTGTCAAAGTTCTGGGCATTTGCTGGGAATCGGGCAGCTTCAAAACACGGCAATAATCTAATAGAGCATCTTCGCTTTTAAGTTTTGAGATTTCGTGTTCTACAAACCTTTCCCTTAATAATTCCATATCGCTTTGTCTGATACCATTGGTTGACGCAGAAATATAGAAACGTGTTCCTTCAGCAAATTCGATAGGAGAATCAGCTTTTTTGGCAATGTCAAACAAAGAATTGGCGGTTGCTTCCAACAAAGAAGTAAACTTTTGTACCTTTTCTCGTTCATAAGTTTCTTTTTCTCTTGTGACAGCTTCTTTTACAGCTTCACATACTCTTTCAGCAAGCTCGGTGTTGTTGGAAAATTCGCTTTCGATTGCAAGCATTGCTTTTGAAAGATATGCTTTTCGTTCAGAGCCGTATGAAGGTGCTTTTTCTTCCATAAGAGTTTCAACGCAACTTTCAGTATGATTGTCTTTAGAATAATCGAAGTCTTCTTTAATAAAACGTTTCATTTCTTCAACAATCGCTCGCATATCACTACTTTCGATTGCCGTTTCAAAGTGATTGTAGCTGTAATGCTTTACCATATCGTTTGCAGCATTTACAATGGCGTTTTCAAAACGAGTTTGTTCTTCCTGCTTTAGTACAGATGCAGATTTACCGAAATCTTTAACATTGTCCTGCCGTACATAAACATCAATAGTCTTTTCGGACGTTCCAGCAGCATCAATAGCATCAAGAATCTTGCTCATTTCTTCCAAAAGAGCAATTTTCTGAAGAGCAGGAGTATTTTCGTGAACCTCGCCAATAAGGTCACTTTGACCGTTGACAGAAATTCTTAAACGGTCTTCAGACGGTTTCAAAAAAACCGTATCAGAAGGATTGATAGAAATGACTGCCTCACCCAAATCTCTTCTATAGCTATAGCCATCAATATCGTGGTGGTGATAGTGCAAATTCACTTTTCCCATAA
>JAZQBN010000008.1:0-16795 GCA_045545795.1 Oscillospiraceae bacterium
TCCCTCTGCTTTGCTGTGCCCTTTTTTCAGCGAAAACTAACAGTTTTCACTCTATTATACCATATTTTCTCTCTTTGTACACTCTATTTTCTATTATTTTTATGCTCTATGATCGTTTCTGGTGTGGGGGAATTGCTGTTAGTTTTACATTTAAAGGGCAATATTTGTAAGTACAATAAATAATAACGGCAAGTAACTCACCCCTTGCCGTTATTCTTATCATAATTTACAATATGGACACCCGTCATCACCTGCATAAATATACAATGTCCCTCTTAGTCCCCGTATTTGCTTATTTCAAAACCTTTTCATATCCGCTTTTATAATCACAAACAAAACAACGGTTTATATTCATATTGTATATAACAAATGTAATGACTTGCAATTACATTACATTATATTATTCATGTTTTATTATATGAAACTACAGTTATCAAAACATAATGTGTATTTACACCGATTTTTCATATTCAAGCACCCAAAATCTGTTTAATATTCTATAATTCGTTTCAAATATTATTCTTGACGTTTTTTATATACACGATTATACTAAAATCATAATAAGCATCGGGTTCAAATAACAGAAAGGGTGTTACAATTTATGAAAGCTAATTCGGAAGTCCTGAAAAAAACGTCTGCGTTGGGTATGAGTTTGATACTGACAATGGGCATGGCAAGCTGTGCTTCAGATTCTGCGAATGAAGCAACTGATACTCAGGCGGAAACTACCACTACCGCAGCAACTGTTGCAATCAACACTGAACAGCTTAATGAAGAAGACAAGCAGCTTGTTGAAGGTGCATCCTCATCAATGCTTGTTGACAAGCCTCTTGAAAACAAGGAAATAAAATGGCTTGCACATTATGACCTTAACCCTGACGGAAGAGGCGGTTCAAAATCCCTTGCCCTCGAAATGTTTGAATCAACTTACGGCGGCAGCATAAAGTATTACCCTACAACCTGGGGAAGCCGCTGGACTGATTTGTCTACTTACGTTCTCGGCGGCGAAGGAATAGACTTCTTCCCGTTTGAAACATCAAGCCTTCCAAAGGGAATCGTAAACGGTATGTTTGAACCAGTTGACGAATATATCGACCTTGAAAGTCCGCTTTGGCAGGAAACAGCACTAGGTATGGAAATGTTTAATTTCAACGGCAAGCATTACGAATTCTGCACAGGTATGTCCCCGGAAGCTGTTGTTATCTACAACAAGCAGACCATTGAAGAAAACGGTCTTGATGACCCATGGGAGCTTTATCAGAATGGCGAATGGAACTGGGATACATTCAAGGATATGATGTACGAATTTGTTGATGTTGACAACGATATGTACGGTCTTGACGGTTGGTACTATCAGAAGGCAATTGCTACTTCCGCAGGCGGAAGCATTGTTACTCTCAACGATGACGGTCTGATGGAGCTTACTGTTGATGATCTTAAATTCGGTAAACCGCTTGAACTTGCAGGTGAGTTGTTCTCCAATAATATGTTTATGGACTTATCCCTTTTCAACTGGAAGGATCAACCGCAGAAAATGGGCGAAGGAAGCGAACTCTTCTACTTCTGCGGTGCGTGGACTTTTGAACTTGAGCCTTCCTTATGGACAACAGCTATTCCGCCTGAAAATGTAGGTATGGTACCTGTACCTTGCAGCCCTGATTTTGATACTGTATATTCTGTTATCCCTGACGGCTTTACACTTTGTAAAGGTGCTGCAAACCCCGAAGGTGTTGCAAGATACGCTGAATGCTGTATTGCCGCTTCCATAAATGAAGATACAGTCCGCATAACAAATGAAAAGAGAAAGAATGATTTCGGCTGGACTGATTCAATGATTGAACAGTATGACGAATGTGTACGAGTTGCAAAGGAAAATCCATATTACGATTTCTCCTACGGAATTTCCGATGATTTCTATACTTCAATTGCAAACACCGTTATTAATGGTTCATTCAACGGCGAAGACCCTGCTACACTTAAGGAAATGGTAAGAGATGTAGGTGCACTTCTTGTTGAAGAATTCAACGGAGAACTTTCACAGGCAATCTCATAATACTTTTCCTATATAATTACAATATTGAGCAGTTCTGTTTTCGCGGCAGCTACTGCTCAATGTTTTTATTTACAAACATAAGAAAATAAGCTGCGAATAAACTCGTATCACACTTCGGAGCATTCAAGTCCATTGTGCATATGGTTTCCGCAAATCAGAAATTACACTTTTTGTTATTTTGTAGGTATCAGGGTATAGTTTAACCGCCACAGTTTCGGTAACTGTGGCGGTTTTTTACTCAAGTATTCATCCAAAGCAAGCTGTATCATTGCCGTAATAGCCGTACTCATTTTCAATCCGGAACAGTATTATCTTTCAGTCCCTATCAATCTGATACAGTGCAGGCATCGGAATAAGCACGCCGTAATACTCTCAGATAAAACCTATTGATTTCAAACATTGCATTTCCGATGTTAATATTCAATAGCATCAAGAGTAAACTTGCCGCTTACTACCTTGATTTTCACATTATGCTTTCCTTCGGGAACTTCAACTGAACAGCTGCACTGTCTTGCGTATGCACCGAGCGATTCTCTTGTTTCATATAATTCACCATCAATGTAAACTTCTATTGTATATGCATCGCTCTGTCCGATAAGTGCAAAACGATTTCCTGTAAAGCTGAATTCAAAGCTCTTTTCAGACGTGTCATCCTCGGTAATTTCCGCACGGGAAATTGTTCTGTTGAAATGAACATAACCGTCGGGAACTTTTCTGTACCAGTCACCTGTATATGTAATCGAAGCGTCGTGGTCATCAACTCTTGTGATAATTGACTTGTAGCCGTCAACAGGTGAGATTTTCAGATTGTCGAAAATATTGTTGTAAACACCGCTGCCGAGGGAAACACGTCCCGAATTTGCCGGTGCAATCTCGTCAGCATATTCCGCAATTACAACTCCGTCAACCTCTGCGGTAATGTTTATTTCTGCGGCGGTAATTTTAACTTTATGCCATACGCTGCTGTCAAAATCTGCGATTGTGCCGCTTATTACAGTTGTAGCATTTTTTCTCAACTCCCAGCGTCCGTCAGGATAGATTTTCATGCTGTTTCCGTTTTCGGCTGACCAGGAGTCAAGCTCAGCTGTAAGATAACGTACACCGAAAGCAACATAGTTGTCAGAAGCGTCACTTGCAAGCTTGAAATCAATTTCAGCTGAGTAATTGCTCCAACGGTCATCGCCGAGAGACGTAATTGGGTTAGGCGTACCTCTGAAACGCCAGTCTGTAGGCTTGTTGTCAGCGTTAATCATCTGCATAAGCACCTTGTTTCCGTCATCCTCGGCAACCTCAAATGCTCCGCCGTAATCCGTTGTGTAAAGCGGTGCATAACCTCGTGCTGAAAGAAATTCATCGGAGTATTCAAAATCATCGCTGTAATTTATATCAAGGGGTACGTCCTCATATCTGCACTTGTCAACGGACGTGTCAACCGTCTTATCAAGGGTTGTAATTGTCACGATTGAGTATGGCTTTACTTCAATGGAAAACCTGTTTTCATCGGGTTTGTATGTGCCGATATGCTTGAAATAATTCGCATCGTAACCCTGTCCCTCGTCAGGTCCTCTTGTTTCCCAGATATAAATCGGAGCGTCAGCCTTTTCCATATTTTCAAGGGTAAAGGTGTAGTTTCTCTGCTCATCGCTGTCGTTGCAGATAACTATTGTGTAATCTCCCGTTTCGGTGTCAGTAACGGTCATATAGTTGTTTGTAGTTTCGGAAATAGCGTGCGACTCCTTGCCGTCGCCGTAGCAAGCACTGTCAATGTATCTCCAACCGTTTTCAATGAACATTGTGAAGTGTGCGGAGGTCCATATACCGCAGTCGGCTTCATAGTATCCGCTCCAAGGGTTTTGCGCATTAAGCAGGGATTTGGGGAAATATTTTGCACCCGAATAATAAGCCGCAACCGCAGGCTGATACTCATACATTGTCATTCTGCCGTTGTAGTAGCCGTTTATGATACGGTTGCATACGTCAAGTGCACCGTTTGTGCCGTTGATACCGCTGCCGTTGCTTGTTACCGCAAGCTTTGCAATATTTGTTGAAGCAACGCCCTCTGTGTACCACACTTCCTTGTTGTATACCTTGTTGAGTGTCTTTACCTTATCATTAGCCCAAGTGTTGTAATGTTCACCGAGAATGTCAACAGCATTTCTCAGCTCCTCGTTTGCCATCATTTCGTCGGCAATTTTCCAGGAGCCTACCTCATCGGAAGCAACAATTTTTATTGCACCGTAGTCATAGCGTTCATCGGTTTCATTTTCAAGTCTGTCAGCAAAATAGATTATCCACTCAGTATCAACCTTGTCAGCTTCGTTTGCATCGGCACTTATATGTGTAAACTTGATGCCGTAAGTATCATAAGCCTTGTCAAGAGCAGCCTTGTACCATTTATAGCGTGCTTCAAAACCGTTCTCCTGAGAAACAGCAAAAGCGTCTGTAACCCATTTCGGCTCACCCCAGCGGAGCAAATCAACGGTAATATCGGGATTTATACTGAGTGCGTCGGCGGCAAACATAAAGCCTGCACCTCTTGTAACATCCGCTTCTTCGTCAGCTGAACGCATTATAGAAGGCTCTGTTCCCGAGGATGAGTTTACGTCTGTGCCGAATTCTATTTTAACGTGAGTAAGACCTGCTCCGTAATCCTTTTTGAACAGCAGGTTCATAATCGCCCAATAAGCATCGGGATTTTCGGTTTTGTAGTCCATAAGCAGACGTGATGAATTGTTGCCTGTTACAACACCTAAGCCTCTGTAAACTGTGCCCTCGTCTGTGTTCAGTGTATTGCCGTCAATTTTTACAGCGTAGTATGAGTCATTGACAACAGCGGCAGGTATTTCCTCAATGTTTTTTTCGGTTGCGGCAGTTGCGGTTTCGGTATTCTGCATTTCAGTTTCCTCCGTATCAGTTGTATTTTCCGTACAGCCTGTACACAGACAGGCGAGCATTGATGTGCATAGTATCGCAGATATAAATTTTCTGATTTTCATATTAAGCCTCCTATATAAGGTTTGTAAGGCTATTTTAACGCATTTCAGTAATATATAGCATTAAAAAATCTGCTTAATATTATAGAAAATCTGCTGTAAAAGTGTTGCCTATGAATATAAGATGTGTTATTATAGAAACAACGGAAAGGATGGATGCGAAATGGCGATAATCGAACATTCGGGATACTACGAAAACCCTCTTGTGCCTGTCAGCCACACTCACACCTCCTGCGAGCTTATGTATGTGCTTGAGGGGGAGCTTGAAATTACTGTCAACGATAAAGTTTATCGTGTTTCACCGAACACGCTTGTGCTGATAAAAAGCCGTCAGCACCACAAGGTAAGATTTGTTTCAGATGGAAAATACCGCAGATATATTGCTATGATAAACCCGTGGGAATTAAGGAAACAGCTTGTCCGCCCCGACCTTTTTGCGGTGCTTACGGATATAAGCGGAGAGGGTATAGTTGTTATAAAGAATACAGCTTTGACTCCGCAGTTTGAGCATATGACAGAAATATTCCGAAACGGTGCAAATATATATTCAGAGCTTAGTTCAGCATTGGAAATAATCTCTGCTGCATATGAACGGATAAAACCGCATAAAGAAAACAGTCCTGAAAACACGGCAAAACAGCTTGTAAAAAATGTTCGTGAGCACATAGAAAAATACTATGCTGACAATATAAAAATCGCTGATATCGCAAAGGAGAATTTCATAAGCGAGGGGTATCTTGCACACACCTTCAAATCCGAAACAGGTATGTCACCCCGTGAATATCTTTCACATATCCGCTGCACGAGAGCATACGAGCTTATACGGCATACAGGAATGAAATTTTCCGCAATTGCGGCGGTGACAGGCTTCTGCTGCGCAAATGATATGAGCAGGAAAATCCGTGAATATTACGGGCTTACTCCTACAAAAATACGAACAGAGATAACACTGTGATTTATTTGTGCTTAATATACTTTCATATCATTAAACTGCTCCCGCATATACACAGAAAGAATAATTATGAAATTCACTCTGTAAATTTCAGGGATTGGGATAAAGTTTAACCGCCGCAGCTTTTAGAACTGCGGCGATTTATAATCTTTATCTGTAATTTTACCCGTTGTTTTTATGTGACATTTTCTTAATTGCAATACCGACAGCTACAGCCGCAATTGCAGCAGCTCCGACAACGGCAATAGGTACAATCGAAACCGCAGTTTCTTTTTCGTGCACCACAAATTCCGTAACAGACAGCGGTTTGAGCGTATAGGTGAATGTGTTGTCCGAAATGTTTTCAACGCTGTCAGCGGTACGGATTTCAGCAGTGTTTCCGTACAGCTCATAAACCTCTGCACTTGCATAACTGCCTTCGGAAGATATCGCTATGCTTACAGGTGTTTCATCGTGAATAGCCTTATTCACGGCAATTATTTTTACCGTGCTGTCGTCTTCACTGTCCACGGATGAATACACGGAAATATTTTCATTTTCGTACACCGTCTTTACAAGAGTATCGCCAAAGCCGTTTCCTGCACCGTCATAGTTGGTGAACATATTTATTGCCGCCAGCTGATATGCATTTTGGTCAAATGACCACAACGTTGCAAAGTAAACACCGTACTCTGCAAATATGCCGTACATATCCGCCTGTGTTACACCGCCTGAAATATGGTCACCACCTCCGAAATTATATTCGGTAAATGCAATTTTTGTATCGGGATAATATTTATCTATGGACTGCTGCAGATTAGGTAAAAGCGGGAAAAATTCCGCACCTGTATCAACTATCCAGCTGTCCTCAAGGTAGCCTTCCTCATAAAGCGAGCGGACGCTGTCAAGTCGGGCCTGAACACATTCGTCATTATCATAGTGATTGCAGGAACGCTCTCCGCAGACACCCTTTGCTTCGGTGTAGAAATGAATATCCAGCACATCCAGCAGACGTGTCCCGATTTCGTCCTCTGCCTTTTTCATTTCGTCAAGGTAGTAGTCAATGAACCAACGATATCCGTTTTCCGATTTCAAGGCTTCCCAGTCAGGTGCACCTGCAAATGAGTCAAATGCAGAATAACCAAAAAGCGATGGTCCGAACACCTCTGCACCGTTGTCCATTTCCTTTACAAGTGTTGCAAGGTCAACGGATTTTTCAATCAACTCCGAGCATTTAAGCTGTTCGCGCTGAATAAGACTGTGGGTATGATGCCACAACGCAGGCTCGTTATCAAGGGCATAAGCCTTGAAGCCTGTTTCGCTGTCGGATTTGCCTATATTTGCAAACAGATAGTTGAGATACTCATCGGTATAAATGTAATCGTCCTTTTTATCAGGTTCAAGGGAAAAATCACTGTTCTTACGGTTCACAACCTCTTTCCAGTATTCAGAGGGTGCCGCAGCAGCTTCGTTAAGCTGTCCCCTCTTTGCCGAGGAAACGTAACCAAGCATCTGTAAGCTTAACAAAGTGTACGGAACATTCCCGTTTGCCGCTTCATATGAAGCGTTCATTGCCGCTCCGCCGGGAACACGCTTGAACTGGTCGGCAGCGTTTGTTATCAGATACATATCGGCTGAATTGTTCCAGTCCGAGCCTGCATTTGACATATTGTTTTCCCAGTTGTATGCGGTCATTCTGTTTCCGCCGAGGCGAAAAGATTTTGCTGAAACCGTACTTAAATCCACGCCGCTGTTTACACCGTAAATATATGGTGAAATACTCTTGTGTCCCTCATCGGGATACACAGTTATATCAGCAGCAGGCTGTTCCGCATAAGCCGTGCTGCCAATGGATGCACACATCAAAAATGCCGCCAGAGCTGCCGCAAATTTCTTTATTTTCATATTTATCCCCTCATCTGAAAAGCGTACATTGTCCGCTTTCACGATAATATTTTATCAATCGTTCTATTTTTTCACGGGTACTGCCAAGCTGTTTCCCGAGGCAGTCTATGCACAGAAATTCCTCTGCACCACGGTGCACAAGCTTTCTGTAAATTGCGATATCATCATCGAGAAGCTCCGCTTCACATTCCTTGCAGGTTTTGTAGTTTGCCATTATGCTTTCACAACCTTTGCACGGAACATCATACAATCGTGTGACGGAATTTCAACAGCAAGACGTTCTGTATATGTACCGATTGTTTCGTGCTTGTAGCAATCATAGATTTCAAGTCCTCTGCCCGAAGCCGCAGACAGACCTATATCATAGAACTGTAATGACATTTCGCTTGTCTTATCACCGAAATTGAACATACCGATTGCGTAATCCCCGCCGCTTAATGGCTTGATAAGTGCAAAAACATTTTCGGGATTGTTCCACTGCTTTATGCAGTAAGGACCACGGCACTCAATATCCTGATTTATAGCGATAACATCCTTGTTCATAAGGATTTCCTTTGTTGCTTCGGACATTTTTCTTATGTCACAGCCAATCATAAGCGGTGAATTCATAATTGCCCAGAGTGCAAAGTGCGTTTTGTATTCTGTATCGGAACAACCGCCCACAACGTCGGCAATCCACTCGTTATCGCTGTTGCCGTGCATACCTACAACAAGCATATCCATATCATTATGGCAATAAACTCCGCCGTAGCATTCCTTACCAATCTGTGAAAGGGCAAGACGCTTCACGGACTCCCAGTTGTCCTGAATATCGCCTGTTGAACGGAAAAGCTGTGCACCGCTTTCTCTTATCCATTCGTGCACGCCGTCACCGCCCCAGTTACAAGCAGAAAATACGATATCACGTCCGCAGTTGCGAAGTGCCATACCCATTCTCTTGTAGAGGTTTGCACCGTCAGCGGCATTAGGCTTGTAGCAATAATCATATTTCAGGTAGTCAACTCCCCACTCAGCAAAAGTTTCTGCGTCATCAAATTCGTGCTCAAAGCTTCCCGGGTAACCTGCACAGGTATGTGTACCCGCACAGGAATACATACCGAATTTCAGCCCCTTTGAATGCACATAATCCGCAACAGGCTTTATGCCGTCAGGAAACTTATTCTTATCGGGAACAAGTCTGCCGTTTACTCGCTGTTTTTCGCTCCAGCAATCGTCGATTACTACGTATTCGTAGCCTGCGTCTTTAAGTCCCGTAGAAACCATATAGTCTGCACTTGTCCTGATAAGGTCAGCGTTGATATTCCAGCTGAAAGTGTTCCAGGAGTTCCAGCCCATAGGAGGTGTATGTGCAAGCGGTTTGTTCATAAAAATCATCCTTTCGTTTTATAATACAAACATTTTCAATTTGAAATCTATAAAATGTCTTGTATAGTTATATTTTACATATAACACACTTATTGGTCAATTGTATTTTATTAACATTTTTACAATATTTGAAACTGTCAAAAGTATAAATTATTAATAAAACAACGTATAATATACATTTAATTCGCCTTGGACAAGTTTAATATTTTATAATATGTTTCAATATTTTTATTTACAAACACAAAAAAATAAGCTATACTGATAATATACTGCAAGAATGAGGTGAGTTGATGGAACAGAATTTTCTGCTTTCAATAGGTGAAGAAAAAAATCTTCCTGTATATCTTTCCTACATAGGTGAAAACGAATATCAGCCTCACGTTGTACGTCCGAGAGGCTTTCACTGTGCACAAATCATCTTTTGCACTGAGGGAGAAGGCTGTCTTTCAATTAATGGAAAAGAATACACTGTAACTGACAATATGGCATTTTATCTTCCACCTAAAGTTCCACATGAATACAAAGCTGTAGGAAACGAAAAATGGTTCACACACTACATAGCTTTTGACGGATATGCTTCTGAACTTATAATGCGTCAGTTGGGCTATGACAACGGCGGTGCATATGATGTTGATACAAAAGCACTTGAAGAAGTTTTCAGAAAAATCATATTCGCTATCAAAACAGACCGTGAATACTGGGGATATATCGCTTCTGCAGCGGTATATGAGTTTATAATGCAGTTTCATAAGCTGGCATCTGTTTCGCAAAAGGAAGAAAACTCCGAAAATGATATTCTCCAACCTGTACTGGAATATATAGACGATAATTATATGAAAGTAATAGAGCTTACTGACCTGTGCGACATCATGAAAGTTACACCGCAGTATCTTTGCAGAGTGTTCAAAAGCACACTTGGAATACGACCTCTTGAATACATCACTAAAAAACGAATTCAGGTAGCAAAACGTCTTCTCATTATGGACACAAATTCTATTAAAAATGTTGCAGAAGCTGTCGGCTATTCAAATGCGGGTTATTTCTGCACAGTGTTCAAGAAATATGAAGGTATCTCTCCGGGAGATTATCAGAAAAGCAAACTGTTCTGACAAGCTTGATTTCCTTAGTCAGTGTGTATTGACATCCATATAATACGCTTTCATAACATTACATTTCCCCGCATATACATAAAAAGAATAACTATGAAATTTACTGTGTAAATTTTAGGGGTTGACCGTATTTAAAAGCAAACCTGTTCATGACATTAAGGAACGTGCTGTAATTCTTGGATAATATTTAATTGTCACAAATCAAAAATACAATTTTTGTTGTTTTGCAGGGGTTGGGATATAGTTTAATTGCCGCAGTTTCGGAGAACTGCGGCAATTTTTTGCTCTGAGAAAATAAATAATATTGCATCTTTTCCCAATTATTAAAAACATCTTTTCAGATGAGTATGTCCATATGATATGAAAATTTTTACAGTTTCATATTCAACTGATTATATTGCAAGACTTGGGAGATACATACCGGTCATTAGACATTTACGGACACAAAACTTGAAAATATCAATGTCGTATATAGAACTAAAAGTTCAAATTTCTTACATATAAAACTTACTGCTGCAAAATATTAACGGCATGATTATCAAACCTTGCCGTTAATTCGTTCAAATTATATTAAATTTACGCTTACACTGACAGTACATTATTAATCTTCTCAACCATATTGTTTATGGCAGTAATCTGTTCAGTCATACGCTCAATATCTGCGGCATTGCTTTCAGCCATACCTGTTATGGATACAAACTGTTCATTCTCTGAACGAATACTGCCTGCAATATCCTGATTTATCTGTACTGTGTTCTGGACTACCTCGTTCTGTTTAGCATAAGCATTTCCCATCCGTCCTACTGCGTCTGAGGAAAGCTTAAGCAATGTTCCCATTTCCTGCATTCCGCTGAATACGTCGGAGAAATACTCGTTCTGCTGTGAAAGCTTGCGTGAATTATCCTGAATATGCATTGTGATTTCGTTAACGTTGTCCTGTACCTTTTTGATTGCAAGTTCAATCTGATTAAGCGAATTCTTTGTGTTTTGTGCAAGAGAACCGACCTCCTGCGCAACAACGGCAAAGCCCTTGCCTAATTCGCCGACTCTGGACGCTTCAATGGATGCATTTATGGAAAGAATATGCGTACTTGTGGAAATCTCGTCGATAAGCTTTACCGCAACTCCGATTTCCTTTACGGCAGACGAAAGCTTAGAAGCCGCTTCATTGGTTTCAGTCATCGCCTGAGTAACTTCAGCATTTACAGACTGCAGATTACCAAGCAGAACCTCATTGTCCCTGGATTTTTCCAGCAGACTCACCGAAGCTGTTTCAACCTTTTCAACGTTGTCTGAAACCTCAGCTTCCCATCTGTTGAGCTCGTCAAGATTTGAAAGGCTCTCATTGGTTTTACGGCTGAGCATATTGCTACTTTCCATAAGCTGCAGGCTTGTGTTTGAAAGCTTTTCAGCGGATATGCCCTCATTTACAGCTATCTCTGACAGAGTAGTTCCTGCTGCAGAAAGCTTTTCCGAAAGCTCCTGCACAGAGTTAAGAACGCTCTGTGTTCTTTCTGTGTTGCGTTCCATTTCGTCCTTTTTGGCATTGACTAAAAACCTGCCAATCAGATATGTAAGCAGAACAACGGTAGGCAGGGACAATGCAACGCAGATTATTCTGTCAAGCAAATTTACCATAAAATGCTCACCCTGAGCAGGCAGATGAATTTCTCCATATAAAAACCACGCAACTACCAATGAACCCGCAATTTCAGCAGAAGCAGCCGCTACCATTTTAAAATCAAGGAAAAAGGCTGTCAGAATAACAAAGAAAAACGCAAATCCCCAAAAGTCTGTCGCAGGTATCATATACAGAATAAAATTGAACTGAATAAGCATAATCAGTACAAGAAATACCTTGCCGACTTTAAGCCTGTCCTTTCTTACCAGACCATCCTTGAAGCCTGTTTTTATCAGGACAATTCCTGTCGTAAGATAAATCAGACAGGTAATATCGAAAATGATAAGGGCAGTCCAGCTGACGCTCGGAAGCCAGCCCATAAATTTCTCAAACGTGTACGCAAGACCTGCACACTGACAAGCTCCCGGTACAAGAAGCAGCACCAATACATAAACCTTGTTGATGTATTCATCCAAAGCTGTGAGGTATGTTCTTTTTGATGTTGTATTTTCCATATCGCAGACCCCTTTGCTGTTGTACTGATAACATACAGCGTATATTTAATTCAATTATAAGGTCTTATAATGTTCAGGTCAACCCCAAAGGAACCAACGGCTCTAAAAACGGTACAAACACAAAAATCAAGAGCAGCTGTGTTTTTCAGTCCACAACTGCTCCGTAAATATATAATTATAATTTCAGGGTAATCGAAAGTTCAAAAATGCTGTTTTCACAATTTACACGCATCTGTCCGTCGTATTCCTCTACAACTTTGCGTATATTTGTCAGACCCATACCGTGTTTTTCGGCGTCAGACTTGGTGGTAGAAGGAATATCCGAGAAGTTTAGATTTTCAGCAGCTGGATTTGTAACAGTCATTACGAAATAGCCCTGTTTTTCCTGTGCTGTTATTGAAATCGTACCCGCAGATGATAAGTGCCCGCAGGCTTCAATGGCATTGTCCAGTGCGTTAGTGAGAATTACACATAAATGCACGTTATCCAGCGTTTGCGGAATTTTGCCCTGATACTCAATATTAAACCCATCGGGCAGACTGTCGGACTTGTCGGTGAGTATTGCATCGGCAAGCCTGTTTCCCGTATAAAACATTGCATAGGTGCTGCGTTTTTCGTCAAGCAGTTTTTCAATATATGCGTCTGCACCGTTATTGTCGTTCATTTGTATCAGCAATTGAAGACTACGCAGATGATTTATGTAATCGTGCCTGAATGACTGCATTTCATTGTTGAGCTTTTCAAGCTTATCATAGTGACGAAGCTGTATCTCCACCTGATTTTTCAGCAATTCCGATGTGCTGCTGAATCGCTGTTTCAGAATAACATTTACCAGCAAAGATGAAATTATACAGATAAAAATAAATGTCAATATTATAAATATAAAGTTCATAATGCCCTGTTTTTTTTCTATATAATCGGTAGGATAATTATTCAATGTCGTCAACCCACACAGACTAAACACGGCAAACAATATCAAAGCATATAAATACTTTGGCAAAATATCTGTAATAAAATGTGCAGAAGAATATATCTTTTGGCGACGGGAACAAATTACCGACATCAATATGATATTTATAACTGTCAGAATTACGACGTACAACGGATGATACTGAATTTTCAAAAGCGGATTTATCAAATTCGCCAGACAAGATACAATTATGTTTACGGTAAACTCGTACAAAAAGACTGTGTATAAGTACCTTAGTTTAAAACTACCGTTTGCAATGATTATTCCAAATAAATAAACAAGCGTATACACAAGCATTGCTATAGTATCATACAAGAATGTTTCAAATGTGTAGAATATGCCCGATACAAATGAAAGAAATATGCATAATGCGGCAGAAGCTAGCACATTGCCTTTTTTATTCTTTTCTGCATTCAGAACATTATTCAGTATCAATGATACCACTATTGTAAAGCCCCACGCTAAAGAGCCTGCTATATATTTCATCTTTCCAATCCTTTATTGCATCGTATTATATAATCACTGAATGCCGCCTTGAAATCCGCAGCATAATGTTTGCCAATGTCTGCCTTTTCATTATTATCAAAAAGAATTTCCTCATTGGTATGGTTCAAAATATGATTGAAGCCTACAACATACGATTTATGACTTCTTATAAATTTTGATTTGGGCAGCTGTGCTTCAATTTCCTTTAGCTGCATACACACCTCAAAGGTTTTATCAGCGGTACGGATGACGGTATGCTTTCTGTGTGCTTCGGCATAGATTATATCGGACATTTTTATTTTCCACAGCCCGTCATTGTTTTTCAGCACCAGCAGATTGTTGCTTTCAATTTTCGTAAAATAATCGTCCAGCGCCTTAAAAAGCTTGCTGCTGTCTATGGGCTTGGTAATAAAACGGAATGTGTTTACTTCAAAAGCATCGGGTGCTACAGATGGATAGGCACTTATGAAGATAATTGTGCAGTCATTGTTGTTTTTTCTGAGTTGTCTGGAGACTTCTATCCCGTCAATTTCAGCCATTTTATAATCCATAATTATTATGTCGTAGTCAGGCTGTGAGGATAACAGCTTCTCACCGCTGTGGTAAATATCAACAGACATATCGGTATTTTTATTCAGACTGTACTGTTTAATCAAAGAAGATATTTCACACTGAGCATTTTTTTCATCATCACAGATTGCTATTCTCATAATTATTTCTCCCCTATTAAGTCAAATAGTTTAAACGTACAGATTTTTATGATTATATCACAGACCAAAACTAAATGTCAACTCAGCCCAATGTAAATTTCCACTTGCAGCAGCAGGAATCATCCGTAATATCAGGATAACAGCTTACACATTCGCAGGTAAATCTGCTGTCGATTGTTTTAGCAAACTCACTGTATTCGATAATTCCTACAGACTTGCAGGGATGAAACGGCATAGCCTTTCTCATTATCTCAAAATGGAAACATATTCATTATATAACATAATTTTAAAGCTGCCAAGTGCAAAAATAAGATTGTTCCATTTTATTTGATGATTATGTTTTTGCTTTACTATTGATACCTTGCAGCATAAGGGTGCTTTTATGTTCGCACAAATCCTTGACTATTCGCAACGAATATTGTACCGTTAATAAAAACTGATAACCGTAAAAATGTCTACAGGCATAACTTAAATATCACAGTTTCAGTACATCACTTGACACATCAGCAATTCCGTGTAATAATACTTATAACACAGATAAGGAGCAACATTTATGAAACTAATTCTTGATAACAATTTGTATGATGACATTTGGAATACAATGAATGAAAGGTTTAATTACCCTAAAGATTTCAGCTGTACCGAACCATTCAAGACGTTTAAAATTAAATTATGGAACGAAGACCAGGAACGTCTTGTCAACGAGATTTTCAAGCAAATCAGCAACAAGGAAATCTATGCACTTGACTGGCAGCACGATTGCTTTATTTTCAATCCTCACGAAAATATTCCCTTCAATACTGAGTGGTACGATGAAGATAGAGATTGCAATGTTTATTTTCCTACATATTATCCTGACGGGGATTACTATGCTTTTGTGTCAACCGACTACTCATATGGCTTAATGGGACATCCTTGGAAAAATGAAATCTATGTTGTCGGTAATAGGCTGATTGAATTATTTGAAAAGCATAAAGCTGAACTTGATTTATGTGAATAAACTTATACCACGTTAAATAAAAAATAACGCTATTTTAAGCACTCCGAAAGGGGTGCTTTTTTCTGTTTTTTCCATTCATTGACAATCTATTTGGTTAATGCTATAATAAACACAATCCATTACGCTGAAAGGTACAGAAATATGAGCCTTGCTTAATGGAAATTGGGGAATAGCTCATAATGAGATAATTGATAAGAAAAAATTTGGTTTGAATTGGATTTTAATTTGAGGTGATACAATGACAATAAAAGAAGCAGAAGCTGTATTCAAAAGATTTGACGGTTTTTTCTTCCATATGGGGAGAGAGGAACCTGAACAATATAGTGCTTACAAAGAGCTTAAAATTAACAAGGAAACGGAAGAACAATGGCGTCAGGAACTTATAGATGATTACTTTGAACATCTCTTTGACATGCCAAATAAGGTATGTTATGTATTCAGCAGTATAATAGCAATAATATACAACACCGAAACATTGCGAAAAGAAAATTGCGTAAGACTGATTTCAATGATGGAAAAAATGATTTCTCTGGATAAGAAAAATAAAATTCTGATTATTGAAACAATGACAGGCAGCAGAGGGTGGATTGAAAACGGTGCGTGTGCGTTGATTTGCAAATCCACATCAGCAGAAGAAAGAAAGCGAATGAATGAAGCTGTTATGAAATTAGCTGATTTCACCTGTACCGAAGAAGATAACGAAGTTGGGATTGCTTTCAGCAATATGAAAGAAAGACATATGGAAGCTGTTCAAACATACAAGAAACGATATGAAATATACAAGGACGGCACATCTCCGTTTATGTATGAAATATAGAAATTAAATTGCAAATACAAAAATATGGGATGCCATCTGACATCCCATATTTACGTTGTTTATTCAATGGCGTAGCACTCAGGTAGCACTCATAGAAATCAAGCAAAATTTTTGAGTGATACCTGAGTGTTACTTGATTACTACCATTCAAATTTCACCCATTCTTACCAATTCAAAGGATATAATCAAAACCACCCGTAAAACGGGTGGTATGCAAAAGCCCTTAAAGGGCTTGGTACGACCCTTACCACTCAAGTGGTTCTGAAAAGTCTGCCAACCGCATTTGATTCACGGGCAGCCCCTCAAGGGGCTGTCTTTTT
>JAZQBN010000009.1:0-3198 GCA_045545795.1 Oscillospiraceae bacterium
AGAGTAAAGTTTAATTCGCCTTTACCTTGAATACTTGTGTTTGAAACATTAAAGAATTGGGCTCTTCCTGATAATGAATCTAAAGGTATGGATAATGATAAAACATTATTATCGGTGGTATAAATATTAAACCCATTCCCATGAAAATAATTTTGGTCTTCATTCTGTTTTTCACGATATAAAATTATAGCATCACCATCAACAATCATTTCACGAGACTCCAGTTTTTTGTTGCCAGACCAAGTCTCACTTAAGTAAACGTCGCACCAGAGAAATGATACTATATAATTGTTCTGACCGTGTATGTTAAAGCGATCGTTTGACATCACAATTGTATTGTCAGTCTTATTTCCTTGAGTTTCATAAGAGTTAATGCTACATTTTATATTAGAATTTTGAAAAGTATTCGCGTCAATATCAAAAAAATTACCGTTAATTTCTTTTATAGTCACATAAGATTCGCTGTACTGGGGTATAATATACAAACTGCTAAAATAACCATCTCCTCCACCGAAATTCTCGCCAATATTTTCTCCATTGACTATTCCAAAATTAAACGATATTTTAATGGGCCCTTCAACTTTTATCTTTATTATATCTGTATTACCCTTGAAGTTAGTATAAGAACATGTTATATCATTAATTGTACGTGTATCATTACTTTCAAAATATATAGCCGCATTTTTAGGAGAGGACATAAAAATAATTCTTATAAAGACAAGAGCAATAAAAAATATAATTGGTATTCTAAACCATAAACTTGATGTAATATAAGTTGTAATTTTTTTCAAAATCATAAGTACTTTTTTTGATTGCTTGCAAGAGGTCTGAGTGTCTTTTATATCAACAACTTTTTCTTTCTGAGACGGAGAAGCTTCCTTTATAGGCTTTGGTCGCTTTTTCTTGTTTTTGTTCTGTTTTTTCATCATTTTTCCTCCATTGTAAATCCATTTTTGTAAGCCTAAAAACCTATTAGGCTTGAATTACTCGAAAAAATCTTTTCAGATTATTGTTACCTGTATTTTTCTCGTTTCTTAAATTATATCATATATTTTTGATGTAATCAATGGGTTTTGGTAAATTTTGTGCTATAATAGCACAAAATCCCCCGACCGCCGAAGCAGCCAGGGGAGAGTGTTTGCTGAAATTGTGCTATTATATCACAATTTACAAGGTGAGTTTCGGTTTTTCTTCAAGTAATGCGTGAACTTTGTCTTTGTCTTTAGCATTAATTTTTACGTGTGGTTTATCCTCGATGATATGTGTTTCAAAATAAATATCATTTTTTTCAAGTATGCTTATAGCACCTGGTGTGCATTCGCCAAGATAGTACGGGTCAGTTATCGAAGTTGTTTTTTCAGAAATATTATCAGCAACTGCAAGATTATCGTCAGCATCAGCTTCAAGCATTTTTGTCAGCTCATCAAGACGTTTTGTTTTCTCTCTTAATTCTTCTTCACGAGGGAATGGAACATCAAGCTGCGTTTTAGCTTCTTCAAGCTCTACAACAAGTCCGTCAAGTTTTCTCTTTGCATCAATCAAACGTCTGTCCATTGTGCTAATCAGATTATCAAGCCTTGTAAAGTTTCCTGTTTCACTACCTCCGAGAGTTGTTATATGCTTTGCTTCGCCCTGGAGCATACCGCCATAACTCTTTTCAAGAGGATTATATCCTACAAGCAGCTTGAATCCTCTATAGTTGCCTATTTCGTGATTCTTGCTGTAATCCTTTTCAACGGCTGCCTGGAAAGCTGCTATCAATGCTTTTCCTGCTTCTTCCTTATCGGTAAATACCTTACCATTGACTTCAATTGAGGGGAATATCGCTTTTCCGTCACTATCATATGTTATGGGAGAATTTTTCGCTTTTTCAATATCTGATGTAATACCCTTGATTTCATTTTTTAGATATTGTATCTTCATTGGTAGATGTGTCGTTACTTCATTCTGCAACTTGTAAAGGTTGTTTTCGTGAGCCGATTTAAGCATTTTAAGTTTGCCGACTTCAATGTCAAGGTCCATTTTCTCTTTTATGAGAGGATTTCCTGCGGATAATGCCTTTACCTCTGCATAAGATAATGTTACTTCGTCCATATCCTGACAAGAACGAACTGGAGATTTACTTGTCATAATCTGACTAATGAATTTTTGCTTATTTTCAAGCATCTGATACAAATAAGCATCGAAAGTTCCCTCTGTAACATATCTGAAATGGTCAACGTGTTCGTTTTCATTACCCTGTCTTACCATTCTTCCACGGCGTTGCTCCATATCAGCAGGTCGCCAGGGAGCATCGAGGTCGTGTAATGCAACAAGTTTTGTCTGTATATTTGTTCCAGTACCCATTTTCTTTGTTGAGCCGATAATTACTCTCACATCGCCCTTGCGGACTTTAGCAAAAAGCTTATCCTTTGCTTCCTCGGTTGCAGCATCGTGTATGAATGCTATTTCATCGGCAGGAACACCCTTTGCAATAAGCTTATTTTTTATATCATCGTATACAGAGAATCGCTCACCTTTTTTCTTTTTATCGTTGCTGTTTTGAGGAACACCCAAATCACAGAAGATAACTTGTGTAAGCTTTTTATCAGATGTTTTATCCCAGATATCATATACATTATTGATACACGTATTCAATTTTGAATTTTTATCATCAGGCAAATCTGGATTCATAAGCCTTTGGTCAAGTCCGATTTTTCTACCGTCATTTGTAATCATAGGCATATTATCGTCCTTACGGTCAACTTGTCGTAAACGTATACGTTTAGCACGTTCAGCCAGGTTTTCAATCATTGATTTTTGTATTCCAGACGGTTGAGCAACAACTGAATGCATAGTACATTCTGGAGTTTTCAAACCAAGCATATCAGCGGTTTTAATGTCTGCACATTCTTTGAATAGTGCCATAAGTTCAGGCAAATTATTGAATTTCGCAAAACGTGTTTTCATCTGGTATTTATTGCCCTCTGGTGAAAGCTGACTTTCTGTTACCGTTTCAGCGAAGTTTGCCGCCCACATATCGAAGTGATTCAATCCTGTTTCTCTTAATAAGTCACTCTGGAGATATTTCTGCATATTATATATTTCAGAAATACTATTGCTTACTGGTGTACCCGTTGCAGCACTCTAATATCAATTTTGGCGGTCGATTTTGCATTACTACAACAGATGCTATTTACGTAGTATCTGTTGTTTTTA
>JAZQBN010000010.1:0-3809 GCA_045545795.1 Oscillospiraceae bacterium
ATTTCGCCGTTGCTGTCACGGAGATAATGGAAAGGGTTATAGTTTGATGAGTGCTTCATATCGTTAATATTAAACACTTTTATCTTATATCCCCTACGCAGCAGCATCATTCCGCAGGATTGTATAAGCTCTCCTGACGGATCAGTTATGACAAAAGAGGTATTGCACATAAGCAGATTTGGTTTTACAAGGAAACGGGATTTGCCCGTACCTGAGCCGCCCAGCACTACCATATTGAGGTTAAGCATAGGTTTTATCTTTGCCGCCGCTTTTCTCATTTCTGCTATTTTAGCAAGTGTCAGCTTTTCATTGTCAAATTTCTGCTCTGTGGGAGCTTCTTCGTCATAAACATATTCTGCATTTTCAGAAGCAGGCTTTTTTGTCCGCTTCTTCTTTTTCTGCTTCTTGCCTGCATTTTCGTTTTCCTCACGCTTTTTACGGTCAAGGACTAAAAATACATCAGAAGCACAGATTACATTGTTATAGAAATCGGTGGTGTCAGCAATGATTTTCTTTTCCTGTGCATTTCCCCACCTTGCCGAGCCGTGCTCCGAGCCTTTTCTGTGGTAACGCTTGCCGCCGCTTGACAGCTTATACAGTACAATGAGAGCTGCTCCCATCATTCCTATGATAAAGCCTTTTTTCGTGATACCGTTTCCCACAAAAATCTGTCCGAAGGCATTGAAAAAAGCAACAGGATTTGCATACTCACCTATTTCATTTAATGCTTTAAGCCACTGTACACCCTTTTTCGGTGAAGCGGTCATTTCAAGAACATAACCGCCCCAGGTGCATATTACGATAACAGCTGCAACCGCTATACCGTAAATGGCAAGCATAGTATAATCTGTTTTCTTTTCCTTTACGCCCATATTACTTGCCATTATCTCACCTACCTGTCCCGTCCTTTGGAAAGCTTATCTCCGATAGAATTGAGGAGATTTCCGCCGTTATCCTTTACAGTTCCGATAGCATTAGCGGCATATCTTTTAAGCTGCTGTAAGGTCTGTCTGTTTGAGCTGCCGATTGTTTTTATAACTCCGTCGGCTGTCTTTTTATCCAAGCCTATATCCTCAAGCCTGCTTCTGTCAAGCTTATCCTTTGGCATTACTGCCGATTGTCCGCCGTGTGAGATTTCAACAAGATTCGTGGATATTTTCTCAATGCTTACGTCAGCATATTTTGTTACGTCAGGTGCTTCGATAACACCTTCCTTTACAAGCTGTTTCATAATGTCTGCCGCCGACATTTCATCTTTAATATCAAAGTTTTTAAGCAAAGCCTTTTCAACATCTTCTCTCGGAGTACCTTTGTCAATATCCATATATCTGTACTGCTCTCCCGACTCCTGAACTATGAGCATACCGTACTCTGAATTATGGTACATCATATTTGCAAGTTCGGGATTGCTTGCTTCAAAGGTCTTTGGTGCAAGCTCTGTCTGCTTATTCTCTATATGAATATCCTCGGTTTCCGCTACTCTGTCTGCAATTCTTTCCGCTGTGAGCTTTTCAAATCCCATTGTATCAAGGATTTCAAGGACGCTATCCTTTGAAAAGTCCGTAAGTACCGCATATTTATTACTGCTCTCATCGAAAACGCAGCACATTTGGCCTACACCCTGCGGAAGTTCGCCCACACATTCAGCCTTTCCGATAACTTGATGTGCAAGCTGACACTGTGCAAGGAGCTGTCCGATGTTTGGAATATCATCATACACGATTTCTGTCTTTTCCGCTGTGTAATTGAAAATGCTCTTGTAATTATCGGGAAGCTGTTTATCAATATCGGCAAGCAGACGTTCTGCGGCTCTTGCAGATATGCCCTGTTCAAGCATTTCTGAACGGATCTTATCGGCACTGTCTATACCAAGACTTATGAGCTTGTTCTGCTCCTTGTTGTACAGTTCTACACGTTCCATACCAACGCCGTATTTTACAACCTCGGTATTTTTATCCGCATACATACTCTTTGTATTGTATGAACGGGAAAGCTGTGCTCCTGTTCTTCCTGTTTTCAGATTACCCTCTGCGTCAAAAATGCGATATGATTTCTTCATATCAAGCTTCATTGAAATGGTCTTGTTGTCATTTATAAGTTCCACATCAGACTTATTGATATACATATAATCTCTGCCTGCTGTGTTTGGAACTCTCACAAAATATGTTGCTTCGTCCTCTCCCATAAGAAGCTTGCCAATATCCATTGTGACGGTATTATCCTTAACATCAATCAGATATTGTTCGCTTTCCTCCACGCCGTCAGAAACATTCTGCTGCAAGCTGTCGATTTCGTCTTTAAGCTCGGCAGGATAAACCGCTATATCCTGTTCTCCGTCTTTTGCAAACTTAACATCAAGTCCCTTTTCCTTTGCCTGTATATATAAAGCCTTTGCCGCTTCGGGAGAAAGCTTTACAGCAAATACGTCAAGGCTGTCAAGCGGTGAGGTCTGCTCATACTTTGTAATCTGCACCTTTTTAAGCTGTTCGGATACCGTCCGTACCTCTTTCATAGCGGCTTCATACTGTCCGTCAAATTCATCGGGAACAACATTCATATATCTGCCGTCTGAACTCTTAAAGGAATACACAGGAATGTCATACCCTCGGAGAATATCCGCAGTAAGCTTCATATCGGCTTCGTCAACCTTGCCCTCTCCGTCCTTGATTTTAAGCTTATCAGCTGCACTGCACATTTCATCAGCAACAATATGCTTCATAGCCGTGCTTACCATTTCCATACACTGCTGGGGAACAGCAACAACAGCATTATTGCCGTTTTCAAGCTTTGTTGCAAAGAATGAGCCGCCAAGTCTTTTTACATCTCTTTCAAGGTCTGCAAGCTTTTCCTTCGGTAATGTAACATACCCGAAATTCGTACCGCTGTCACGGAGCTTATTGAAATCAGCTTTAGATAGCTTGCCCATTTTGATTTTAGGTTTCTTCGGCTGTTTGGTTTTTGCTCCGCTGTTTCTGTAATGTCCGTCTGATACTGTTTTGATAATTTCAAGAAGCCTTTTTATAAGCTCCATAAATACCATACTTGCGTCATCGCCTAACATTATTCCTCAACCTCACTTTCAACAGGAAGTGTTATTTTATCCTCATCTGTACAGCCGTATGAAAAAGGTGACAGATTAAGCATTACCGTAATATCCGTGTCAACAGCTTCTCTGTATGCGTTTGGCATTGACAGCGGAAGAACTCGTCTGATACCAACTCCGTTTACATAAAAAGCAGGATTTTTCTCATCTTCTGTGTATTCGCTGTAATTATGGGTGAGCTTTGTAGTGCTTTTAAGTAAATCTCTGCGGAGGATTGTAAGCTGCTCCGTGCCCTCTGAATATGCAACGGAATTTCCGTCCTCAACATCAACAGCAAGAATATGTGTACTCAGCACTTTCTGTCTGTTCTCTCCGTTATCCCTGCCGAATATATCTGATTCAAGCTGTGAATATGCTGATTTGTTATCCTTATGATTTTTCGTATAATCAACCGACGAAGCTGTACAGCCGAAATTATAATAAAGCTGGTCATAAGTAAGGGACAGCTTCTTGCAGATTTCATCTGTTGTACAGTTATTATTCCTTGCGTATATTTCAATCAGCTTTTCGGGGTTAAGCCTTATGAGGTAGTATGCGATGCCGTCAATTTCACGATTGATGTTTATACTATCATTATAGAACACTTCCCACATATCAGCGTTAAGAAAAGCGTCCTTTTCAAGACCAAGGCTTCTTGCATAATACTGATAATCCTTTACGTCGGGGAACTCGTCCTCATCGGTCATACTTTCAGAAAACCATTCCG
>JAZQBN010000011.1:0-14206 GCA_045545795.1 Oscillospiraceae bacterium
TATTATATTGAATCCGGATTAGAAAAAAGTTATTTGTATTGTGTATCATCATCGGATTTCAGTGATGTTAAGAAGATGTGGGATTATGATGCTAAGCTTACCACTATAGGTGCAGGTGATAATTATATATATGTTGTCAGCATGGAAGATGATGGCACATATATTGACAAGTATGCCAATGAATTGACAGAAAGAGTAACATATTTTAATATCACGGATATGTGTCAGGAGAATATCAGCAAAGACCACGGTATTCCTTGGTTGAATGTAATAGATAACCAGATATTTTTATCTGTTTATGACACTGCGGATTTCAATCCCGGATTATTCCACATTATTGATAATGGCGATACATTTGACTATGACGTGGTACAGCCTGTGGGCAGTGGTATATGGGGTAGCTTTGTTCTTTTTGAAGGCAACAACGGATATAGGGTTGCTTTTATGTGTTCAGACGGCGTACTCAGGTACGTTAGCTATGATATGAATGGAAAGCTCGTATAAATAAAGAGGAATTTGACAAGAAGAAAGCAGAAATTCTTAAACTGTGATATTGATAATTAATAACATAATTTTATTGGGAAAAGGAGAGATTTGTAATGTTTTGCGGAAAATGCGGAAATGAAATACCTGAGGGAGGAAGCTTCTGCGTAAAATGCGGTGCAAAAACAGATGGGGCTGCACCGGTACAACAGACGGCTGTTGCATCAGAGACAGTGCGTGTTACACCTGCGTCAAACAAAAAGAATAAGAATATAATTATAGCTGTTGCAGCTATAGCAGCAGTTATATTGATTGTTGTTTTATTTAAAAGTCTTTCATCGCCTACATCTTTTAAAGGAAACGAAAATAATCCTGACGCTTTAATCAAGGTCGCCAATAATTATCTCTCTTCCGATGAATATAAATATGATGATGATTGGGTATGTGATTTTGAAGCAATAAATTTTGTTGGTAAGCTAGGTGATTATTACCAATTTGATATTGTAGGAACGGAATATAATGAAGAAACAGGCGAAGAATATGAATATACCGAAGATGATAATATAGCGGAGGTATTAACGGAAACAAAAAATGGTATAAAATATGTTCCGTTAAAAAAATGGAAAAAAACATGGGATGTCACAGATTCAAAGTATAAATCCGCGAGTTCTATTGTTTACGCAGTATATTATGATTATGAAACCGGTAATCTTAAAGCTGGTGTAAGGTTTAGAAATCTTGAAAAGTATGATGTTAAGATTACCGAATTAACAATAAAGATATCGGATGAAAACAGTAATGAGATTATTGCTGAACGTACATTTGAGTTAAATGAGCAATTGTCTTCCAATCACTATATAGATAAAACATTTAATTTAGGAAATGATGAATTTGTTGATGATTTAAGCAGTGTAACATGGAACATTTCAGTTGCATCAAAAAGCTGATGTTTAATTATACTTAATAATCCTTATGTTTCAGACCGGAAGCAGCCGTTATTCAAAGTACCGTCGCATATCAATGCGACGGTACAGTTATAATTTTAGGGGAATAAAATATGAAAGAAATTTTTATAAGCTACAGCTCCAAGGAGTATGCTACTGCACTTAAATTCCGTAATGCCTTTGCGGATATAGGAATAGATTGCTGGATGGCACCCGAATCTATTTCGGTTGGGTCAAACTATGCTGTGGAAATACCGAAGGCAATAAAGAGTTGCACGGCTGTCGTATTTGTAATGTCGGAAAAATCGCAGAATTCCGTATGGGTTCAAAAAGAAATAGGACTTGCAATAAGCAATAACAAGACAATTATTCCTATAGCCATAGATAAATACCCTGTTATATCCCCTTTTGATTTCTTCCTTACAGATGTTCAGGTTATTTCGGATTCCGGTGATACAGCACAGCTTGCAGCTATGATTGCAAAAATGACAGGGATAACAGCTACGGTGGCTGAACACACAGAAGCGATTGCATCGCAATCAGAATCAGGCATTGTCAATTTAAGGGAAAACATCTCCGACAAACAGGACGATGAAAAAGATAATACCGTTGTCTCAAAATTATCTGAAACCGAACAGCAACAGAAAAATTATGAAGGAAACAAGAAGCCGATTTTTCATAATACCGAATCTGACAAGGAAGCGGTCTGGTTCTGCAGCAGCTGCGGAACAAAGAATAATAACGACTATTTATTCTGCAGCAGCTGCGGTAAAAATAAGCCTGTCATTTGGTTTTGTGCTGAATGCGGTGTTCAGAATTTAGGCAACACAAAATTCTGCTATAAATGCAATACGGCAAATCCCCAAAATAAATCAGAAACGGTTGTAATTGCTGAAGCTTCCAAAACAAAATCCACAATTACTTCAAAAAACAAAAGTGATAATGAAAATGTCTGGTTTTGCACCTACTGCGGTACAAAAAACAATGATGACTATTTATTTTGCAGCAGCTGCGGTAAGAAAAATGAAGACGGCAATCACAATTTGCCCAAAACGCCTGAAGCGGACGAAAATAGTTCCGAATCAAATAACAGGTGGCTTTGCCCGATTTGTCATTCGTTGAATTATGAATCCGTAAAATACTGTTACAGATGTAAATTCCCTAAAAAACTGGCACATACACAGACTGCTCCGAAACAGGCAACGGCAGTTGCAGATAAAATTATGGCTGAAGAAAACACACCAACTGAATGGACGTGTCCTAAATGCGGAACATATAATTCGATGAATGTCATCAGATGTATAGAATGCGGACATATAAAATGAAACATAAGATATTCAGATTAATATAAATTTTCGGAGGTTGCTATGCTTCTGCAGAACTTAAATAAATATACCGATATAGTAATTCAAGTCCACGATAACCCCGATGCTGACGCAGTGGGCTCGGGGTATGCCGTTTACCGATATTTTCTTTCGCTCGGAAAGAATGTACGCCTTATCTATGGCGGCAGAAACAAAATCACCAAAAGCAATATTTTACTTATGATTTCTTCACTTGAAATTCCACTGGAATATGCAGACGAGCTTGAAAAGCCCGAACTGCTGATAACTGTTGATTGTCAGTACGGAGAGGGCAATGCTGCCAAATTCAATGCTGAAAATGTTGCAATGATAGACCATCACAGCACAGGAAGAGAGTCTGATGAAATGTGTGAAATAAGAAGCAATCTTGCAAGCTGTGCAACGGTTTGCTATGCTCTGCTGAATGGTGCAGACTTTGATGTAAACGCTGACCCCAAAATAGCAACTGCCCTTTACTACGGCTTATATATGGACAGTAATCAGCTTTCGGAAATACACCATCCTCTTGACAAAGATATGGCAGAATTTTTAAAATACAGCAAGCCGCTTGTAAACAAGTTTAAATTTGCCAATTATTCTCTTGACGACCTTACTATCGCGGCAGAAACCATTATAAATAAAGTTTATCTTGAAGAGTATTCTGCAGCTATTTTCCGTGCAGCTCCTTGTGACCCGAACATTCTCGGCGTTGTGGGTGATTTTACGATACAAGCGGACTGCATTGACCTTTGTGCCGTTTTCAATGATTGTGGAAACGGGTATAAATTTTCCGTGCGCAGCTGCTCTGCCGACGCTCTCGCTAATGAGTTTGCAGTTTTTCTTACGGAAAAAGTAGGAAACGGCGGCGGACATCCGAACAAGGCGGGTGGCTTTATAAGTAAATCAAGACTTGAAGAAGTGTATCACAGTGTTGATGCGGAGAGTTATTTATGCGAAAAAATCAATGAGTTTTTCACAAGCTATGATGTGGTAAGCTATACTGACGAGCTTGACATTTCACAGTTTGAACGTTACCGAAAGCTGAGCGGTATTTATGGTTTTGTTCCGACAGAAGATATTTTTACAACGGGAACAGAATGTAAAATCCGGACGCTGGAGGGGGATGTCAGCATTAAGGCGGATAAGGATATCTTTATTGCAATCGGAGCAGCGGGAGGTGCGTATCCGATAGAGAAGGAGGCTTTTGAAAAACGCTATACCAAGACAGGTAAACCATTCACAGGGACGTTTGAATATTTTCCATCGGTTATTGACTCAGAGAACAATAAAACTGTGAGCCTTATGCCTTTTGCTAAGGAATGTATATCCCATGGCGGTTCGGTGATATATGCCAAGCCCTTGAAAAAGCTGACAAAGGTGTTGACAAAATGGGATTACGAGGGTTGTATGAAGGGCACTGCAGGTGATTGGCTTTGCTGCCCTGAGAATGATACCGATGATATTTATATTGTAAAAAAAGATATTTTTACAGTTACCTATGAAAAAATCTGAGAGCGATTCTGACAATATGACCGAAATTGTTTTCAAAATTATGGGGACATATGATGTGTATTTGATATATGATATGTATTTGATATTATCGGAGGATGCAACATATGTCATAGTTGCTTTGGGTGACGATGATGTGAATATAAATATTCTGATATTGAACATCTATGATTTTCCGCTTCACCCATCGGCTATTGAAAAGTAAAAATATAACCCCAATGTCAAACGTAACAGCTTGATATTGGGGTTGCGTTATAGATACACAATAAATCCGAAATTGCACCCAACATAAATAGGTTCTTTTGTTAGTGAGTTGGGTTAACCTGTGGAATTTTTGCTATTTGAATTAATTTGCAGACTCGTATTGACAAATTGATTTTTGTATGATATAATAAAACAAGCGTTACACAACATAGGTTGCATAAAGGAGAATGATAATGCCGCCGAAAGCAAAATATACAAGAGAAGAAATAATCAATGCCGCCGTTGACCTTGCTGCGGAGCGTGGTATCAAGGCACTTACCGCCCGTGAACTCGGTGCCGCACTCGGTACGTCATCACGTCCGATTTTTACGGCTTTCAAGAATATGGAGGAAGTGCTTACCGAGGTACGCAAGGCTGCACTTGAAAGATTTGAGGTTTACGCAAGACGGGCAATGAATTTTACCCCTGTGTACAAGGAGCTTGGCGTGCAGATGGTTTTATTTGCGGTAGAACAGCCGAAGCTTTACCGCCTGCTGTTTATGACAGAGAAGCCTGAGGCACAGAATTTTGATGATGTGTTTGTAAGCCTCGGTGATATGGCAACCCTCAGCGTTGAGGTTATACAGCGTGACTATGATTTGAGTTATGAAAATGCAAAGATGCTGTTCAAGCATAACTGGATTAACACCTACGCAATAGGTGCACTTATTGCAACGGGAGTGTGCAGATTTGCACCTAACGAAATTCAGGATATGCTGAGCCGTGAGTTTGTGGCAATGCTTATGCTGATTAAGTCGGGCAGGGCGGAGAGTTGTACTACTATTCCTGAGAAAAAATAAGGAGCGTCTTATGGAGGAAAAATGGGTAATATGTCCCGTCTGCAAAAGCAAGACAAGGGTAAAATTGAGAGATGACACGATAATGAAAAACTTTCCGCTGTTCTGTCCGAAGTGCAAGCAGGAAAGCGTTATCAGTGCGGAAAGGATGCAGGTCAGCGTGCATAAAAAAGCTGAATAAATACATATCAAGAGCCGGACGCTTAGACGCAGAGCCATTCATTTTTCACACAATGAACGGCTCTGTTTTTTTGTGTCCGAACAAAACAGGAGGAGAAAATTATGGAGCTTTTAAAAGAAAACGAACGCAGTGCAAACAAGGCGGCGGCAAAGGTTATGCGTATAACCATACTGGTTTTCGCGGCTGTTGTAATTCTTGACATCGTTGGGATTTTTATAATTCCACTGGGGGTTATGTTTACTGCATTTGCAATAGGTGCGGTGCTGTTGTTCATACCGACAATTATCGTAAATTTCTGCAAGCAGAACAGCCCGTGGGTGAAATATGTCATTGTGGTATGTGCGGCAATTTTCACCGTTGACGTGGCAATAACAATGTCATACCACGCAATACTTTTATACGTTTACCCGATTGCTATTGCAAGCCTGTATTTTTCGGGCAGGCTTAATATTTTCGGTACGCTGATTACCGTAATCGGCGTATCCTTTGGTCAGCTTGCGGCTTTCAGAGCAAACTATGTTCCCGATGATAATTTTGTTGAAACAAGTGATGTTGTGATGTTCGGAATACTTCCCCGTGCAATGATTTTGTTTGCAATATCCGCAATTTTCACTATGCTTTGCAAGCGTACCACGGCAATGCTGGGCAGTCTTATGGGTGCGGAGCAGCAGAGAATAATGCGTGAGAAATCCCTTGAGGTATCACGCAAGCTTCTTGAAACGGTTACTGAACTTGACAAGATTTCCGCAGCCGCAACAGAAGCAAACCGCAGTATTGCTGACGAGTCGGAAAATGTAATGCGTGACAGCGAGGCTAATTTTGAGCACATAAAATCCGTTGAGGAAAATATGAATATGATTTCCGACAATCTGAAAAATCTTTCCGAGATGAGCAGCAGTATTGCTGAGCTTACAAGGCGTGCTGATGAAATCACGGCTGACAATGACAAGAAAATGTCCGCCGCTTCTGCAAGTATGGATGAAATCTGCAAAGGCACGGACGAAAGCAAGGTGATTATCGCAAGGCTTTCCGAGCAGTCAAAGCAGATTGTTGAGATTGCCGAGGTTATCACTGATATTTCTATGCAGACAAATATCCTTGCACTTAACGCTTCCGTGGAGGCTGCACACGCAGGTGAACGTGGAAAGGGCTTTGCAGTGGTTGCTGACGAAATAAAGAAGCTTTCCGAACAGACAAAGAAAGCCGCCGCAGAAATTGCTGTTATAATCGGAGAGGTTACAAGCAACATTTCGGGAACGGTTGACGCAATGGAGAAAAACGCTGTGCTGACCCGTGAGGGTATGGAAAGTATGGAGCAGATGAAGCTTTCCGCAGAACAGATAAGCCGTTCAAACAGTGAAATTTCACGTCACATTGCAGATATGAACACAGTTATCGGCAGCGTTGCGGAAAACGGCGGAAGTGTTTCCCGAAAGCTTGTCAGCGTAAGCGGAAACATTGAGAACAACTGCGGTGCTGTTCAGCACGTTGCGGCGGCAATTGAAGAAAACAGTGCAGGTACGGAAAATCTCGGTTATATGGTCAAGAACATAAAGCTTATGTCTGAGGAACTGGAGAGGCTGACGAAATAATATAATACATAACAGGCTTTGATATTCAGTTGGGATATTTATTGTAATTATTAAGGAGAAAAAACTATGAAATCATTATGCGGTGCGGATTGCACAAATTGTCAGTGGAATGAAGGCTGTAAAGGCTGTTCGGACGAAAAGTGCTTTATTGCGAGGTACATTAAGCTTGACGGCAAGGGAAAATATGATGAGTTCAAACAGACATTAATTGATGAATTCAACGGGCTTGATATTCCGGGTATGGCAAAAATTACGGAGCTGTATCCGTTGGTCGGAAATTACGTCAATCTTGAATATGCCCTGCCAAACGGACAAGCGGTGAAATTCCTTGACAATAACAGTATGTACCTCGGCAATCAGGTTGAGTGTGAATTCGGCGAAGGAAGATGCTTCGGTCTTATTGCAGGAATGGATTTCCTGCTTGTGGCTGAGTACGGGGAAAATGGTTCAGATGCAGAATTGGTTATGTACAAAAGAAGATAAGGGACACGATATGATTTACATACTTGAACAAAAAATGTGGCAGGCGGCAAAGGACTGCAACAAAGCCGAATTTGCAAAGCTTGTTTCCGCTGATGCGGTTATGGTCTGCGGCGGTTATCGCTGTACGGGTGCGGAGTATTCTGAATTTGTCAGTAATTTCGGCATTTCCGATTTTGAAATTACAGGCTTTGAAATTGTACACGAAACAGACAAGACAGTGCAGGTGCATTATATTGTAAAAACAACTGCTGACGTACCCGAAAATGCCGATTTGGCAGGGACTTTTCACGTTACTTCTACTTGGACAAACTTTAATGGTGAATGGGTGCTTGTGTTCAATATGGACTCACGGATTGTGGGGTGAGAATATGCAAGAAATTCTGAAAAACTTCCTTGACGAAAGCGGCAGACTTACTGCTTATCCGTCAAAAAGAAAAATGAAGCTTTACGCTTTAATTTATCTTGCTGAAAAAATCGAAAAGGGGAAGATTTACACTGAAAAGGAAATAAACGAAATCCTCAATCGCTGGCATACATTCGGCGACCCTGCCACTCTGCGGCGTGAGCTTTACACTCACAGATTTCTTGACCGCAATAAAAATGGTACGGAATACTTTATGGAGGAGCATCAGCCTGCGATTGAGGAACTGGAGGCGAAGTACAGCTGATGGAAATTTTTGATTATTTCAGCAATGAACAGCACAGCTGGATTGACAAAATCCGTGCCTGTGATTGGCGTGCGGCAAAGTTTCTTGCGGATTTGCTGGAGCAGAACAAATTTCATAATGTTCTCGGCAACGGCAGTCTGTTTATTATGGCTGACGGCGAAAGGCTTGTATCCTTCTGCACGCTTACTCATAGGGATTGTATTAAAGATGACAGCCTTTTTCCGTGGGTCGGATTTGTATTTACTGCACCTGATTATCGTAGGAAGCACTACAGCGGTGAGGTTATTGAAGCGGCGTGCAAAAGGGCACTGCGGCAGGGTTTTGACAAGGTTTACCTTGCAACAGACCACGCCGGCTTGTATGAAAAATACGGCTTCACATATATGGAAAGCCGTACTGATATTTATAACGAGGAGAGCAGGATTTATTACAAAGAACTGCAATAAAGGGGATAAAATATGATACGCAAAATGCAGAAAAAAGACATATCTGCCTGTGCTGAAATACTTAGTGCGGTTTACAACAACGAAATGTGGCAATGCCATTGGACTATGGAAACAGGCGTTGCTTATCTTGAAGATTATTTTGAGGCAAAGAAATTTGTCGGCTTTATTCTTGAAGAAAACGGGAAAATTATCGGTGCAATGTTTGCTCACGAAAAAATCTGGTGGAACAACAGCGAGCTTTATGTTGATGAAATGTTCATTGTTCCCGAAAAACAGCGTGGAGGCTATGGAAGTATGCTGATAAATGCGGCAGAGGAGTATGTAAAGGAGCATAATCTTGCGGGGCTTACCCTTTGCACAAACAAGTATGCACCTGCACCGAATTTTTACCGTAAAAACGGTTTTGTTGACAACGAATATATTATGTTTATGTATAAGGAAAACTGATGAATTTCAGGAATATTTCTCGTTCATCCTATTGTCTGTCAACTTCAGGTTGCGAAAAAGCTGAAAAAGTCAAGCCTATTATGGTTGAATGCTTACATACCCTGTGCTATAATTTTCTCGTAAGCTTACAGTATAAATTTGAAAGGATTTTAAATATGAGCTTTGGAAAAAATCTTCAGCATTTACGAAGACTTAATCGAAATATGACACAGGAAACTATTGCTGAAAGGCTTGATGTTTCACGTCAGACTGTTTCAAAGTGGGAGAATGATGAGTGTAAACCCGAAATTGAAAAAGCAATAGAACTATGCAATCTTTTTAACTGTACTCTTGACAACCTTTTCCGAGATGACCTCGGTGCTTTTGATGGGGCATACTCCAATCTGCGTGTAGAAACTGTTCCCTCGTTCCGCTATGTAATGTACACCGCCATAAGCGTCAATCCTGAGGGCGATGCTATTGACAGAATATATAAAATTGCTAAGGAGAACGGGGATGATAATCCCAAAGTTATAGGCTGGGATTTTCCGTATCTTTCTCAGGAGCAGATAAATGTATACAATATGCACGGCTACACCGCCGCTTGGATTTTGCCTGAAAACATTACTCCTGACGGGCTTGAAGTCAAGGAACAGAAGGCTCAGAAATATGCAGCTGTACATATTGAAAGTCCGTTTGAAAATCCATTTGTAATCATACCGAATGGTTATAAAACTATTGACGAGTATATGAAAATAAACGGTTTAAAGCACGTTTGGGAGGGTATTATTCCTTGCTTTGAAACTGACGGAGAAAGTATGGATATCTATATTGCCTGTGAGTAATGGATTTCTATTGCAAAAAAGTTTTTGATAGGTTCGTTTAACAGACCGTTCGGAAGATAAAAATACAGGCGTATGCAGAAAAGCATATGCCTGTATTTTTTCTTATTTGCTACCGATTGTCTTAAACTATTTGGGTTGAAAACTTTTCTATGGCTACCGCTCTTTACGGCAGCTGTTTTTATTCTACCATAAAGGAGCTATTGTACGTTTTTACCGGACTTGTACATACCATAGAAGGTTTTAATGTTTTATGCGGCAATTGTCATAGGCTTCAATTACATTTTTGCCTTGATAACAGCTGTAGCGATAACTGCGAGTATACCGCCGATTGATGAACCGACGAGGTTTACAACAAGCTGATATGTCCAGTCAACCTTTTCCTTGCCCTTGTTTGGGATAGGAAGAATTGCAAACCAGATGCTGCTGAAAACTGAACGCATTGCATTCATACTGAAGCCTGTGCTGTTGAGGGTGAGTGCCATAAATGCTACTGCACCGAAGCCTACTGCACCGATAACCAGGGACTGGTTGTCCGAGGTTGTTGCTGTAACGCCTGCAATTCCCATAAACACGAGGAACAGGAACACGAATGTAGCTATAATCTCCTGAACGAAGTTGAGAGCCATATTTTTTTCAACGGGATATGCTGCAAATATTCCTCTCTTTGGGGCATCGCCTGAGGCTTTGAAGGAGTCCCAGAAGAAAATCATACAGAGGAGAACTGCTGCACCTGCTGCGAGGAATTCCATAAGTATGTACAGCATTGCTTCACCGAAGGGCAGACCGTTCCAGATGAGGTTTCCGAGTACCACACCCGGGTTAAGGTATGCGGAACCGCCCATTATTGCCGCTACTGCCAGACCGAAGCCTACCGCAAGGCTCCACGCAACTACAAGTTCAATGTAGTTAAGCTTTGAAACCAATGTCTTTTTGAGGTTAACGTTGCACATATAGGCATAGCCGCCCAGAAGGAAAATTAAACTGCCGACAAATTCAGATAAATAGCTCATAAAAAAGCCTCCTTTAATGTTGTGTCCAAATTATAGCACGTTTTGACAAAATAGTCAATAATTTTCCACTTTTGAAAATAATATTATATGAACCTTACAACTAATTGTTCGAAAGATTAGTTAAATTTCAAGGCGAATTTTCAGAAACGTAACAATTAGCCATTTTTATGTCACAGTCCGCTGAAAGTGCATCAGAGCAGCGTGAAGCGGTTCTTGTCAAATTCGATAAGTCCGTCGTCACGCATTCTGCACAGCTCGCCTGACATTGCACTGCGGTCTACGGAGAGATAATCCGCAAGCTGCTGACGGTTGAAGGGTATGGAAAAGCTGCTGCTGTTATGGCGCTTTGCCTCCTCGGAAAGGTAGGAAATCAGCTTTTCTCTTGTGGTGCGTCTTGACATACAGCCAAGCTTCTGCATAAGCTGTCTGTTCTTTTCGGAAATGGCAAAAAACAGATTTTGCACTACCGTTGAGTGAAATCTGCAAGCGGCGGGGCAGACGGTTATAATCCGTTTTACGTCGAAGAAAAGCACGGCACAGTCCTCTACAGCAAGGACATCGTTCATCAGTGCACCGCTTTCGGGTGCGGCATATGCTTCACCGAACATTTCACCGACGCTGACCATATTTATGATACTGCGGTTGCCCCAGTAATCGTCACGCTGAATGTGAAGCTTGCCCTCAACAAGCACCATAATGTTGTCGATGTATTCGCCCTGACGAAGGACGTACTCGCCTTTTTTATATGTGCATAGCTTTGCTTGCAGGCAGGAAAGCATTGTATTGATTTCCTCCTCGCTGATGCCTGAAAATAGCTTTGTATTTTTCAGAATTGGAATATATTTTTTCATAGAAACCTCATTCCCGTTGTAAAAACAACAGACTTGTTTGAAAAATTATATTATAATTGTATCAGAAAGTCAAGTGCTTTCAAAAATTGAAACAAGGAGAAATTACTATGGTAAGAAAAATTATAAAGATAGATGAAGAAAAATGCATAGGCTGCGGACTTTGTGCGGAGGCTTGTCACGAGGGTGCAATTGAAATGGTTGACGGAAAGGCAAGACTTACCCGTGAGGATTACTGTGACGGGTTAGGGGACTGTTTGCCTGCCTGCCCTACAAACGCAATTACCTTTGAGGAGCGTGAAGCACCTGCCTACGACGAGGCGGCTGTGGCTGCGGCAAAGCAGAAGAAAACGGGGACGCTTCCCTGTGGCTGTCCGGGGACAAATTCAAAGGCTATAAAGCGTGAGACGGCACCTGTGACGGGTGCGGCTGTAACGAGTCAGCTTTCACAGTGGCCTGTGCAGATTAAGCTTGTGCCTGTAAATGCACCGTATTTCGACAACGCAAATCTGCTTGTTGCGGCGGACTGTACTGCGTTTGCCTACGGGAATTTCCACAACGAATTCATCAGAAATCACGTTACGCTTATCGGCTGTCCGAAGCTTGACGAGGGGGACTACGCTGAAAAGCTTACGCAGATTATTGCAAACAACAACATAAAAAGCGTGACAATTGCGAGAATGGAAGTGCCTTGCTGCGGCGGCATCGAAAACGCTGTGAAGCGTGCACTTCAAGCAAGCGGCAAGTTTATTCCGTGGCGTGTTGTGATAATTTCTACGGACGGCAGAATTGTGGACTGAGGTAAGATGTCGGATTTTGTCGAATAATTTTCGTTGACTTTTGGCATAAAATGGTATATTATATTAATGTAATGACCATAATATTCCAAAAAGATAAGGATTGATGAAAATGATTTGCCCAAATTGCGGAAAGGAATACAACGAAAAAATGACCTGCTGTATAAGCTGCGGAGCGGACCTTGTCCCATTTGAAAAGGACACGGAACAGACGGTCATCGGGTCGGAGTCGGAGACGGTGCTGCCGCTTATTCCCGAAAGGACGTCCGGGACAGGGGAGTTATCCGTGGATATTCAGGACGGCGAGGGCTTTGTGCGGAATTTTGAAAGCCGTGCCGAGGAGCAGGTCATTCCGATAAAGACCCGAAGCAGGGGCACGGCACTGTCGGGGGCGGTGAAATTCACGGGGTCGCTGATAACCTCAATAATTATGCTGGCATTAATTCTTGCTTCGGTAGGGGCGGTGCTGCTGAGGCTTATTACGGACGAGAGGAACATTTCCGAATTTGCGGACAGGCTTGACATTATGGCTCTGCCCGTGGAGCAAAGCGGCACGGAAACCGTTCAGGACGCAATTTACACGATGTCGCTGGGCACGGGTCTGAGCCGTGACGATATACGGGTTATTTATGAGGAGTCAACGATGAAGGATTTCCTTGCGGCACAGCTTTCGGAGTACGGTGAGTTCATACGCAGCGGAGATGCTCCCGAAAGGCTTACCTCGGAGCAGGTAAAAAAGGTGTTCCGTGAAAATCTGTCGGTGATTGACAACACGATGGGATACTCGCTGAATGAGCACGATATTGAGCTTGCCTGCAGTGAGATTGAGCGTGCCGAGCCGTTGCTGGAAATGATTTCGGCGGAAAATATGGAGCAGATTATCGGCGGCAGCACGCTTACTGCACTTCGGGTGTACGGGTCGGTGCCTTCGGTTGTTGTGACAGCAGCGATGGCGGCATTGATGTTTGCGGCACTTGGGGTAATAAACAGGAAAGGCACACGGGTTCTCAGCTGGGGCGGCGGAGCAATTCTCACAGGCGGAGCGGCTGTTCTGGCGGCAACTTTTCTTTTTTCGATGCAGTTTCCCTACAGCAGCGATAAGGCGGTGAGAACGATTGTGAAGTGCACCTGTGACGTAATTTCGCCTGACCTGTACCGAATAGGCGGAACACTGGCGGTAATAGGAGTTATTCTTCTTGTGTGGGCGGAAACCCTTAGAAGAAATGCAAAGCAGTGAAAAACGCACCCTTCGGGGTGCGTTTCAGTTTGCCGGAAAAGACTTTTCGGCAACAATATTGAAAATGTCTGCAAATTATAATTTAGTGCAACACAAACTATTAGAGTTAGCGAAGCGACTATAAAAGTTTCGTCCACCTTTTCAAAGGTGGTGGGTTTCCAAAGGGCAAAGCCCTTTGGTCGCCGCTCGCAAGCGGCGAAATACCCCCCTTGCCTTCAAAAACGGAGAGTGGGGTGAGAAAACCGACAGGTTTTCGAGTCGGCGGAAGAGTTCCGCTTTGCGGAACTCTCAGACAATGCAAAGCATTGTCTTGAACAATGACCGCCGCCCCTTGTATGGTTTACTGCTATACTT
>JAZQBN010000012.1:0-8068 GCA_045545795.1 Oscillospiraceae bacterium
AAAATATGCCTGATTTGACTGTAATATATTACAAAATATAACGCATTGAAGGGAATGAGCAGATTATGAGAAAGACAATATGTATTATTGCAGCTATATTATGCTGTGTTTTTCTGACGTTTATGGTTAATGTGGAAAATATTGATATTCCTGAGGATTTTGAATATAAAACAACGGAAGACGGCAGTTGTATTTTAACTGGCTACAAAGGCACGGGAGAAATGATAATCCCTGATGGAGTAACGGAAATAGGCAGAAGTGCGTTTGAGGACAGAACAGATATTACAAAGGTTGTTATACCGTCATCCGTGAAGGTTATACGAAACAAAGCCTTTCGCAGCTGTGAAAATCTTACCGAAGTTGAATTTTCAGACGGACTTGAAACAATATGTGAAGATGCATTTGCTTTTACGGGAATAAAATCTGTAATTTTACCCGACAGCGTGAAAAGTATAGAATCTGCTGCTTTTCACCGTTGTGATTGCAAAGAGGTAAAGCTTCCTGATGGGCTCACTGTGATAACGGAAAGCTGTTTTGAATATTGCACTTTTCTTGAAGATATAACCTTTCCGTCAGAACTTAAAAAGCTTGAAGATAGGGCATTTATGGATTGTTCAGGGGCGAAGATTGTTCTTCCTGAGGGCGTGACATATCTTGGTAAACTCTCGCTGGCAAGAGTGACAAACATTCATTTTCCCACAACGATAACCTATTTTGCAGATTATTTTATGGGACCGCCGAATGATTTTAGAGAATACAGGCTTACAACTCCGAAATATAATCCTGCTTATGTTGTACATCTGGGAAAATACGGTGAAATAACCTATACTGAACAGACACAGGAGCAGTTTATGGAGGCTGTTTCGGAGTGTTACAAGAAAAAAGCTTTCATTGATATGAGCTTTGACGGAATTTATGAAATACTTGTTCTGAAAGATAACGGTTGTGGCACGGCTTACTCTGTCAGCAGTAACTCTCACGAGAAAATGTATGTGTATGGCGACAGCTTCAAGGACGAGATTTTTTTCGGTGAATACGACAGAAAGCTTTATCATCTCAAGGACAAGGACGGCAGGGAATTTTACTTTGTTGCGGCATTCAGAGAGGACAGGAATTATCCCGTAAAGTTTTATACTATTGAGTATACAGGGTACAATCTGAGATGTATTGACATAGGCGGTCAGCAGCTTGAAATTTATGATGAAAAAGACGGAAAGCTATATTTTCAGACTGTACAGACAATTGGTGATAGGTACACGATTGAATATGACAGCTGTACCGAGGATAAGCTTTACGAAAAGCTGAAAACTTACGCAGATACTGTTGTAAAGGAGTATATAAGCGGCTTTGAGCTTATTGCTGAATATAATCTGGAGCCATTCTTTGATGAAGAAAATCCGCCTGAGTCCCTTTATCTCGGCAAGGATAAAATTGAGGTTAAGGAGTACACGGTCAATGAAATTGACTATATCGAGATACACGGCAAATTGTATTATCCGACTGAAAATGCCGTTTCTGTTACACTTGTATCGGACGGCGATGTGGTTGACTTTGAAGAACTGGAAAAGCTTGATGGCCTTACAAGTCTTGAGATATACACAAATCAAAGCACCTCTCTTGCAGGAATAGAAAAGCTTGAAAAGCTTTGTGAGCTGCGGCTCCACACCTGCTATGAGGGTAGCTTTACAGATACGGAAAGCGTTGCAAAGCTTAAAAATTTAAGCGTTGTGACCCTTGACGGTGATTTCGAAAATATTGATTTTCTCAGCAAGTGCAGTAATCTCAGCTGTATCAGGCTTTTCCCCGAAGCCGAGCAGGACAACAGCTATTATGAACCTCTTGGCAAGCTGAAAAATTTAAAACTTGTTGTGCTTGGAAGAAGCAGCCTTGACGGTACGGTTAATTTTTCCGATGAGAATGTAAAGTTTATTTCGGAAGAAACAGAAGCGTTCCTACAGAAGCACAAGTGGGAGCAAGCTGTTGAAAAGGCAGAGTCAAAGCCTGTGAAATCAACAGCTTATGATGTTGAACTTCCCTGGGCAAGCGATAGGATTCAGTATTCAGATGGTGTCAGCATAACTGTATGCGGACAGGATATTCTTTATGGCGAGCCTGTTGAAGGCATAACTTTTGAGGATGATATACTTACTTTAAACAACGTAGAAATCGGAACGGGAAAAGAGCATATAGGCATTAATATTGAGGGGATAGACTCTATAAAAATAAAGCTAATAGGAGAAAATAAGTTTAATATAGCTACTGCCGCAATAAGAGCCGGCAACTCAGTTACTTTTTTTGGCGATGGCAGTCTTTACAGCACAAACAAGCTTTGTACAACAATAGATTCTTTTAATGAGATGTATTTAACTTTTGAAGACAGCGTAAGTGTTACGGAAACAAAAGAATCAGCATATAAAAGCGTAACTGTGAATGGTAATGCATCAATGAATAGCACAACTATAAGGCTTGGTGAACTTATCTTGTGTGAAAGCGGAACTTTCACTGCTGAACATTGTGCGGCAAGAAATATAGAGCTTAATGATAACAGTGTTCTTACTGCAACGGGAAATCCTTATGATAATGGCAACTATTTAGGTGCTGCAATAAGGAATGTAAATACGTTTCATATAAATGACAACGCACGGGCTGTTGTTTCAAATTATCGCGGCTCAACGTTTGATTTCTACGATTACAATCCGGAGATAATTGTATCGGATAATGGTGTTCTTGAAATAAAGGGCAATGCAAATTCCAAGGCAATTCCCGGAGAAAAGGTTGTAATGAATGACAACGCAGTAGTGAAGATAACAGGTGCACTTGTAGGTTATTATGGATATAATTTCATCATCAATGGTGGTAGTTTCAGCTGTGAGGCGGCAGAAGGCGGTGTTCCGCTTTTGCTTATAAATAACAGTTTGAAAATAACAGGAGAAATAATTTCACGCAGTCAGGACGGATATTCATTTATGAAGTATGGAGACACCAACTGCTACAGCATTTATGCCGACGGTGAATTTGTTGAAAGTTTTAGTATATCTGTTAAGCAAAAAGGATCAGAATAATGAAATACGGCGTACATTTTAAGATGTACGCCGTATTTATCTAATATTAACTTACACAAGCTTATGACAATTCTTCCGGAATAACAACGCCAAGAGCCTTGTCATATTCCGTCATAACGTATTCCAAATTCAGCTCCTCCGATACAAAGAAGGGGACATCGTCAAAGCCTGTGAAGCCGATACTTTTCCAGTTGTCATCGGCAATATAAATGCGTGCGGAAACCTTGTAGCAATCCTTGCTTCCCCCTGCGATAAAGCTGCTTTGTCCGTCATCATGAGTAAAAGACATATCTATTATTCCATCATAGCTTAAGAGTAATTCCAAAACAACGAAGTTTAATCCGTTTTCATTTTCAAGATAAACGTCATTGATTGTGACGCTTTTAATATCAATATCACGGCCGTTGATTTTTATGTCATTGCTTTCATATGTATTTTTTCCTCCGTATACATTGATAACATATTTTGAATCTGTAAGATAATGTACGGTGTAAAGCCCTTCTTCGTCAGACATAAGGTAACCGCCATTAGTGGAGCAATATATATCGTGCTCCTTAAATCGAAAATCGTAATGTGTAATTGGAACAGTGCTTGTTGTATCAGCAGAAACAACAGTTGAATCAAGCGGGTTTGTACAGAGAATTGCACAGGCTGTAAGAACTGCAATCACTGAAACAACAGAAATTATCAACTTTGGCTTTTTAAATTTAATCACGTTTTTCACCCTTTCCTTGACGCTTGTTTCACCAAATGCAAGAGGGACAGGCAATCCGCTTCTGCGCATTGACGTATGCAGTAAGGCTTCCGAGTAGCTTGCTTTTTCGCCGCACATTTTCAGCACAGCTTCATCGCAGGACATTTCCATATCCCTGTTATAAAATACATATGCAAGCCAGATAATCGGGTTAAACCAATGAAGACACAGAGCAATAAATGCAAGCAGCTTTGTTATGTGGTCAAACCTGCGTATATGTATGTGTTCATGAAGAATAATCAGTTTTCGCTCACTGTCAGGAAGACCCTGCGGAACATAGATTTTAGGTAATATACCCAGTGTAAAAGCGGTAAAAATGCGGTCGGATTCGTATATGCGGTCTTCTGATTTTATTGCCGTTTCAAGCTTTTTTGACAGCGACATATATGAGATTATTCCATACAAGCTGAGAACTGCAAAGCCTGTCAGCCAGATTGCAAACAATATTACGTCTGCATCAATTCTGCGGCTTTCCGCAGAGGATTCCGTTATCGGTGGCGCTTCGCTTGTATAAACAGGTTCAGCAACAGCAGTGTAATCAACCTGATGTGTAATGATTTCTTTAGGTGGTTCATATAAATCAGGCTTGTCAAACACATTGTACAAGCTTAATTCACTTTCTATTCCAAAGGGACACAGACACCGAAACAGAACAACCAACCACAGGATATAGCTCCACTTTTTCGGAGCACCCTTCAGCAGAAATCTTATCAGCATAACCGCAATAGCAGCAATGCTTGCCATAATCGTCATTTTTTCAAGAGTAACGATAAATGTATTCATAATTATTCCTTTGCTTTGTCAATCATCTTTTTCAATTCTTCCGCTTCTTCAGCAGTTATTTTCTTTCCGTCAAGAAATGCAGAAATAAACGCAGGCAGAGAACCGCCGAAATTCTTTTCTATTACTGTTTCGCTTTCATATTTTGCGACCTGTTCACGGCGAACAAGTGCCGTAACAACAGCGTTTTCATTTTTCACAAAGCCACGTTCTGCAAGCTTTCTTATCATATTGAATACCGTAGATTTTTTCCAGCCAAGCTTCTCAAGGCACAGCTTTGAGAGTGCTGTCGAGTTTACAGGCTCATTTTTCCAGATGATCGACAACAGACGGTATTCAGCGTCAAAGAGCTTATATTCGTCCATAAAATATCTCCTTTCTCGTTGGTTTGTTTTGACAAACCTTTGAAATAAGTTTATCACGACAAACCTCAGATGTCAATGTAATATATAGACAAAAATATCTTTACAAATTTGGTTGGTTGATACAAACCAGTTTGTCTTTTTATTAAATGAATATAAAAATAAGGGTACCGAGATGGTACCCTTTTGCTATAAATTGAATATGAAGCTTCAAAACCCAACCCAAACCAGATTATCCTCATTAAGTATATCATTATATGCCAGTCCTAACTCTCCGGAAAGCAAACCAAAACAATCTCCGATAATTGTAAAATCGTCACTTCCTGTCGACAGCTTAATAGTTTTGTTGTCCTTGTTCAGAAGCATAACATTGTTAAACCCGTCGGTGAGAATTACAAACCGTTCGTCAGGCTTTTCGGACAGTCTTTTTAGTAAAGCAGAACGTGTGCCGCTGTTTATGGAATAGCTTGTAATCAGCTTGCTTCCATCCATATTGAAGTGCAGTGTGCCGACTTTCTCAAGGTCTTGCGTAAATATGAAGCATTGCATTGTTTTTTCAACCTTGTTTGTATTTACATTATACATTTCCGCACCGCAAACTGAAAAGTAACAGCCGCTCATATTGCTTGCTGACGGCTCAGATGAAAAGTAATCTCTGACCTGCTGTTGAAAGGTATTGTCAATAAGCAGTTCGTCCAAATCAACAATCGGTTCGTGTTCAGTATTAAGCACAGATATGTCACAGGTGTTGTGCGTAACGACGTCACCTATTATTTCATATGATAATATATTGTCTTCAAGATTGTATGCATTATATAAGTTCTGAATGTTACTGATATGAGGAGAATAGCCTGATATGGTGTATACTGTATTATCTTCAAGTATGGCATACTCTGATATTCCTGCATAAACCATAGCAAATTTCTTTTGTGGATTAGCTTCAAGAAGCTCACAAAGTTTGTCTTCATTGCTGAAAAACGCAATCTTTGCAACCTCTGCTGTACCATCCTTTTTTCGTTGCAATGTCATTTCTCCGCACAATTTTTCGTTTTGGAACATATGCAGCGTTAAAAAATTATAGTCAAGACAATTCGTTTCTGCATTAACGTGATAATAACCATTACCGCTGATTTGGCAATCTTCAGGTATTATGCCCATTTTCATTTCGGAAGTTGCTTGTTGTAAAATTTCCTCTTCTGTAAAAGGTACACCTGATGTATAGACCTGAGCATTTCCGTCAAGGTAAGGTTCTTCTGTATTTCCTGCTATTGTTGTTTCAAGTGATAAATTATTGTTTGAATTATTTGAACATGCCCCTGTGCAAACAACTAAACAAAATAACATAATAAGAAGACCAAGTTTTTTTGCACACATAATTGTTTTACCTCGCAAATTCAATATTATCTGAACAAGCATTAATGATGCACAAATTTTATTTGTCAAAGCAGGCACAGTATAAAACTGTGTCTGTTAAAGAAAGGAGCCTTATCAAAGTGATGTTGACAATATAGTTTGATAGGTCACACTCCAAAAGTTGCCATAATCTGTTCCAACACTTCCACAATTTCAGGATTTGCATATCCACCTGAAAGCAATCTGTTTTCATACACCTTTTCCAGCTTTTCGATATAATCAGCAGTAATGCTCATATCAAGCTGACTTTCACGGGTGATTGTCGGGTCGTTCATAATGCCATAATCCCTGTAAGCAAACGGATTTCCAATAGGGTTAAGCATCGCACGCAGACCACCGTCCACTCCGCAAAGACTCATTTCGTTTGTCGCCTTGAACAGATTACGCTGAGTGATTTTTACGTTTTCGGAATAGCTGTCCATAATTTCCGCACGGATTTCAACATCGCTCATATCGCCGTAAAGTGCTTCTCTGCGTGCCTTTTTAGCTTCTGCTGCACCTCCGCAGGCTTCGTTCACTTCATCGTTGAATTGACGTATCACCGACATATACTTATCATAAGGAAGCGGGGGAGAAACGTAATCAATCGCCGCCGCATCAAGAAAGCTTTCACCGTAGCAATACTGATATTTTTCGTAGATAGCCTTGTACTTGTCCGCATTGCTCATTCCCTCAAAGCCGCTTGCCTCCTGTTCGGCAGTAAGACTTGCAAAATGACCTGCGTTGCGGAAATCAAAACAGCTTGCCTTGTAGTCCATTCCCATTCGGATATACATATCCTGCGTAGTGTCGCCTGTTTTGTAGTATTCTTCCACGCCAACTGTACGCTTTGAAAGGTCAGCAACACCAACCTGTTCAATTTCCAAATTACATTTCTTAACCTGTTCCGCCTGTGCCGCCTCAACTGTTTCAACCAAATCACGAAAGCTCATGTTGGCGCAGGAGTTTTCGCTGTGAGTAGGCAAAACAGCATTTTTATTGATAACATTTCCACTGTTATCAAGTATTCTTACATATGGATTATAACTAATATTATTTATCATATAAATTCCTCCTGATAAATTAAATTCGGCGTTTAGTATAATCCCTTTTTCCCTCAGATATATTAAACCATAAAATAATTTTACGGCTTAAGACTAATTGTTTTCGCTGTACAGCTTTGCAAGCAGTAAACCCATTCATCCAAGATATGAAACAAAGCAAGTGCCGATTTTACGTTGTTTTAGAAAACAAAATTAATCCTCGACATCATTAAATTTGTCGGGAATTACTCTCGAATGCACCTCTCTTTTCTTAAAAAAATTGCAAACTGGTAGTAGAATTCGTCAACATTGTTGTATATGCATGACGATGAAAAATTTGCACAGAAAGGTAAGCAACAGTTCCTTAACTCCATTTATACTTGCTGTTATTATTTATCTACGAATGCATCGTTGTATCTAATATAAATTTACAGATATGCCTCTTTTTTCTAATTCTGTAACGACATTGGTCGATACAATACCTTGGGATAAGGTAATTTCCTGTAAATTGTCACATTTCAATAATGCGTCACACGTCGAAACATCAATGTTAATTAAGCTGAGATTTGTAAGGTTACTTAAATACGATATTGAATTTAATTCCATATATACACTTTGAGAACTGTTAATACCGACATATAAGCTTTCAAGTTTATTCAAATAACGCAGTACTTC
>JAZQBN010000013.1:0-4893 GCA_045545795.1 Oscillospiraceae bacterium
TGAACATTACGTCAACCATACCCATAATGTCTTTCAGATTGCTGGTATGTCCGCTTTCTGTAGCAACATAACTTGTTAAAGAAGCGTTGGTCTTTTCACCGTATCTGTTGATATTTGCACTGTACTCATAAGTGTTACCACCATTAAAGTCATCCAGCAGCAACAAATAACCGCTGTTGTCTGTGCCTGTAAAATCGCCAATGCCAGTAAAAGGATTGATATACCAGTTGTCTCCGTCTTTTTCAAGATACGGATGAGCTGCGATATAAGTGTCAACATCCATCATATCGCTGGAATACTTGATGTTGTTACGATTCTCCCAAATGTCTTCAGGGTCTTCAACCTCATCACGCCATTGGTCTTCACTATCGCTCAAAGACTCATACAATCCATAAGCAACAGTATCTTGATAACTCATAGGAGCGAGAGGGTCAAAGTTCATCAGAGAATTGATAATCAAACAGATAATCAAGATAACAACAATTACTGCTGCAACAATCAAGACAGCAATACCAGCACACAACAAAAGTGTGGTCAGAATGCTTGCTAAAACGCCTTTTGCCGCCACAAGAACCTTGCCGATTGCGGTATCACCCAGTTTAGCCACCGCAGCGTCTTTGGCTTTGTTCAGCTTCGCAAACGGATTCTTTTCAGATTTCGCAAGCTTTGCCAAACCCTTTTCAGCCTTTTCCTCTGCTTTTTTTGCCTTCTTTTCATCGAAAGGCTTCGGGTCTTTTGCTTTTTTCGGGTCTTTTGCAGCTTTGCTTTCTGCTTTACCATCCGCACCATCTTTGCCAGCTTTTGCATTTCTTTTAGCTTGATGAGCAGCATAGCCACGCTTTATCGCTTGGTAAGTATGGTCTGCTGTTGCTTTGGTCTTTTTAGTGTAACTGATAGTTTTCTGCGAGCCTTGCATCAGCTTCGTGGTATCTTCATCATTGTCAACCATTCTGCCTACGCCTTGCATCGCAAAGCCAGCAACTCCACCAAATTCATTGCTGTCTACAGCACCCCAAGCACCTTTGCGATTCAGCTCGTTCAAGAGGTTGCCCGAAATACCGTCTACGCCAAGAGCTTTTCGGTGTTCTGGAGAAAGAGCTTTAATCAACTTAAAATCAACTTGACCATTTTTGCCAATAATGTTGATGTCCAGCTTTCTGGAGCGGTCTATCAACTCTTTGTTGATTTTGATGATGTCTTCTCTGGTAATATCTCCACCTTTGAAATCAATACCCAGCTTACCGAAGTTCTTTTCCAAGTCCTTCTGCAAATCAGCAACGGTTACAGTAATCTTTTCAAAAGTTTGAGTGTCTGTAATTGTGATGGTATTTGTTTTGCTTACAGATTGCCTTGCTTCATTGGCGTGCTTTGCCAATCTCTCACGAAGCTCTTTTACAATATCGTGCGGGTCTGCATCATCTTTAAGCTTTTCCAGCACTTCATCAATCGAAGCTTTTACATCGTCTGACAAAGCAATCGAAGCTTTTACATCGTCTGACAAAGCAACGGCTGATTGATGACCTTCTACCATTCTGAAGTCTGTAAGACTACCGTCTCTTAACTGCTGGATGTACTCAATGTACTCATCATCAGTAAGAAAGCCTCTATTAGAATAATCGTTGAGCCTTTCCATTACGCCAATACTGGTTCTATCCAACGCAGTCATCAAAGCTGCTTGTGTATTTAATGCGGTGACATAGGTATCCAAAACGCCACCTTTACGCAACGCACGACTTCCTACTTCTGTGGAAGCTACCTCACGAATGGTTGTACCCGTTTCGTCTTCAGCATTTTTTACAAGCTGTTCAGCGTTTGTTGTCCGCTTATCTCTTTGTTCTTTACCGTCTTGAAAAACAGAACCCAGCCCGTGCACAGCAGCGTTTGTGGCGTGAATGCCTGCATTGACTGTATGAATACCAGCATTTGCTGTATGCTTCAGGTTATTTGTAGTAATAACGCCAATAGCACTCCAAAAGTTTCTTTTTGTTCCGTCAGCTTGTCTCAAAATAGATTGCCTCTGGAACGTAAAAATCGTAGGAACACTTACATCAGACAAAACTTCACCTGCCGTATGCAGTTTATCAGAAGCTTTAGCTCTGCGAGTATTGTTGGCAGCAATCGCTTTTTTTGCTGTTTGAGCACGAGCGTCCAATTGGCTTTGAACTTTTGCTCTCAAAGCTTTATTATTAACGATTTTACCATCTACGATGATTGTATCGCCCATAACGATTGCCTTTTTGACTCTACCGATTTGTCTTTCGTTAATGCGTTCGTGCTTAAACGCAGCAGTCGAAGTTGTTTCTCCAGTTGCTTCGTCTACTTCCTGTCTTAAATCACGATTTAGCAACTTTTTAGTTTCATTTACAATGCCAGCACCGCCAGCCTGAAACGTATCCGTTACTCTCTTAACTGCACTTTCTGTACGAATGATACTTACGCCAAGAAAATCCATATTTCTTGCCATAAAGCGTTTCATCTCATCCGCTTCACTTTCAGCAGCACTTCGAGGCTCGCTCAAATACTCAAAATCCGTTTGCCTTGAAACTGTTTCAAAAGTTTCTTCTTCGTACTTCCGAACAAGTTCCATTGCAGTTACAACTTCAGTCGTAATCTGTGGCGTAGTATAGGGATTATTTTGGTTTTGGGGTTGAGTTTCAGGATTATCAGAGTTCTGACCTTCCTGATTCTCTTGATTTTCTTGCTCTTCTGTATTTTCATTTTCTTGATTATAAGAATCAGAAGATTCAGAAGATTCTTCAGGTACAACACGTTTCATAATCGTGTTTACGGCAGGCATTTCAATCAACCACTGTCCATTAAGCTCCGTAGGAGCAACAATGGCTTCGACACCTTGCTGATGGAGATAAGCCGCAAAAGCATTTGCTTTTTGTTTACTTGTTACAGCGAAACGTTCGTAATCCCTTTTGTCATACATAAAAGCCGACGGGGGAGTTGTTCCGTTTTCTTCTGCTTCCGCAGCAGCTTTTGCTCTTTTAGCTGCTTCCTGCGATTCACGCATACGCTTAAACATATCATCAATCGCAGAGTTTGCGTCTTCACTTAAAACATTGGCAAGCTTTGAGGCAATTTCATCAGCGGCATTCATACCCGCTTTATAAAATTCCAATGACATTTGTGTTCACTCCTTTTCCTGAAGAGTTACACTTTGGTGTATTTGTCTGTGTTCACAAAAGATTCTCCAGTGTACTCGCTCGCTCCGTCATTCATTCTGTCGTTCTCTTCAAAGTCTTCATCGTCGATGTAAGGAACATCGCCGCTTGCTTCTCTTTCAGAGATTTCAAACTCAATCTCTGCCGTATTGAATGCCTCTTTAGAGCAAGATACATCTCCCATCTCAAAGCAGAACATCAAATTGCTTCTGCCGTCAGCGTGACCAAAGACAGGCTGCAAAGCAGTAATCCCGTAGATAAAACCTTCATCCGCTCCATCTTTAATGTCGGTGCGAACTACATCCAACACCATCAGATAGTCGTTTGCTGCTCCACTCTTATTCTGCTGTGTGCCTCTTTGAAGCACTGTCTGCCACATTGACTGTAATCTACGGACATTAACATCATTTACATTCTGAACAGTGACGTAAAACCACTTATCGTTGCTCTGCAAAATAGTGTTAATGCCGTTTACCGCCTGCTTCTGCAAGTCGATATATCCATATTCGCCATTAGGCTTTTTGACTACTTGCTTCAAAGTAGCAACCAAATCGCCGTGACGAACACGTTCAAGAATTTGAGAAAGTTCTGCAAATTCCGCATCAGTCTGCAAATCAACCAATCTCTTCATTATTCACAATCCTTTCTGTTATTGTAAAATCAAATCAATACTGGTTTCATCTACGCTTACAACGTATTTTTTGCCATCAGACTCAAAAATGCCCGTTTCGTTCAGCGTTGCCTCACCAGTTGTCTTATCGTACAAAACGTAAGAATACGCTCCGTTTGCCAAAGGCTTAACGGGATAAATCTCTCTTCTTCCTTCAACACGCTTACCGAAGGAAGCAGGAATACAACTACCTTCGTGTGTCTGAATCTCAATGTTGCACAAACCTTTGCTTTCAGAATCCTTATAGCAAAGAACAGACAACTTTCCGTTCGCATCGAAGCGAGTTGTGATGTTGAACCTCATTCCGTCAAATCCAAAGCAAACACTGTTACCAGTATACAGTCTTGTATTTACAAGGTCGTCAATGACTACAAGTTGATGCAGTGATAATTTTTTGTCCTTATATTCTGTGGGAAAAACATACGCTTTTACAGTGCGAATATTCGGAGATGTCTCTTCCAAATCAACCACACTGTACCACATCGTCGCCCTATTCTTATGTGTGTCCGTTTCTTGAAGAGCAGCAGGAGTATTGCCTTTATCGCCGATAATGCGGTCATCACGGACTGCTTCCAGCTTTTCACCAGTAATTTCCGCTTTGTGACGATACATCAGGTCGATACCTGCTCTGCGAAGCTCTTCCACGTTTTCTTTGTGAAGCGGCTCTTCTGTAATGCCATAATATACGGTGAACAATTTTTTAGGACTGGTATCCAACATCTTTTTCACTTCTGCAATGTACTGCTTCGGAAAAACAACATTGAATTTTTCACCGCTGAAACGGAATACATAAAAATACTCTTGCAACTGCAAAAACACCTTACGAAGCACCAATGTACCAAACGCATAGCCTTTGGTTTTGTTGCTTGCACGCAGGTCGATATTCAAGCAAGCAAGGCAAAGGTCGTCGTCAGCCGTAAGCCCGCTTACAAAGTCGCAGAAAGCCAAATCATTCGGAAAGCCGTCTGCATCTGTATACAGCCTTCTCTTTGATACTGTAATCGGCTCGTCTGCACAATAATCTTTGTATCTCTCCTTCATAGATTTTACCCA
>JAZQBN010000014.1:0-4320 GCA_045545795.1 Oscillospiraceae bacterium
TATCAATCGTTGTAGGCATAGTGCCATATTCTGAATTGTGTACATACAATTCTGTATCGTGTGCATAATATCGATTTGTTTTTGTTCCTATATCGTAATTGTCTTTAGCTTCGTGACCGTTTGAATCAAGTCCACCAATATAATTCTGCTGTTCTTCTTTCAGCGATACGGAGTTGATTTCAGAAAAATCTAATGTCAAATTATATTTTGGAATATCGACAACAATATTATTTTTTCTTTCAAGGAAGAAATCAGGCATTTTTGTAAAACCTATGGAATCAACAAAATGTGCTGTTTGTTCTCCATTTTCTTTGATAACTACAATGTCGCTAACCGAAAGAGAATGACCTGTGAAATCTTCGGGATGTGCTATATTGAATTTCTCATAAATAGCTTCTAACTTGTTGTTTCCCTGAATATCTGATAAATCGCCAGTATATACCATATCATAATCGGCATAATTTGGGACATATCCTCTTTTTGCCATATAATCTGAATTACTGAAACGATAATCGTAATACTCTGCACCTGACTTTAATTGATAGATTGAATATTTTGCCATTTCCTGCCCCTCAGTTTTTTCTGAATGAACATTCATAGCTTCTGAAGTTTCCTGTTCAAAAGAAACGGCACTTTTTTCATTGTTTTCAGTAAGATTTTTTCTAATTGCACGTTCAAGCTCACTTTCAAGAACTTTCAGACTATGCTCAAACATTTTCTTACTAAGATTTTCTCTATTACCATATGTACGGCGGTATACTGGACGTTCCGAAAATGCCCTGTCAATAATATTTTCTGTCACATTGTTTTTTGCTGCAAACTGTTCTATTCTATCAAAAAACAACTGCTGCTCATTGGAAAAAGAATGATTAAGCTTGAATTCATTAAACGCATTATGAATAGCTTCTTCATTAACAGAAGAAGCGGAGGGTTTTGTTTCCTCCGCTTCTTTGATTAATATACTTCTATCAGTTCCTTGACTATTATCTCGTGAGCTGCCTGTCTGTAATTGTTCATCAGACCTATCCACTTCATCTGGTCTTTCGCTTTCAGTTCCTCGTCTGTTCCGTCCGCTTTCGCCATTTCCGATATTATCTGTTCTTCCATTATCGCTGCTTGTTCGTCTATCGATACCAGATGAGGAATTAACTCTCCGAACATCAGCATTTTGCTGTATGTCACTTTGTAGTTCTCCTTGAGATACTTCTCTCTCATCTTGCCGTAACGGTGTATTATCGGAGTTTCTTCCTCGTTGTCCCCTGGAAATGTCGGGCGATATGTCATTGTTTCCTCGTTCAGAACGTAAAGTATTCCGTTCTCGATTTTCTCCTTTGGTAAGTTCATTAGCAGAACTCCTTTCTTGAATTTTATACTCGTTTACATTTCGCTCTATCAGTTTGAGAACAGCTCCAGCTGTATCGGTTGTAACTCTGCCCAGGAAAGCTGTCAATTCTGGATTATCAATAAGACTTAATTTTGAAAAACAATCCATATTCAAATAATCCGATACATCAGTTCCTGTTCGTTTTGCTGCCATATATGCTGCACTTGCAGCAGCTATTTCAGCGACAGCCTTTTCAACCTCTGATTTTGGCAATTTTATTCCAAGTCCGTGATAAATGCTGTCAAATTCGCTGATATATTCAGCCATTTTCAATTTTGTCATTGATGAAGTCATTGAAATTATTGTCTTTTCGATGTTATTACTGTTAATGCCGCCCTGTCTGCATAACATATCGTTAATAACATCACGTTTGTCAGGAGATAATTGCCATATATAATGCTCTGGATTTCTTGATTTACCGTTAGTTTTTGGCTCAGTATCTTCCATAGCATACACATAATGCAATTTTTTCTTTTCCTGGTCAAGCAATGCAATTTCATTACACCCCTGGCGAAGCTGTCGATTCATTCTGTTTATCGCAGTCCAGAAGCTAAAATCCGCACAAGCTCTTGTTTCTGGTTTTTGAGCATAAATCAGTAGCTGGTCTTCAAAGCTGTACTTGTACATTCTTGAAGCTGTTTCCAGAAAGCTTAACCATTTTTCACTGTTTTCGGTTAATCCACTGATTGTGCTTGAAAAAAGCTGCTCATAATTTTCATACTTTTTCTGCACTTTTAATGTTCCTCCTGTAAATAATAGTATAACACTTTAAAGCGAAAAAGTCAAGTTTTAAAGGGCAATTTTTCAAAAATATTTCTATACGCATTGGAAAAAGAAAAAGAGCGAAACATTCAACAATATCAACACGCGACAACGCATCAATGACACCTGAAATAGATTTGTCAGGCAAAACTATACAAACTGTAATAGCACAGTATTACTATAGTTAAGTATAATATTATATTAAACCTGATAATTTTTCTTTTCCAAATGTAATAGTAATTGGGTACTCAATATTGAGTTTAAATTTGCGGACTACCCCTGCTTAAAAAATTTTTTGAAAATAAGGCTTGACAATCTCGATATAATGTGTTATTATAATTTTGAACATTGTGCAGCTTTTTTAAGCTGTTATTGGTGCGGTTGTGTTTGCAGTGCAGCCGCACTATTCTTTTGCTTTTTATTCTTCCAGGAACGTAAATGATGACTATATAATGATTATCCACATATACACGACGATTTTCACGGCTCTTACGTTTGCTCTTTCTGATGAGCTTTAATGCTTCGAGTTCTGCTATGGTCTGAATCACTGTTTCACGCTTCATTCCTGTCTGTGCTGATATATCTGCATAGCTATTCCAGCAGTCGCAAATCTGTGTGTTATAGCTCTTGCAGATGAAAAGATATATTATCATCTGACGAGGAACAAGCTGTCCGAAAACAGAACGGTCAACAAAAAAGAAGCTGTTTTCTGTTGGCAGCTTCTTAACCTTATACATATATGTCCCCTTGTAGCCGTTTCGCTTCACAGAGCGTTTTACAGGCTCTACAAGGGATTTTTCTGTAAGTGATGTAATTACTTTAGCAACTGTCTGAACTGCCTTTATACCGCATTTTGAAGCAATTGTAGCTTGTTTTACCTTTGCTGCGGCTGCACCGTCAAGCGTTATGTATTCCGAGGGCAGACTACACATATATGCGTACACGGTCAGCTCCGATGCTGAAAGCTTTAAGTCAAATATTCTGTTGCTTAATTTGCATAAACTCATTTAATTCACCTCCGATTTTAAATTTGTATTGACATTGTATGCGAAATGTGATACAATAAGATAAAGAAAGGAACGGTGATTTCTATGAATAAAAATTCCACCATTCACGTTAGGGTTAATGAAACCGTAAGAGCAAACGCTGAAGAAACATTGTCGATGCTTGGAATGACAATTTCTGATGCTGTAAATATGCTTCTGCATCAGGTTAATCTTGTTGGCGGTTTACCTTTTGATGTAAAAATGCCTGCACCTACAAGAGTTATCGTGCGTAATTCAGCTGAGCTTCAACAGAAACTTGATGAAGCCGAAGCTGACTTCGAGAACGGCAGAGCTTTATCCTATGATGAAGTTTTCGGAACATTGAGGGATAAGTATGGAATATAGACTTATCATTGCTGAAAGTTTTCAGCAAGACCTTGATTCTGTCCTCTCGTATATTTCTGTGAAATTGAAAAATCCAATAGCAGCTCAAAATCTTCTTATTAAGATTGAAAAAACTGTAAATGAGATTAATGAAAATCCGATTTTATTCCCTCTTTTTCATATTCCGTTAATTGCCAAAAATGGCTATCGATGTGCATTGGTAGACAATTATGATGTTTTCTATAAAGTAGATGAAGAAAATAAAATCGTCTATATTGCAAGATTATTGTATGGAAAAATGAATTTTTCTGCTATTCTGAATTAATCAAAAACGCTGTCGGTATTTTACGGCAGCGTTTTATTTGGTATGATGGGCATATCAATGCTCTGTGGTGAAAGTACACCGATGTAATTGCGTTAGCAACTGTATGAACTGCCTTTATACCGCATTTTGAAGCAATTGTAGCCTGTTTAACTTTTACTGCTACTGCACCGTCAAGCATAATGTGCTCTGACGGTAGACTGCAAAGATATGCATATACTGTCTGCTCCGAAGCTGAAAGCTTTAAGTCAAATATTCGGTTACTGAGTTTTACTATGCTCATTGAAGTTTCTCCTTTCTATTGACACAATAAGTTTTTCGTGTTATAATATAATACAATAAACAATATTAATTTGTATTTACAATTCAAATCAATTAAATCTGGAGGATTAGCTATGTCACACGCAACCAAAGCAGATGTTTTTATTAACAGAGAACAAAGTATCGTTATAAAAAAACATTTTGAAAAATGCAAATACGAT
>JAZQBN010000015.1:0-50527 GCA_045545795.1 Oscillospiraceae bacterium
GGTCGTATACAATGAATAAAATCCTTATTGTACGCTTTAAATTTTTGATAATTATTTCTCATTTCGGCAAGCGTCAAACCGTTATTAACTCCATCTGATGTATTAATATCCGTAATCAAGCCATTTTCTCTGAAGCATACGGGACATATATCAAACAACTCTTCATCTAAAGTAAAATATCCGCAGCACAAACATTTATATTTTTTTACCTTCATTGACATCACCTCTAAAAGCACAAATAGAGACAAGAGACATAGCGCCTCTTGCCTCTGTTTTGCAACAATGTTATTCAATTACTCATAAAGAGGATACTTTGCACAGATTTCATTTACGCCTGCACGAATTTCGTCAGCCTTGTTTTCAAAGTCTGTTGCGCAGAGGTAGATATATTCTGCAATCTTGTCCATTTCTTCAACGCCGAGACCTCTTGTTGTAACAGCTGGTGTACCAATTCTGATACCGCTTGTTACGAAAGGCTTTTCAGGGTCGTTGTGGATAGCGTTCTTGTTAACTGTGATATAAACCTCATCAAGACGGTGTTCAAGTTCCTTACCTGTGATATTGAAAGGACGGAGGTCAACGAGCATAAGGTGGTTATCTGTACCGCCTGATACGAGGTTGAAGCCTCTCTTAAGGAGACCTTCAGCGAGTGCCTTAGCGTTCTCAACAACCTTCTTGCCGTATTCCTTGAACTCAGGCTTGAGTGCTTCACCGAAGCATACTGCCTTACCTGCGATTGTGTGCATAAGAGGACCGCCCTGTGTACCCGGGAAGATAGCGGAGTTAATCTTCTTTGCGAGTTCTTCGCTGTTTGTAAGGATAAGACCGCCTCTTGGACCACGGAGAGTCTTGTGAGTTGTTGTTGTTACAATATCAGCGTATGGCACTGGGGACTGGTGCTGACCAGCAGCAACAAGACCTGCGATATGAGCCATATCTACCATAAAGTAAGCACCTACGGACTTAGCAATCTGAGAGAGTCTTTCAAAATCGATTGCTCTTGGGTATGCACTTGCACCTGCAACGATAAGCTTTGGCTTGTTTTCTTCAGCAAGCTTCTGAACTGTATCGTAGTTAATCATTTCTGTTTCGTCGTCAAGACCGTAAGAAACGAAGTTGAAGTACTTACCTGAGAGGTTTACAGGTGAACCGTGTGTAAGGTGTCCGCCGTCAGCAAGGCTCATACCGAGAACTGTATCGCCCGGCTGGAGAAGTGCAAAATAAACAGCTGTGTTAGCCTGTGCACCTGAGTGAGCCTGAACGTTTGCAAAGTTTGCACCGAAAAGCTTTTTAGCACGCTCGATTGCGATGTTTTCAACGATATCAACGCATTCGCAGCCGCCGTAGTAACGCTTGGAAGGATAACCTTCTGCATATTTATTTGTGAGAACGGAACCCATTGCAGCCATTACTGCTGGGGAAACGAGGTTTTCACTTGCGATAAGCTCGAGGTTACGGCGCTGTCTTGCAAGCTCCTTCTTCATACCCTCGCCTACTTCGGGGTCAACTTCGGCAACGTAGCCGATTGTATCAATAATATCATTATACATTGGCGATTACTCCTTTACAAAAAATATCATAATAATTATACAACATTTCACTTTGAATTTCAACCACATTTAAAAATATTGTTCAAAAAAGCAATAAATGTTGTGAGATTTTAATGGAAATGGATAAATAATTATTTTAGAACGTGCTTCCACTCATCATTTTCCTTATAATAACGGAATTCGCTTAAATTGTCATCAAGGAAAACCTTCACCAAATCGTTCATATCGTTGTCAAGCTTCATTTGGGACAACTCATTCAGGTCAACCCAGTAAACCTCTCCCTCCTCGGAGGATTTAAGTTCACCCGTGATCTTATTTGTTTTGTATAGTAGAACCATATATCGTGAGCCGTCGTCTTGTATCCAGTCCTTTACACCACAGAGCTGAGGTGAAGAAATTGTAAGACCTGTTTCCTCGAAAACTTCACGGATTACGGCATCGGTAAAGGGCTCTCCTTTTTCGACGTGACCACCAGGGAATGTTATTCCGTTCCAGCTTTCGTCGTCGACTTTATTCTGTATCAGGACTTTATCTCCGTCGTACACCATACACATATTTGTTAATTTAACTATTTCTGTTCGTGACATTAAATCATTCCTTTTTAATACAAAAATATCGTTTCATTTGTAGTTGTGAATGGATCAATTTCAAAGTACAGATCAAATAATTCTTCTCCATATAAACTATCGCATATATTTTCAGATGATGCATATTTATACGCAATAAACGTAATTGTGTTGTTTAAATTATTTTTTCCATAAATTTCATAAGAAAATTTAGCTTCTCGTTGTATTTGCTGTGATATAAATTGACGGGATTTCATTGGACAGTTTTCGTCAATAAGTAATAATAATTTATAGTATTCGATTAATTTATAAATATCAACCTCACCAGTGACATCCGCTTCACAGGTTTTTATTTTATTAGAAAGCCACTCACTGTCTTTATATACTTTATAATATTCATCACTCACAAAGCTTTTCATTGCTCCGCTTTTTTCGATATAAAGAATCTCCGTAGTTTTTGTTTCGTAGTCATTATACACCCTCATAGTAACAATATCAGGCATACTCTCCCAGATTGCCATTTCTTCTTCGGTCAGGTCTGTGGGAATGGTTGCAACTGTTGTCTCTGAAACCGTAGTTTCTTCTGATAAGTTTTCCGTCTTTTCACAGGCTGATAACAACGAAATACTGATTATTGCTGCCAAAATTGTTGAAAAAATACGCTGTATCTTTTTTCTAAACATAATTTCCCCCCCTTATCTCCGTAATACTAAAATTATAACACCACATACAAATAATGTCAATAAAAGTCACTTCCGATAATAACCGAAAGTGACTTTGAAATACATATTGAATTAAACCTTGAAAAGCAAATCTGCATAAGTCGGGAACGGCCACATCTTGTCAGGTGTAATTGTTTCCAATTCGTCAACCACTGCACGAAGCTCCTGCATTGCTGCAAAGACAACGTCACGGTAATATCTTGCGGTAGGCTCGCCCTCTGCACAGTTCTTGACTTCGAGAAGCTTATCGTCAAGCATATCTGTAGCTTCGAGAATACTGTTTGTAAGGCTTGAAGCCTTGGAGGCAAGCTTCTTTTCTGCTGTACAGTTTATGCCGACCTGTTCCTTTGCGACCATTGCTTCGGCAAGCATTTTGGTAAACTCGATACCTGCGGGAATAATCTGTTTTCTTGCCATATCAACCATTGTAAGTGCTTCGATATTGATAATCTTGGAATAGTTTTCAAGCAGGATATCCTGTCTGGACTGAATTTCTGTTCTTGTGAGAACCTTGAATTCCTCGAAAATTTCAACGTTCTTATCATCTGTATAGTGAGGAATTGCGTCAACTGTGGAAACAAGGTTAGGAAGTCCCCTTCTTGCGGCTTCTTCAACCCACGCATCGTCGTAGCCGTTGCCATTGAAGATAATCTGCTTGTTTTCCTTGATTGTTTCGATGAGAAGCTTGTTGAGGTCCTTCTTGAAGTGTTTTGAGCCTTCAAGCTTATCGGCAAATTCCTTGAGGACGTGTGCAACACTTGTGTTGATAATCATATTTGTACAAGCGATTGAGTCTGCTGAACCGAGGGCACGGAACTCAAATTTATTACCTGTGAAAGCAAACGGAGAGGTTCTGTTTCTGTCGGTTGTATCCTTCGGAAAATTCGGAAGTGCTTCAACGCCGATTACGAATTCCTGGTCCTGATTTTCGTCAATCATCTTGCCTGTTTCAAGGGCGTCGAGGATTGTCTGAAGTTCGTCGCCGAGGAAGATAGAAACGATTGCTGGAGGTGCTTCATTTGCACCGAGACGGTGGTCATTGCCTGCAGAAGCGGCAGAAAGGCGGAGCAAATCAGCGTAGTTATTTACAGCCTTGATTACTGCAACAAGGAATGTAAGAAACTGGATATTATCCTTTGGATTTGCACCCGGGTCAAGAAGGTTCTGTCCGTCATTGGTGGACATTGCCCAGTTGTTGTGCTTACCTGAGCCGTTTACACCTGCAAATGGCTTTTCGTGGAGAAGGCAGACAAGATTATGCTTGAGGGCTGTTTTCTTCATTATTTCCATTGTAAGTGCATTCTGGTCAGCGGCAACGTTTGAGGTGGTATAGATAGGTGCCATTTCGTGCTGTGCAGGTGCAACCTCGTTATGCTTTGTTGTGGAAGGAATACCAAGCTTCCAGAGTTCTTCGTCAAGGTCTTTCATATATGCGGAAACACGTTCCTTGATGTTTCCGAAATAGTGGTCTTCAAGCTCCTGTCCCTTAGGTGCTTTTGCACCGAAAAGTGTTCTTCCTGCAAACATAAGGTCTTTACGCTGGTCGTAGAGAGCCTTGTCGATAAGGAAGTATTCCTGCTCAGCACCAACTGTTGTTGTAACTCGTGTTGCTGTTGTATTGCCGAAAAGACGGAGCACACGGAGTGCCTGCTCGGAGATTACGTCCATAGAACGGAGAAGCGGTGTTTTCTTGTCAAGGATTTCACCTGTATAGGAGCAGAAAGCTGTTGGTATGTAGAGTGAGCCGTCCTTTACGAATGCGGGTGAAGTCGGGTCCCAGGCTGTATAGCCGCGTGCTTCAAAGGTCGCACGGAGACCGCCTGACGGGAAAGAAGAAGCGTCAGGCTCGCCCTTGATAAGCTCCTTACCTGAGAATTCCATAATGATTTTGCCGTCTTTTGTAGGTGAAATGAAAGAGTCGTGCTTTTCAGCAGTTACACCTGTCATCGGGTGGAACCAGTGTGTATAGTGGGTTGCACCCTTTTCAACAGCCCATTCCTTCATTGCGGAAGCGATTACTTCAGCTACATCGGCGTCAAGCGCGATACCAAGGTGCTGTGTTCTGAGAAGTGCTTTATATATATTTTTAGGAAGTCTGTTTTTCATTATTTCCTCATTAAAAACGTTACACGCAAAATAATCAGGAACGTTTTTAAAAGTGTTTACTGTTTCTGCCATAAAATAATCCTCCCAATAAAAAACGCTTTAACAAACGGCAACTATCCCGTTGTTAAAGCGTCATTGCTTCATAAAAAATATTACCGTAATATTTTACAACAAATGATTAGATTTGTCAATACCCAAAATCAAAATAATCTTAAACAATGCTTCTCGTGCATTTCCTGAAGTGCAACAAGGATACCCATTCTGCCTGTCGGATAGGTCAGACCGCCCTGTACATATGCCGCAAACGGCTCACGGAGAGGAGCGTCTGCTGAAAGCTCAATTGATGCACCCATATTGAAAGCACCTGCCGCCATAATTACCTGTGAGTCATAACCCGGCATATCCCACGGCTCGGGAGTTACATAGCTGTCAACGGGAGAGCCCTTCTGCACGCCCTGACAGAATGCGATAAGATTTTCGGGATTTTTCATAAGGACTGCTGTAATAATATCTCCACGCACATCATCACGCTTAGGGAAGCACTCAAATCCAAGTAGAGTCATAATTTCACTTGTGAATGTTGCTGTTTTGACTGCATTGGCAACAACTTCGGGGGCAAAGTAAAGTCCCTGATACATAAGCTTATTCTGATTGAGTGTACAGCCAACTTCCTTGCCCATACCCACACAGGTGAGACGGTACGCACACTGCTCTACGAGTTCCTTTTTGCCTGCGATATATCCGCCTGTTTCGGCGATACCTGCACCCGGATTTTTGATAAGAGAACCGATAATAAGGTCTGCACCGACGTGAATTGGTTCACGGCTTTCCACAAATTCGCCGTAGCAGTTGTCAACCATTACGATTACCTTTGGGTTAGCGTTCTTTACAGCCTTTACAATTTCGGCAATGCCGTTGATTGTGAGTGTCGGACGGAGTGAATATCCTCTTGAACGCTGTATGTATGCAACTTTAGCGTCCTTTACCTTCTGGAATATTTCACCGAGATTTGGTTTACCGTCAGGAAGAAGGTCAACCTGGTCATACTTAACTCCGTAATCGGCAAGAGAACCGTTACCGCTGCCGCGGATACCGATAACTTCTTCAAGTGTATCGTAAGGTGCACCTGTAAGGCTTACAATTTTATCGCCTGCACGGAGAACACCAAAAAGTGCACAGGTGAGGGCGTGCGTACCCGAAACGAATGTATGACGCACAAGAGCGTCCTCTGCACCCATTACTTCTGCGTAAACCTTGTCGAGAGTGTCACGTCCCACGTCGTCGTAGCCATAGCCTGTTGTACCTGTCATACAAGCGGCGCTTACCTTGTTATTTATAAATGCACGGAGCACCTTTTCGCCGTTTGTGCGTGCAATCCTATCAATTTCTGCAAACCTCGCCGAGCAATTTTCTTCTGCCTTATCAGCAAGTTTCAGAATTCTTTCATCTATTTCAAAGCCCTTCACTTCAACAGGCTTCGGGTCAAAAATTTCTGCCATTTTAATCAACCTTCCATTTCATATAGTATATCTTCGGCAACAGGCTCAAAGCCTATTGACTCATAAAAAGTTTTTCTGTGGTCAAGTGCCCAAAGGTAAGCTTCACAGCCTTCTGATTTGTATTTTTGTGCAAGAAAATACAGCAGTTTTCTTGCCGTCCCTCTGCCCCTTGCGGCTTCGGCTGTTGCAATATGCGACAGGAAAACAAATCCATTTATATTAAATTGCTGTGTAGCTGTTGTGCTGTCAAATAAATACAGATTTGCCACTTTATGTCGTATTCTATGATTGATATCGACGTACCAGCTTTCAAAATCTCCCATATTTTCAAAGCTTTCAGAGAGAATTTTGTAGCATTCATCTGTAAAGTTGTCTATCTTTACAGCGTTTGCATCAATATCATTTTCACGAGATTTCAAGCAGAACATAGTACGGTTACGCTTCTGATATGTCAAGCCAACTTGTAAAGCGTGCGCACTTGACACCTCTATTGTTGCAGGTTTTGTCATTTCGATAAGCATTTCCAGTTCTGCCAAATCAGCATTTCCATCAATAACCATAGATGAGTTATAAATATGAACAATTCCATTGCCGCTGGAATAGAATTTGCAGAAGTCATATTCTGCTCCATAGGCACGATAAGCTGCCAATATTTTATATCCATAATAAGACTCTGTCACAAGCTCTGGAATGCCGTCATAAATCTGTTTCATTAAAGTGTACACATCTTTTCAATCATAAGTTTTGCAAGCTTTTCGCAGTCCTCAAGGTCGGAAAGCTTAACTACACAGGACGGTGAATGTAGATAACGGCACGGTGCGGAAATCGCTGTTGTGCGTACACCTCCGCGGGAGATATGAATTGCACCGCTGTCGTTTCCGCCTGCAACCATAGTTTTTGTCTGCCAGCCTATGCCCTGCTCTTTCGCTATTTCACGGGAAATATTGTAAAGCTCTTTATCATAAATTGTTGAGCGGTCCATATGGGAAACGACCGCACCCCTGCCCAGCTCGCAGCAGCGTTTTTCTCCGCTTGCAAGCGGTATATCAGCAGCAGTTGTCGCTTCAAGCACAAGTGCAAAATCGGGGTCAACGGTATATGCAGCAGGACGTGCTCCACGGAGTCCGACCTCCTCCTGCACCACAAATGTAAAGGTACAATCATAAGGAAGCTCAGATTTGATAAGGTCAATCATTACCGCACAGCCGAAACGGTCGTCAATCGCTTTACCCTTGACATATCCGTCACCGAATGTGAGAAACTCTGACGCAAAATGAACTCTGTCACCCAGTGAAACAAGCTTTTCAGCATCTTCCTTATCTGCTGCACCAATGTCAACATAAAGAGAAGTGAATTTCGGTGCTTTTTTTCTCTCATCTGCCGAAAGGTTATGGACTGCCTTTGCACCTATTACGCCGTTTATGCCATTGTCGCCCACGGAAACCTGTCTGCCGATTGCAACGCGTGCATCAATTCCGCCGACAGCTGATACGGTTAAAGTTCCGTCTGATTTAATCGAAGTGACAATCATTCCTACTTCGTCCATATGTGCGGAAATCATAACCTTAATTTTTGCGGGCTCTGCACCCTTTTTGCGTGCAATAATATTTCCGAGTGGGTCAACTGTATAGTCGCAATGTCCTGAGATTTCGGAAATGATGAAATCTCTTACTCTGCCTTCATCGCCTGATGTTCCGTTAAGCTGACAAAGCTTTTCAAGAAGTTCTGTTCTCATACGTTCACCTCCTGAAGATATGCGGCAATAAGCTGAGCCGTATTTTCAACGTCAGAAAGAGAAATTACTTCCACGGGGGTGTGCATATATTTCAGGGGTATTGACAAGGTAACAGCCTTTACGCCGCCCTTATTTACTGAAAATCTGTCTGCATTTGTACCCGTTTCGCCGCTCATTACTTCAATCTGATACGGCATATTATTCTTTTCGGCAATTGACCTGAACTGCTGAGAAAGCTCCTTATCAAGGGTTGAGGCAAAACCAATCATACAGCCCTTGCCCATTTTTCCGCATTTAAGTTCGGAGTCATCTGCGGTAAGGGCAAAGCTTACATCAACAGCAAGTGCAATATCGGGGTCAATATCAAAAACTCCGATTTTTGCTCCACGCTCTCCTAATTCTTCCTGAGTGGAAAACATAACCGTCAACTCATAATCAAGCTTATTTTCCTTGATAATTTCAAGTGCACGCAGAATTGCCGCTACACCGCAACGGTCATCAAGTGCTGCACCTGTGATGCGGTCGCCCTGAAGTTTTTTGCAATTTGCCGCAAAAACAATTTTATCGCCAAGAGCAATTTTCTCCTCTGCCTGTGACTTAGTCATACCGATATCAATGCAGATTTCGTCCATTTCAGGCACGCTGCTTTCATCGGTTGCAAGGTGAGGCGGAATTGCACAGACTATCCCCGTAACAGGCTCTTTACCGAGGACTGTTACCTGCTGTGCAAGGAGAAGTCTGCGGTCAATGCCTCCGCAGTTGGAGATTTTAAGAAAGCCGTCATCTGTGATATAAGTTACCACAAAGCCAATCTGGTCAATGTGTGCATCAATCATAATGTGGGGCTTTGCACCTTTTTTGCCGAAGTGACCGATTACGTTGCCGTTTCTGATATAGCAGTCATCGGTAAATTCTTTCAGCATTTCAAGAGCAAGCTCTGCGGCTTTTGTTTCGTCGCCGCTTACGCCGCTTGTATCGGCAAGCTGAATAATTGTTTGTTCCAAATTCATATTATTCCTCATTTCAAGGCATTTACAACACTCTTATAGTGTCTGCCTCTTTCTTCAAAATTCTTATACATATCAAAGCTTGCACTTGCGGGAGAGAGAGTTACAATATCATTATTGACAGCAGCTTTTCTTGCGGTTTCAACTGCTTCTTCCATTGTTTTCACTCTGATAATTCTGCACTCATTTTCGTTATAATCTGAGTACGCTCTTACAGCTTCATCGATTTTGTCAGCTGTTGCACCGAGAAGGACAAGGGTTTTAACGTACTTATTGATAGGCTCTGCAAGCTGGTTATAATCAAGCTTTTTGTCTGAGCCGCCTGCAATCATTATTACTTTTCTGCCGAATGCGTTGAGTCCTGCAATTACGCTGACGGGACTTGTTGCAATGCTGTCGTTATAGTAGCGTACACCGTCAAGCTCACGGACAAATTCTATTCTGTGTTCAACGCCGCCGAAGGTTCTTGCTGTTTCTGCGATTGCTTCATTTGTTGCTTCACCGTGCACCAAAGAAATTGCTGTGAGGTAATTTTCAACGTTGTGCATACCTGGGATTTTTATTTCGTCCTTATGGACAATTCTTTCGGTTTTGCCGTTATCCGTGAAGCAAAGCCAGCCTTCTTCATCAAGAAATGAGCCACGCTCAGGCTTGGTTTTAAGGCTGAATTTATATAGACTGCCGCGTACAAATTCGCTGAGGTTGTTTACCTCGTTATCGAGATTGAGTACGGTTGCTGAAAAAGCATTCTGGTGCAGGATAAGATTTTTCTTTGCGTCGATGTACTCCTGCATTGAGTTGTGGACATTCAGGTGGTCGGGATAGATATTTGTAATTGCTGCACGGTCGGGAGATTTTCTCATACTGATAAGCTGAAAGCTGGAAAGCTCCACAACTGCTATGTCATCTTCGCTGATTTCTTCGATAATCGGTAAAAGTGCTCTGCCGATGTTGCCGCCCTTATGTACCTTTCTACCGCTTCTTTCGAGGATTTCCGTAGTGATTGTTGTGGTTGTTGTTTTGCCGTCTGTACCTGTTATAGCGTAGGTTTTGCAAGGGCACAAATCAAAGAAAACTTCCATTTCAGAGGTTACGACAATACCCATTTTTCGTGCTTTTTCAAGCTCAGGAATATGGTAGTAGACCCCGGGTGCACGGAAAACAATGTCACATTCAAATATTGCGTCAAGGTATGTTTCACCGAGGGAAAGCTTTGCACCTGCTGACTCGAATTCGTCTGCGAGAGTGCCTACCTGCTCACGGGTCTTTTTATCGCAAAGTGTTACATCTATACCTTTTTTCAGAAACAGGCGGATAGTATCGTTGTTTGTTACACCTGTTCCGATAAAGGCAACTTTTTTATCTTTTATATCATTGAAAAATCGTTCTGCTTTTGTCATTACACTGTTCATCTCCAACATTAAAATTGCATACATATTTTATTATATCCAAATTTTATTAAAATAGCAACAGCATACATAGTTTTTTTACCAAATTCATAAATATAACTAAGAAAAGAGGGATAAACATTGAAAATTTTTATGAACCGTATCGCAAAGGATACTGCACGTCTTACCGCTGTTTCGTTTATTTTGCAGGGGCTCAGCCTTTGGCTCAACATTGTTATTTCAAACAAGCTTGGTACTGCTTCGGTCGGGGTAATGACATTAATATTTTCGCTGTTCGGATTTATTATGGTACTTGCCAACGGAAATATATTCATTTCAACAAGCAGGTTTGTTTCGGAGGAAATCGGTGCAGGAAATGAAAATGTTACGCACATAATGCGGTTATCCACTGGATTTTCGCTGTTGTTATCGTCATTTTTCGCATTGCTTTCTTTCGGACTTGCAGGTATTATTGCGGTATATGCAAAAGGTGAACCTGCTCTTGCACTTTCGATAAGAATTATTGCATTTTCACTTCCGCCTGCGGCTTTCGGGTCGTGCATAAAGGGATATTTCAATGCAGTGCGGAATGTGCGTATCCCCTGCTATGGTGATATTATTGAATTTGCGGCAAAATGGAGTGTGCTGACATTCGGCGTACTGTTTCTGCTTGACCGTGGGTTAAGCATTTACATACTGATTTCGGGTGCAATTCTTATCGGCGAGATTATCAGCTGTATTTTTTACATTGTGAATTATTATAAAGAATACAGGCGATTTTCTGCATTGCCTGAGGTAAATCCGAGAATTGTGCGTATTCCGAATTATCTGAAGCTTTCGCTGCCTATTGTTGCGGGCGGATATGTACAGATGATTATGTCCTCACTTAACGAGGCACTTGTACCTGTTGCACTGCTGAAATACAACGTTTCCGCTGAACGTGCAATGAGTGAATACGGAATGTTTGAGGCTATGATTATCCCTACGGTTTTCTACCCTGCGGTAATTCTCACAAGCCTGTCAAACATCATTATACCTGAGATTGCGAGGGCTAATTCGTCGGGAAATGTCGGACGTGTTCGGGATTTGATAAAAAAGATATTCAGCCGTGCTTTTGCGTACTCATTTTTCATTTCGGGTATGCTTCTTGCGGCAGGCGATAAAATCGGACAAATTCTCTGCCCGTCCGACAGTCTTGTCAGCGAAACGCTGGTAAAGATGTTCCCTGTTGTGCCGTTTATTTATCTGGAAATTGTGCTGGAGGGCATTATAAAGGGACTTGGAAAGCAGAATTTTTCCACGGTAAACAGCTTGTGTGAATATGTGATAAGAATTGTATGCGTGATTATTTTTGTGGATTTGTACGGGTTTACGGGCGTGCTGATTTCCTATTACGCAAGCAATATCTACAGCAATATTGTGAGGATTATTTTTGTATGCAGGACGGCAGGTGTGCGGTTTGAGTTATGGAATTACATTGTCAAACCGTTTGTTATGTGCTTTTTCTGCTGTCAGGTTGCAGATATGCTGACGAGGTTTATTTCCTATTCGTCGGTTATGTTTGAGGCGGTTATTTATCTTTGTGTGGCTGGGATTGTTTTTGTGTTGCTTTATGAGATTGATAAAAGGTGGTTTGGGGCGAAATACAGAGTGCAGAGGAATGTTGGGTGATTGACTTTTGGGAACGGTGTTGCTATAATGGAATATAACAAATCAAACTCGACGAGGTGGAAAAATGCACAATTATATTATAGAAACTGAAAGATTGATATTACGTCCTCTTAAAATTGATGATGCAGAAGCTGTATATCAATGGGTAAGCGATGAAAGAGTTGCAAAATATATGGTTTATAATACATATACATCTGTAGATGCTGTTGTGGATTGGCTAACTTCACTTCAAGCACCAGATGAAGAATACCACTTTGGTTTCGTGCGAAAAGAAGATAATTTATTAGTCGGTAGTGGAAGCATAGGTCCAGACAATAAGAAGATTGGCTTTTGGGGTTTTGGTTACAATTTACGATATGATTGTTGGGGAAATGGTTATGCAACTGAAGCAACTAAGGCAATGATGAAGTTTGCTAACAAACACTTTGATGTGGTCAAATTTTCTTCCAGTCATGTAGAACAAAATAAAGCTTCTGGTCATGTTATGGAAAAATGCGGGTTACATTTCACTAATTATGGTGAATTTCAAAAGCTTGATGGAAGTAATAAAATGCGTTCAATGGAATATGAGGGAGAAATAAATAATTTACAGTAATTAAACAAAATCCAGAGAAGCACCAAACTTCTCTGGATTTCTTATTGTATATTATTTTAAAAGTCCACTATTATTAATTGCCGAAACAAGTGCATTTACGGAGGCTACGATAATATCGGTGTCAATACCTACGCCCCAGTATACGCCGCCTTCGGTCTGAATTCCCACATAAGCGGCAGCTTCGGAGGATGAGCCGTGTTCAAGGGCGTGCTCCGTATAGGAAAGGATTGTATAATTGATTGAAAATGCGTCCTTGATTGCGTTGGAAACGGCATTAAGACGACCGTTACCGTTCGCTTCACGGGTAATAAGCTTGCCGCGGAAATCTGCGGTAACTGTTGCAATGATACCATTCTTCTGTGCGAAGTGTGCTTCGTCAATACGGAAGTGGTCAGTTTTGTTGACATAACGTGCAAAGAAGATATCGTAAACCTCGTCAGGGTTGAGTTCCTTGTGGGCGTGGTCGGAAACACTCTTGACAGCGTAGCCGAAGTCTTCACGCATTTTAGGCGGCATATCTATGCCGAATTTCTGCTCCATAAGGTAACCGATACCGCCCTTGCCCGACTGGCTGTTGATACGGATAACGTCGCCCTCGTACTCTCTGCCCACGTCCTTAGGGTCGATTGCGAGATATGGCACATTCCAGTAATCGGGTGCTTTTTCTTCACGCCACTTCATACCCTTTGCGATAGCGTCCTGATGTGAGCCTGAGAATGCGGCAAATACCAGTGCACCGCTGTACGGCTGACGCTCATAAACGTGCATACGGGTCATTTTCTCGTACACTTCGGTAATTTCAGGCAGGTTGGAGAAATCAAGATTAGGATCAACGCCGTGGGTAAACATATTCATTGCGACTGTTACGATATCAACGTTACCTGTTCTTTCACCGTTGCCGAAAAGGGTGCCCTCGATACGGTCTGCACCTGCGAGGAGTCCCATTTCAGAGTCGGCAACAGCACAGCCTCTGTCGTTATGCGGGTGGAGCGAAACAATTACATTTTCACGGCGGTTGAGGTTCTTGCACATATACTCAACCTGACAGGCATAGACGTGGGACATACTTTCCGCAACTGTTACGGGGAGGTTAATGATAACCTTATCATTTTCGGTTGGCTCCCATATATCAATTACTGCGTTGCAGACTTCCAGTGCAAATTCGGGCTCGGTGCCTGTAAAGCTTTCGGGGCTGTACTCAAAACGGAAATTACCCTCGGTTTTTTCACGGTATTCCTTACAAAGCTTAGCACCGAAAATTGCGATATCCTTGATTTCCTGCTTGGATTTTTTGAACACCTGCTCACGCTGAGCAACGGAGGTACTGTTATAGAGGTGTACGATTGCGTTTTTACAGCCTTTGAGTGCTTCAAAGGTTTTGGCAATGATATGCTCACGGCTTTGTGTGAGCACCTGAACTGTTACATCGTCGGGAATGAGGTTCTGCTCGATAAGTGCACGGCAGAAGGCGTACTCCGTTTCGCTTGCTGCGGGAAAACCAATTTCAATTTCCTTGAAGCCTACTTTAACAAGGTACTTCCAGAATTCCAGCTTTTCCTCCAGTGACATTGGAATTATAAGAGCCTGATTGCCGTCACGCAGGTCAACGGAACACCAGATTGGTGCTTTATCTATTTTTTCCTTTGTTGTCCAGTCGTAGCACGGAACAGGCGGCATAAAGTAGCGTTTCTGATAATGGTTGTAGTTTTTCATAGCTTTCTTTCCTTTCGTTCTTGCGGTTGAGTCAAGAAGGTCAGGCAATAAAAAAAGCCCTCATCTCCTTGTAAGAGATGAAAGCTTGCAACTTCCACGGTACCACTCTTGTTCAGACTTTCGTCTGCACCTCACCGCATCTCAATCATTCGATATCCAATGCGTATCTCTGTAACGGGAGAACCCGTTCCAACCTACTTATCTGTGCACAAGATGTTCAGCGGACTGCTCAAGGACGAGTTATAACCAAAATTCTTTACTGCCTTTCACCTTACGGCAGCTCTCTGAAAAAGTCAATCAGCTTTTATTCCTATCAGCGCATTTGATTTATTACAAGTTGATTATACCATATCATTTTGTATTTGTCAACAGCTTAAATATAACTCTTTTTCATACCTGTTCAAAACATATTTATATTTTTTTGTCAAAATACTGGACAAGCCCCAAAATATATGTTATAATAATTTGTATTTATATTGTATATGGAGGTTTTTAAGACTATGTCTTTGATTAAAAAGCTTTCTGCTGTTGCGGTAACATCTGCTATGGCACTTTCACTCGCTTCATGCGGTCAGGATACCACATGGGGTGCTAAAATTGACGATACAGAGCTTCGTGCAGGTATTTTCATCTATTATCAGTCCGACGCTTTATCCGGTGCTTATGATTATATGTCTGAGACAGATACCGATGTTATGGCAATCACAATTGATGGTATGTCTACAAAAGACTGGGTCAATGACCAGGCTGTAAAGAGTATGCAGGAACACGTTGCTGTTGAAAAGAAGTTTGAAGAACTCGGACTCAAATTTGAAAACAATGAAGAGGAGCTTGCAAAGGCTAACGTTGAACAGTGGTGGGAATATGTAAGCGAATACTTCGAGGGTATCGGTGTAAGTCAGGAGTCCTACCTTGATGTTGTTATCAACGGCGAAAAGAAGGCTGCTATTTTTGACTACTACTACGGCGAAGGCGGCGAAAAAGAAGTTGCTGAAGCTGATATCAAGGCTTATCTCAATGATAACTTCGCAAGAATTAAGTACATTGATATGCCTCTCAAGGACGGCGAGGGCAACCTGCTCAAGTCTGAAGGCAAGGCTGAAATCAAGGCTATGGCTGAGGAATACATCGAAAGAATGAGCACTACAGATGTTACTTTCGAGGAAATTTCCAAGGAATATGATGAGTATTACAACGGACTTATTGAAGCTGCTGCAGGTACAGCTGACGGCACAGCTGCTGAAGAACCTGTTGATGACACAGCAGCCACCGAAGAAGCTGATGAGCTTGTTCTTCTCGGAAGCGTAACTTCTGCTGATTACCCTGTTCCATCCGCTTCCGTTCACGAAAAGGTTGTCGGTGACGCTCTCAACGTTGGCGAATACCTGCTCATTGAAGAAGATGAGGTTTACTACATTGTTTACAAGATGGACCTTTTTGCTGATGAAGAATACTATGATTACAAGAAGACAGATGTTCTCAACGAGCTCAAGGGTGAAGAATTTGACGCAACTGTTACAAGCTGGACAGAGGGTCAGGATGTTGTTGTAAATGACGCTGCTGTTAAACGCTACAAGGTTGAAAAGCTTAACGAGGAATAATTATCAGACCGCTCTTTTGATAAAGGGCGGTTTTCTTGTATCTTCTCAAAATTTACGGCATATAATGAAACAGCGGAGCAGCTCCCCACGGAGTATATCCGTAGTAATTTATGAGGAGGATTGGTCTGCACTGCGGACACAATTATTATGCCAAGTGTTTTTTTAAGTCCTTCCACTCAGGAATGGAACCCATATATCAACGGCGGCAATGAGGAGCAATATATGAACCTTATTGCTGATGAAATGGAGCCTTACTTACGGTCATCGGGTATTGAATACCGAAGAAACAACCCTGCCCGTGATGTACGCGGTGCAATAAGTGACTCCAACACAGGAAATTATGATGTACATCTTGCCCTTCATTCAAACGCAGGCGGCGGTCGTTTTGCGGGAAGGCTTCGTGGAATTGACCTTTATTATTCCCCTTATTCCAAACAGAGCAGGCAGCTTGCTTCAAATCTTGCCAACAATCTGCAATATGTTTACCCTGACCCGTCAAAGGTAAATATTCTGCCTACCACTTCTCTTGGTGAGGTTTCGAGAACAAGGGCGGTTGCAGTGCTTGCGGAGCTGGGCTACCACGACAATCAGGCTGATGCTGAATGGATTAAGGCTAACATTGTTCCGATTGCAAGAAGTCTTGTTCAGGGTCTTTGCGACTATTTCGGTATTCCGTTTGTTGAGGCTCAGCCTGTTCGGAGAGGTATTGCTGCAACGGATGGTTCAAATCTGAACATCAGAAGCTTTCCGTCAACAGATGCGGCGATTATAGGCAAAATCCCGAATGGTGCTGCTGTTTCAATTTACGGACAGACGGGCAACTGGTATGTTATCCGTTACAATGATATTGACGGTTATGCAGCTGCCGATTATATCACAATTGAATAATTAAAGCTACGGAAACGGTGAAATTTTCGCTGTTTCCGTACTATTTAACAGCAAAAAACTGTTGCAGTTTTTATAAATGTGTGATATAATTAATTGAATATGCCTTTAACCTGCCGTAAACGGTGTTGCACGGACAGGTTGAGCGTTTTACATTATTTTGTACAGCAAGGAGTCTTTATATGTCAAAAATCAGGGTTGCCGTTCTGTTCGGCGGTATTTCAAACGAGCACGACATTTCACTTATTTCTGCAACTAATATTATTTCTGCCATTCCGTCCGATAAATATGAGGTCATTCCTATCGGTATTACCAAAAAAGGCAGATGGCTTTTCTATCCCGGTGATATAGGTCTTATTTCTTCGGGCAACTGGGAGTCTCATCCTGACTGCGTTCCTGCGGTAATTCTTCCTGACCCGATGTATAAGGGCATTATGAAGATTACTGAGGGAAGCTGCACTACAACTAAAATTGATGTGGTATTCCCTGCTTTGCACGGTCAGAACGGTGAGGACGGTGCTATTCAGGGCTTGCTCAAGCTTTCGGGAATTCCTTATGTAGGCTGTGACATTATTTCTTCCGCTAACTGTATGGATAAGGCTGCGGCTCACGTTATGCTTGAAGCAGGCGGAATAAGAATGGCAAAGTGGAAGTGCGTTACTGTTGCTGACCTGAACAGACTTGAAGATGTTTGCGATGAAATTGCGGGCGAGCTTGATTATCCTCTTTTCGTAAAGCCAGCAAACAGCGGTTCTTCCGTTGGTGTAAACAAGGCAAGCTCCTTTGAGGAACTGAAAAATGCTATCAAGCTTGCTTTCAGTCACGATAAAAAGGTTATTGTTGAAGAATTCATCAAGGGACACGAGGTTGAATGTGCTGTATTCGGCAAGGAAACACCATTTGCTTCGGAAGTCGGCGAAATCAGTTCCTGCAATGAATTTTACGATTATGAAGCTAAATACATTCTCGGCACTTCGGGACTTACAATTCCTGCTGATATTCCTGCTGAGGCTTCAAGGGAAATCCGCGAGACTGCTGTTAAGGCATTCAAGCTTATGGGCTGCTCAGGTCTTTCAAGAATTGACTTCTTCCTTACTGATGACGGTACGGTTTATCTCAATGAAATCAACACTCTCCCCGGCTTTACTCAGATTAGTATGTATCCGAAGCTTATGGAAAATATGGGTATTTCTCAGCCTGAGCTTCTTGATAAGCTTATTACCCTCAGTCTTGAAGGATAATACATTATCACAACTGATTTTCACATACGAGGAGGTTGCTATGAACAATAACGCAATCGGTGTTTTTGATTCGGGACTTGGCGGTCTGACCTGCGTCAAGGAGCTTAACAAGCTTATTCCGAATGAAAATATTATTTATTTCGGTGATAATGCGAGAGTTCCTTACGGTGCAAGAGGACGTGAAACTATACTTGAATACGCAAAACAGGATATTGCTTTTATAAAAAAACACAATGTAAAGATGATTATTGCGGCTTGCGGCACGGTTTCATCTGTACTGGGCAGCGGTAAGACAACTGATGGTGATGTTGCTTTTTCGGGTGTGCTTCTTCCTGCGGCACAGACTGCGTGCAGTGTTACGAGAAACGGAAAAATCGGCGTAATCGGCACTGACGCTACAATCAAATCGGGAAGCTACGGAAAAGCTATAAGAAGCATACGTCCTGATGTAAAGGTTATCGGCAACTCCTGTCCGTTATTTGTTCCGTTGGTTGAAAACGGATTTACTGACAGGGATAACCCTGTTACAAGGCTTGTGGTTGAACAGTATCTTTCTCCGCTGAAGGCTGAGGGGGTTGACACGCTTGTTCTGGGCTGCACTCACTACCCTATTATCCGTGACACAATTGCTGATTATATGGGCGAAAATGTTACGCTGATTTCCTCGGGCGAGGAGGTTGCAAAGTATGCATACAATATGCTGACCCGCAACGATATGCTTACAGACAGGGAAGAAAAAGGTACGAATACTTACTACACCTCGGACAGTGTTGAGCTTTTTGAAGAAAACGCACACGCTTTTCTCGGCAACTCCATAAACGGTAAAATTTACAAGGTTGGTATTGAGGAATTGATTTCCTGCTGAACCTTATAATCAGAGGATTGAAATGGAAAGAAAAATTTTTTTAAATCTGAAAAGCATTAATTCGGTCGGAAACGACAGCAGCAAAACTGAGCTTAACTCAGATGGTGTACTGCGAATTCTTGACAACGGTGATATTGAAGTAAGCTATGAGGAGTCGGAGGCTACGGGCTTCAAGGGGTCTACAACATTTATTGTAATATCTCCCGATATGCTTGTTACGCTTAAACGTGTTGGCTCCGCACCGTCCATTCTTACGATTGAGGCTGACCGGAAGCACCTTTGCCACTACGGCACGCCTTACGGTGATATTATGATGGGCATTACAACTCACGCTGTACGGAGCAATATTACCTTTGACGGCGGTGACCTTTACCTTAAATATACTATTGATGTAAACGGCGGATATGTTTCCGACAACGAAATTTATCTGAATGTTAAATAACTGAAAGGATGAAATAAAATGACTAACCCAATCAAATCCGCTTCAAATGAACTTCGTGAGCTGCTTATGGCGGCTCTCGGCAGACTTGTTTCCGAGGGAAAAATTGAGGCTGTTCCCCTGCCTGCTTTCAACGTTGAAATTCCTCAGGACAAATCCCACGGCGATTTTGCTTCAAACATTGCACTTGCTTGTGCAAAGCCATTGAAGTCCGCACCGAGAAAGATTGCTGAAATGCTTTGTGAGGCAATTATTCTTGAAGGCAGCTCCTTTGAGCGTGTTGAAATTGCAGGTCCGGGCTTCATTAACTTTTTCCTGTCAAGAAGCTGGTTCTCAAATGTAATCGGCTCTGTATTTGCTGAAAAGGAAAATTACGGACGTACAGACACAGGTGCAGGAAAGAAAATTCTTGTTGAATTCGTTTCCGCAAACCCTACAGGTCCTATGCACATCGGCAACGCACGAGGCGGTGCTATCGGTGACTGTCTTGCTGCTGTTCTTGACTGGGCAGGCTACAATGTTGAACGTGAGTTCTATGTAAATGACGCGGGCAATCAGATTGAAAAGTTCGGCAATTCCCTTAACCTCCGCTATTTACAGCTTTGCTCCGAAAACGGACAGGCTTTCATTGCCAAGTACGCTGACAACGAGGAGCTTTGTCAGGCAATTTACAATGACGCTGAAACATTCCCTATGCCTGAGGATGTTTATCTCGGTGCGGACATTATTGTTCACGCTAAGAATTTCTACGATATCAACGGCAATACTCATGCTGACAAGACAGAAGAAGAACGCAAGGACGCTCTTGTTGCTTTTGCACTTCCTAAGAACATTCAGAAGCTTGCAGACGACCTTCGCAAGTACAGAATTGAGTACAACACCTGGTTCCGTGAAAGCACTCTCCACAACAGCGACGCTATAAAAAATGTAATTGAGCTTCTCAAGAAGAGCGGTTACACATATGAACAGGAGGGGGCACTCTGGTTCAAGTCCTCTGAGCTTGGTGACGAAAAGGACAGAGTTCTTATCCGTGCAAATGGTATCCCTACTTACTTTGTACCTGATATTGCTTACCACTACAACAAGCTTGTTACCCGTGGCTTTGATACAGCTATCGATATTCTCGGTGCTGACCACCACGGCTACATTCCAAGAATGAAAGCGGCTATGCAGGCTCTCGGTGTTGACCCTGAACGTCTTGATATGATTATTATGCAGATGGTACGTCTTGTAAAGAACGGTGAAACATACAAGCTTTCAAAGCGTTCGGGCAAGGCTGTTACACTTGAAACTCTGCTTGATGAAATTCCGATTGATGCTGCACGTTTCTTCTTCAATCTCCGTGAAGCTAACTCGCACTTTGAATTTGACCTTGACCTTGCTATTGAGCAGTCCTCAAAGAACCCTGTTTACTATGTTCAGTACGCTCACGCAAGAATCTGCTCAATTATCCGTAATCTTGAAGCTGAGGGTTACTCTGTGAAGGAGCTTTCCGCTGAACAGCTGAATGTTCTTGATGCACCTGAGGAAATCGAGCTTATCCGCTTCATCGCTTCCCTGCCTAACACTGTTGATGCGGCTGCAAAGGATTACGACCCTGCTAAGATTACACGCTACACTCAGGACCTTGCTACTCTGTTCCACAAATTCTATGACAAGTGCAGAATCAAGGGTGCTGAGGAAAACGTACTTTATGCACGTCTTGCGCTTTGCGAGGCTGTTAAGATTACTCTCAGAAACACACTTGATATGCTTAAGATTACCTGCCCTGAAAAGATGTAAGGTACAAAACTATGCAGATTATGATTGAATGTGAATACTGCGGTTCACTTTATGATTTCAGCGAAAATCATACTTGTCCGAACTGTGCGGCTATTCCTGATAAAAAGAAGGTTGCTGCGGCTAAGGCGGCTGCTAAGGCTGAGGCTAAAAAAGCTCCCGAAATTGCTGTCAAGCTTGATTATACGCCTGAGAAGCCACCTTCAAGTATGTTTATGACGGTAATTGTAAAGCTTATTCCGCTTTGGATTTTTCTGATTATCATACTTACTTACGTTCCTGAAATGGCAGAAAACTCCGTGGCAAAGAAAGCTGCTGAAAATCTTCAGGTTATTGATGAAATCACATATGCTGACCACGCAATGAACGAGGAATTCCTTTATGATGACAAAATCACTTTGGAAATTGATGATGCGTTTTATGCTGAAAGCGAGGTTGTGGAGGCACTTCTTCCTGACGGTATGAAGCTGCTGGTTGTTCATATTAAGGGCAGTATTGACGAAGATAAATATGACGATTATGATTACAACGATTATGCAAGAGTAAATCCTTACATAACCAATGGTGTTATCTGCCGTGAAAAGCTTGGATATTCTGCACTTAATTCAATTCCTGAAATATATGGCACGACAACCTTTACACTGACCAATTTCTACAGCTTTTCCAGTGAAAGAGATGGTTACTGGTGCTTTATAGTTGATGAGAATGATGCCGATATAAGCTTGTGTATCGGTGATTATACCGTCAAGGATTACGCTCTCACTCTTGAGAAAGTACACAGAATTGACATTACAGCTGCAAAGGAGGAATCCTGATGGCTTTTTTTAAGAGAAAAAGATACAATATCTTTGTAAAGCTTATTGCAATTGCGTTGTTTATTCTTGCATTGATTATGGTTTGGGGCACATTTCTTATAGTCGGAGAAACCTCTGTTCTTTCATCATATGACAGTTATTATGAATGGGAAATTACAGGGCATACTATTGAGAAGCTTGACGACGGAAAATACAAGCTGACGCTTGATGTGAAAAACACAAGTGCTTATGATGCGTATATTGACAAATACACTCTAAAGCTTGAATATGGGGATTACAATTATATTGATTATCCTAATACACCATATCCGGAAGGCTACTTTTATGAATCCTTGAATGAAACGTTAATTCCGCCGGGAGAAACAATCAAACATTCAATTACTTTTGAAGCACCCGAAGGACTGCGTTCATTCAGAGTCAGGTATAACGGCGAGTCCTATATGCTTTCAGAAGCAAGGGACAGGGACAGCAATTACAAATACTATGACGTTGATTTAAAATAATTCCAAAAAAATCACCTCGGACAAGTATAAACCGTCTTAAACGGTCAAAACTATGTCCGAGGTGAATTTTATGAGTAATGAGAAATTCAAGATTTCAAGCAAAAGTCTGATTATAACATCGGGTATTTGTATTGCTGTTGCGGCTGTTGCGGGGATTTACACCTACAACAAGGCATCTGACCAGCTGAATGCTGAGATTATCGGCAGCAACAAAACTACATTGTCCGCAGAGGTTGACCCTGAAACACCTGTTAATGTTGAACAGACTAACGTTGCTAAGACAGAGGTTACGACGGTTACTGAGACAGAAATCATTGAGTCAGCAATTGCACCTGAGGCTGAGGTCGTTGAGGAAGCGGCTGTTGTTACTCCTCAGGCTATGGTAAGACCGCTCAACGGTGAAATTATCAACGAATTTTCGGGCGGTGAGCTTGTAAAGTCCAAAACACTCAATGTATGGAAGACTCACGATGGTGTGGACATTGCGGGTGCACCTGATGAAAAGGTAAAGAGTATGGCAAGCGGCACGGTTACAAAGGTTTATGAGGACCAGATGATGGGTGCTTGTGTGGTTATTGACCACGGCAACGGTCTTGAGGGGTACTACTGCAATCTGAGCAAGGATATTCCTATTGCTGAGGGGCAGAATGTTTCCGCAGGTTCAATTATCGGTATGGTCGGTGACACTGCTGAAAGCGAAATCAGCGAGCCTTCTCACCTGCACTTCGCTGTAAAGAAAAACGGTGAATGGATTGACCCGATTGCTCTTATTTCGGGTGAAGGAAGTTAAATGGGAAAGAGGTACAATGCGTACCTCTTTTTTTATTCAGATATGCATATCTGAAATAATGGTACTTTCAATATATTCCAATTTATTGACATATTTATATATTGATGATATAATTGAATGGAATATAATATGTTTATTGCATAGATGTATGAAAGGAGTTGACAACAGATTTCAAAAGCATAGTTTTTCCAAAATTATACGGGAGGAGGAAACACGTTTTTTCTGAAAACGTGGTCAGGTTTATGAAAACGATTTTAAAAAAAGCGGCGGCGCTGCTGACATCAGCTGCGGTAATGCTTTCGGCAAGTCCTATGGTTTCATATGCGGCAATGGACACAAGCGAATTTGATTCTGGGTATACATATTCAACTGAGATGAGGGGGCTTACTGCCTTTCAAATTGCAAGCGATATGGGGGCAGGCTGGAATCTGGGAAATTCACTCGAAAGTGATAATAACGAAACATACTGGGGCAACCCTACTACCACAAAGGCAATGATTGATGCAATTGCAGACAAGGGCTTTACTACTCTGCGTGTTCCTGTAAGATGGGATGACCATTATTCCGACGCTTCTTCATATACAATTCAGGACAACTATATGGACAGAGTGGAAACCGTTGTAAACTACGGTCTTGCAAATGATATGTATGTTATTCTTAACGTGCATCACAATGATTTGCAGCATAATGTTCCTGACACTGATGCTATTTCAGCAGAGCTTTCAGCTATATGGACACAGATAGGCAATCACTTCAAGAACTATGGCGACAAGCTTATTTTTGAGGTAAACAATGAGCCAAGAAGTCAGAATGACTGGACAGGCAATGCTGAGTATTACGCTTGTGTAAACGATTGCAATGAGGCTGCACGAGCTGCTATCCGTGCGACAGGAGGAAACAACACCGAACGTCTTGTTATGCTGCCTACTTACTGTGCGTCAGCTGATGAAGCAAAGGCTGCGGCGTGGACAAAAAATGCTTCGGATGATATGATTGCTGCTTCAATCCACGCATATCTCCCCTTTGATTTTGCATTTAGCGGTGAAGGACACGATACCTGGCAGGAGTCAGACGTTGCTGAGCTGAATTCATTCTTTGACAGGCTTGACACTTATTTTCTCAGCAAGGGTATCCCTGTGGTTATCGGTGAATTCGGCAACTGCAACAAGAACAACACAGCTGACCGTGTAACCTGCACAGAGGTTTACACTTCTCTTGCAAGACAATTTGCAGAGCAGAATATTCCGTGTGTTGTATGGGATAACAACTGCTATGAAGTCGGTGAGGAAAACTTCGGGCTTTTCAACCGCAGCAGCCGCACATTTACTTATGAAAGAATAGTAAATGCACTTGTTTCCGCTTATGATGGAGACCCTGATTATGAAGTCTCCTGTTCCGCAGAAACTGTTATTTCTTCTACAGGCGGAAGCACTACTGGCAGTTGGGGACAGGCTGTATGCTTCTCGGGAGGACTTATCAAATCAATGTCTCAGGGAGAAAGCGTTTATGCTGAGTATTCAAGCTCAAAAGCTCCTGAACTCATTTTGCAGAGTCTTTCAGTTTCAGATAAAGGCTGGGTAAAAGTTCCCCCTGACAGTACATCAGACGGTGTTGCTGTTTGGAGCTACTCGACTATTGTAAATTATTATGGTGAAGGCTTCGTAGGTCTTGACAACGTATTTATCGGTGACACAGGTGCTGCTCTGACGGTATCTAAGGTTTACATCAACAATCCAAATGCACACACACATAATTATAACGGTGCAGAAACTGTTACTCTTGAGGCAAGCGAAACCACAAAGGGCAGAATGACTGTTGCCTGTTCTGTAAGCGGCTGTGACAAATTCAGAGTTGTTGAAACTGATTACGCTTCGGGCTGTGCTCACACCGGCGGCACTGCTACCTGCAAGGATAAGGCAATCTGTGACCTCTGCGGCAAGCCTTACGGCAGAGTTGACAGCACAAACCACACAAGCGTAGCAGAAAATTATTCTTTTGACGAGAGCGGTCACTGGTATGAATGCGGCGGCTGTGGTGCAGATGTAGATAAATCTTCACACTCATCAAGCGGTGCTGCAACAGAGACAACGGCAGAAACGTGCACTGTATGCGGATATGTAATTACTCCTGCACTTGGTCATACAACGCACACTGCTGACACAAGCAAGTGGCTTTATGACGAAACAAGTCACTGGCACAAATGTATTGGCTGTGAGGAAAAGCTTGACGTGAAAAAGCACAGCGGCGGTACTGCTTCCTGCAACGCAAAGGCTGTCTGTGAAATATGCAGTCAGTCCTATGGTAATACGGACAGCTCCAACCATATAAGCGTAGAGGAAGAATGGTCTTCCGACCAAACACATCATTGGCACGAATGTACAGACTGCGGCAGTGATATCAGCAAGGCTGTTCATAAAAAGTCTTCTGCCTATCAGAAAAATGAAACGGGACACTGGAAAAGCTGTACTGTATGCGGTACAGGTGAAGCCTATGCTGAAAATCACACAAGCGATGAGGGTGTTGTTACTGTAGAGCCTACAGCAGATTCGGAGGGACTCCGCACATATTCCTGCACTGTATGCGACTATGTTATCAGGACAGAGTCAATACCTAAATTACAGGCATTGGTAAAGGTATCTGACGGCACTGAGGAAAAGAAATTTACTGACCTTAAATCTGCACTTAAAGCATACGCTTCATCGGTAAAGCCTCTTACAATCACTTTGCTTGATGATGTTTCAGAAACAAGCATTGCTCTGCCTAAAAAGGCTGAGTCAATTACAATTACAGGCAGCGGCACATTAAGCATAAGCGGCACTTCCCTGTCAATCCCTGCAAGCACAACTATAAACACAGACATCATAGGCAGCGGTACAAAGCCGCTTGCAATAAAGGTTTCGGCAGGCAAAACCCTTAACCTCAACGGTACAATAACAAACCTTGGTGCATTAAGCGGTACAAAGACATCGGTGCTTAATGCAAACACAAATCTTACCGCAGCAAGTCTTGCGACCTTCAAGGAGGTAAATATTGCGGATAATGCTGTGCTTACTGTAAACGGCAAGGTTTCCGCAGTTGTACTGCTCAACGGTAAATTGAAGCTTACAAACGCAAAGTCTACTGCTGCTATAACAACAGCAGGCACGGCTTCCCTTGTTTTAAGCGAGAGCAACGGCGTAATTCCTAAGGTGACAATCAACGATGTGACAGACAGCCTTGAATTGAAGGTTGTTGACTCCGAGGGCAACACTGTTCTTCTTGAAAACGGAACAGCGGTACTGTTTACGGCAGGAAAAACAGATTACACAGACAAGGTTACGGTAGTAAATAAAAACCAAAGCAGTCTTGTGCTTACACCTTTTATGTACGGCAAGGAAATCCGTGCTGAATATGCAGACACAATCTCTTTATATGACGGCACAACACGCAAAAACTTCCCTAACCTTTCTGCTGCTTTGAACGCAATTAAGGAGTCCTCAAAGGACTATGTACTTACACTTAATGACGACCAGACTGTAAATACACTCAAGCTGCCCAAAACTGCAAACAGCATTACAATTGACGGTGACGGTGCACTTAATATAGCTGTGGCTTCTGTTGCAATTCCTGTAAATATGACAATTGAGGCTGACTTGAACGGAACAGGCAAAAAGCCTTTTGCATTGAAGGTTGCGGCAGGTAAAACACTTACTCTCGGCGGCACTGTTACAAATCTCGGTGCATTGAGCGGTACAAAGACATCACTGCTTAGTGTAAATTCTGACCTGACCGCTGAAAGCCTTGCAACCTTCAAGGAAGTAAACATTGCTGAGGACGCTGTACTTACGATAAACGGCAAGATTTCTGCGATTTCACTGCTCAACGGTAAATTGAAGCTTACAAACGCAAAAACGGCGGCGGCTTTGACAGCGGGAGATGCTGAAATCATACTTATCAGCGGTAATTTCCCTAAGGTAACGGTAGCTGATGCACTTGAAAATCTTACTGTTACTGTTGTTGACGAAAACGGTGAGGAAGCTGACCTTGCAAGCGGTACAGCTGTTATTTACAGCGGCGGCAAAAACAAATTCACCGATAAGATAACAATTACAAACAAAACCGCAAACGGACTTGACCTTGACCCATTCATTTACGGAAAGGAAATCCGTGCGGAATATGCAGATGCTATAACATTAAGCGGAGGCGGCAACGGCAATTATCCTAATCTTGAAAAGACCTTTGAGGCTGTTACAGATGCAACTAAGGATTATGTAATTACACTTAATTCCGACATATCTGCGGCAAAGCTTGCTGTTCCTAAGACTGCAAACTCCGTAACAATCAGAAGCAATGGTGAATGCAGGACAATTAATCTTTTAAATGTATCCTCTGTAACATCATCAGCAGAGCTCATTCTTGAAAATGTCAGAATTGAAAGCACCAAGCCTTATGCTCTGACGGCTTCAAAATCGCTTACTCTGGAGAATTTTGTTTCGGAGTCTGTGAAATCTGTCAAGGGCGGCACTAAGTTCTCCCTTAATCTGGGTGAATGCAGTACAATTCCGTCTGTTACAGGCTTTGGCACAATCAATGTAAAGGACGATTACGCAATTGGTACTGCGTTTACAACCACTACTCTCAATCTTTGCGAGAATGCGGGAATAATTGTTTCGGGTACAAAATCAACAGTATCTGCAAAATTCCTTAACGGTGAAACAGGCTCTTACATTAAGCTTGAACAGGGCTTTACTCCTATAAAATTAAGCGGCACATCAAACGATTGCATAACAGGTACAATCAAGCTTGTGGCTGATACTGAAATTGCTTCCGATACACCTGTTTTTGTTTCAAAATATGCAGGAAACAATGTATTTGACCCAAGCGGTGCAGTTGCTGCAAGTGAATATGGTCACTCCGTTTCCATAGTTGGCGGCAAGGCTTACATCAAACCGATACTGCTTGACCTTAACGGTGCACGCTACGCTTTATGGTCAGAGGCAGTTTCGGCAATTGAAGCGGAAAATTCGGGTGCAGATTACAGACTTACCCTGCTTGACAATTACGATGTTGATGGTGCACTGAAATTCCCTAAGGCAGGAACATACAACAGTATTACTATTTCCTCAGCAAACAAATTACTCACATTCACAGGCGGAATTACAGCAACCGGTAAACTGACTGTTGCAGATACTTCCCTGATGTCTGTCAACAGCAATGGCGTTTCCGTAAAGTATTCCGTAAACACAGGAAAATACAGTTTTACAGCTATAAAGACCAATTTCGGGCTTGCAGGCGGAATTACTTCATCTGCTGACGTTACATTAAGAAACACTGTTTTTAACGGCAATGTCAAGGCGGCAACACTTAATCTTGAAAACGTAACCATTATTTCGGGAACTGTAACTGCAACGCTTCTCAATCTCAGCGGAGACAATACTGTGTTCACCACAATTCAGACTGCTTCGCTGAATGCGTCGGAGGCAAACACAAAGCTTAACCTTCTTTGCGGAAAATATCTGAATGTAACTCAAAATGGTATTGCAGATAGCTCGGGAAACATCACATTAAGACTGATTGACGAAAACGGAAACGCAGTTTCAGCGAAATCAGGTACAGTTATTTCAACAAAATTCATCGGCAGCACTGACAAGCTTCTGCTTGACGCGGAAAACGGCACTCTGACAATCAGCTGCAGCAAAAACAAGCTGATACTTGAAAATCCGTATGAAGCTGAAAGCCTTGATGAAAATATCTCTGAGGAAGAAATAACAGAGCCTGATATTGAGACTGAGGATGATATTGCTGAGGATGGTGACAATTCTGAGAGTGACACTTCTGAGGATGATGTCTCCGAGATTGATGACATCACATCTGAGGATGATATATCCGAAATTGATGACATAATCAATACTGACGAAACCCAAGCGGCATAAATAAGATTTAAGATAAAAGGCACATCATAATTAGTACCTTTTGCAATGTTAAAATAATATCAGGTAATACCTCCCTCCCATTCCATAAATTACAACTTGATTGGCTGTAACCGTTCTGTTGTAATTTAATTAATCCGTTACCGTATTGTAACCGAAACGGAAATATATAACGGGAGGTGAAATAAATGAGCTGTTTCGATATCATCAAGTACATTCTTAACTGCTTCAGAGGCAGCTGCCAGTAAAAAACATTTATAATGATTCTGACATTACTTAACATAAACAAAAACGGTCAGAGGATTTTTCCTCTGACCGTAATTTTTGTATAATTCCTCACATTCGGCATGAGCTTTTACTATAAAAAAGCACTTTCAAAGCCAAAAAGGTGCTTGAAATTACATAACTTTTGTACCGCCTACAGGTCTTATGTAGAGGTTATAGCAGCTTCCCTCGCCGAAAAGGTGTTCCATCTCGGCAATGAATGTTTCAAGCAGGTCATTTGGAACAAACGCCTGAATTGTTCCTGCAAAACCGCCGCCGTGAACTCTGCACGCACCCTTGCCGTTCAGGATACGCTCTGCTGTGTAGAGTCCGAGAACAACGCCCTGCTCCTTAGGGTCAACGGTTGCAAAGATGTTCTGGAGGTACTTGAAGGAGCTGTTTCCGCTTGCTTTCACTTCATTGAGGAATGCATCAAGGTCACCCTTGCGGAGTGCATTTGCTTCACGGTCAACACGTTCATTTTCGTCAAAGAAGTGGAGTGCTCTTGAAACGGCTCTGTCGCCGCAGGCTTTACGCACCTCGGCAACGTTTTCCCAAAGCTGTTCACGGGTTATGTCACGAAGCTCGTTCTTGCCGAAGAATTTTGCTACAGACTTCATTTCAACAGGAATTGCCGCATATTCGGGAGTAAGGTTAGCGTGGCTGCCCTTTGTATCAACGATACAAAGGCTGTGTCCGCTTTCGGCAAAGTTATAGCTGATTGCATCGATTACAGGGTTTGCTGTATCGGCAAAATCAATTTCAATAAAGCCGCCCACAGAGGAAGCCATCTGGTCCATAAGTCCGCTTGGCTTGCCGAAGTGTGCATTTTCGGCATACTGGGCAATCTGGGCAATCTTTACGGCTGTTACCTTGCCGTCGTTATAAAGATGTGAAAGGATTGTTCCGATGAGAACTTCAAATGCGGCAGACGAAGAAATACCGCTGCCCTTGAGTACGTTTGATGTTGTGTAAGCCTTGAAGCCGCCGATGTTGAAGCCGTCCTTTTTGAGTCCGTCGGCAACTCCTCGGATAAGTGCGGCGGAGGTGTTCTTGTCCTCCTCCTTTACGGACAGGTCAGCTGTATCAACGGTATCCTGTGGAAAGCCCTCAGACTTTACAGTGATAACCCCGTCATCTGTCGGTGTAACAAAAGCGATAACGTCAAGTCCTACCGCTGCTGCAAGAACCTTGCCGCGGTTATGGTCGGTATGGTTGCCGCCTACCTCGGTACGTCCTGAGGCTGAGAAAATCATAAGGTTCTCGGATGCACCGAAAAGCTCCTCAAAAGCTTTTTCAGCCTTTGCATAGCGTTCCTGCTGGACAGAAAGCATTTTCTCCCCGTAAAGCTTGGTAAGCATATTGTCGATATTTTTCATACATTCTTCTCCTTTTCAGTTTTTATATTCAACATTGCAAGCGATATCGCCACAAGTATTATTCCTGCTACTCCCGAAGCGTTTAACGGTTCGGCAAAAGCTATAACTCCCACAAGCGTTGCAACAACAGGCTCGACCGTTGCCATTACCGATGCCTTACCTGCTTCAACGGTACGCAGACCGATTGTGTACACAAGGTATGGAAGGACTGTTACTACAAAAGCCAGAACTGCACCCCATACGATTACCTGCGGATTTGTAGCGGTTTTTCCTGCAAGGTCGGGAAGATTTGCAAAAGGAAGCACACCGACTGATGCGAAAATGAACGTGTAAAGTGTTATTGTAATGCTGTTGTAGCCACGTTTCAAGGCGTACTCACCGAAAATTGTATACAAGGCATAGCCGAATGCTGAACCGAGTCCTGTAAGGACTCCCACTGAATTAAGGGCAAGGCTTCCGTCAGCTGCGCCTGTCACCAGCATACATCCTGCAAAAGCAACTGCGGCGGCAATGATTTTTGTCACGGTAAGCTTTTCCTTAAACAGAAAAACTGACATTATCATTACCATCACGGGTGCTGTATAAAGCAGAATTGCTGCGGCTGAGAGTGATGTAAGAGTTATTGTACGGAAATAACAGAAATTGAAAAACACGATACTGCATATTCCCGTGCCGAAAAAGCACCACCAATCACGAAGCTTTATTCTGAAAAGCTTACGGTCATATATCAAAGTCACAACTGCCATTATAAGTGCAGTAAACACAGCACGCAGGGCAACAATTTGCATTGAAGTTATTCCGTAGCTGTCAAGATTTCGTACAAACAGACCCATAAGTCCCCACAGCACACCTGCGGTAATTACAAGGACAGGTCCGAGAAATTTTTTATTATTCATCAAAGGTATTCCAATCAATTAATTTGCGTCATAGAATACGCGGTAATTCTTTTCTGAATGTGCATACACACTCATTACAAGCCCAATACAAACAAACATACTTACCATACTTGAACCGCCCTGACTTACAAAAGGAAGCGGTACACCGATTACGGGAAGTACACCGAGAACCATTCCGAGGTTGAGCACGCAATGAATGAACATCATTGAGAACACGCCTATGCAGATATTTCTGCCGAGTTCATCCTTTGCAATTCTGCTGTCGGCAAGGATTTTCAGACAGATAAATGAAAGCAGAGTTACAAGCCCTATACAGCCGAGAAAGCCAAGGCACTGTCCAACATAGGTGAAAATAAAGTCATTCTGCACCTCGGGGACGTGAACATATTCTTCTGCAAAAAGTCCCTTTCCGAAAAGCTGTCCCGAACCGAGGGCAAGCTTACCCCAATACTGCTGGTAGGCAATATCTGTAAATTCGGGGTTGCTCATAGGGTCTTCTTCAAAGAGGACAAGGAAACGCAGCTTCTGATGCGGCTGCATAATTTTTGTCCACAGCACCCATACTGCAAACGGCAGGGCAATTACGCAGGGCAGGATATATTTCCAGGAAAGACCTGCCGCAAACATCATACACGCAAACATTACAAAGAACACTATTGCTGTTCCGTCGTCACCCTGTGCAACGATTATCAGGGTTGGCACTGCACCGTGCAGACACAGCAATAACATATTCATCGGGTGATTGATTTTATCCCCGACCTTTGACAAATGCAGGGCAAAGGTCATTATAAAAGCAATTTTCAAAAATTCCGACGGTTGGAGAGTTGTAAAGCCGAGGTCAATCCACGCAGCGTCATCGGCACTTTCTACAGGCTTATACACTAAGGATGTAAAGGTGAGCAGGGTCAATCCCAAAGCACCCGGGCCGTACAGAAACCAAAGTTTTGTGAACTTATGATAATCAAGTGCTGACATAATCAAAGCAATTACCGCACCTATGCCAAGACAGAGAAGCTGCATTTTATACATACGGGAGTCCTTTGTGGATGTTACACCATTCTGGACAAGAGAGTACATCAGCAGAACAGAAAAACCCGAAACAAGGCAAACTGCAATAAAAAGCTGCTTATCAAGCTTACGGAAATAATGCCATATTGCCTTGAAGATTTTCTTTACCATAATGCACTTCTCCTTTCCGGAAATTCCGCATACTTATTTTATGCGGTACAAAATTTAACACAGTACAAATACAAGTATAATTATAGCGTATTAACCTTATTTTTTCAAGAGCTTTCCCAAATTGGTTCCGAATTGTAATTATTCTGCAACATAATATTCTGAAGCATCAAAATATTTATCGTTTATATTTCTGTCAAGCACCTCAAATATGTACTCATAGCCGAATTTGCTCATTGACTTTACTCCGTGAGAGTCAGCAAGCTCTCTTGTATACATATTCAGAGGATAAACACGAACATCGTGATAGTTTCCGTCATAATGTGTTATTACGGGAATAAACTCTATATTATCAATAATCGGACGCTGATTTTCTTCTGCATTTTCGTCTACACGCATTGTCACGTCAAAATTCAGCACTCCGCCGATTAGGTTCTGTCCCACGCTTTGTGCGGAAATGAAATTTCCCAGGGAATACGCACACAAAGCTGTTGAGCCGTCCTCACGCTCGATTTCCTCGATATCACGAAGGACGTGCGGATGGTTGCCGATAATTATATCTGCACCTGCATCAACAAGCTGTTTTGCGGTACTTCGCTGATAGTCGCTGATTACATCGGAATTTTCCACACCCCAGTGCAATGCAACAACGCAGACATCGGAGATTTCCTTTGCGGCGGTAATTTCCTTTACGATTGTTTCAACGTCAAAAGCGTCACCTATTTCCATAACGCTTCCTTCAGGGAGATACAGACCGTTAAGGTACTCGGTATACGAAAGGAAAGAAAAGGTTATTCCTTCAAACTCGCCTGTACGGATATTTGCTCTGTCCTCGGCATTACGGTATGCACCTGCTACGATAGCGTTTTCACGGCTGTCCCAGTAATCGAGGCAAGCCATAAGACCGTCCTCATTTTTGTCAAGTGTGTGGTTATTGGCAATTGTAAACACGTCAAAGCCGATTTCAAGCATATGGTCACCCAGGGCAACAGGGCTGTTGAAGCGTGGATAGGTTGAAGGCTCATATTGGTCGTTGCAGATAAGGGTTTCCTGATTTATTATTGCCATATCTGCGTCACGGATAAGGGGCACGGCATTTTCATAGGCATATGCAAAGTCGTATCCGCCGTCGGTTGAGCGTGCTGCCGCCTGCTTGTAAATACTGGAGTGGATAAGGTTATCCCCTACTGCGGCTATACTTACGGTTGCAAATTCGGGCTCAGGCTCGGTAACAACGGTTGTTGTTTCTGTTGTGGTGACGGTTGTTACAGTGGTTGTTTCTGTTGTTTCGGCAGCAAAAGTTACTGTAGCCATTACGGGTACTTCTTCAACGGGCTTTCCGCAGGATACAAGGGCTGCCGAATAAGCAAGTAATAATATTGCAGAAATAATTTTTTTCACATTTTCACATTCCTTCACAAAATTTACAGACATAATTATAACCGATTTTACCCAAAATTTCAATCATTTTCAAAAATTATATTGATTTGACATAAAGTTTATACTATAATATTGGTAACAGCTTTTTCATCGGCTGATTATTATTTTAAGGAGTGCATTTTTATGAGAAAATTTTCTGCCCAGACCCCTGACAATTGCAAAAATGCTGTAATTGAGCTTATCGACGAAATCAACGGTCTTTCTTCTATGTCACTTTCAGATTTTGCACCCGAAAAAACCGCAATGATTGTTGTGGACGTTGTAAACGGCTTTATCCGTGAGGGAGCTATGGCTTCACCACTGGTTGAAGGAATTATTCCTGAGGTTGCTTCACTTATGGAAAAATGCAACAAGGCTGAAATTCCTGTTGTTGCATTTGCTGACTGCCACAAGGAGGACTGCTCCGAATTTGCTTCATTCCCTCCCCATTGTATCGAAAACACCTCCGAAAGCGAGCTTGTTGACGAGCTTAAAAAGGTCGGCGGTTATTTCCTGATGAAAAAGAATTCCACAAACGGTTTTCACGAGAAAATTTTCAAGCAGTGCTTAATTCAGAACCCTACAACCAATACTTTTATTGTTGTGGGTGACTGTACAGATATATGCGTAATGCAGTTCTGCCTTACGCTGAAAACCTGGTACACTCAGCAGAACAGAAATATCGAAATTTACATTCCTATAAATGCTGTTGAAACCTACGACGCACCGGGTCACGACGCTGACTTTATGAATATTGCTGCTTACAAGCTGATGAAGGACAGCGGCATCAAGTTTGTGAAAGAAATAAAATAAGGATTAATCAAGGGGAATTTCAAATGGATAAGAACAAACGAAATCTGACGCTTCTTACTGATTTTTACGAGCTTACAATGGCGAACGGCTATTTCGCTAACGGAATGGGTGAAACCATTTCCTACTTTGATATGTTTTTCAGAAGTGTTCCCGACGGCGGCGGATTTGCTATTATGTGCGGTCTGGAACAGGTTATTGACTACCTTAAATCGCTGAAATTTGAGGAAGACGACATTGATTTTTTACGCACAAAGAAAATTTTCAGCGAGGAATTTCTTGAATACCTCCGCAATTTCAAATTCTGCTGCGATGTATGGGCTGTTCCTGAGGGTACGCCTATCTTCCCTAACGAGCCGATTGTAACGGTGCGTGGTCCTGCTATTCAGGCTCAGTTTGTGGAAACTATGGTTCTTCTCTGCATTAATCATCAGAGCCTTATTGCCACAAAGGCAAACAGAATTGTCCGTGCGGCTGAGGGGCGTCCTGTAATGGAATTCGGTTCAAGACGTGCACAGGGCTTTGACGGGGCAATTTACGGTGCCCGTGCCGCTTATATCGGCGGTTGCAGCGGTACTGCCTGCACAATATGTGATAAGGAAATGCAGACGCCTGCTCTCGGTACAATGGCTCACTCCTGGATACAGATGTTTGACAGCGAGCTTGAAGCTTTCCGTGCTTATGCTGAATGTTACCCCGACAGCACCACACTGCTGGTGGACACATACAACGTACTTAAATCGGGTGTGCCAAATGCAATAACTGTATTCAAGGAAATGCGTGCAAAGGGGCACAAGCCTGTTGGTATCCGCATTGACAGCGGTGATATCACTTATCTTTCAAAGCGTGCACGACAGATGCTTGATGATGAGGGCTTCTCCGATGTAAAGATTGTTGCGTCCAACTCTCTTGACGAATACATTATCCGTGACCTGTTAAGACAGGGTGCAAGGGTTGACAGCTTCGGTGTAGGCGAGCGTATGATTACGTCCAAATCCGAGCCTGTTTTCGGTGGTGTATACAAGCTTGTTGCTATTGAAAAGGACGAGAAAATCCTGCCGAAAATCAAGCTTTCGGAAAATGTTACAAAGATTACAAACCCTGATTTCAAGGAAGTATGGCGTTTGTTTGACACCACAACGGGTATGGCGATTGCTGACGTACTTACCTGCCGCGGTGAAATTATCGATGACACAAAGCCTTACGAAATTTTTGACCCTGAGTACACCTACAAGCGGAAGGTGCTTGAGCATTTCAGTGCTGTACGTCTTATGGAGCCCATTTTTATGGACGGAGAATGTGTATATGAATGTCCGTCAACTGAGGATATCCGTGAGTATTGTGCTGCACAGCTTGATACAATCTGGGACGAGGTAAAGCGTTTTGAAAATCCGCACAAATACTATGTTGACCTTTCTCAGCAGCTCTGGGACAAGAAAAACGAGCTTCTTCACAAGGAATACCGAGGATAAAAAATGGGTACCGAATTATGTGTTCGGTACCCATTCTGTTTGCTCTTTTAGTGGCAGCTGTGACTTCCGCAGCCGTGTGAGCCACAGGTATGACCTTCGCCGTGCTCGTGATTATGGTGGTTACACTGTACATCGGGATTAAAGCCAAGTGTGCCGTTAAGCAGGGACATTACAGCAAAATCAGCATTTCCTGTTACTCCGCCGTAAAGCTTTATACCTGCCTCTGCAAGTGCTGTCTGTGCACCTCCGCCGATACCGCCGCAGATAAGGGTATCAACGCCATTCATAGTAAGAAAACCTGCAAGGGCACCGTGACCGCTGCCTAATGTAGGTACTATCTCCTCCTTTATTATTTTTCCGTCCTCAACTGTGTAAAGCTTAAACTGCTCTGTGTGACCGAAATGCTGAAAAATTTCTCCATTCTGATAAGTTACTGCAATTTTCATAGTAAAATTTTCCTTTCTATTTATTATCACGAAGTCGTGACTTTATTCCTTCCATAATTATGTCACGAGCCTTTGCTGCCTCAGCTTTTGTCAATGGCGGTGTATCACCCAAGGGATATTCCATTCCAAGCTGTTCATACTTGACCTTTCCCATATCGTGATATGGCAGGACATCAAGTGCTTTAAGGGTTCGCAGTCCGCCGATAAAATAACCAAGCCTGCGGAGGTATTCCTCGTCATCGGTTATATTCGGTACAACAACGTGCCGCACCCAGAGTTCAACTCCCTTTTCGCTGATATATTCGGCAAAATCAAGAACAGCTGTATTAGCCTGCCCCGTCAGGTCGATATGCTTTTCATTGTCAATATGCTTTATATCAAGCATTACTATATCGGTAACAGCAAGAAGTCTGTCAAACCTTGAAAGAACTTTTGCATCACGGCTGAACGTTATTCCCGAGGTATCAAGGCAGGTGTGTACTCCCCTGCGTTTTGCTTCCTCAAAAAGCTCAGTAACAAACTCAATCTGCATAAGCGGTTCGCCGCCTGTTACTGTTATTCCGCCGTTGCCGAGAAATTCCTTGCAGCTTTCCCAGCCATCCATTATTTCGTCAGCTGTAACCATTCTGCCGCCATCATATGACCAGGTATCAGGGTTATGGCAGTATTTGCACCGCATCGGACAGCCCTGCATAAACACAACATAACGTATTCCCGGTCCGTCAACCGTTCCGCAGGACTCTACGGAATGAATATATCCGTTCATTTTCTTTCCTCACATATACGATAAGGGAACGCCTCATAAAGGCGCTCCCCTTTTTTACATAGATTTGTGGAATGTTCTGGAGATTACGTCATCCTGCTGTTCCTTAGTAAGCTTATTGAAGTTTACGGCATATCCCGAAACTCTGATTGTAAGCTGAGGATACTTTTCAGGGTGTGCCTGTGCGTCCAGAAGAAGTTCCTTTGTAAATACATTTACATTGAGGTGATGTCCGCCCTTGCTGACATAACCGTCAAGAAGCTCGATAAGATTGTCAACCTGCTGATTAGCTGCCATAAAAATCATCCCTTCTGCATAGTTGATTAAAATTCTTCATCTTCATATTCTTCGTAATCCATACCTTTATTCATTGTCGGCTGACAGCACGCCTTCTGCCCTGTGCCGCAATCACTGCTTCGGTATGTCCGAACGGTCATTTCGTTACTTTCCTCCGAAGAAGTAACATTAACGTGACCGCCGCCCTCACTCATAAGACGGTCAAGCATATCCACAAGCTCATTTACTTTGTTATCCATATAACCGTCCCTTTCGTGATTTTATTTATTGTTTACTTCCTCGCTGAGTCTGTCGAGGTCAAGCTCTCCCATAAATACGGAATTATCCTTACCGAGAGCGTCAGGTACGATGGAGAACGTATTTGAGATACCGTCCTGAGCGTGCTTGAACGGAAGCTTTGCAACACTTGCGAGAGAAGCTGTTGCACCGTTTGTATCACGTCTGTGCATTGGGTTTGCACCAGGAGCAAGAGGCTCGCCAATCTTTCTGCCGTCAGGTGTATTGCCTGTTTTCTTACCATACACGACATTAGAGGTAATGGTAAGAATCGACATTGTAGGAATACTGTTTCTGTATGTATGGTGACGTCTGATTTTGTCCATAAACTTACGGACGATATTGACTGCAATCTGGTCAACACGGTCGTCGTTGTTGCCGTACTTAGGGAAATCACCCTCTACTTCGTAGTCAACAACAATTCCGTTTTCGTCACGGATACACTTTACTTTAGCGTACTTAATTGCACTGAGGGAGTCAGCTACAACGGAAAGTCCAGCGATACCTGTTGCAAAATAACGCTTTACTTCCCTGTCATGGAGAGCCATCTGGAGCTTTTCGTAGCTGTATTTATCGTGCATATAGTGGATAACGTTCAGTGTATTTACATACAGACCTGCAAGCCAGTCCATCATATCCTCGTACTTTTCCATAACATCATCGTAATCGAGGTAATCGCCTGTTACGGGACGATACTTAGGACCTACCTGTTCCTTAAGACGCTCGTCCACACCGCCGTTGATAGCGTAGAGAAGACACTTTGCAAGGTTTGCTCTTGCACCGAAGAACTGCATTTCCTTACCAACAACCATTGAGGATACGCAGCAAGCGATTGCATAGTCGTCGCCGTGAACTGTTCTCATAAGGTCATCGTTTTCGTACTGAACGGAGGATGACTTGATAGACATTTCCGCACAATAAACCTTGAAGTTTCTCGGAAGCTTCGTGGACCAGAGAACCGTCATATTAGGCTCAGGTGCACTTCCGAGGTTTTCGAGTGTATGGAGATAACGGAAGCTGTTTTTGGTTACAAGCGTACGTCCGTCGATACCGACGCCGCCGATTGACTCGGTTACCCAAGTCGGGTCGCCTGAGAAAAGCTCATTATATTCAGGTGTACGGGCAAACTTGACCATACGAAGCTTCATAATGAAGTGGTCAACAAGCTCCTGTGCCTGTGACTCGGAAATAAGACCTCTTTCAAGGTCACGCTGAATATAGATATCAAGGAATGTGGAGGTACGTCCGAGACTCATTGCCGCACCGTTCTGTTCCTTGACAGCTGCGAGATAGCCGAAATAGAGCCACTGAACAGCTTCCTGAGCATTTGCGGCAGGCTTGGAGATGTCAAAGCCGTAAATGCTGCCGAGCTCTTTAAGCTCCTGCAAAGCCTTAACCTGGTCGGCAAGCTCCTCACGGAGTCTGATATTTTCATAAGTCATTCTTACGAGAGATGTATCAATCTGGTGCTTCTTATCTTCGATAAGCCTGTCAACACCGTAAAGTGCTACACGGCGGTAGTCACCGATAATACGTCCTCTGCCGTAAGCATCGGGAAGACCTGTGATAATAGCGGATTTTCTTGCCATTCTCATTTCAGGTGTATAAGCATCAAACACACCCTGATTGTGTGTTTTTCTGTATTTTGTAAAAATCTCTACAACCTCGGGGTCAACCTCATAGCCGTTTTCACGGCAGGCATTCTGTGCCATTCTGATACCGCCGAAGGGCTGGAGTGAACGTTTAAGTGGCTTATCTGTCTGAAGCCCTACAATTTTTTCAAGGTCTTTATTTATGTAGCCTGCACCGTGAGAAGTAATTGTGGATATAATTTTTGTATCCATATCGAGAACGCCGCCTGCTTCACGTTCCTTCTGAAACAGGTCAAGCACTTCCTTCCAAAGTGCCTTGGTAGTTTCTGTAGGTGCAGCAAGAAACGATGAGTCACCGTCATACGGTGTATAGTTATTCTGAATGAAATCTCTTACATTGATAGAAGTGCTCCAACGACCAAACTTGAAGCCAGCCCACTGATAAGGGAGTTCCATAGTCTTCATAAACATTCAATCCTTTCCAAAAACCATTTCAAACCCATATAAATTATACTACATTTTTTCTCTACTGACAAGTGGCAAATCAATATTTATCAATATATTGATATTTTTTTCATATTTACCACAACATATTGTTTCTTTCGCACAAAACGCTGCAATTAATGTCAAAAGTATTCTCAACTATGTAAAATTCGGTTAAAGAAGTTCACACATAAGACAGCTGAATTGTGAAATTATTGTATAAAATAAAAAATGCACTTGCATTGTAACATTATATGTGATATAATATTATGTAGCAAAACATTGTGTACAGCTTCAAACATAATTATTTATAGAAAAAGAGGATTGAAATGGACAACAACTTATTCAAAAGATCCGATGAAAGCACTACCAGGTTTCTTGCTAATGCCCTGCTTTGCTGTATCGGATTATTTGCAATTTCCTGGGCTCTTAATCAGCTTGAAATTTTTGTAATCGACAAGACAGCCTTTACAATCGTAACCCTTGCCTGCGGTATCATTTTCTGTGTGCCCAAGGCTGCGCTGCTGATACGCAGGAAATATGAGGACTGGATGAAGTATGCTGTTATCGTTTCGGCAATTCTGGCGATAAATCTTGCTTACAGTGTTCTTACATATCATATGGTAATGATGCTGGCATTCCCGCTTGTTATGTCGGTAATGTACTTTGACCCTAAGCTTACGCTGTTTACAACAATTTCGTCAGCATTTATGATGACCGCTTCCCACATAATCAGCTTCTTTATTTCAATTATGGACGATGACCCTCTTGAAAGCCTGCACGCTATTATTGTATACGGGCTTATGCCAAGACTTTTTATTTACTGCTCTTTTGCACTGATTTGCTTTGTGCTGGGTCTTATAACTCAGAAGTTATTCAGCAGACTTGACACACAGAATGCAGAAATTGAGCGAAGCAAAAAAGGTCTTGACACTGTTATCAGTGTATCCCGCTCTCTTTATGAGGCTACGGATATGGTTGAGCTTGCCAGCCTTATAAGATATGCGGTTTATACTGTTACAACCGAGATGCAGGGCAACACCTCCGCACCTGTTACTGTTGTTGGTTTCAGAGGTGAGGACGGAGTTTTCCACTACCTTGACAACAATCTTGTCCACGGCACCTGCATTGCAAGGGACGGCAGCCTTGAAACCGTACTTCCGAACACAAAATTTATTTATCCTATTTCCCGTCAGAAGGTCTGGGACGACATTCAGGTGCACCAAAACGGAATAGGAATGACTTTCTACGAACAGGGTGAACTGCTTTGCTACATATCAATGGAGTTTCCTGTTGACAGTGAGGACACGCTTCTTCACAACACACTTGAAATTCTTTACAACAACGTAAACACTGCTTTAAGGCAGACAAAAATGAACAGCGACATTTTCAAGACTCAGGAAGCTATTATTCTTTCCTTTGCGGAAATTTCCGAGTCCAAGTCACGTCAGACAGGACAGCACGTTAAGCGTGTTTCCGAATATATGAAAATTATGGCAGCGTATGACGGTTACACCGAAAAGGAATGCGGCGAAATTGCTCTTGCGGCTATGATGCACGACATCGGCAAGCTTATGATTCCGCCTGAAATTCTTGAAAAGCCGTCACGGCTTACCCCCGAGGAATTCGGCATAATCAAAAGTCACGTTACATACGGTGAGGAGCTGCTTCGCAACTCTCCGGGTGAGGTTATGACAATGGCAAGGAGAATTGCTTTACAGCACCACGAACGCTGGGACGGACGAGGTTATCTCGGTTATGCAGGCGAGGATATCGACTATATCTCCCGATTCGTTGCGGTTGCAGACGTATTTGACGCACTTGTATCAAAACGCTCCTACAAGGACGGCTGGAAGCCTCAGGATGCTTATGCGGAAATCGTAAAGCAGAGAGGCACGCAGTTTGCCCCCCACGCTGTTGATATTTTTGTGAAAAGCTACGATAAAATTCTTGAAATTCTTGCACAGTACCCAGACCAGGTTGCTCAGTCTGCATAAATTATTCTTGGCAAAATCACAAAAAAGCCTTGCAATTGTTGAAAAATATGCTATAATATTCATAATGGTGTATTATTTTGAAAGAGGGGTTACAAATGCCTGATATTATGGCAATCGGTGAAATGCTGGTAGACTTTACCGCTGTTACCGAAGAAAACGGGGACATTTTTTACAAGCAAAATCCCGGCGGTGCTCCCGCAAATGTTGCTGTTATGGCGGCTAAGCTTGGTGTTTCAAGCGGCTTTATCGGCAAAATGGGCAAGGATATGTTCGGCACATATCTTAAAGAAACTCTTGAAAACGAGGGCGTTGACACTAAAGGCGTAAAGCTTGACAAGGGTTACTCCACTACCCTTGCGTTCGTCCGCAAAAATGAGGACGGTGACCGTGATTTTGTATTCTACAGAAATAACAGTGCTGACCTTAATCTCAGCTACAGCGAGGTTAATCTCAAGCTGATTGACAGCTGCAAGCTGCTCCATTTCGGTGCTCTGCTGCTTACGTCAGAACCTTCAAAGTCGGCAGTTATCAATACTGTTGAGTATGCTAAGCAGCAAGGCAAAATCATTACCTACGACCCTAACTGGCGTGAGCATTTATGGTCATCAAGGGCTGAGGCTGTAAAGGCAATGAGAAGCGTACTCCGATATGTTGACATTATAAAAGTTTCAGAGCTTGAATTGCAGATTATTACAGACAGCGGAAATCTGCTTCCGTCGATTGCAAAGCTGCTGAACGAAGGTGTAAAGGTTGTGTGCATTACACAAGGTGCAAAGGGCTGTATCATTGCTACACGAAAGGGCATTGAGCGTTTCCCTACCTTTGATGTGGAAACCATTGATACTCTTGGTGCAGGTGACAGCTTCTTCGGTGCGTTCATCTCACAGATTATCAAGTCAGGCAAGTCTATGGATGAGCTTGAAATGGACGACCTGCGTGAGTTTGCGGTATATGCAAATGCCTGCGGCTCGCTCAGCTCAACAAAAGTAGGAGCAATTCCTGCTATGCCGACTCATGAGGAAATTATGACACTTATCGAAAAAGGAATGAAATATTAAAAGCAAGTGCACGGTTTAAGGGGTGTCCCCTTTGCCAATCCATAATAAACAAATCAAGGGTATCGAGTTTGTGGCTCGGTACCCTTAATTACTTCTATACGGTCATTGCCTTAAATGCCGTGCACTTTTGTTGTTTTATGAAAATATCCTTACAGCTTTTACACTGTAAGGATATTTTTTGTTATGCGTACTCTTTAAGAGTATTTACTTTATGCTGCGGGATACAGAGAACGCATTTCTTCAAGAATAGCGAGCTTAGCTGCAATTTCCTCAGAAACAATTGCATCATTTTCTGCATCAACTGTATCCTCAACAATTCCGATTGTGAGTGCACCCTTTGATGTAAGAACAGGATAATATCCTTCTGGCAGAGTATTGCCGATAGCAATCAAATCAGCATTGCCACACTTTGCCATAAGAACCTTGCCTGCGTAGTCTTCTGTCAGGGTAATAGGATTACCATTTTCATCAAGAAGTGTTACCTTAAGCGGTGCACCATCTACAGCAAACATTATACCAAGTTTAATCTTAGACGCATTCTTATATGGATACATAATCTCTGCATTTTCTCCCATAGTGAAAACATATGAAGCGGCAAGTGTTGCCTTATCACCGAGAACTATCTGTCCCTCAATGAAAAGATTTTCCACATTTATACTTCCTGTTACATTCACAAGATTTGGGAAATAAGCAATACCCTTACCTGTTACCTTACTTACATTAATAGGTGAATATACAGCGAAATAATATGTACCGATAGTAGCATTAATCGGAAGCTCTGCATTTGTTTTTGCATTAATCTTTTTCAGCTGAACATAAGGCGAAATAATTAAATCGCCTGTACACTTAATATCACCTGTCAGATTAATTGTGACCTCACTGTCTTCTTCCAATACATCGAACATAATAGTATCATATTTCTTTGCTGCAGGAAGTGGAAGTGCACCCTTGATTGTTTCATCATGAGCAAGGCATACTGTATATCCACCTTCAGGATTGTTGATACGGTTGATTTCTGTCATCATATCCTTGAGACTTGCATACAAGGAAGGCTCTCCTACTTCGTCATCAGCGTCCTCAAAAGCCACAAGCACATACATATCAGCAGTTGCACCTGCGATAAGCTTATTGCCTGAACGTACTACTGAATAATCGGAATAATAACCATCCTCACCGTAAAGCATTACCATATCCATATCGTAATCGCCTGTGATGTTCATTACGTCGAAGTTACCGTCAGGGAATTCATATATAAGTTCGCCATCCATAAGTCTTACGCCGAGAGACTGTCCGCCAATGAATGTGCCGACCTTAATTTTTGATGCGTTCTTATACTGATATTCGAGAACAGTTTCATCAGATGAGTAAATTTTTGCTGCTGTAAGGCTTGCCTTTTCTCCAAGAACTATCGTGCCGCCGACATTAAGCTCTGCAACATTTATTTTGCCGCTTATATCTGCACCGCTCCAGAAAGCTGCACCGCCCTTTGCACCATTTACATTGCCTGCATTGATATAATTATATGTAGTAAAATAATATGCTCCTGCATTGATATTTATTGGGAGCAAAGCACCTGTCTTTGCGTTCTTTTTCACTACATTAACACCTGCTGAGAACCAAATGTTACCTGTCAAATTGATATCACCTGTCAGGTAAATTGTAACATCTCCTTCGCTTGGTTTAAAGGTAATGGAGTGATACTTCTTAGCTGTCGGGAGAGGAAGTGCACCTGTAATTTCTTCATTTTCGGAAAGGTAAATGGTATAGTTTCCATTTGCATTTCCAATTCGTGTGATTTCGCTCATAATATCCTTAAGGTTTGCATACAGGGTTGTATTTCCTGCATCATCTTCAAGGATATACAGCATATTTGTCTGACCTGCGATAAGCTTATTGCCCGAACGGATTACAGAAAGGTCTTCCTGACCCTGGAGAACGATATTTCCATAGTAGTTACCTGTAATTGCAGCTACTTCCATACCGTTGTCAAAATCAACATTGCTTTCCTTTCCGGGCTCCTTGAATGCAACTGTAAGCTTATCCTCGCTTGCAAAGCCTGTCTTGCCGATTGTGAACTTCTTGCCATATGTGAGAGTAAGGCGACTTGTTTCGGAGTCAGAAACAGTTATCTTATCTGCTGTAAGGTCCCCGAATACAACTGCATCAGGTCCTACGTTGAGATTGCCTGTTACGGTAACCTTACCGCTGATTGCTGATGAGTTGATAAGGAGATTTGCAGCACTTACACTGCCTGCAATATCGGTATTGTCGAGAAGCACACCGCTTTTTGAAGTGATATTTGTAATTTCACTTCCTGTAACATTATCAAGATACAGCATATATGCACCTGCATTGATTTTATATGCTACCGGATTATAGGATGTACCTGATTTTTTAAGTGCTGAAAGTGCAATGTTTGTAAACATTGTATCGCCTGTAAGTGTAATTGAATTACCTACAAAGGTAAGTGCTGTTTCAGTTTCTGCCATAATATTGAGTGCAGCATATGTACCCTTCTTAGGCATTGTCATAGCACCGCCGATATCGTAATCGCCGAGAAGCTTGATTGCATAATGTGCATTCTTGTCGTTTGCTGCATTGATTGAGCTTACAACATCAGCCCACGTTGCCATTTTATACAAATTTTCTCCGTCAGGAGAAAGGTAAAGCTTTACGCTTCTGAGGTAAACATTACTGCCTGTTCTGCTTACTGTGTATTCATAAAGCTCATCGGGACAGGATGCTTCTGCTATCTTGAAGCAAGCAAGATTTGCTGTCTTGGAAGTGAAAAGATGCTGTCCGTCTGTGAATTTGCCTGCACCTGTGATAGTGATTGTTCCGTTTGCATTACCTGTTACAGAAACAGGAGTAAAGCCTTCCTCATAATAAATTGCTGATGCAGCAACACCTTCAATTTCCTTGATTGTTACCTTGGATGCACTTGGAACAACAAGCTTGGAGCCAGCTTCCATAACAAGCTTTGTGAAGCTTGCTGTTGCTGCTGTTGTCATAGATGTATTTTCCTTAAGTGTAACTGTTCCGAAACCTGAAAGCGGAACGCAGAGATTATTGTCTGTACCCCATTCAAGTGCAAACTTAGCACCGCCCTTAAGGGTCTTCATAGATGCTGATGTAAAGCCTGTGAGAGAAAGGTTCTTGCCTGCTGTAAGTGTAAATGGCTTACTGCTTTCGAGGGTAATATTTTCAAAAGCAAGATTTACCTTTGAGGAAATAGCTGTATTATTAACGGTAAGAGTTTTGCCTGAGCCTACAAAGGTAATACCTGCTGCCTTTGCTGCCGCAGGAAGAACAAAGTTATTTACGGTTACATCGTCAAAGAGTGTAACTGTAAATTCCTTATCTGCACTGCCAGCTGCATTGATAGCCGCAAGAGCGTCCTCCCAGAGGGTATAGCTTCCGAGCCCGTCTACAACAATTACAGCTGATGCAAATCTGAGTTCATTACCGACACGGATGAGTGAAAGGCTTTCGCCGCTTTCTGTTTCTGCGGATGTAGTAAAGGTAGTTGCCTTAACAGATGTGTCTGTAACAATAAGAGCTGTCTGTCCGTTTTCAGCGATATTTTTATTATTTTTATTTGCCAAAATATTAATAGGTGTACCGTCTGTTGTAACCTTGCCTGTGATTTCAATCGGCACTTCATATACAATCATAGAATTTGAGCCTGTTGAATGTACAGTACCGATTGTAACATTTCCTTCACCGCTTGAAGAAATGACAGATTTGTCTGACATTGTAAGCTTTGTAATGTTTAAAGCCTTTACATTTGAGATTGCATATGCAACATTTTCAAGAACAAGGTTCTTAACAACAACTGTCGTTTCGTTATTGACAAATGATAAAGACGTATTATCAACAGTAATATTCTGTGCAGAAAGAACTTCACCTAAAATAAAGTAATAATTCTCGCTGCCGCAAAGTTTCAGCACAAAAGAGCCTGTTGCGATGTCTCCGTGGAATGCTGCACCGTTAAGGAATGTAAGATTTGTTTTAAGGGTAATATCATCTATTATGTTGAAGGATGCACCCTCAAAAATAATTTCCTTAGCCTTAGCTGTATTAAATACGCTTCCGCTCAGTACGATTGTATCTTCTTCACCTGTATATGTAACAGTATATTTAGCGGTAGATTTTGCTGCTTCATCTATATAAGCGATTGCTTCCTCCAATGTTACTCTTCTTACTGTCTTTGTTCCGTCAGTAATGGTATAATCAGCAGAAGCCACAGCGTAATAGTAACGGAAGCCCTCTCCGCTATACACCTTTGTTATACCGCATATAACATTAGGCTCAACACCTGTATTTACGATATTGAACATATCAACGGAAAAATCATTGTCCGTATAAACAATAGCATAATCGGAAGCATAATCAATACTTGAAGCATAAATATTGACTATCGGCGCGTTAATCTTGCCGCCAAAATGTATACCTGTATTTTCACCTGTAGCTCCAAGCACAATCTTAGAAGTTGCCTTTGCGGTGTAATTTATAAAATCAATACTGCCGCTTACAACATTGAATTCAGAATTTTCTCCAAGTGTAAGGTTTGTGCCGTATGTGCTGTATAAAAGCTTTACCGCAGTATTATCAGGCACGGTAATATTCTTAAAGTTAATAACACTTGAAAGCAGATATTCACTCTCTGACTCTTCAAAAGTCAGCGTGCCTGTTTCCGAGCCATCAATAACGACAGGAACATAATTAACCATACCATCTCCGAAGGTCATGGTATGTTCATCTGTTTTAATTGTGTATACAGGCAAAAGTGCATTCTGCTCAACTCCCTTAACGCCCTTAATGGTTACGTCGGAATTGAGCACCATATTGGAATTGAAAGTAATTCCAAAGCCTGCACCGTCGATTGTAAAATCGTATCCGGGCATAGTTTTGCCGTTGTATTCTGCGTCTGCAAGAAGTGTGATTGTTACATCGTCTGACTTTACAGCACCGATTGCAGCGTCAAGAGTTGCATACACTCTTCCGCCGACTCTTGCAATGCCGTCGCCTGATTCCATATAGTTGTCTTCGTGGTTAGCGTAGGAATAAGTTGTGGAATTACAGGTGTTTACTGAATAAAGATAGTCTCTTTCCGATGAATCATCCGGAGTATGGGCATTAGTAACGCCGTCGCCATATGGTCCATATGTAAAATCATACCACGAACCGTCACTGTCTACAACATTGAAATAGTTGTAATTATAATCATAATCTTCGTCATCCCACGTTACGTCAACATTATACCATTCGGTTGTACCGTCATTGTCAAGACCTATCTGATTCCACGCGTGTCCGCCGCCGTTACCGATACCTGTAACGTAAAGCACCTGAATATCAAGAGCATTCATAAACATCTGGAAACACTTTGCATAGGATTCACATACAGCCTTACCGTCAACAAGCAGACCTGAAATGTCGTGGGCGTGGGCTGCACCCGAAACATAATCCGTAGCCTCGCAAAGATATTTGTGAATATACCATTCCTGAGTATATTCATTACCATACATTACCGCTTCACTAAGTACCTGCTCAACCTCAGCCATTATCTGATTTTTTACAGTCATTCTGTAATCGCCGTCTGCATAGTCGACAGCTTCTATATCAACACCTAAGGCGATACTTGTAGAACTGGAACCTGTGGAATAATAATAACCGTGTCCCATCCAGAAAAACTGTGGATTATCAGCTCTGATTGCGACAAACACTTTATAAAGGTCTTCACTGTCTACAGCATAATCTGCAATTTTTATCAATTCAAAGTAATAATCACTGAACTTCGAATTATATGTTGCATCATATTCAGCAGAACAGTCAATTTTTACCGCTGCTTCATAAAAAGAATTGTACACTGTTTTAAGGCTTGATGAAAGAGCATTATAACCGTCAAGGCTGCTGTACTCACTCTGAGCGGAGTAATAGCTTGGAGCCCTTTCACAGGAAATATTGTCATCGGGAGCTTCCTCATCGCCGTAATCAATATGATAGTACTCATACTGCTTCAAATCGCCGCCTGTATATGGAGAGATATAGTGATAAATCTCAGGCTCGGCAGCTTCCTCATCTTCTTCCTCGGATACTTCCTCAGCTACCTCAGAAGTATCCTCTGTGGTTTCCTCCTCCGAAGTATCTGTTTCATCGGCAGGAATTTCCGTAACGGGAACTGTCGTTTCCTCAGGAACAGAAGTTTCTGTTGTTTCATCATCCGAAACATCTGTCGGAACAGTGGTTTCAGCAGGTACTTCCGTATCGGGTGTATCTGTTGTTTCGGATGGATGAATGTCATTATCTTCGGAAAATTCAGTAACGTCCGTCACTGAGGTTTCCTCAACAGCCATAACTGCAACTTCCGCAATATTTACCCCTGCGGGAGAAGCAATCATTGTGACCGCCGCCAGCCACGCGGCAATCCTTGTCAATAATTTCCTTTTCATAATCAAACCTCCTTGATTAATCCGTGATGAATTATCACCAACCTGTAAAAAAGTGTATAAAACGCCCAATTTTACATTATAAAGTAATTATAGCACCAACTGAAAATTTTTTCAATATTTTTTCATTATTTTCTGCATTTTTATGTTTTACACAAAATCGCCGCCGAACAGCGGAAAATCCGTGTTCGGCAAGTCGGATCGTAGCCATGTCGTTCTGTGAGCCAAGGAGTTGAAAGGCAGAGTTGTCTTCCTAAGACCGCTTGGCCTCCGACTTCAACTGAAAATTTTTTCAATATTTTTTCATTATTTTCTGCATTTTTATGTTTTACACAAAATCGCCGCCGAACAGCGGAAAATCCGTGTTCGGC
>JAZQBN010000016.1:0-10041 GCA_045545795.1 Oscillospiraceae bacterium
GATTTCATCTTCCAGCCATTCTTTAAGCCGCATATAAATAAGCTTATCGCTGTTCTGCGTTAATTCCACAATAGCACTCCTGTTCTTAGGTGATATACCCATATATACCACTATACTACATTGGATTATATCACATCATAACCAGTATGTCAATAGTTAGAAAAAAATAAAGCTGAACAAAAAAGTTCAGCTTTTAAATTTAGATTGTACTGATATAAAACGAATTGCTATGTAATGATAAATATTCTGGATATGTATTATTACAAAATAACAAAAATGTATTTTCTGATTTGCAGCAACATATACCTACCAATAATCACAGCACGTTCCTCAATGTCCTGAACGGGTTTCGATTTCAATTCATTCACCCCTATACATAGTTATTCTTTCTATGTATATACGGGGTAATTTGGGTCAATGCGAGATAAACGTGAGCTTTTTTATTTGAATATTGTCGTATAAGATTTAGTATATTGTTTTTTTCAGGTTGATATGGTATAATAAAAAAAAAAGAAAATTCGGGGTGAAAAAATGAACTACTATTTGGTTTCGCCGTTATATGAAGGCGATATTTCTATTGAAAGCACATTTGAAAACGGAAGGGTTACGGAGCTTGTTTATGAGCTTGATGAAATGTGGAATGGTGATAAGCTTATTTGCGGTACAGATGAATTCATTTGTGAAAAGTCACTTGCTGATGAACTTGCTGAAAATAATATTACAGGTTTTTCTGTTTCGGATATGACAGTAATATATGACGGAAGTGCAGCTATTCCCGAGTTCAAGCGAATGTCAATAACTGGCTGTATTGACATCAAATCGGGTACATATAAAAATGCAACAGCGGATATATGCATTACTAAAAATGTAGGCGAACTTGCAATAAGTGAACGAGCGTTACGAATTATTGGAATGGTACCTACAAAGACGCTTGTTCCATATAAAAAAGAAAAACAGTATACGCTTTATTTAAAAACTCCATTGACATATGAAGAAATAACAGAAAATCTTTCTGACGGATTAACAGTAAGCAGTGAAGGTGATATTTACAAAATATCAGGCAGCAGTAAAAATAAAGTTCTCTTATTTATAAGTTGTATCAATTCGAAAGATGCTTTAGTAGGTAAGTCTGAGAATGAACTTTTAGAGTGGGAATTATTCTTTTCAAATATGATATAAAATCTATGCAATACCCACAAAACGAACAGCATACCGACTTAAAAGGTCAGTATGCTGTTTATTGTTTCTTTAACTTTTTCTGTGCTTCAAGGCTGTTCAGCTGGTCTTCCTTGTCCGTAGAAACCCGACAGTATGCCGCAATGTTCATATTATCCCTCCACTATTTCTGTTACCTCTAATTATGGCATGGAATTTGACGTGTGTCAAGGGGGATATTGTGTTTTTATGAAGGTGGTGGTATAATAAAGCTAATAGATTTTAACGTAAGGGCTGATAGAATGGATAAGTACGAATTCCTGAAATTATGCGGTGACTACGGCGGAGTAACAAGAGAAATGTATATCGATTGTGGGCAAGATATTATCGATACATACCACCATCTGATTGACAATGAAGAAATAACTCTGTTCCACGGTTTTTATTGCCTTATTTCAAGCAGATATAGTGGTGAAACTTATTCATTGGTTCCATACACGGGAACTCAGCAGGAACTCAAAAATGACCCTGCTTTTAAGGAATACCATTCCTGGAGGGCACTGGCAGAGAGAAAAGAATGTGGCAGATGTGGCAAAGTATATTTTTCATCAGGTTATGATGACAGGTGTCCGTATTGTAAATGATGATAAGAAAAGATATGTCACCATCACCGAATATCAAGCATTAAACTATTTCAGGTGAATTTTATTACACTATTAAAGACTACATTAAAAAAAATAAAGGTAAATGCAAGGTGTTTGAAGTACCTACAGATGTAAATAATACTATTGTTATACATGATATTTTTGTAGCGTGTAAGCCTGAAAACTTTGAGCAATCAAGGGTGCTTTGTCTTTTTTGAATAAATCATTTTGCATAATTAGTCTGTTTTGCATAAAATTTATGTAAACGATTGCATAAATGATTTTTGTGTGTTATAATGGGTAGGAAATCTGAAAATAGGGAGTAATACTATGACTAAATTCATTAAAAAAACAGCGGCAGCATTGATTGCACTGATGATGACAGCTTCTTTAGCAGCCTGCAGCAGCTCTGACGGCGAAACAAGCGATACAACCGTAGCAGGTGCAGAGACTTCAACAATTGCAGCGGAGATTGCTGATGAAAGCAATTGGGACGAGCTTGACCAGACTGCAATTACAGCAGCAATGGGTATGGGCTGGAACCTTGGTAACCAGCTTGAAGCAAATTCTAATGGCGTTCCGTCAGAAACAGCGTGGGGCAATCCCGTGATAAAGGAAGAACTTCTCAAAGCTGTCAAGGACGCAGGCTTTTCAACCGTAAGAATTCCTGTTTCTTACCTTTCTATGATAGGCGAGGGACCTGACTACAAAATTGACGAGGCTTGGCTCAACAGAGTACAGGAAGTCGTTGATTACGCAATCAATAACGACCTTTATGTTGTAATGAATATCCACGGCGACGGCTATTATTCCGTAAACGGCGGCTGGATTTTGTGTGTCGACGAAAATCAGGACGAAATCAAGGCAAAGTTCAAAGCGGTATGGACTCAGATTGCAGACCGCTTTAAGGATTACGATGAGCACCTTATTTTCGAGTCAATGAACGAGGTTTTTGACGGTACATACGGTAACCCTAATCCTACAGGTTACGAAAATATCAACGCTTATAATCAGATTTTTGTTGACGCCGTAAGAGAAACAGGCTCCAACAATACAAAAAGATGGCTGCTTGTTCCTGGTTGGAATACAAATATCCAGCACACAACAGGTGCAAGCTTTGTAATCCCTCAGGATACAAAGTGCGAGTCTGACGGCAAGCGTGTTATGATTTCAGTTCACTACTATGACCCATATAACTTTACACTTGATGAAAATATGTCCACCGCAACAACTCAGTGGGGACAGTACGCAACTGAAAACTTCGATAACTGGGGTCAGCAGGATTACGTTGACAGCCAGATGAAAAAGCTCAGTGATACATTTACAAGTCAGGGTTACCCCGTAATTATCGGCGAAATGGGCGTACAGAACAAATCCCACGTCTACGACAAGCATAACGAGTTCAGAAGATACTGGAACGAGTACGTTGTAAAGGCTGCAAAAGCAAACGGCTGTATCCCTGTTTACTGGGACAACGGCTGGAACGGTGAAAAGGGCTTCGGACTTTTTGACAGAGTGAATTGCGAAGTCACACAGCCTGAGATTATCGAAGGCATAATGAGAGCAATTACATCTGAAGACGATTACGAAATTCCTGCCCCTGTGGTATAAAAATACAAACAAAAACGCTTCACATTGATTTTTCAAAGTGAAGCGTTTTATTTTCTTGCAATCAATGCTATGCTGTCAAAGCTGACAGGAACATCTTTTCCGTAACCCTCTTTTGGTATTCCGGAAAAGTCGGGAGGTGTAATATCAAGCTTTGCATACACACCGAGCATATCGTTCATTATCGGAGCTCTGTCACCGTCAAAAAATTCTCCCGCAGTTTCGTCTGTCAGCGAAAGTGTATCATAAATCACCCGAAGCAGATTTATGTCAGCACTCATAAACAAGTCATAATATTCTTTATATTTGCCTACAGAATATTGATTTTTATCGGGACGGCTATAACGATAATGATTTTTTACATATTTGCAGTCCTTGAAATTAAGACAAAACCTGTATTCCGTATACAGCCAGTCAGCCTTGTTGCACTCATCATCACAGGGATAGAACTTTTTTCCATTGTTATCGGGCATACATATAGGTACAAGTATTTCACCGGGACATAAATCCCATATGTCGTCACAGTGACTCAGAAATCGTCCCTTGGTATTCAGACAAAAATCTATCAATGTGAAATCCGACAGACAATTTAAGTAATCCTGCCATTTGCTGTAATCATAGTGAAAATAATCAATTAAGCCAACGATTAATTTCAAACCATAACAAAACATACCCTTGATATTTAAGCTTGAAAAATCATTTTTCATTATGCCCTCCATATGCTGTATGATAGAATAAGCACGAAAATCAGTATTACATATTGATAAGCGTTCTGTTAAGCTTCTTTTCTTCAAGCAGCTCAGTAATAACAATATTAAGACAATTCAAATCCCACGACAAATCATAAGTTTTGTCTTTACCAATAACCGCAACCATAGGACGAAGCGGCTGGTCAGGGTAATTCTTCATTACATAAGCTGTTTCACCGTTGGAAAGCTTAACCTTTGAGCCTGTAGGGTATGGTGCAACCTTGCGCAGAAAAGCGTGAACAACACGTTCATCAAAGTGAGTACCCATACCGCCCATAACATATTCAATAGCCTCATTCGGAGGACTTGGAGTACGATAAGGTCTGTTGGAAGTAAGTGCATCGTAAACATCAGCAACCATCAGAATTCTTGCATACGGATGAATTTCCTTGCCGCTTATTTTCAGAGGATATCCTGAACCGTCAAGCTTTTCGTGGTGTCCCACAATTCCCGCATAAATATTTTCGTTAACAAGATTACGTTCACGAAGATGATTTGCAGCGTGAACAGGGTGCATTTTTACAATGTCAAATTCCTCGGGAGTAAGCTTTCCTGGCTTGTTGATTATTTCAATCGGTATCGCAACCTTGCCGATGTCGTGAAGCAGCCCTGCAAGTCCAAGCTCTTTGAGCATCTGATTTGTTAGGCCAAGTTCAATTCCGATAGCAATTGACATTATAGCAACGCTGAGACTGTGATGATAGGTATAGTCATCATACATCTTGATATCAGCAATGTTGATAAGAATATCTTTCTTTGAAGAAAGGCTGTCAATAAGGTCCTGAGCAGTAGTGCCGATAGCTTCAATATCACTTTTCTGTACACCCTTGCTGCTGTCAATAAAATTGTCTGCAAGGCTGTGGATATTTGAAATAGCCTCACGGCGTATTTCCTGATTTATAGATGAAACAATCCTGACTTCACTTATTGCCGTGTCAACATATGCACCGTCAAGCTTTGCACCGAGCAGCTGAGTAATGTTGACATCAGTAAGCTTCTGCCCTTTTTTCATTATTACCGCAGAGCCGAGAGACATATCGTAAAAATGGATATCTCTTGCAAGGCACATACCCGACAGCAATTCTTCAGTTCTTACAAATACCAAACTCCCGACCCTCCTTTTTAAAACACAAAGCCCCGCAGTTAATCGGGGGCTCGTAATGTCATAATATTAATCCGTGACGAATAATATGTAAAGACAAGCAATTACTTCTTGAGCTGAGAAAGACAATCAGCACAAATATATTTGTTCTTGAATTCAACAATGTTTTCGTCGCTGCCGCAGAATGCACAAGCCTGCTTGTACTTCTTGAGGATAATCTTCTCATCTTCTACATAAATCTCGAGAGCGTCCTTTTCGCTGATACCGAGACCTCTTCTGAGCTCGATAGGGAGAACAATTCTTCCGAGTTCATCAATTTTTCTTGTAATGCCAGTTGCTTTCATACGAAAGACCTCCTTGAAATTCTTTAATATAGATTATAGCACATTTTGTCTATATTTGTCAAAAAACATTATATGAACAATAATAACCATTTTATGAACTGAATTCAATAACCAAAAAGGAGGGAGTTATATGATAAAATGGGTTTTCGGTGCAATGCTTATCATTTCGGCACTTCTTGGAGCAACTGAGGGAAATATATCCGAAGTAAGCTCAGCAGCACTCAATTCCTGCGTCGAAGCAGTTGAACTGTGTATCTATCTTACAGGGGGAATGTGTATGTGGGGCGGATTAATGCGAGTTGCCGAAAAATCGGGAATAACAGACGTCATTGCCAGGCTGTTCAGACCCTTGCTGAAACATCTTTTCAAAGGTCTTGATACAAGCGGAAAAGCATTTCACGCAATCTGTATGAATATTACCGCAAACCTTCTGGGACTCGGAAATGCTGCAACTCCACTCGGACTTGAAGCAATGAAGCGTCTCGAGGAGGAAGAAGGCGAGAATGAAGTAACGAGCAGAAATATGGTGCTTTTTGTGGTGCTGAATACAGCCTCAATAACCCTTGTTCCAACAACCGCCGCCTCACTGCGACTTAAGCACGGCTCAGCCGCACCTATGGAAATTTTGCCCTGCGTGCTGATAACCTCAGCCTGTGCACTTATAGCAGGACTTGTAACAGCAATAATTTTTGACAGGGGAGAGCGTAAATGAGCGATTATGTAATTCCGTTTTTTATAGCACTTATAATGATAATCGGACTTTCAAAAAAAGTGGACGTGTTCAGCGAGTTTACCGAGGGAGCAAAGGAAAATCTTAAAGCCGCCGTCTCCGTCCTGCCGGCACTTGTTGCCCTTATGACAGCAATAGGAATGTTCAAGGCTTCGGGTGCACTTGATTTTATTTCAGCAGCAGTCTCACCCTTGACAAATTTTCTTGGATTTCCCGAAGAATGTATCCCTCTTGCAATAATCCGTCCCGTTTCAGGAAGCGGAGCACTCGCCGTGTTTGAAAATATTCTTACCGATGTTTCACCTGACAGCTTTGCAGGACGTGTAGCAAGTGTTATAATCGGCTCAACAGAAACAACTTTTTATACTATAGCTGTTTATTATGGCGTAACCAAGGTTAAAAAGACACGACAAGCTTTGCCTGCCTCACTTGCCGCCGACTTTACAGGATTTGTCCTGAGTGCCCTTACCGCAAGAATTATTTTAGGGTGATTGTGCACAATAAATAATAGCGAATCTAATGTTATGTGTGCAAAATGACAAATATTTGCCATTGGCTTGACATTTGAAGGTGATTTTGGTATAATAATTAAGCATTGTGTAGTTAACACAATGAGCCATTAGCTCAGTCGGCAGAGCATTTGACTTTTAATCAAAGGGTCTGGGGTTCAAATCCCCAATGGCTCACCAAGAAAAATCCTCGAAACTATGCGGTTTCGAGGATTTTTCTTTTTGTAAAGTACACACAAAAGTACATACAAAGACCGCTTCAAACGAACGGTCTTTGTAATATCATATAATTTATTCAATAGGAATTGTAACGTCACCTATAGTTACGGAAACTATTTCTTCGATTGGAAGCACACAGCGGAATTGTGCATCAAAATCAATATCATATTCGTCATTGCTTTCTGATTTTAACCCGATAAAACCAAAGCTTTCGCATATGCTCTCACCCGCCTTTATTAACGTACTGTCATTGCTCAAATCTGCATTATAAATCCATCGTTTGTTGTTAATTTCCAAATAGCTTCCATCAGAAAAATTTATTCTGAAATAGGGAGAATTTGAAATTATAGAATAATTATTGTAATTTATACAATGTCCCTTTATAGATAGACGAAGCGGTGAAAGAACAATGCTGTTTATCTTCATTTCGGCTTTGTTGCCTTCACAGCTTGTGAAGTTTGCTGTGCAGTTAGGGTTAATGCATCTTGCAAACGTCTGTGGGATATCCAATATCTCGAAGCTGTATTCGGTACTCCAAAGCTTTTCAGCAGAAGGAATATCATATTCAGAAATAATGACATTTACAGAGTCGCCTGCGGATATTTCCTTGTCTGTACTTGTGCTGAAAGCAAAGACAGCACTCCCGTCTTCATTTTCATTTAAAAAAGTAATTCCCGATTGTCTTGAAGCGTGAATATCCTTGTTAATAATGATATCTGCCTCCAATCGGATATTATCTCCAATAATTCTGTTTCCGCTGTTATCTGTAACTAGCATTTCACCATAGAGAATAGTTCCGTCACTTATTATATCACCAAAGGAAATGTTATATGGATAGTTTTCGTCAGAGCAGATATATTTAAAATCAGTAGTTTCAACAAGATAATCCTCACTGTTTTCCGAGATAACAGAAGAACCGCCAAAAAGGCTGACAAGCCAATTAGTGTGAGCAGCATAAACTGTTGTCCCACCTATAAGTATTAATGCACAAGCAATTGCACTGAATTTTCTGAATAAAAACGTATGCACTTTTTTATACTTCATACTCTTTATAATCTCACCATATATTCTGTCACGTTGTTCCTGCGTAGGATTAAGCCTCTCGAAAATTTCTTTTTCCATAATAATCTTCCTTTCCAAGTTCCGCTTTCAGCTTTTCTCTGCCTTTTGAAAGCTGAGTTCGTATCGTGCTTTCGTTTCTGCCAAGCAGCTGTGAAATTTCCCTCACCGAATATTCTTCGTAATAGTACAGATACAGCACCTCCTTATACTTAGCAGGAAGTGACAAAAGCTGTTCAAAAATATCATTGCCTGACTCATTTTCGTAATATACGGCTTCCGGCAGCTTTTCCAAATCTGTACGCCGTGACCGCCACCAGCATTTCAGTATATCACGGCAGTGATTTTGTGCAGCAACAATGAACCACGCTTTTTCGTGGTTTATGTCGGAAAATTCAACAGGTTTTTTCAAATATTTCAGAAAAACACTCTGCACAGCGTCCTCAGCGTCCGAAACAGATTTAAGCTGCATAAGACAAATTCGGTAAATTCTATCTGCATTACGGCAGTAAATCCCGTGAAATTTTTGGTTCAAATTCAAGCCGTTCACTCCTTTCTGACAGTAAAACGATTGATAAACTGAAAAAGTCTTATTTTGATGAAAAATATAGCAAAGCCTGAGAAGAATAATCTCCTCAGGCTTTTAGCTTTGTAAATCAATAGTAATGTCGTAATCATTATCAATAAGAATATAATTTGCATTGTGTTTTTCAGCAAGTGAGCGTATCTGCATATTGTCCTGTAAAACACTTTCAAAAGTGCAGTAGCTGTCATCTAAACGCTTTTCTATAACGTCAGCATATTTTTTTATGTCGTCAAAATGCTTCCTGATGTAATTTTCGCTCATTACAAGACAGTAATACCTTATTTCATCAAGATATTCACTTGAAAAATCCTTTTTCCAATCAAAAGGAATGTAGCACCCCTCAACAATAAGATTTTGCTTGTTTTCAATTGCAGTCTTGACAATTTCACGGACAATCTTCCATAGATACTCAGTAAGTTCTTCGTCACTGCTTAATGGTGTAAGCTCCGTGTTTCCGCTTCGTATCAAGCCCATTTTCAAGTGGTCAATTGACAAATACGGATACTTGTATTTTTCAAGCAGCCTTTGTGCAAGAGCAGTCTTTCCCGTGTGTGAAGCACCTGCTATCAGAATAATCATACTTATCTCCAAAAATGTTTGTTAATCTAATCGCAAACCACAGATATTTCCGCATTTGGGAAAGCATCAGATAACTCGCTCTCAAATTCTTGAAAATTCTCATCTGTATATAATGTAAAAGACTTAACTGCATTATGTGAAACCCCTGAAAAATCAATACGCATGCTGTCTGCGGTTATTGTCAAATTTTCTAACTCAGGAAGTTCATTTAAAAAGCTGAGATCAGAAACAATATTATTATCACCGACAAATGATAAATCCAACTCTTTTAATCCTTTAAACGATGTGATTGCTGAAAAGTTATCCGTGTATCCGGAATGACCTTTAAGGGATGTAACAGAATTATTTGTCGGTAATTCTGTTGTTATGGTGTCTAATTGATAATCAGGCATAGTCCAGTTGTCACAAATAATTGTGTGGATATTATCGGTAAGCATTATTTGTCTCAACGCTTCATAAAAAGATACAGAACATTCCGGATTATCTGCTTTCTTTAACCACAACATTGTAATATACCCGTCATATATTATACAATCATGATAACTGCTTCCTACTGCACCTGTACATACACAAATTCTTTTATCTGCATATTGCTTCGATAATTCTTTATATATATTAATCGCACTATAAAAATCATCTGCGGATGCATCATAGTCTGTAAATGCATATGTCGGAAAATTAAGCCTTAACGTTACGACTATTGCATCTTCTCTTACTTCAATTGAAGCAACACGCTGAGAATAAATATTGGTGTTTT
>JAZQBN010000017.1:0-4201 GCA_045545795.1 Oscillospiraceae bacterium
ACTTAAATCAATTTCAATAACAGGAATTCCAAGTTGTTTTATTTTACAAAGTTTTTCATTATCGATAAAATGTGTTACAGCTACTTCTATTAGCAACATCCTACCTTGAATCCGTACCATTACATCGGGTACAAAATCTGACACTTTCTTTTCTAATATTACCTGTTCACAGTCTACCACAGTAGATTGTTTAAATGTGAGCACCTCAGGAAACTCATAGCAAAGTTCATTATCAAAACCTTCTATATCTCGACTTTTCACCTCAAGCGCAGGCAAATTAATATGCTTTTCCTGCTCAATTATCTCCTTTGCAAGAATATGTAGTGCACTCTGCTGCGCAGATACAATATCACAAGAGGCATTGTTATGTGAGAAATGTTTTTGCCTTTTTGAACCAAGTTTTGCTTGCAGCTGCATTCCGCAACCAGGACAATAACAATCACATTTTAAACCTTTTTCTTCTTCAGTAACTTCATTGATAGAAATTATCTTTCCATCTTTCAAAGCGTACTTTAATTTTATTTCAATCCGCATCTTTTGTTTTTCAAGATATGTTTTAATTTCTGTCCCAAGTTCATTTGGTGGCAACTGTTTTATTGCCGATGTATAAGAAATCTTCTTCCCGTCATAGAACTCATAATGTCCGTCTACAGTTGCTACCGTAAAATTGTTCTCCGTTTCAAGATTTAAAATTTTGACATCATATCTCCGTTCAAGCCAGTCTTTCATATTTTGTGTTTCAGTAGAATTATCATATGGAATTAATATTCCGTCTTTATCACCATAAGGTACTAAAATTTTAGAGCCTTGCTGCAACAAAATATACATTCGTATAACCTCCGTCCTACAATAAAAGTCTGATCAATAAAACGCTTTCACACATTATTTTACTACCTATTTCCCTCGCTGCATTTATAAATAGCAATTTTATGCAATAAAACTCCCCTTCCGAACATAATAATCCGAAAGAAGAGTCCTATAAATCATTTCTTCACCCAAACACAATTAACCCACTTCTCATCCCTGTCAGGACGTGCGTCGCTTGTTATCCACATATCAACCAATCCAAATGTCAAAAATTTCGCAAACAGCTGCTTCGTGGATTCTTCGGTGTAATCATTGAAAAATCTGCCGTTGCGTTCGCCTTCAAAATCGCCGTACTTAAATGAGCAGTAGAAATGTCCGCCGTTCTTCAGCGACTTTTCTATCTTTGAAATTACACTTTCGATTTCATCTGAGGGAACGTGCAGAAGTGATGCACACGCCCACACGCCGTCAAAGCAATTGTCAAAATAAAGCTCGTTGAACATCATATTCAGAACAGGCTGACCAATTTTCTTTTCTGCCTGCTTGCAGATTTCAATGGAGCCGTCTACCGCAGTAACCTCATATCCGAGATTCTTGAAATAAAGGCTGTCACGTCCCGAGCCACAGCCTAAATCAAGTATATTTCCGCTGACAGGAACGTGCTTGATAAATCTGTCAAGCGTTGCTGTCATATCAGCATTGACCGTTCCAAGTATAAATTCATCTGCGTTTTTATTATAATAATCAAGAGTGTTGTTCATAGCTGCTCTCCTTAAAAAATTGCTTGCTGTACCTCGTTGGTTTCCCATGTGTGAATTAAGGTGTTCTTAGCAAGATTATACATACTCTGCAAAAACATATGCCGTTCAGCTTCCGTTCTTCCCGTTTGATTCATAAGCGTTTCTCTCAACGGGTGATGACTGCTGATAAGAAAATCATTTCTCTTACTCAACCGTTCCAGATATTTTAATGCCGGAACTTTCGCAAACTTTCCGTCAGCACCTCTGTTACAGTTCGGACACGCCAGCACAAGATTCCACACACCGTCAAGATTTGCATTTGTATACTGCTGAAGCGTATGCGGAATGAAGTGGTCAACATCGCAGGTGTTGCTTTCATCATTAGTGACGTTAATATCATCAAAGCAGTAAAAGCACTTGCCTTTCTGATAACCATTCAGTGCCGCCCTTACGGAAGTAATGTTTTTTCTTCTGATTTTGTTATCTTCAATATACAGCAAGTCGCTCTTATCATCATAGTGAATTGAAAGCGTATTTACCGACACGCCAAGTGACCAGGCTGTTTCGACAAGATTCCATCTTGCCTCTGCTTCGTGAACAAGATTTTTCTCAAACTTAATCTCACCAAGTCTGAACACGTCATCTGTCAGAACAATTCCGCTTGAGCTGCCTATTGATGTTTTCTCGAAAAACTTAACAGGCAAAGCAGCTCCATTAACGTTATGAAAAGCATCAAGAACATTGTTGAAGCCTTTTGTTCTGGTAACCTGAATCAGCGTTTCATAACTGACCTCTCCGCGATTATACTGTCGGCAGGTTTCAAGAAACGAGCTTGAACGGCTTGTTGCCTGCTTGTCCGATAATGCAATATGCTCACAGATGTGACGTGAAAAAGGTTCAGATAATTCTTCAAGAGTAATGTGCGTTTTGTTCTGCTCAATAAGTTCAAGCAAGGACTTTGCCAAAGCAAATTTATACGACGCAACATTATTGCCGAAAAGAACTACCGACCGCCAGTAGTTTTCAAGGGTTGGATTTTCTTCCTGAAATACTGCTATATTATCCATTATATCACCTATATAAACCTAAAATCAATACTCTTCAAATCATTGATGATACTTGTCACATCATCATTACTGCTGTTGACCTCCAGCACCATATATCTGACAGTGTTATCATCAAAATAATCTGAAAGCAAGGCAAGGAACTCCGCTTTCAACTCCGTATTTCTGAAATATGTATCAAAGTTTCCGTGATGTGCAACACGGCTTCTGCCATTTGCGTCAGCCTTTCCCCAAAGGTGAACGCTTCCGACGTATTCCTTTATAATTTTCAGGTTTTCAAACAGCACAGACATACGGTTGAGCTTACCGCTTCCGATTTTCTCAGCCGAAAAAAGCTGTGGAATGTCAAATGCAACTTTAAGACCCAGCTGGTAACGCTCTATGTTTTCACACAGTTCGACAAAGTCGATTGCCTTTGAAAAAAGAAATGGGGCTGACTTGTAATTTGACCCGCACCTGTTTTCAATCATAATTCTGACGTTGGGATACTTCTCGCAGACACTATCCTCAAACCGCTTATATATTTCAACAAACTGCAAAAAAGAAACATAGTCGCTGAATGGCGGATGAATTTCTATTACCTCGGGTGCACCTTTGCCCTCACAAATTGAAAAAACAAACTTTGCAAAGTCACTCGCCCATTCTGCGTTTTTCCACAGTTGTGGTATTCCTCTGTAATTGCAGGATTTAATATTCTCAAGATCAGCAAGATATCTGCTTGAAAATTTTCGTGCACCAAAGCTGTACTCTATGTGCAGGGAGTATGCTTCTTTTGGGTAAATATCGCTTTTGTCAAAATGTGCCGCAATTTCGCTAATACGGATAGGCACGTCCGACGGATACGTCCATTTGCCGTACCTGACCATTTCAAAGTTCTTCATTATTCTTCATCCATTCTGAATAAAACTTCCGGCTTGATGTTAAGTGCGTCCGAAATTTCAAAAATCACTTCCAAAGACACAGGCGTGAGCATATTCGGTGCCTCGATGTTACTCATGTGTGTTCGGCTTATGCCGATTTTCTCGGCAAGCTGTGCCTGGGTTATATTCTTCATCTTGCGTTGTAATGCAATATTCAGACCAATTCTTTTATATCTGCTTTCGTATTTATTAAGTGAATTCTGGCTCATATTACCACCTCTTTTATTATTTTAATACATTTTCTTGTTGGCATAAACAAACTGTAATATTGCATTTGAGCATAAAAATGTCCCGTCTGTGATTTACAGACGGGATGCCGTTTTGTTAAATATTTAACCTCACACTATTATTCTGTCAAAAGCTTGTCCGATAAAAACATTCATAATCACACCATAGCAAGCAATTCTTTTGAGCAACTATCTTTCCAACTGATAATTTCCTGTTCCAGCTTACAATTGTTTTCCAACATATAGTTCACTATTGGCATAAATTCATTATTGGTCTGTAATGCTTTAGCTTTAACGATATCATTATGTTCCAAAGACTTTGTATACTCAGAATATAATGAAAGCTCATTTATTCCCATTTTGTACGGTATGAAATTCAAGCCTGTACTTACACGGAGATTTTCTAAAATGTAAAATCCATCGGGATCAATATCTCCGAAATG
>JAZQBN010000018.1:0-32146 GCA_045545795.1 Oscillospiraceae bacterium
ATTATTCGGATTATTGATAAACATTTCATCAAGGCGACTCTGAAATTCATCTTCCAAATCAAAGTCCTCACATATCAATATCGCGTAAACTAATAATTCTTCCATTAATTAACTATTCTCCTTGTGGAACATCTTCATTCAGACTTTTGTTACGATAATTCAAGTTTGTACGAAGCGTATATCCTTGTTTTTCCCAAAATGTATTTGCCGCATCATTATCCTTAAAAACTAACCCGAATATTTTTGTGATACCTTCATTACGCAAAGCATCTTCAGCCTTCTGAACAAGCAAACGTGCAATGCCTTGACGACGATAATCAGGATGAACACACATATGATGAACAATCGCACGTCTTCCATCGTGACCGGTAAGTATAACACCAACAATTTTCTCAGTATTATCATTCAGATATGCCAAAAAACAAGTTGTAGGATTACGTTTCAAGTAGCGTTCAATACCTTTTCTACTATCATCAACGGGATTCAACGCACGTTTTGATTGCTCAGTACTATTCCAAAGCTCATAAATACCATCGTAATCTTCAATAACAACATTCCTGATTGCAATATTCATAGTGTTTAACCTCCTCAAAATCTGATTTTAATGAGTTAATTATAACAGTGCTTCCATAAAAAGTCAAGTATATACAAAAACCTCCTGCCATAAGACAGGAGGTTTCGCTTTTTAATTAAAGATTGATAATAACCTTACCCTCAGAAGTAGGATTTACAGTAATAGCATCCTTGCCGAATACCTTAATCTTGAAGGAAGAAGTTGTGTTAGTGTAAGCAACTTCTATCTTTCCACCATTATTAGTAGCAGTAAGAGTGAAAATCTGTTCAGCATCTGTGTTGTAAATCTTGCACTCAGCTGTCTTGCCTTCTTCAAGTTCGTAAATAACGAATTCTGTATCAGTGAGATAATCATACTCAAAATTCTTTTCAAAGTTACCGTAAGCAACAATACTGTTTGGCTTAGCAAGGCACGGGAGAGAGAAGTAGTCGAACTTTTCGTTGTAGAACTTGCCGCCCTCGTACTGCTTACCTGAGATAATATCTGTCCACTTACCGGCAGGTACATAAAATTCAGCTGTGCCTTCTTCATTGAAGATAGGAGCAACGAGGATATTGTCGCCAAACATATACTGACGGTCAAGGTTGAGGCAAACAGGATCATCAGCGTAGTCAATAACCATAGCTCTCATCATTGGTACGCCGACAGTAGATGTCTTGATAGCCTGACCCCAGATATAAGGCATAAGCTTACCCTTGAGCTTTGTGAAGAAGCGGAGCACGTCGCAGCTTTCCTCGTCAAAGTTCCAAGGTACTCTGTAAGAACTGTTACCGTGGAGACGGGAGTGAGAGGAGAACAGACCGAATGCTGCCCATCTCTTGTAAATATCAGGTGTAGCTGTAGCTTCAAAACCGCTCATATCGTGGCTGAAGTAACCAAAGCCTGACAGACAGAGGGAAAGACCACCACGGAGTGTTTCTGCCATAGATGTATATTCTGCGGAGCAGTCACCGCCCCAGTGAACAGGGAACTGCTGACCGCCTGCTGTTGCAGAACGAGCAAACAGACAAGCCTTATTTTCACCGTAATATTCCTTAAGAACATTAAATACGCACTTGTTGTAGAGATATGTATAGTAGTTGTGCATTGCAATCGGATCAGAACCGTCAAAATACTTAACCTTAGTAGGAATTCTCTCACCAAAGTCAGTCTTGAAGCAGTCAACACCCATATCGCAAAGTGCACGAAGCTTGGAAGCATACCATTCGCAAGCAGCTGGATTTGTAAAGTCAACAATTGCCATACCGGGCTGCCACATATCACACTGGAATACGCTGCCGTCAAGATTTTTGATAAAGTATCCGTTTTCCTTGCCTTCGTCAAAAAGCTTGGAACGCTGTGCAATGTAAGGATTAATCCATACGCAGATTTCAAGTCCCTTAGCCTTGAGTCTCTTGAGCATAGCAGCAGGGTCAGGGAACTGGCGCTTGTCCCATTCAAAGTTACACCATTCAAATTCCTTCATCCAGAAGCAGTCAAAGTGGAATACCTGAAGCGGAATATCGCGTTCTGCCATACCGTCAATAAAGGAAGTAACAGTTTCTTCATCGTAGTTTGTTGTAAAGGATGTTGTAAGCCAAAGACCGAATGTGTAAGCTGGAGGAAGTGCAGGCTTACCTGTAAGAGTTGTATAATTAGCAAGTACCTCTGTAAGATTTTCGCCGCCAATCATAAAGTATTCAAGACGTTCACCGGGAACAGTGAAGGATACCTTAGAAACTGTATCGGAAGCAACCTCGTAGGAAACCTTGTCGGAGCTGTTTACAAATACACCGTAACCTCTTGAAGAAACATAGAAAGGAATACACTTATAAGACTGGTCGGAGCAAGTGCCGCCGTCAGAATTCCATGTTTCAACGCTCTGACCGTTCTTTACGAATGTTGTGAACTTTTCACCGAAACCATAAATATTTTCACCAACGGAAAGTGTGAGCTGTTCACGCAGATATGTGCTGCGTTCGTCCTGAGGGTAGCTCCAGAATGTTTCGTCCTGAGTATGAGCAAGACGAGAGGAAACTCTGAACTGGTTTTCGTTTACAACAGTAGTAGCTCTCCAAGCACCGCCTGTAAGCTTCTTATCCTTGTAATAATACTGAACGCTCCAACCAAACTTGCCAATTCTAACTTTGGTACCGCCTGAAATAAGCTCCCAATAATCAGGACCTTCAACAATTTCAGGAATAAATCCCTGGTCTTCGTTAAGCTCAAACTTAGGCATATTATCGAGAGTACCTTTGTAGTGGTCAATAGTAACCTTGATAACATCTTTCTGAGTAGAAGCAAAAGTAATCTCAAAAACAGGACCACCAAGGGTCATACCTCTGTTCTGGATATAATTTGTGGTGGCAAGAACATTGATATAGTTCTTACCTGTCTGAATTTCATAGGCCTGAGAAGCATAATTTACTTCATAGCCTCTTTTGTTAAGCCAAAAGCCATCTGCAAACTTCATATACAAAACTCCTTTGCAATGTAATTGATTACATTGTACAACATATACATAAAAATTGCAAGGGGTTTAGAAACTTTAACGTTTTGTTCATATCTGTTTTAATAAAAAAAGGAATACAAGCTATATTTGAAGAATATAGATTATTTAGCAGTTGTAATGAACTATAAACAAGGAGGAAAACATATGGAATTAAAGGTAACAAAAGAAAAAACATCATCTGCAGAGATAATATTTGCAGAAACAAACGAGCAATCAATTGAACTTGATTATATTCTTCCGGATTATCATCCGGAGATATTCAAAATTCTTAAATGTATAGCTACACCGCATATTATTTCTTACGATATAAACGGAGATAAGCTTAATTATGAAATGACAGTATGCATTCGAATACTTTATTGTGCAGAGAATAGTACAGCTATTCAAGTAATTGACCAGAAGCTTGCATATTCAAAAAAGATTGAGCTTGGGAAAAATTGTATTAACCCGCATATAAAGCTTATTCCGCAAATCAACTATATAAACTGTCGTGCAGTAAATCAGCGTAGAATAGATATCAGGGGTGCCGTTTCGACAGAAGTAACTGTTACAGATGTTGTTTTAACAGATGTAATAACAGACATAACAGGTGGAGGCGTACAGTTAAAAAAGTCATCTGTTACATATCCATCTGATTATATAAAGTGTAATAAAACCTTTACTGTTTCAGACGAATTTGAATTAGGAGCTTCAAAGCCGCCTGTTTTAAACATTATCAGAAGCAATGCAGTAATAATTTCAAGTGACAAAAAAATCATAGCAAATAAGCTGATTATTAAAGGTGAAATATGTATAAGTATGTTATATACTTATTATATAGATGATACAGACGGAATTGAAACAATGCAATTTACAATACCGTTTTCACAGGTAATTGATATGGATGGTATAGATGAACGCTTTACCAGCTCAGCGGATATGTCTGTTATTTCCTGTGAAATTGAACCTCGTTCTAACGGGGACGGTGTTACGAAAACGGTCGAGTGTAATGTTAAGGTAAATGTGTTTTGTTCAGCTTACAGAACCACTACATCGGACTTAGCTGTTGATGAATATTCGACATTATATAAAACAGCATATGAAAAAATGGAAATAAAGCTTGAATTACCGCCTGAGCCGATAAATTCCGTGTGTGTTGTAAAAAACACATTAACGTCGTCTGAGAGCGAAATAAGCTGCATTTATGATGCTTGGTGTACAATTAAGAATTCTGCTGTTCATAATGACGCAGAAAACAATCGTTTTATAATTAATGGTGTTGCTGATTATTGTATAATCGGCAGGGATACAGAAGGAATACCTGTAGTATATGAAAAAGAAGAACCATTTACAGCGGCTGTTGCCATTGAAAATATATCTGACAATTCACAAATTGATATTAAGCTTATTCCACTCTCGTGTTCATACAATCTTGCAAGTGACAACAGTGTTGAAATCAAAGCGGAAATTAAGGTGCTGGGTTGTATGAAGCATATAACATCAATACAGGGAATAACAGATATCAGCATTAATGAAGATGAACCTATAAACAAAAATCAGAACTATGCACTTAAAATTTATTACACTGATGGAAACGAGGATTTATGGGAAATTGCCAAGAAATACGGTACATCGGTTTCCGCAATAATGGAAGAAAATGAAATTGAGGACGATATTATTTCAGGCAGCGGAATGATACTTATTCCAATTGTTTAACAAAAAATGGAGGTATACTTAAATGGTAAATAACGATATTTATTGCGATATAGCAAAACGAACAGACGGTGATATCTATATCGGCGTTGTAGGTCCTGTCCGTACCGGAAAATCAACCTTTATCAAAAAATTTATGGAACAGCTTGTTATTCCGAATATTACAAGTGAGTACCGACGTGAGCGTGCTGTTGATGAGCTTCCCCAATCTTCAGCAGGTAAAACGATTATGACAACCGAGCCTAAGTTTATTCCAGAAGAAGCTGTAGAAGTAACAATTGCTGATAAGGCACGCTTCAACGTAAGAATGATTGACTGCGTAGGATATATCGTACCCAGTGCAATCGGGTACATAGAAAATGAAGCACCGCGAATGGTCGTTACACCGTGGTTTGAAGAAGAAATTCCCTTTGCAATGGCTGCCGAAGTCGGTACACAAAAGGTAATTCAGGACCACTCCACAATCGGTCTTGTAATCACAACCGACGGAAGTATTTCGGATATTCCCCGTGATGAGTACGAAGAAGCTGAACAGCGTGTAATCAATGAACTTAATTCAATCAACAAGCCCTATGTAATCCTGCTTAACTGCCTCTATCCCGACTCAGCTGACTCCAAAAAGCTTGCCGCTGAGCTTTCAGAAAAGTATAATACCCCAGTTATTCCTGTAAACTGTGTCGATTTGGACGAAGAAGATATCAACGATATTCTCAAACAGGTACTCTATGCTTTTCCAATCAAGGAAATCAATATCTGTATGCCTAAGTGGGTAACAGGTCTTGTTAAGGGGCACTGGCTTAAAAAAGACGTTTTTGATTGCATCAGAGCAGCAGCAGAAAATGTAAAGTATGTCCGTGACGTCAACGGAGTAACCGATACAATTTCCGAATGTGATTATATCAATAAAACAACCATTTTGTGTATTGACCTTGGAAAGGGAAGTGCTGAAATTAATGTTGAGCTGAAAAATAATCTTTTCTTCAAAATTCTTGGTGAGGAAACAGGCATTGAAATCAACAGTGAAAGTGACCTTATGCCGCTTCTCAAGGAGCTTACCGCTGTTAAGCGTAAGTACGAAAAGATTGAAAATGCGCTTTCCGAGGTTGACGCAACCGGCTATGGAATTGTAATGCCGTCTATCGAGGAACTTTCTCTCGAAGAACCTGAAATTGTGAAGCAGGGGGGCAAATACGGAGTACGCCTCAAAGCTTCCGCACCGTCAATCCATATGATGAAAGCTGATATTGTAACCGAAGTAAGTCCAATCGTTGGCTCGGAAAAGCAGTCGGAAGAACTTGTTATGTATCTGCTTAAAGAGTTTGAGGAAAGTCCTCAGAAAATCTGGGAGTCCAATATCTTCGGCAAATCACTCCACGAGCTTGTCAATGAGGGACTGCACAACAAGCTTTACCGTATGCCTGTTGACGCCCGTATGAAGCTTCAGGAAACGCTTGAACGTATTATCAACGAGGGCTGCGGCGGTCTGATTTGTTTTATCCTTTAAAAAGTAATAGCCTGAGAAATTTGGTTTCTCAGGCTACTGTTATATGTATTCAATGCCCATATTTGTAAGGGAAGTTCTTATTTTTTCAATTTTATCAGCAGGAAAACGACTTACAGTACATTCCTTTATGATTTTTACTTTTACATTTGTTTTAAGTGCCCCCTTAGCTGTAGCACCAACACAGCCGCACTCATCGAGTCCGCAAATGACCACTTCATCATAGTTCTGCTGTTTCATATGTTCTCTAAATAGCTTTGATGAATATGTATCTGGTAGATTTTTTTCAAAATATAAATTTGATACAATATTCATTTCACTGTAAAGTTCAGCACCTTCGGTTTCTTTTATAGAAAATCCAATAAACCATTTGTTGGTAATAAGATTAGGAAACATCTGTGCAATATAAATTATATCATATCCATAATTTTGATATTGTTCAATAGTTTTATTTACATTGGAAATAAGCTTATTGGTTTCATAATTAAACATCTTCTTTCTCTTATTCTAAAGGTAATCGTTCTGTAAATCAATTACTAATAATGCTTTTTTCATATTAATAACCTCCGTCAAATTATCAAAAAGGTCACTTCCGAAACCTCGGAAGTGACCTTTAAAAATATTACTTGAAGTAAGCTACGCCGCTTTCGAAAATCTTCTGGTCCTTGTTACCTGGAACATTCTTGCAGATTTCGGAACCGATACGTTCACTGTGACCCATCTTACCGAGTACACGTCCGTCAGGGGATGTGATACCCTCGATAGCTTCAAAGGAAGTATTAGGATTAAAGCGGATATCCATTGTAGGTGCACCGCTGAGGTCAACGTACTGTGTAGCAATCTGACCGTTGTCAGCAAGCTGCTTGATAAGTTCAGGAGAAGCCACGAAACGACCTTCACCGTGGGAAATTGCAATTCTGTGAATGTCACCAACTTCACAGCCTGCAAGCCAAGGAGACTTGTTGGAAGCAATTCTTGTGTTAACCATCATAGACTGGTGTCTGCCGATAGTGTTGAATGTAAGTGTAGGGGAGTTGTCTTCCATATCAACAATCTTTCCGTAAGGTACAAGACCAAGCTTGATAAGAGCCTGGAAGCCGTTACAGATACCAAGCATAAGACCGTCACGGTTGTCAAGAAGGTCGTGAACAGCGTCCTTGATGCGTGGGTTACGGAAGAATGCAGTGATGAACTTACCTGAACCGTCAGGCTCGTCACCGCCTGAGAAGCCACCGGGAATCATAATAATCTGAGACTGCTTGATAGCCTTTTCAAAGTAGGAGACGCTGTCCTCAAGTGCAGCTGTGGAAAGGTTCTTGATAACAACAACCTCAGGGTCAGCACCTGCACGTTCAAATACTCTTGCAGTATCATATTCACAGTTTGTACCTGGGAATACAGGGATAAGTACACGAGGCTTAGCGAAAGAGGAAGCGTGCTGAACAGGGTCCTTGGTTGTGTATGTGAAAATCTTAGCAGGCTTGTCTTCTGTCTTGATATTGCAAGGGAATACAGGTTCAAGTCTGTCCTCCCACTTCTTCTGAATATCAGCCATATCAACAACATAATCCTTGCAGTCAATCTTGTATTCAGCAATTGTTTCACCGATTACATTTTCAACTGTGAATGGGTCACCGTCAAGCTCAACAACAAATGCACCATATCTGGAGTAGAAAAGAAGGTCCTCAGAAAGCTTCTTGTCAAACTTGAAACCAATTCTGTTACCAAGAGACATCTTTGAAACAGCTTCAGCAACACCGCCGAAACCAACAGCCCAAGCAGCAACAGCTGTACCGTCAGCAATAAGCTTTTCAACCTTTTCGTAACATTCCTTTATGCTGTCAAATACAGGCAGTCCGTTTTCATCAAGCTTAGGAACGATAAGGATAACCTTGTCGCCAGCCTTTTTGAATTCAGGAGAAATAACCTTCTTTGCAGAAGCTGTGGATACAGCAAAGGAAACAAGTGTAGGTGGTACGTCAATGTTTTCAAATGTACCTGACATAGAGTCCTTACCGCCGATAGAGCCGCAGCCGAGTTCAAGCTGTGCCTTGAATGCACCGAGAAGAGCAGAGAAAGGCTTGCCCCAACGTGTAGGATTATTCTGTGTTCTTTCAAAATATTCCTGGAAGGTGAGCCAGCAGTGCTTGTAGCTACCGCCTGCAGCAACAACCTTAGCAATGGACTCAATTACAGCAAACATTGCGCCGTGATATGGGCTTCTGTCGGAAACATAAGGGTTAAAGCCCCAGCCCATAATTGAACAAGTATCAGTCTGACCCTTGAGAACAGGAATCTTAGCAGCCATAGCCTGTGTTGGTGTGAGCTGATAAGCACCACCGTAAGGCATAAGAACTGTACCTGCACCGATTGTAGAGTCAAAGCGTTCAACAAGACCCTTCTGTGAGCAAACGTTAAGGTTTGTCATAAGCTGTTCCCAGCTTTCAGGAGTGTCGCTGTAAGTTTTAATCTGATTTGTAACAGGAACAGGAACTGCAACAGTTGTATGCTTTTCTGCACCATTTGAATTGAGGAATTCTCTGGAAAGGTCAACAATAACCTTATCATTCCACTTCATTTTAAGACGTGGCTCAGCTGTTACTACAGCAACAAGAGTTGCTTCGAGGTTTTCCTTTGCAGCTTCAGCAATAAACTTGTCAGCGTCAGTCTTGCGTACAACAACAGCCATACGTTCCTGGCTCTCAGAAATAGCAAGCTCTGTACCGTCAAGACCGTCATACTTCTTAGGAACCTTGTTAAGGTCAATGATAAGACCGTCTGTAAGTTCACCGATAGCAACGGAAACACCGCCTGCACCGAAGTCATTACAACGCTTAATCATCTTTGTAACTTCAGGATTTCTGAAAAGTCTCTGAAGCTTTCTTTCTTCAGGTGGGTTACCCTTCTGAACTTCTGCACCGCAGTTTTCAATTGACTCTTCTGTGTGAGACTTGGAAGAACCTGTAGCACCACCGCAGCCGTCACGACCTGTACGTCCGCCGAGAAGAATGATTACATCATCCGGGTCAGGAACTTCACGGATAACATTAGCCTTTGGAGCAGCACCAACAACAGCACCGATTTCCATACGCTTTGCAACATATCCGGGATGATAGATTTCTGAAACGTGACCGGTAGCAAGACCAATCTGGTTACCGTAAGAGCTGTAACCTGCAGCAGCACCAACTGTAATCTTTCTCTGTGGGAGTTTGCCGTGTACAGTATCTTCAACAGGAACAAGCGGATTAGCTGCACCTGTTACACGCATAGCCTGATATACATAAGAACGACCAGAAAGCGGGTCACGGATAGCACCGCCGAGGCAAGTAGCCGCACCACCGAATGGTTCAATTTCGGTAGGGTGGTTGTGAGTTTCATTCTTGAACATAAGAAGCCAGTCCTGAAGCTCACCGTCAACATCAACCTTTATTTCAACGGAACAAGCGTTGATTTCCTCAGATTCATCCAAATCCTTGAGAACACCGTCCTTCTTAAGCTTTCTTGCACCGATTGTAGCAATATCCATAAGAGTTATAGGCTTGTCGCTTCTGCCAAGTTCATTTCTTACATTGATATATTCATCATATGTCTTCTGAATGTAATCAGCATTGATAGTAGCTTCATCAATAATAGTGGAGAAAGTTGTGTGACGGCAGTGGTCGGACCAGTATGTATCAATCATTCTGATTTCAGTAATTGTAGGGTCACGCTTTTCAGTATCCTTGAAATATTTCTGACAGAACTTGATATCGTCGAGGTCCATTGCAAGACCGTATTTATCAATGAAGTTTGAAAGCTCAACTTCTTCAAGATAAATAAAGTTGCTGAGAGTTTCTACTTCAGTAGGAATATCATAATCGGAAGCAAGAGTTTCAACTTCATCAAGAGAAGCCTCACGGCTTTCAACAGGGTTAATGATGTACGCCTTAAGCTGAGCAAGTTCATTATCTGAAAGCTTACCCTCTACAATGTAAACGCGGGCATTTTTAACCTTGCAGCGTTCACCCTGAGTGAGAATCTGAATACACTGTTCACAGGAATCCGCACGCTGGTCAAACTGACCCGGGAGATACTCAACAGCGAAAACTGTTTCATTTTCCTTGAGTACAGGTATAGTTCTTGTGCAAGTATCAACAGCAGGCTCTGAAAATACATTTCCGATAGCAAGTGCAAAATCAGCGTCGCTGAGACCTTCTGCGTCATAACGGTTCAGAAGACGGATGTTTCTGAGGTTGTCAAGACGGAGAGCCGTTTTTACGTCGGAAAGCAGATTTTTTGCTTCAACGGCATATTCAGGCTTTTTTTCAACATAGATACGAAAAACTGACATAATTTATACGCTCCTTAATATTAAGATAAAATTTCGCCAATACAGCAATCTTTTCCTAACTCTATTATTTTAACATAAAAAAGTTGATTACGCAAACTTTTATCTGAATTTTTTGTTAAAATTTTTACTTGAGTGTAATTTGGTGTAAATCCGTGATGTATTCCATCGGATTTTTCACGTTCAAAAAGAACAGGAAACTCTTTTCCCAATTGACTTTCAAGAAATTTATGCATACTCTTGTCCGTTACAGCACTCATTTGTGCTGCACGTTGATGTTTTATATTTTCAGGAATCTGATTATCAAATTCAGCAGCTGGAGTTCCTTTTCTTGGAGAATATGGAAAAATGTGAGATTTTGCAAAACCTATTTTTTCAACAAATTTCAAGCTCTGTTCAAAATCTTCATCGGTTTCACCCGGAAAACCGACCATAATATCTGTAGTTATTGAGCAATTGTCAAAAGCACTCCGTAGTGTGCTAACGATTTTTTCATAATCGGCAGTGAGATAACGTCTGTTCATCGCCTTCAAAGTTTTATCACAACCGCTTTGAAGTGATAAATGAAATTGCGGGCATAATTTTTTTTGTTTGGATAGCCGCAATATATCATCTTCTGTTATCATCTCAGGTTCAATAGAACCTAACCTGACTCGTTCTATACCATCAACCCCACAAACAGCTTCAACTGCATCTACAAGTCTTTTACCGAAATCTACGCCATAAAATGAAAGATTAATTCCAACCAGAACAATTTCCTTGTATCCGGCTTCTGCAAGCTGCTTAACCTCAGAAATAATATCCATTATAGGTTTGGAACGAAAATTTCCTCGTGAGTAGGGTATAATACAATATGTGCAAAACATATTGCATCCATCCTGTATTTTTACAAATGCACGGGTGTTGTTTTCGTAGCCTGTATTAGACATATATTCAAAAGCTTCTTTTCGGGTGTATTTAGGTATATGGTATAGTTTGTTATAGCCGCCAAAGTATTCCGCAACAAGCTCAGGCAGAATATTACGATTTTTTGTACCTGAAATAATATCAGCTCCATCAATTTTTTGAGCTTCATCTGAAAAAGCCTGAGGAAAACATCCCGTAAGCACAATTATCGATTTGGGATATTCTCGTTTTAGACGACGAATTTCTTTTTTGAGTTTTTTATCACCTGTACCTGTAACTGTACAGGAATTAATAACAAAAATATCAGCTTCATTTTCTGTGGCAGATACAGTATATCCGTGCCTTATAAAATTCTGTTTTATATTTTCAGATTCATATAAATTAACCTTACACCCAAAGGTTATAAAGTAAATATTCATAAATACCTCATATGTTTTTTGTGCAACTTAACAAACAAAAACCTTTTCGTTTTGTTTGAAAATTCATACTGTTACAAAAATAAAAAAACTTTTCCAAATTCTCTTGACTTAATAAAACAAAGGTGATATGCTATGCACATACCTTGAAGGTAAATAAAAAGCAACAATTTCAGAGGTTTGAATCACAAGAAAAAAATATGATTTTCAAAGCCTCGCAACGTAAGAAAGGTGGTCATTTTTATGAACAAGACTACAGTAATGTTAGGTACAATCAATGATGTCAAGAATTTTGTTGCAACAGTTTCTCTCTGCGACTACGATGTTGACCTTATTTCCGGAAGATATGCAATTGACGCTAAGTCCATTATGGGTATTTTCAGCCTCGACCTTTCAAAGCCAATCAAGCTCGAAGCTCACACAGACGACGCTTCCGAATTCTTTGCAAAGATCAAGGAATATATCGTTGACTAATTGATTATACAATAACAAAACAAAGTCGATAACTCCATTTTCATTAGAAAGTGGAGTTATCTTTTTATTTTTTAGTGTTTTTGCAAAAAGCGTTCGTCACAATACTCACATTCAAGAGTGTCACCGCTGCCTCTGAAGCTTTTCGGGAGATACGCTTCCTTTTTGGTAATGCAATTCGGATTTGTGCATTCGTTGCCTTTTCTTGTTTTACCGACAAGAAGCTTTGTAGGATATTCATTCTTAAGAATAGTTATTATGAGAGCCATTCTTACATACATACCATACTTAGCCTGCTTAAAATACAACGCTCTTGGGTCATCATCAACTTCAATTGCAATTTCATCAACTCTCGGAAGTGGATGAAGTACGCATAAATCTTTCTGTGCCTTAAGCATTTTTGCATGGTCAAGTCTGTAAACATCCTTCTGCTTTTCATATTCTTCAGGTGAAGCAAACCGTTCACGCTGAATTCTTGTCATATAAAGTACATCAAGTTTTCCGATTGCTTCCTCAATGGAGTCAACTTCCTCAAATACACAGTTTGAAGCATTGAGAATACTTTTTATGTAGAATGGAAGACGCAATTCAGGCGTTGATATAAGAATGAACTTATTATTTTTATAGCAGGATAATGCTTTGCAGAGAGAATGAACAGTACGTCCGTTTTTCAAGTCACCGCATAAACCAATTGTAAGGTTGTCCAATCTGCCTTTTTCCTTAGAAAGTGTAAGCAGGTCTGTAAGAGTCTGGGTAGGGTGAAGATGTCCGCCGTCACCTGCATTTATAACAGGACAATCAGCTGTAAGGGCAGCTGCCTTTGCAGCTCCTTCAAGATTGTGGCGCATAACCATAATATCAGCATAGCTTGATACGATTTTAGTAGTATCTTTAAGATTTTCACCTTTAGAAACAGAAGATGTTGCAGGATTGTCAAATCCGATTATTGTGCCGCCAAGCTTAAGCATAGCCGTCTGAAAGGACATCTGTGTTCTTGTGGACGGTTCATAAAAAAGCGTAGCCATAATTTTTCCGTCACATTCGTGTGCATAAGCAGAAGGGTTATCCGATATTTTTGCACCAAGGTCAATAACTTCGTTCCACCAGCTGACAGGCATATCATTAAGGTCAATAAGATTAGTGAATTGTGAAATCATAAACAAACTCTGCCTTTCATTATATATCATCTTATTGTAGCAGATTTTTATCTGATATTCAAGACATTACGAAAAAAAATCCGTCAAGTTTTAAATTCTTGACAGATTTTTATAATTTTATTCAATTTCAGCTGTATTGTGTAAGCTTACCTTCAGAATCAAGTTCGGGAAAATCCCATTGTCTTAAAACTTCATAAACTGCAATTGCAACAGAATTTGAAAGATTAAGGCTTCTGAGTCGTGGACGCATAGGTATTCTCAAACATTCATCGGGATGTTGTACTAAAAGGCTTTCAGGAAGCCCTGCATCCTCACGTCCGAAAATAAGATAACTATTGTCAGGATAAGAAACATCGCTGTAAGTATTTTTTCCTTTTGTAGTAAAGTAAAAATAATTTCCCGGATTTTTTTTGAAGAATTCCTCAATATTATCATAGTAAGTTATATCCAGTTCATTCCAGTAATCAAGCCCGGCACGTTTGAGATTTTTGTCTGTGACCTCAAATCCAAGCGGACGCACAAGATGAAGCCGTGCACCAGTAACAGCACAGGTTCTTGAAATGTTACCTGTATTCTGTGGAATTTGCGGTTCAACAAGAACAATGTTCAGATTATTTATAATTATCGCTCCTTACATCTGTTCATAATCACACAATGTGGGATTTGAAATAAGAAAATCAAGACAGCTTTCCAGCATAATTCCGTCACGCGTATCTGTAGAATAGCTGTATGTTGTCTTTATTGCACGTTCAAGAAAAGCTGTTGCTCTGTTCATAGCGATAGGCAAACTGTCTCCACGCAGAATTGAACCTGTTAAAACAGCAGCAAAAACATCTCCTGTACCGGGATAGTTTGCATTAATCATATTATAAGGAATTCTCCAGAATTTACTGTGTTCACGGTCATATCCGACATTATATGCTTTGCCATCAGAAAATACACTTGTAATTACAATGATTTTAGGACCAATCTCTGAAAGACGCACAAGATAGCTTTTAATCTGTTGCATTGATACATCGGGCTGAACAGGATTTTCACCGAGCAGAATAGCAGCTTCTGTAATATTAGGGGTAATAATATCAGCAATTGCCACAAGCTCCTTCATTCTTGAACGTAGTTCAGGAGTGCAGGTTTTGTACGGCTTTCCGTGGTCAGCCATTACAGGGTCCACGACTTTAAGTGCTGTTTTATAATATTCAAAAAATTCAAGACAATGGTCAATTTGTTCCGTAGAAGCAAGGAAACCACTATATACACAATCAAATTTATAATTAAGAGTTTTATAATGTTCTAACGCAGGGGTAATATAATCAGTAAGGTCTCTTAATACAACATCACCGAAACCACCTGTATGTGCAGATAAAATTGCTGTCGGAACAGGACAAACCTGAATTCCCTGAGCTGAAAGAGTAGGCAGTATAACAGATAATGAGCATCTGCCAACACCTGATAAATCGTGTATTGCCGCTACTTTAGCAGAATTGTTATACATATTTTTACAACCTTTCTGAAAGCTTATCTTATAATTGCATATACAAGGTAAACAACATATGATGCCGTGAGAATGATACCCTCAACCCTATTAACTTTGTTTTTGGTAATACAAAAAGCGTAAGTGAACAGTGAAGCGATAATAAGGATAAGCATATCTGTAAGACAAAGTGTATTTATAGCCATAGGAGTGATTACTGCTGATGAAGCAAGAACAAAAAGAATATTAAATATATTTGAACCTACTACATTGCCTATAGCAATATCACTTTCACCTTTTCTGGCAGCAACAATACTTGTAACAAGCTCAGGAAGGGAAGTTCCGACTGCAACAATTGTAAGACCGACCAATGTTTCACTCATTCCAAAGCCGAGAGCGATTTTTTCGGCACTGTCAACAACAAACTGACCACCGATAATAATGCCTGCAAGCCCACCGATAGTAAATACAATACTTAACGGAATGCTGTGTTTGGGCTTTTCTGTTTCTTCGTTAACAGTTTCCTTTCTTGACTGAAGTGCGGAAGAAATGATGGAGTACATAAATACACACATAAAAATAAGTAAAACAATAGCCTCACTTCTTGTAATGCTGTTGGAAGTGCTATTTCCAATTACGATATCAAATGACATAACAATAAGTACGATTGTTGCCATAAGCATAAAAGGATATTCCTTTTTGATAATCTGATTTTGTATAGTAATTGGTTTAATAACAGCACTTACACCTATTACTACAAGAAGGTTAAAAAGATTTGAACCAAGAACGTTGCTGATTGCTATATCGTTTGAACCATTTATGCCTGCAATAATACTTACTGCGGCTTCGGGGGCACTTGTTCCCATTGCCACAATTGTCAATCCGATTATAATAGAAGGAATTTTAAGGTATTTTGCTATTGTTGAGCTTCCTTCCACAAAGAAATCAGCACCTTTGACAAGCAGAATAAATCCAATCAGCAATAGAACAAATGACAATACCATTTCCATATATTTTCAACTTCTTTCCCATATACTTATAAAAAACATATTATCACAAATAAATAATATTGTCAATTAATTTATCGGTTAAATAACGGAAAAAATATCTTGAAATTGAGGCAAAAATATGTTAATATATATTAAATGTATGTCTTTGAAAGGTGCTATAATTTTATGAAAAATAAATCACGTTCTTCTAAAGGAACTTCTATCGCAAATGCTCAAAAGAAACGTCAGAAAAGAATATTCTATGCAAGGGTGAGAGCTTTTTTGGCAATTGTTTTGATTGTAGGTATGGTTATAGGTGTTGTACAATTCAATAAATCACTTGAAAGACCATTAAGTGTAAATGCTGAAAACTATTATCAGATTAAAGATGAAGCCGAAGTAGATGATGAATTACTTGAAGCAACAGAAAGCATAGAAGCGGCTGTGAATATTGATAATATAAAAATAGATGAGGAACTGCTTAAATATAATATAACCCAGCCCAAGCTCAGAAGTGAGTATCCTATTGATATGATTATTCGTTCGGAATATGCAATTGTATACGATATACAAGCTGATGAGGTTTTGTATGCAAAAAATGCCGAACAGCAATGTTTTCCTGCCAGTACAACAAAAATTCTTACAGCTGCTGTAATTCTTGATAATGTTTCCGAGGATTTTCAGTTTATAGCAGGGGATGAGCTTGATTTTGTCCATCCTGAGTCAAGCCTTGCCTTTGTAACCAAGGGGAATATACTTGATTTACCCACGATGATTGATGCGATTATTCTTCCGTCAGGCAATGATGCTTCTTATGTTGCTGCCGCTAATGTTGGACGTGTCATTGCAGGCAATGATATGATAACAACCGAAAAGGCTGTTCAGATTTTTGTTGATGAAATGAACAGAGTTGCTATGTATGTAGGTGCGGAAAATACACATTTTACTGCTCCGGATGGTTTCCACGATGATAACCACTATACAACTGTGCTTGATATGCTTAAAATAACAATGTATGCAAGACAAAAACCTCTTTTGATGCAATCAGCAGGAAAACCAAATAAGTATGCAACCTTTGTATCAGGAGAAGAAATATCCTGGGAAAATTCCAATAAACTTCTTCACGAATACAGTGACTGCTATTATATGTATGCAAATGGCTTCAAGACAGGTATGACTGATCAGTCAGGATATTGTGTTGTTGCCACAGCAAAACGTTTTGAACACGATGTAGTGTGTATAGTATTTGGTGCAGAAACATCTGATGTAAGATGGAATGATACCATTGCACTTCTTGATGCAGCATTTGTACAGATTAGAAACAGGGAAGGTATATAAATGGTTAATATAGGAAATGAGTGGGATGAACTTCTCAAAGATGAATTTGAAAAAGAATATTATCTTAAATTGCGTGAATTTCTAAAAAAAGAGTACTTTACATATCAGATATACCCTAATATGTACGATATTTTCAATGCTTTGAAGTATACGTCATATTCTGATGTAAAGGCTGTTATTATCGGTCAGGACCCTTATCACGGTCCGGGACAAGCTCACGGGCTTTGCTTCTCTGTACAAAAAGGAATAGCAATTCCGCCATCGCTCCAGAATATGTACAAGGAACTTTATTCGGATTTAGGTATTCCGCCCGCAAACCACGGCTATCTGAAAAAATGGGCAGATAACGGTGTGCTTATGATGAATGCCGTGCTGACGGTAAGAGGCGGACAGGCTAACTCTCATCGTAATATGGGCTGGGAAATATTTACTGACAGGGTGATTGAACTGCTTAATAACCGTGAGCAGCCTATAGTTTTTATTCTTTGGGGCAATAATGCCAAGCAGAAAATGAAGCTTATAACTAATCCGAAGCATCTTATTTTACAGGCTGCACATCCGAGTCCGTTGTCAGCATTCAATGGATTTTTCGGATGCAAGCATTTTTCAAAAACAAACGATTTTCTAATAAATCACGGTATTGCACCGATTGACTGGACTATTGACTGAAGGGAGAATACATATGAAAAAAAGGTTAGCATTGCTTTTATCAGCAGTAATGATTTTATCAGCATTTTCTTCTTGTGGAAATGATACTGCTGAGGCTGTAACAGACTCAACATCAACTGCTTCAGTGACTGAAACAATTAAAAATGCCGATGAAACAGAAAAAGAAGAAACTGTATCCGTAAATTTTTTTGAAGATGACTATGACCCGTTTGCAGATGATTATGACCCATATGGAGGAAATGGTGCTGTAGGTGCTGAACATACACCCGAAACTGCAATAACGGAAGCTGTAACTGAAAAATCAATCGAAACAGAAACAGTAACCGAAGCCTCAACAGCAAACAAAGAAGATAAAAATCAAACATCAGATAAAAAGCCTGCCTCAACCGAGAAGCAGACTTCAAGCAATGATATTATACTTGAACTTAATTCTGCAAACAGCTGGGACAACGGGAGCGATAAATTTACTCAGCTTGACGGTATTGTAAAAAATAATTCCGATAAAGCAATCGGCAGCTGGATGGTTACAATCAAAGCTGCATCAGGTGTAAGTGTTGACCAGTTCTGGAACTGCGAAATAGATGTAAAGGGTGGAACACTTACAGTTACCCCTGTTGAGTACAATTCCAAAATCGACAGTGGCAGTGAAGGCACATTCGGTATGATTTTGTGCAATGCAGGTAATATTAATGCTTCCGATGCAACTGTAAAGTATGGTACAACTACAGTCACAGGCTCTTCAAATAGTAATTCTAATAGTGATAATAATTCCAATAGCGGTTCTGTCGGAAATAATAATCCTGAAATCAAGCAGGCTAAGGATGTACCTGCACCGACTACAGATGACTGGCTTCATACAGACGGAAGCAAAATTCTTGACAAAGACGGCAAGGAAGTTTGGCTCACAGGTATCAACTGGTTTGGCTACAATACAGGTACAAACACTTTTGATGGTCTTTGGGCTTGTGACTTGAATACATCTATTTCAGCAATCGCTGACAGAGGCTTCAATCTACTCAGAATTCCGATTTCGACTGAACTTATCAAGAGTTGGTCTAATGGAAGTTATCCTAATGCTAACTTCAATCAGGCAACCAACTCATACCTTGTAGGTATGAACAGCCTTGAAATTTTCGATTATGTAGTAGGTCAGTGCCGTGCTAACGGTATCAAGATTATGATTGATATTCATAGTGCTAAAACCGACGCTATGGGACATATGAAGCCAATTTGGGCAGATGGCAACATTACCGAACAGGATTTCCTTGATTCACTTTCCTGGATGTCTGCACGGTATAAAAATGACGATACAATCATTGCTTACGACCTTAAAAACGAGCCGCACGGCAAGGCAAACGAGTCTCCAAGAGCTAAATGGGATGACTCCAAGGACTCTGACAACTGGAAGTATATTGCTGAAAAGGCAGCAAATGCCGTACTTAGCAAAAATCCTAATGTTCTTGTAATGGTAGAAGGTATCGAAATCTATCCTAAGGATATAAAATCCAACGGCGATTTCTCCTCAACCAATATGGGTGACTATTATTGTACTTGGTGGGGCGGTAACCTACGTGGCGTAAAGGATAACCCTGTTGACCTTGGCAAATATCAGAATAAGCTTGTTTATTCACCACATGACTATGGACCAACTGTTTACGAACAACCTTGGTTCAAGGGCGGATATACTTTTGACAGCCTCTATGAAGATTGTTGGTACGATAACTGGTTTTATATTCAGGAACAGGACATTGCACCATTGCTGATAGGTGAGTGGGGCGGTTTTATGCGTGACCCTAACCTCAAGTGGATGACCTACCTCCGTCAGCTTATCAAGGAAAACAAAATAAACCATACGTTCTGGTGCTTCAATTCCAACTCAGGCGACACAGGCGGACTTGTTCTTGATGACTTCACAACTTGGGACGAGGACAAATATGCCTTTGTAAAGGAAGTTCTCTGGCAGCAGAACGGCAAGTTTGTTGGACTTGACCACGAAATTCCGCTTGGTGAGAATGGTATTACGCTTTCTGATGTGAAATAATTTATGTAATAATAGGTGAGTTTTATGGATTTGATTTCTAAATATATAAAAGCCGCATTAGAAATGGAACAGGTAGATAAAGTAAAATGTACTGGCAAAATGACTAAATTAGAATTAAATTCAATAGTTAGAAAACATAACCGCTTAGCCGATAAATTGAGAAATATTGCAATTAAGATAAATACAGACTTCCCTGAGTTAAAGGAAGACTTTTTTCGATTACTCTATCACGAAAATGATAATGTAAGAGGTTGGGTTATGTTTCAAATTCTTGATGCTATGGACTATGATTATGAACATAGAAAAAAAGCTATGGAAGCCATCGTATTCAGAAAAGAATATGATAGGGAAATAAACAGAATATTTGAAATGTGGCTTAATACACATCCTGAATACAGAGAATTGTTATAATACCATAAAATTGACCCGAGAAACTATATTCTCGGGTCAAACTTTTATAAACATCAGGGAAGTATAAAAAAGAAAAACGGCAACTGAAAAATCAGTGCCGTTTGTTGTGTACATATACGGTAAATTATACAGCTCTTGTAACCTTGCCGGAACGGAGACATCTTGTGCATACATAGATATGCTTAGGAGTACCGTTTACAATAGCCTTTACACGCTTAACGTTTGGCTTCCAAGTTCTGTTGGAACGGTGATGTGAGTGGGAAACCTTTATACCGAAAGTAACACCCTTTCCGCAAATATCGCACTTTGCCATGGGGTTACACCTCCTTTTCAATATCATTTATAAAGTCAACGCTACTATTTTATCACAAAACTTTCCTAATTGCAAGCCTTTTTTGAAAAAAAGTTTGAAATTTCAAATTATTTTTGGAAATGCGGCTAAAAATTGAGTTTTTACCTTGTAATTTTGTGAAGAATATGGTATATTAAATATAATTGTAATTATATCCGAAAGGGGCATACATATTTAATCATGTTCTCTACCGAACGAATAACCGAAATACTTATCCACGGAATAATTCTGCTTATTGCTTTCCCTATACACGAATGTGCCCACGCACTTGTGGCAAAGTGGCTTGGCGATGATACAGCCGAAAAGCAGGGCAGAATTACACTTAATCCGTTAAAACATCTTGATTTGTTTGGAACAATTCTTATGCTTTTTGCAGGCTTCGGCTGGGCTAAGCCTGTACCTATAAATCCCAATAATTTCAAGAAGCGAAAACTTGGTATGGCACTTTCTTCATTGGCAGGTCCTGTTTCAAACCTTATCCTTGCCTATATCGCAATAATTTTGTCAAAAATTCTTTTGTACACCGAAACAAGTGAAGAACTTTCAATAATCTGTATAAATGCAATGCTTATCAATGTAGGTCTGGCTGTGTTCAACCTTATTCCTGTTCCGCCGCTGGACGGTTCAAGAATTTTGCTATTAATTCTGCCTGAAAAGCTTTATTTCAAGATTATGAAATATGAAAATATCATTTTCATTATTCTTTTTGCAATAATATGGCTTGGCTTGCTTGATACACCGCTTTATTTTATGCGTTTGAAAACAGTTGAAATTATGAATTTTCTATCAAGTTGGGTAGATATGTTATTTATATAATTTGGAGTTAATTAAATGGAACAAATGTCGTTTAAGCTTGAAATCTTTGAAGGTCCGCTTGACCTGCTTCTGCACCTGATTTCAAAGCATAAGCTTAATATCAATGATATTCCTATTGTCACATTGCTTGACCAATATATGGAGTATATTGACAGAATGTCTGAACAGAATATGGAGATAGCAGGGGAATTCCTTGAAATGGCGGCACGTCTTGTCTATATTAAGACGGTGTCCCTTCTTCCACAGCACGAAGAAGCAGAACAGTTGAAAAAAGAACTTCAAGGCAAGCTTATCGAGTATTCTCTCTGTAAAAAAGCTGCTGAGCTTATGAAGGAACGCTATATGGGTAATGTCTACTCCGTAAGAAATCCACTGAAAATTGAATTTGATAATACCTATACTCTTACTCACGAGCCGCAGGAATTACTTAATGCATATCTTAAAATTCAGGTGAAGCCTCAGAATGAAAAAATACGAACAGAAGCGTTCAATACTATCGTCAAGAAAAAAATTGTTTCTGTAACATCAAAAATTATTTATGTTTTGCGTCAATTATATAAATCAGGAAGCTGTATGATGGACGGACTTTTTGAAGGAATGACTAATCGTTCCGAGCGTGTTGCAACGTTTCTTGCGATACTTGAGCTTACTAAATCAGGAAGAATTTGGCTGAATAATGATAATACGATTATTACATTCAATAAAAAACGCAGAACAGATGAAACGACAGAATTTACGGATACGGAGGTATCTTACCAATGAAAATAAATGAAGGTGTTTCTGTAATAGAAGCAATACTTTTTGCTCACGGTGAACCTATTGAAGCTGAAAAGCTTTCCGCAGCGGCAGGAATTGAACACGAAACCTTGGTTAAGCTTATTCAGCTTCTTATGGACAGATATGAGTCTGCTGAAAGTGCACTCACGGTTCTCAAGCTGGGTTCCTGTTATCAACTTGCAGCAAAGGCAGAATATATCGAATATATTCGTGCAGCTATGGAAACAAAGAAAAATACACCGCTTTCTCCTGCGGCTATGGAAGTGCTTACTATAATTGCCTATAATCAACCTGTTACAAAAGGGTTTGTTGAGCATATAAGAGGTGTGGACAGTTCAAGTGTTGTTAACTCACTGGTTGAAAAAAATCTTCTTGAAGAAGCAGGAAGACTTGATGTTCCCGGAAAGCCAATTGCTTATAAAACAACTTCTGCATTTTTAAGATGCTTCCAGCTTTCATCCCTTGATGATATGCCTGCACTTCCTAATTCAGAGGGACAGGTAAGCTTTGATGAAATTTTGATATCAAAGGAAGATAAGGTATCTGAAAATGCTGATAGTGAATAGTTATATTTGAAGGAGGGTAAATATTGACAGCATTTATAGTTGCTTTTAGTATTATTTTAGTATTTGCCTTTTTTCTGAATATGAAAATTAAAGCGGAAATCAGTTATCTTGGCGGAATTTTTGATTTGAAGGTAAAGTATTTATGCTTTACAGTGTTCCCGCTTAAGGAAAAAAAGAAAAAAGGTAAAAAAAGGAAAAATAAAAAAAAGAAAAATAAATCTCTTGAAAATATTCAAACTGATAATGAAATCGGTGAAGATGTACAGAAAGATACACAGGAAGTGACCGAACAGCCTGACGAGGAAAATACTGATAAGGTGAATTCCGAAAATGCGAGTGAAGATAAGACAGCCGATGAAAAGAAGAAAAAAAACAATGAACCTATTTCCAAGAAAATAGATAAAATAGTTGACATTTTTGAAAAAGTAAGAATAATCTGGTCTGTTTCTAAAAAATGGCTGGCACATATTTTTAAGCATATATATATTGAAAACCTTATGATTGATTTTCTGATTACTGATGAGGATGCCTGCAATGCAGCTGTAAACTATGGGAAAATAAATGCAGCTGTGTATAATCTGCTTAATTTTATCAGAACATTTTTTACCGTAACAATTAAAACTGTTGATATTATATGTGATTTTGATGCTGAAAAATCTGTGTATGATATTTCGGCAAAAGTTACAGTCAGACCTGCAACAATTCTTTGTGCAGCGTTCGGAATATTATTCGGTTTGTTAATAAACATCAAAAAGCTTATAGGAAAAAACAATAAGGAACAATCTTCAAATAAAAAGGTTGTTTCAATGTAAAGGAGAATAATTATGGATACAAAAGTAAAAGATTTAATTGCATCATCAATCGGAAAAATTCATGAACTTTCCGATGCAGACACTATTATCGGTGACCCGATAAAAATCGATGGCAATATTACTATTATCCCTGTTTCAAAAATTTCATACGGATTTGCTGCAGGCGGTTCAGACCTGCCTTCAAAAAATGATAAGGAGCTTTTCGGCGGCGGAAGCGGTGCAGGTATGTCAATACAGCCATTGGCTTTTATTGTAATTGCCAATGGAGAAGTAAAGCTTCTTGAACTTGGTTCAGGTAATTCTCCTGCAAATGCTATTGTAAGTGCAGTCCCTGAACTTTTCACAAAAATCCAGACAATGTTTTCAAAGAAAAAGAATGGTGAAGAAACAACAGATACTGTTGATGCTGAAATTCCAACCACTGTTGAACCTGAAATTGAAAAAGTAGAAATTAATACAGAAGGTTTTGATTTCTGATATATTTTAACTTCAAACTCCATATTAATATCATAGAATTGTGATATTATATGGAGGTTTGTATGAAATACGGTTTTATTTCTCTTTTTTTAGCAATTGCAATGATTTTTTATACTCCTTTTGATGTTAACGCTGTTTCAATAGGAGGTATATCCGCTGAGTCATATATCCTTATGGAGGCAAAATCAGGAAGGATAATTGCTTCACATAACGAAAGTGAAAAGCGTCCTATGGCAAGTACAACTAAAATAATGACAACATTTTTGCTTTTGGAAAGCGGAAACCTTGAAGAAAAATTCAAGGTTGACAACGAAGCAATTAAGGTTGAGGGTTCTTCAATGGGATTATGTGAAGATGATATAGTAACCAAGCTTGCACTTTGTTATGGAATGATGCTTCCATCCGGGAATGATGCGGCAAATCAGACTGCTGTTCTTCTTGCCGGTGATATTGAAAATTTCGCAATTATGATGAATGAGCGTGCTGCAAAAATAGGTTTGAAGAATACAAATTTTGTTACACCATCAGGTTTGCACGATGACAATCATTATTCAACAGCATATGATATGGCGCTTCTTGCAAGAGAGGCACTGAAAAATGAAGTGTTCAAAGAAATCTGCGGTACACAGAGAACTAAAACGGAATTCGGAAATCCACCATATGAAAGATGGCTTGTCAATACCAACAAGCTGTTATATATGTATGATTATTGTATTGGAGTAAAGACAGGCTTTACCGATGAAGCAGGACGCTGTCTTGTTTCAGCAGCAGAAAAAGATGGGGTTTCAATTATTTGTGTAACTCTCAATGCACCTAATGATTGGAATGACCATATCAAGCTGTATGATTATGGCTTTTCTGTAACAAAATCAGAGAAAATCGAGTATGATTATTCAAATTTAGCTGCAGAAGTAGCAGGAGGAAATAAATCAGAGATAGCTGTTGCACCTGTTGAAACTCCGAAATATACTATAATCAATGGGGAAAAAATTGATATTTCATCGGAAGTTATACTTGATAAATTTATATATGCACCTGTTACAGCAGGTCAAAAGGTAGGGAGAATTAATTTTTACACAGGTAATGAGTTGATTTTTTCTACAGAATTGGTTTCACAGGAAAATTGTGAAGCGGTGGTTTGTAAATACAAACCATCATTATTCGAAAAAATTATTGATTGCATAAAAAGAATGATTTAAAAAGGAGAAGCGTTGTGGAAAAAATCAGACTTCAAAAACTTATAGCTGAAAGCGGATTATGTTCCAGAAGAAAAGCGGAGGAATATATAAAACAAGGTAAAGTTAAAGTTAACGGTCGTGTTGCATCAATCGGAGACGGAGCAACTTTAAAGGATGTAATCAGTGTTGACGGTGAACGTATTTATCTTTCTAAGAAAAGGGAAAAATATTATATTATGCTTAACAAGCCGAGAGGATATGTTACAACTATGTCTGATGAATTGGACAGACGCTGTGTAACCGAGCTCCTTGAAGATTTTCCAGAAAGAGTTTATCCGATAGGACGTCTTGACAGAAATTCGGAAGGTTTGCTTCTTTTTACGAATGATGGTAAGTTTGCCAATGATATTATGCACCCAAGTCGTCACGTTTCCAAAACATATCGTGTAACGGTACGTCCCGGAATTACAGATGAACAGCTTGTTCAGCTTTCGGAAGGCGTTGTAATTGATGACAGAAAAACACTTCCTGCCAATGTAACTGTACTTACACAGGAGCAAGGCAGGGTAGTGCTGCAGATTGTAATCCGCGAAGGCAGAAACCGTCAGGTAAGAAAAATGTGTGAAGCTGTCGGACTTGAGGTTGCACGTCTGAAAAGAACAGCAATTGGTCCTGTTAAGCTTGGAATGCTTAAACCGGGCACTTACAGAGAGCTTTCGTCTGAAGAATTGAGAGCATTGAGAAGTGCAATGGGTGACAAGTAAATATGAATTTTTTGAAAATATACAAAAATATGTCGTTTTTACCTTGTAAATTCTAAAAAAATGTTGTATAATATAATGGAATATTTTGAATATTGAACGGAGGAACATTTATGTTGACTGAAAGCCAGAAGGCTAAGTTTGAAGCGTACAAAGCTGCTTCATCAAATAGCAGCAAGGCTAAGGAAAGACTTGCGAATTTATTTGATGAAGGAATGTATACCGAAATTGACGCAGGTGTCAAGAATGGTGAGGATTATGCAGGTGTTGTAACCGCATACGGCTATGTAGACGGAAATCCTGTGTATGCTTTTTCTCAGGATAAATCCGTAAAGGGTGGTGCTGTAAGTAAGCAGCACGCTGCTAAAATCTGCAAGATGTATGACCTTGCATCAAGAACAGGTGTACCTGTTGTCGGCATCTATGATTCAAACGGTGCATTCATTGATGATGGTGCAGAAGCAATTAAGGCTTACAGCGATATGCTTATGTGGACTAACAATCTTTCAGGTGTTGTTCCTCAGGTATCTGTTATTGCAGGTACTTGTGCAGGAAGTGCCGCTATGGTTGCCTGCTCTGCTGATTTTGTTGTTGTAACTGAAGATGCTGAACTTTATACAACTGTCGGCAAGGAAGTAAAGGGTGAAGATGCTGTAGCAAACGGTACAGCTGCTCTTTCTGCAAAGGATGATAAGAAAGCTATGGAAGCTGTTAAGAAGCTTATTGCTATGCTTCCTGCAAACAACATTTCTGCAATTCCTATGTTTGAATTTGCTGCAACAGGTAAAGCTGCAAACGGTTCAGCTGCTGATATAGCAGAAGCAATTGCAGATTCAGACAGCATAGTTGAACTTTCTGACGGATTTGGTACAGCTGCATACACAGCTATAGCAACAATCGGTGGTTCTGCTGTAGGTATTGCTGCTACAAACAAGACTGCGGACAAGCTTACTTCCGATGACTGTGTAAAGCTTGCAAGATTTGTAAGAACATGTGATGCATTTACTGTTCCTGTGCTTACTATTATTGATACAGAAGGCTTTGATAACGACACTTGCGTTCGTGATATGGCTAAGCTGGCTAATGCTTATGCAGAAGCTACAACTCTTAAGATTTCTTTGGTTACAGGCAAGGCTTACGGTGCGGCAATGGCTGCTTTCGGTGCAGGCAATGCAGATGTAACATATGCTTATGCAGATGCTGTTATTTCTCCTGTAGCACCGGTTACAGCAGTTGAATTTCTGTGGCACGATAAGCTTAAGGGTGCTTCTGACCTTACTGCTGAGAGAAATAAGCTCGCTGCTCAATATGCGGATGAAAATGCTTCTGCATTTGATGCTGCAGCAAAGAACTGTGTAGACGATATTATTACTGCTGAAGAAGCTCGTACAAAGGTACAGGCTGTTCTTGAAGTTATGGCAGGAAAGAGAATGACAAAGCGACTTCCTAAGAAGCACAGCAATATGCCTTTCTAATCAAGTTAAATAAATTATAAAATATATGAATGGTGGTATATAATTATGAAAAGATTTAATATTACTGTAAACGGTAAAGCTTATGATGTAGCTGTTGAAGAAGTAACAGGTGGAGCACCTGTTGCATCCGCTCCAGCTGCAGCCCCAGCTCCTGCACAGACAGCTGCTCCGGCTCCTGCCGCTACACCTGCTGCACCGGCTGCTGTAACAGGCGGTACAACTGTTAACGCACCAATGCCGGGTACAATTCTTGATGTTAAGGTTAATGTTGGTGATACAGTATCCGAAGGTCAGGTACTTATGATTCTTGAAGCTATGAAAATGGAAAACGATATTGTTGCACCTGTTGCAGGTAAAGTCGCTGCTATCAATGTAAAGAAGGGCGATTCTGTAAACTCCAACGATGTACTTGCTTCTATCCAGTAATCTTACGAAAGGTTGATTAAGATGGCTAAAATTAAAGTTACTGAAACCGTCCTCCGTGATGCTCACCAGTCACTTCTTGCTACAAGAATGACAATGGACGAAATGCGTCCGATTCTTTCCACAATGGACAAGGTAGGCTTCTATTCCGCTGAAGTATGGGGCGGTGCAACATTTGACTCCTGTCTCCGTTTTCTTAATGAAGACCCATGGGAAAGACTTCGTATAATCAGAAAGGAAATGCCTAACACAAAGCTTCAGATGCTTTTCAGAGGTCAGAATATGCTTGGTTACCGTCATTATGCAGATGACGTGCTTGAATATTTTGTGCAGAAATCTGTAGCTAACGGCATTGATATTATCCGTATTTTTGATGCACTTAACGATATCAGAAACCTTAAAACAGCTATTGCTGCAGCTAAGAAGGAAGGTGCACACGCTCAGGTTGCTATTTCCTATACACTTGGCGATGTGTTCACAACTGATTATTATGTGAATTACTGCAAGCAGATTGAAGCTGAGGGTGCTGATTCTATTTGTATCAAGGATATGGCTGCACTTCTTACTCCTTACAAAACTGCTGAACTTACAAAGGCTATTAAGGAAGCTGTAAAAATCCCTGTTCAGCTTCATACACACTATACCTCAGGTCTTGCTTCTATGTGTCTGCTTAAGGGTATTGAAAGCGGTGCAGATATGATTGATACAGCTATGTCACCCCTTGCTCTCGGTACATCTCACGCACCAACAGAATCTATGGTTGCAGCACTTCAGGGCACTGAATACGATACAGGTCTTGATCTTGTTCTTCTTACTGAAGTAAGAGATTATTTTATGGGACTCCGCAAGAAGTATATTGACAGTGGTCTTCTTGACCCTAAGATGCTTGCTGTCGACGCAAATGCACTTATTTATCAGGTTCCCGGTGGTATGCTTTCCAATCTTCTTTCTCAGCTTAAGCAGGCAGGAAAGGAAGATCAGCTTACAGAGGTTCTTAAGGAAGTTCCTAATGTTCGTAAGGATTCCGGTTATCCGCCTCTTGTTACACCGACATCTCAGATTGTTGGTACTCAGGCAGTATTCAATGTTATTACAGGTGAACGCTATAAGACTGTAACTAAGGAATTTAAAGCACTTGTTAAGGGTGAGTACGGAAAGACACCTTCCGAAATTTCTCCTGAATTCAGCAAGATGATTCTCAAGGGTGAAGAACCTATCACTTGCCGTCCTGCTGACCTCCTCAATCCGGAACTTGACAAGCTTAAGGAAGAAGCTTCTGAATGGGTTGAACAGGAAGAAGATGTACTCAGCTATGCTATGTTCCCACAGGTTGCACCAAAATTCTTCGCTAAAAGACGTGATTTGAAGTATGGTGTTGACAGTGCCCATGCTGATGCTGAAAACAAGGTGCATTTGGTTTAATCAAATAGTTAAAAAGAGCCGTTTACGGCTCTTTTTTATTGTAAAAGGCTTGATTTTTCCTGTAAAAAATGATATAATTAAAAATAAGTGTTAATACTTAATATATGCAATTTTGCAGAAAGGGTAACCGCACATGATTAAGAGTATGACAGGCTATGGACGCGGACAGCAAATTATTGATGGCAGAGAAATTACTGTTGAAATCAAATCTGTTAATCATAGATATTTTGAGTTTTCAGCAAGAGTCCCAAGAGCTTATGGATACCTTGAAGAAAAGCTTAAATCTTTTGTTCAGAATAAAGTTTCAAGAGGAAAAGTTGACGTTGGTGTAACTATTTTCAACATCGAAGGTAAGGATGCTCAGATTGAGGTAAATCAGTCCATTGCTGTCGGATACATTGACGCTTTGAGAAAAGCCAACGAGACAATTGGACTTACTGATGACCTTGCTTTATCCCAGCTTATAAGACTTCCTGATATCTTTAATGTTGTAAAAACAACGGAAGATGAAGAAGTGATATGGAACCTTGTTAAAACTGTAGCTGATGAAGCACTTAATAACTTTGTTTCAATGCGCGAAACAGAAGGTCAAAAAATGAAAGATGACATCAAATCACGACTTGCATACATCAGTGAATTGGTAGAAAAAGTTGAAAAACGTTCACCGCTTGTGACAGAAGCATATCGAGAACGTTTATACAACAAGATTTCAGAAATACTTAATGATAAGAAAATTGATGAACAGCGTATCCTTACAGAAGCTGCTATTTTTTCGGAAAAAACCGCTGTCGATGAAGAAACCGTACGTCTGAAAAGTCACATTCATCAGTTTACAGAGCTTCTTGACTCAACTGAATCAGTTGGCAGAAAGCTTGATTTCTTAATTCAGGAATTTAATCGTGAAAGCAATACTATTGGTTCAAAGGCACAGGATGTTGAAATTACTCGTATTGTTGTTGAATTAAAATCTGAAATTGAAAAAATAAGAGAGCAAATTCAGAATATTGAATAATCGGAGGTTTGTATGAAGCTGATTAGTATTGGTTTCGGAAATATGATTAATGCAAGCCGATTAATTACAATTGTAAGTCCCGAGTCAGCACCTATAAAACGTATTATTCAAGATGCTAAAGAAAAAGGTCTGCTTATTGATGCAACTTACGGAAGGCGAACCCGTGCTGTAATTATTATGGACAGTGACCATGTGATATTATCAGCTGTTCAGCCGGAGACTGTTGCAAGAAGACTTAATGATGAGGAGGTACCTGATGATGAGTAAAGGGTTACTTATTGTTGTATCCGGTCCTTCGGGATGTGGAAAAGGAACTATTTTAGCAGAAATACTTAAAGATGAAAAATTCTTTTATTCCATTTCTGCTACTACGAGAAACGCAAGACCCGGAGAAATCGATGGTGTGAATTATCATTTCCTTACAAAGGATAAATTCGAGGAATTGATTGAAAATGACGGTATGCTTGAGTACGCTTCATATTGTGACAATTATTATGGGACACCAAGAAAACCTGTCGAAGATATGCTTGAACAGGGTAAGCACGTTATTCTCGAAATCGAAGTTCAGGGTGCAATGAAAATTAAGGAAAAATGTCCTGAAGCAAAGTTTATCTTTATCCTGCCGCCTTCACTCAAAGAGCTTCGCAGACGCCTTAACAAAAGAGGCACAGAAAGCGATGATGTTATAGAAAAACGCTTGAATGAGGCTACAGGAGAAATTAAACAAGCATATAAATATGATTACGCTTTGGTTAATGGCGAGTTATCAATAGCTGTTGATGATTTACTTGCTATAATCAGAGCAGAAGAACTTAATCTTAAAAATTCAAACAATATTATTGATGAGGTGTTAGAAAATGCTTAGACCATCACTTAACCAGATTGCTACTAAAAATGAAAGTTATTATTCTGTTGTACTTGCTGTTGCAAAGCGTGCAAGAGAAATTGCAGATGACCTTTACACAAATAATGAAACTCTTGAAGAAAAGCCTGTAAAGACTGCTGTAGAAGAATTTGCAAGCAGAAAGTATACATTTATTGAAGATGCTTCGCTTCGTTCTGTTAAAGACTAATAATCTGGAGGAATAAGTTTGCTTACAATTAAGCATTTGGCTGCTGTTGCAGTTAGTTCAACCACATTCGGTTATGATAGAAGATATCAATATATAATTCCGATTGAAATGGAAAATGAAGTAGCTGTCGGTGCAAGGGTTCTCGTTCCTTTTGGAAAAGGAAACAGAAAGAGAATTGCAGTTGTTATTCGAATTGATGAAGTAACAAATGAAGATTTAAGCAAATTTAAGCCAATCAGTTCCATAATTGACAGACAATCATTGTTAAATGAAGAAATGATTGATTTGCTGCTATGGATAAGAAATACAACATTATGCACATATTTTGATGCATTCAAAACCCTCATTCCTATAGGTCTGGGTGTAAATTTAATGACAAAATATATGCTGTCTGATAAACAAAATTCAGAAAATGAGTTATCTCAAAAAGCATTAATATGGTTAGACAAAATAACAAGTGATATATCAGCTGTTAATAACGCAGATAAAGATGTGATTGATGAACTTGTTAATAAAGGCTTCCTGTCAGAAGAAAACACATTTAAAAG
>JAZQBN010000019.1:0-3364 GCA_045545795.1 Oscillospiraceae bacterium
TCCGTACTTACCGATAAAGGTTTCGTTTCCGTATGTAAAGGTGTCAAGATTTTTGCCCTTCTTTATTGTCATTACGCCTGTGTCGGACGGAGAATACCCCGAATGATTGACGGACATCTGCCCGGTATATGAATCCTTCTCGCTCTCTGTAAATAAACCGTGAATGATGTTGTCAAACTCGTCATTATGTGTTTCGTAGGTCAGGCTGAAATAAAGGCTTGAGATTTCAAAGCCGCATACACCGATAAGCTTGTCGCTTGTGTCAAACACGGGAACACATAAAAACCTCACATTTTCCCACGTGCCGGGAATCTGATATACACCCGTCAGCACATAGCTGTCATTAAAGTCTGCCTTTGAAACATGAAACACATCATCAAGCTCGTGATAAATGCCCTCCGGCATCTCTAAGTGCCATTCGTTGTAATAATCCGCACCATATTCCTTTGCAACGGCAGACGAGCCGTAGAGCATTGATGTTTTGTGGTTTATCATACTGTTTGAGTGAAGATAGGAAAACTTCAGGTAAATGCCGCTGTGGTATTTTTCGGGAAGCTTACTGTTTACTGTCGTGTTAAGCATAAAGAATGCACCGCTGCAATCGGCATACTGCATATTTGCAGCTACAATATTGTAAACCTCTGCCTCAAGCCCGTCAATCAGCGCCGCATTGTTTTCCAAAGCTTCAAAGCTTATGTTTTTTGCGGCAAGATAATGCTCTGTTTCCTTAGAAAGATGCTCTGCAAACAGAATTGCATGAGCAGCATTTGTATCAATAGAGGCTTCTGCACGGTAGTTCGTTTCTTTAAGCTCCCGATGAAAGGTTTCTCTCAGACGAAACGGCGTAATATTGAGAATGCCTAAAAAATTCAGTGCAATCCCGATAACAACAAGGAACAGCATCAAAAGCACAGCAATATACACAGCGAGTCTCTTTTTCATAGAAAGACCGCTGTTTTTTATTTCCGCCAAAGTGGCTTTAATCTGCGGCAGCTTCATTTCTGCTCCTCCTTATCCTTTAATACTTGCTTTTTAGTTCATTGAGCGCCTTTTCACAAAGCTCCGGTAAAACGGTGTTTTTATCCTCGCCTGCGGACACTCTCGCCTGATATTCTGCCCGTGCCTTTGAAAGTATATTGGTAACATTGCCGTCAAATTCCTTTTGAACGGCAGAAGAATTTTCAAATACGGGAAGCGGCTTAAAGGTATATTTGCCGTACATATCGCTTACAGCCTCATAAAGCATACGGTATTTGGGATTTTCCACACCTTCAAGATTTGTAAAAAGTCCTTCAAAGGCTTCGTCTGTTCCCGGAATATAGCCCGATGCAGAGGCAAATTCAATGTTATTGTCCTTTTCTGCAAGGAAATCAACAAATATTTCCATTGCCTTGTTTTTCTTTGCATCGTCTGTTTTATGAGCAAAGAGCGTTACACCCCTTTGCATAACGGTAGGTGCAGCACCCTCAAAAACAGGATATGCAAGAACCGACAGCTCAATCTTTTCCACGCTGTTGTCAGGATAGGTTACATCATCACGGGTATAAAGAATACCGGCAGACGAACCGATGTAGGATATAATATCGCCTGTTTTCCAAAGATCGCTTCCGAAATTATCATAAAGGCTTATACCGCCTTCAATTCCGGGCTCGGCAATCGCATAAAAAACATCCTTAAATTCGTTGGTATCGCAGTTTACCTTGCCGTTTTTGATAAGCTCGTCACCCTTTGCGGCAACATTGATAAGGAAATAGTTGTAGAAATCATCATACTGGAATAAATCCTTGCCGCCCGACCATTCATAATAGGCGGATGCCATTTCAAAAAGACCGTCAAAGGTTTCAAAGTCCTTGACTGAAAAACTGCTTTCATTTGCAAAACGGTCAAATAAGGTTTTGTTTACAAAAAGAAGCTCTGTCGATTTGGCAATGGGAAGCGTGAGCTGTCTGCCCGAAATATTGCCCTCCGCAAGAAAGTCATCAACAAAGACCGAAAGCTCCTCCTCGGAATATATTTCGTTCCAGTCTGTAAGCAATTCTTCACCTATACCCTCGGCAACTCTCGGATATGCAGTAAACAAATCGGGAAAATCACCGCTGCCCGGTGTACCCTTTGCAGCGTCAAAAAGGTGCTGGTCAATGGAATCGGAATCAACCATAGAGGTTACGGAAACAAAAACACCCTTTTCCTTGCCGACAGTTGAATTAAATTCATCTATTGCATCGTTAAACGGCGACTCGGATTGATTTCCGTAAACATGCCAGATGGATAAGGTCGTCGGGCTGCTTGGATTAAGTCTTGTATTTTGACCGCAGCCGACAAGTGAAAATGTGATTAAAATTCCCGTGAGAATGAGTGCCGTTAATTTTCGCATAAAAATATGTCCCCTTTACCAAATTTTTCTAATTTCCCACCCTTTTTCTCACCCTTTTGAGAAAAATTTTTTAATTTTTTTTGATTTTTCCCATCTTTTTGGCATTTTGGGGTGAGGACAAAGGCAAAAAAATATGTATAATTGAGCTTGTAAAGTACATCAAAAAATCATTTTCCGATGCACCTTACCGATTCTGATTATTTATATTATATCAGATAATGTTGAATAATTCAATAATTTAGAAAAATTTGTTACTTTTCTGAGAAAAAATTTTCTGAAAGGAGGATGCGTATGCCGGAGAAAATTGCTTCTTATAAAATCATAAACGGAAATCGGTACAGCTTTTTCTGCGATTTATCGGGAGCGAGAGTTTTTCTAACCGAACCGATCGTGGGCGGCACACCGGAGGAAAGATTAAAAAGAGCATGGGAAATTGCAAAGCCGGAAATCAGCAGATGCGAAAAATGCGGACGGTGCGCATGCGATGCAATGTATAACGCAGATACTTTTATGTGTGTTGACTGCTCCCCTTGGGAGAACCCGCCGAAGTTTTGCAGGCATTGCGGAAGCAAGGTCTCAATATCTGATACATTTTGCACAAGCTGTGGCTCGGCTCTGCGCTATGAGGAGGTATGAAGAATGAGACTGATTATAGCGGAACAGGTACGGCAGGAAAGTATGGACGAATACGGTTTCGGTCCCCGTGCTATGAAAAGACTGAAGGTTTGCAAATCCTGCGGACGCGCATCACCTTCAACAGAAAGCTTCTGCATAGAGTGCGGTGCAAAGCTTCCTGAAAAGAATATGTTTCAGGAATATAAGGAAAGACACAAGTTTTGTAAAAGCTGTGACACGGTTGTAAAGGATGACACCGAATACTGTCCGCAGTGCGGAGAAAAATTATGAGGCAAAAATTACCTATATATAAAGGAGGCATAAGTTATGAGTTTCTTTGATTTGGAAAGAGCAATTAGACGAGGGGTAAGTCAG
>JAZQBN010000020.1:0-11312 GCA_045545795.1 Oscillospiraceae bacterium
CTGCCGATTCTGTATGTTACAGTGTAGCCGTCTTTTTCATAGACTTCGCTCTTACTGCCTATCGCAAATGCGTTCAACGGCATTATGGCAAATATATTTATTGCCATTGCTATTGTCAGCAAACTGGATATTAGCTTTTTGTTCATTTTAATACCTCACTATTTTCAATTCAATTAATAAATGTTTTAGTTATACTTATTTTTAAAATTCGACATATCAAAATAGCCACTCTCGATTATATAAGAGTGGCTATTTGTAAACTCAAAAGAAAGAAAAAGATTGCAAGTGTTGCACATAAGGCAAATTTAAGATGTACTTATAGTGTTCACCATAATCAAATCATTTTACAAATATACAAGTTCAACTATTAATTTGCAAAATGAAAACTAATCACCAATGACATTCGATGTTTAATTCTTTTGAAAAGCCATTTCCTTCTTCCTTTTTTTCAACCATAGCTATACGGTATACTCCTACCAATTCAGGTTCAAAATCATTTTCATCATAGTATGAAATTATCAATTGATACTCTTTATCAGAACTTGTTTTAATTTGATTACAACAACTATATAAAATAATTTTCGTCTTTTCGTCTTCCCATTTCGCATTACCAGATGAATTATTTATTTCATACGAAATGATTTCTCCATCAATAAAATCAAAAGTTTCTTTAATATGTTCTTTGATATTAGGCGTATTCTGCAATTTTTCGCATAGCAAATCATAAATGGCATCTGTATTTTTTTTCTGTATATAGCCTAAAACAATTTCAGCTTTTGACTTTTCAGGTTCTTTTTCTGCAAATGAAAAGCTACATGAGGAAAATATTATTGCTACAGCACTTGATAATATTACAGAGATAATCTTTTTGAATTTTTTCATACTTATTCTCCCCACCACATTAACCAAACCATATGATTGTCATCATCAAAAATTAATTGTTCTTTCGCGTTTGCTTCAATATTTTTATAATTGATTTCTTTATAATTCTCATTTTCATTGACAACATCATTCTTGAAGCTTTTATACATATCCCTATCATCGGCCGTTGTGGAAAAATCAATTGTTCCCAATACCAGCATGTTTTCAACGTCTGTCTTATATTTATTTTTATAAGCTGGATTGAATACTGTTGCCCACCATACTTTTTCTTCAGGTTGCCAGTTAGCAATGTTTTTATCATAATAATAGGTGCTGTTAGTCATCTTTCGGTTTATATCTACCATAGTAAATTCTTCAAACTTCCAATTATCGTATAATTCATATTCGTTGTCCTTTACTATCCTATATATACCAAATTCAGAGCCTAATCCCAAATTCATATAATCGCCTTTCCAGCACCAAAGAATATACTGTTCCCCATTGTATTCATAGTAAACTTTTTTCTTTAATGCATTTGTACCTCTTTGAAAAACACTATCATATAAGTCAAAATAACCTAAATAATATTGCCACTGCTTATAATCACGATCCGGTCTCGCATGATATGTCTTACCATCCTGACTGCGTCTAAATCGTAAAAAGGCTGCTCCCCATTCCGTACCAAATTCAGTGTTTTTTATAATATTTGTTAAAGGTGCCTTAGCAAACATTTTTATCAAAACATCAGATATACCTTTATAGTCACCGTCTAACTCATTAGTTTTATATAAAAATGTCCACCAATATTCTATATTGTTTTCAAAATTAACCTTCTTAAAAAACTCTTCAAAGTCTTTTTCAAGTTGACTTTCTGTACCGTATAGGGTTTGATATTCTTTTTCTCGCTGCATTTGAATTTGATTATCCCAAAAAGATTTAACATCGGAAGGTCCATTATGTTTTAGCCTTTCATAATCTTTTGGAACAACTATTTTACCATTGACATATTGAGCCGAGCCATCAAGTAAGCCATCTCCATCCGCATCCGGTTGCATAGGATCAGAATAAATAGGCAAAACAGGAACATTTAACAAGGACATAGGATATTTGTTTTTTTCACCCGTAGTATCACAATAACGCTCTAAACCAATTTCTACATAGAATAGCTTATCTCCAACTATATCAAGTATATCATAAAAACTCAGTAATTTCACATGATTTGGATCGCTGTCATCTATAAGCGAATATCCCTTATCATTTGTAAACATTATTTCCTCAAAGTCTGCAAGTCCATCAACATCTGTATCCCTGAACACATCGTAATGTGCAGAATTATGATACCAGTCATAATTTTCCTGAAGAGAGTTGTTAAGCACAACTGTCTGATATCCTGTTGCAGTAATAGCTTTATATCCGTTCTCAACAGTAGGAGTATAACCATAGATATGCTTAAGTATTAATTCAGCGGTGTTTTCGTATGTATAGTTTGTTATACCGCCTGTTTTCGCTGCTATATCAAGTGCATATCCGTATTTTGATGTATGCTTGTCTGCAAAAATTGTGCTTATATTTATCGGCAGTTTATTATTGGTTATTTCATCTAAAGAATCATATGCATTTTTGCTTTCTTTTTGATAAAACAACTTTTTGGGCTGTACAATAGTGAATACATAAGTTTCACGCTCACCATAATTTTTATATATATAATTTACAGCATCAGAAATTAAGCAGTCCTTTTTTCCACTTGAGCTGTTATTTGTAACAAACTCTAAAGCAGAATAAACTTCATCAAGATTATAGAAGTAATCACTGTCTGCATCGATTGTTTCTCCGATATCACCTCTTGTCACAACCTTTATTGCTCCATTTGAGCTATGTGTATCGGAAGATGACAGCATTTCGATAATCTTTACTCTTGCATTTGGTGAGGTAATAAATATTGTATCTGTTGCTTCAATTATATTTTTTTTGATAACAGCATATTTATTCACTGATACAACATCACGACTATCAATCAAGAAAACAACATCAAAGTTATCTTTTTTGTCTGTGTAACCCGTATTAATCTTCAGCTCGCTTATATTATAGCTTGAAAAAACAGGCTCGTCAAGGAATTCCTGTGTTTCTATGTCGTAATCCTCTTCAATTTCATCATCAGATGGAGCAATATCAAGATTGTTGAAGAAAAGTTCCATATCCACAAGGCAGTATGTGCCCATTCTGTCTGTTGTTGTGTAGACAGTGTTTGTTGCTTCATCGTGGAAAGTTTCGACAGGCAGGAGCATATTGACGTCCTCAAAGAACATAAAGACATTAAGACGCTTTATACCTTCAAATTCCGTTGACGATGAAACGTAAGTGCCCAGCGTATTATCAACGATGGAATCATCAAGCTCAAATTTTACGGTAACTTCCTCAACTTCGAGTCCGTCTGTGTATACAAACTCAGGAGCAATACCGATAATTGAGGGGTTCTCAATAGCGTTAGAATAGCCGCTTTCACGAGCATAAACATTGCTTTCAGCTACACCTGCGGCGGTAATTTCAAGTGATACATCAAATGGTGTTTCTGCATCATCATTTACTGCTGCAAGCACTTCCGACTCGGCTGTTACTATCTGTGAAAATGTACGCTCACTGTCGGGAGTTCCGTTTGTTGAGCCACTGTTTGGGTCAAGACCGAGCTTTACTTCATCACCATCGGGAACAAGGTCATCGTCGGTATCGCCCTTTGTAGGGTTAGTGCCATGAATATTTACTTCATCCTTATCGGAAAGGGTATCATAGTCGCTGTCCTCAAGGAATGGGTCTGTACCGAGGTTGTATTCTTCGAGGTTAGTCAGACCATCGGTGTCAAAATCTTCATCAGCGTCAGAAATGACGTTGTCATCACTGTCTGATTTTGAAGGGTCTGTTCCAAGGTACAATGCTTCATATCCATCGGGAAGCTGGTCATCATCCGAATGCTCGGTTTTTGGGTCAGAACCTATGATTTCTTCATAATAGTCGGGTAAGCCATCTGAATCGGTATCCAACTCATAGTCGATTTCAGGCTCTTTTTCGAGAGAACTTTCCCCTACAATTACTGCTGTAAGGGTAAAGTTCTCAGCCCAGGCATTTTCGGTTGCAGACTTGTCCGCAGTAAAACCGAAGGACGCACTTGCACCAGGGTTGATAGGGGTTGTCCAAAGCTGGTTAGCGGTTACATAGCTCTGTTCCTCACTGGATAAAAGCTTTGCATTCCAAATATTGTTGATGTCAAAATTGCTGTCGAAGCCAAGCGTCCACGCCTCAATAGGCTCGGCGGAAGTGTTTGTGATTGCTATTTCCGCCTGAAAGCCTGTGTGCCAATCGCTTGTAACGTTGAAATCAACATCGTAGCCTGATTTTACGTCAATTCGACGGCAGCAAAGTTCAATATTTTCAGGTATCAAGGTTTCTGCACCTGTTACTATGTAACCGTAGTTTGCTGACCGTCCCGGCTCAATTTCATAATTGTAGCCGTTGTTCTTAATGATTGTGTACTCTTCCGTGCTGTCATAAATCTTGGAATTCCAAAGGTTATATACTTCTCCTCCTGTATCGTACTTCAACGCCCAGTTCAGGATAGCTTCTTCGCCCGTGTTTTCAATTGTTACTTCAACACTTCGGTTATTATCCCATTCACTGCCGATTCTGTATGTTACAGTGTAGCCGTCTTTTTCATAGACTTCGCTCTTACTGCCTATCGCAAATGCGTTCAACGGCATTATGGCAAATATATTTATTGCCATTGCTATTGTTAGCAAACTGGATATTAGTTTTTTGTTCATTTTAATACCTCATTAGTTTTGTAGTTGATAATTAGTAATTTTTCTTCTTCAGGCATAGAATCTATTTTAGCTTGTATAATTTCACTAAGATCACGATAGTAGTCCTTGGATAAGGTATATGAAAAATAACTGCCTGCAACAAATATGGTGCTAACAAATACAATGATACTATACAAAATTAACTTTGTCACCCAACTTTCTCCCTCAACTACCACGTCTGATATGTATATCGGAATGAAAATTGATATCATTGTTGCAAAAACAGATATGCCTTGTTTTTCCGTGCTTTCTCTAAATAAACATAACCGTCTGAAATTTTCAAGATCCTCTATTTTCATATCACTTATTAACTTCAAAATATGATTTCGCCAGCTTAAATAATTTTTATAAGGTTTCTCACCCTTGCAAGTTCTTCTGTATATTTTATACTCATTTTTCAAATTTATCCCGTATGGATTGACTTTTTTTAACATTTAAACAATTCTCCTTTAATCATCATTAGTGAAACCGTCTTGTCGCAGAATTGAGAAATATCCTGTCACAGTTTCGCCTGGATTAACAGTTCGGTGCATATATATACTTTCATCTTCGCTGTCAACTAATGCGGGTAAATAAAAATTTGAATTTTCCAAATCTGGAACACCATTGTTTATTTCAGCAACTTCTATTGTTCCATTAGGATATTCAATATACATAGCTGTGAATTCAGCTAACTGTGCACTTCCACTGAAACTTGCTCCGAAATTGTAAATTGGTCTGTCACTGTTATTTATAAAAGTAAACTGATTTGTCCAATAATCAAGACCTTCCGTAACAACAATATCAAGCTTTAAACCTGTACCGTCATGTACAACAAGAGGTTCTTCTGTGTTGAAAATAACCTTTACTTCTTCGCAGAGAGGCATAAGCATACCCGTAAATTCTGCGGAAAGATCATATGAACCGGGCTTGTCGCCACGAACAATCCAAGATGCTGATTTCGTTTCAGTACCGCCGATAACACCCTTATTGCCTATTACCTGAACAAGACTTTCCTTACGGTTTGTATCAGCAAGCGATAATCCGTTGGGAAGTGTAAGTACAGCCTGAGAATTCTGAATATAGAAATCATCATCAGCGTTATTGATAATCGTAAGCTCAACATCATAGAATTCCTTGAGCCATGAAAGCTGGGTTGTAACGTTAAACACCGCAACACTTACAGGAATTCCGTTGCTACCTTGCTCATATCCACCGTATCCTGCACGAATAGGTCTGCTGGTTTCACCCTTAAGAGTAGAAACAGTTGTAAATACACCATCTACACCATCACGTTTCTTCAAATAAGTCAGATTAACTTCTTCGATAATGCTACCTGTAGCATCAAGCCTAAACGAAATTTTACCATCAGCACCATAATCAATTTCATATTCATAAACAAATTGGTTTTCAGGTGCAGTAATATCAATTCCAAGTGCGACAATTTCGTTGATGTCAAGCGTTTTCACAGTGAGTTTACCCTCTACAAGCTCCTTTTTCTCAAGAGAAACCTTTTGTACAACGGATTCTCCTGTTACTGTAATCTGCATATACTCTGGGAGATACTCATTCTTGTAGAAATATACGTCATAAGTGCCCTTTGGTGCGATGAATTTAAAGTAACCATTTGAATCAGTAACAAAATCTGTACTGTCGACACCAGGAATTTCGCAATAAATCTTTACACCGCCAAGTGGAGCGTTATTGGCTTCATTTGTTGTCTTAAACTGCACTGTTCCATAGTTTCCGTTGTAAATATATGCCTTGATTGTGTGGCTGTCGGAATTTCCTGCACTGTCTGTTACTGTAAGTGTAACATCGTATGTTCCTTCATTTTCGTAAATATGTGACGCTGCGGCAGAAGCAGATGATGTTCCATCACCAAAATCCCATGTATAAGATGAAATATAGTGATTATCCCACGAATTAACACCACTGAAATTAACTGCTTCTCCAACAATTCCAAGAACATCACGTCCTGCGTCTGCAAGAGGAAGAATATCATCCTCGCTTGTAGGTACAGAAGTAACTTCGCCGCTCTTTACATAGTTATTTCTGGAATCAACTGCTTCCACATAGTAATAATATACCTTTCCAGGAGTTACATTACTGTCAGTGTATTCATTACCTTTTATTGATGCAATAAGAGAAAATTCGCTGTTCTTAAGTGTTTTTCTGTAAATGTGATAACCAAGCAAATCTTCTGTATTTTCCATTGTCCAGCTAAGTTCGTTTCTCCAACCCTCGCCTACAGCAGAAAGTAAAGGAGCTGAAAGGACACATTCCTTAAAGGTGTAAGTGCCTACAGCATATTCGCTTATATTACCTGCTGTATCATAAGCGTATGCTCTTAACTCATAACTGCCAGTAGTAAAGGAAGATGTATCAAGTTCAAACTGGACAGCCTTTGCATAGTTATTTATATTTTCCTCAGAAAATACGGTGTACCATTCACCATTTGCTTGCCTACATTCAACGGTAAGGCTGTTTAATCTGAAATTATCCTTTGCGGAAATACCAACAATCTGACTTGTTTCGAGAACTGCTCCGTTTTCGGGATAAATGCTGATAATTTCAGGAATAACCTTATCATCTGCAATGCTTCCGCTTACTTCGGAAGTCATAGCACTTTCATTTCCCATATTGTCAACTGCGGAAACGCAATATGTGTAGTTTACACCAAGTTCAATATCAGTATCAAAATAATTGAGATATTTATAATTGTCCTTAATTAAAGTAAATTCTGGATCTGAATCAGTTTTACGATAAATTCTGAAATATGCAGTATCCTCATCCTCTGGTTCATTCCATACAATTTCAATCTGTGAATTCAGCAGATTTACTGTCAAACCTGACGGTACAACAGGAGCCGTATTATCCACAGTAATCTCACACATCGGAGAATCCGAAGCGAGTCCGACATTACCCTTTATATCCTCTGCATAAGCTCGTATATAAAGCTTACCATCAGAATATTCCGTTGTATCAACCGCACAATTAACTGTTTCTGAAGTTCCCTTACTTGCAGAAACCGTTTCTGCAGCAGTCCAGTCAACATTGTTGCTTGAAGCTTCAATAAATATCTTATCAAGACCACGATTGTCCTTTGCAGAAATTCTTATTACTGCATTGCCCGAGTTAAGTTCCGATACAGGCTGTATACCTGTGATTGTCGGTGCTTCATTGTCTTCGCCTGTATATGCTGTTACGATATTACTTTTTTCAGAAGCGTTACCATATGCGTCATAAGCCACAACGTAATATTCGTAATTGCTGTCAATCACGATATCTGTGTCAATGTATGTATTTACTTCAACAGTCTTAATTTTAATATTGTTTTTGTAAACTTCATATCTAACTACTCCGACGTTGTCATAACCTATCCAATCAAGCTTTACATACAAATCATTTACACTGCTGATTGTAAGTTCCGGAGCAGAAGGTGCCGCATTATCAACGGAAACCTTTGCACTTTTCTTTGATGTGTTGTCATCATTATCGACAGCCTCAACGCAGTACTCATAAAATCCGCTGAATGCTGTGTTGTCTGTATATGAAGTGCCATTTGAAGAACCAATAAGAATATCATTTCTGTAAATGTTATATTTTACAACTGTACCATTGTCGGAAGAGCCTGTCCATGCAAGATTAACAGTTGTTTCCGAGCGAACGGTAGCTGAAAGATTTACAGGCTGTGTCGGTGCAAATTCATCAACATCTGTTTCAGCTTCAATAACATTGCTCCACTTGGATTCGTTGCCGTCAATATCACACGCTGTAACATAATATACATATGCCGAATGTGATGATAAGCCATTGTCGATATACTGCAATTCACTTGTTTCGCCCACCAATTCACCATCACGGTAAATGTTATATCCGATTACCGTTTTATTATCCTCGGACTTATCCCATGTCATCATTATTGATGACGAAGTGGAACGAACAAATTCAAGGTTTTCAGGTGATGTCGGCGGCTCTGTATCAGGAATACCTTCTATAAGGGTATTCCAAAGAGGCGTTCTGCTGAATTTGTATCCTGTATTAATGGGTTTTGTAATTTCGAGAATATTGAATTGGGATACATTTGATGCAAAAGAAATTGTCTGAACCTTGTTGCCGCTCAATATTGTCTTATGTGTTCCTGTAGGATAGAAATTATATTCGCTAGAGTATACTACTTGTGTAAAGTTACCCTTTACTTCAAGCACACCCGCTGTAAGCTTTCCACTTTGAGAATAATATGCTCTGTCATAGAAATTACCGCCTACTAAAACATAGTCATTCTCATTTGTCATTCGCAGATAACCTCTGCTGTATGAAGATGCCGTTCCGAAGTTGAAATTGCCATCGACGAGAAGCTGACCACCATTGATTTTTAATGTTGTGCCCCAAAGATTTACATAAGAACCAACTGTCATTGTATGTCCATTGAGATCGAATGTGCCACCATCAAATGATACCAATCCACCAATATGCAAATCATTTTCAAGAGTTCTGTTCTCTACAAATCTAATATTGTGATTCCAAGTATTATCAGCAAACACTGCTGTACTTAACATATAAATGTTTGCACCTTTAGCTACTGGTGTTTCTGTATTGTACAATGTTCCTGTTACATATATATATGAATCAATTGTTACACCTTCGGATGAAGTATTTGTAATTTTCAAATTATTGATTTTAGAATTTGAATAGCTATCAATATCTACGGTTTGCATTTCCGTACCATTAAGAACAATGGTATGTGTTCCTGATGTATCAAAATTGTAATAGTTGGCATAAAGCTGGGTAAGGTCACCTCCGATTTCAAGTGTACCTGCTGTAAGCTTTCCACTGTGAGAAGCTGTTGACTGCATAATGAAATCACCGAGTACCTCTACAGTATCAGCTTCATTAGTCATATTAAGTATGCCTGCGCTTGCTGCATAACTTGTTCCGTTCTTAGCCTGTATTCTGTAATCACCTTGAACTTCAAGTTCACCGTTATTCACAGAAATTGTACCGCCCGAATGAATAAGGTTGCCTGTTACTGTAAGCTTATATCCATTAAGGTCAAGTGTACCTCTTGCAAGGAACAAATCACCTTCAAATGTTTCATCTCCTTCAAGTGTCCATCCTGCACGTTCTCCGTTTACAAATGTTACATTACAGCCGTTATCAATAACAGTATCAATTGTTACAGGGGTGGAGAAAACCACGCCTTCCTCGGAAGTGTTCAAGATTTCAACAACATTAAATCTTGAAACAAGATTGGCAAAGCTTACAGTCTGCTTTGCATTACCGCTGAATATTGTTTTATGCGTACCCGTAGAATAGAAATTATATTCGCTAGAGTATACTACTTGTGTAAAGTTACCCTTTACCTCAAGCACACCTGCTGTAAGCTTTCCATTTTGGGAATAATATGCTCTGTCATAGAAATTGCCTCCTACTAAAACATAATCATTCTCATTAGTCATTTGCAGATATCCTCTACTGTATGAAGATGCTGTTCCGAAGTTGAAATTGCCATCGACGAGAAGCTGACCACCATTGATTTTTAATGTTGTGCCCCAAAGATTAACAGATCCAACTGTCATTATATGTCCGTTAAGGTCAAATGTACCACTATCAAACACTGCCAAGCCGCCAATATACAGGTCATTTTCAAGAATCCAATTTCCTGTAAATCTAATATTATGATTCCAAGTGTTATCAGCAAATGTTGATGTATCTAACATATAAATATTTGCACCGTTAGTTACAGGCGTTTCTGTATTATACAAGATACCTATCACATAAATATATGAATCAATTGTCACGCCTTCGGATGAAGTATTTGTAATTTTTAAATTATTGATTTTAGAATTTGAATAACTATCAATATCTACAGTTTGCTTTTCTGTACCATTAAGAATAATAGTGTGTGTTCCTGATGTATCAAAATTGTAATAGTTGGCATAAAGCTGAGTAAGGTCACCTCCGATTTCAAGCGTACCTGCTGAAAGCTTTCCGCTGTGAGAAGCTGTTGACTGCATAACAAAGTCACCGAGTACCTTCACGGTATCAGCTTCATCAGTCATATTAAGTATACCTGTACTTGCAGTATAGTTATCTCCATTAGCAGTTTGAACACGATAATCTCCTTGTACTTCAAGTATACCACCATTTACAAGAATTGTTCCTCCTGAATGGACAAGGTTACCTGTTACTGTAAGCTTGTTTCCGTTGAGATCAAGTGTACCTCTGGCAAGGTATAAATCGCCTTCAAATGTTTCGTCACCTTCAAGAGTCCATCCTGCACGTTCACCATTAGGGAATGTTATATTACAACCATTATCTATAATTGTTCCTGTTGTTACATTGGTTTCAAACACTACACCTTCTTCAGAATAATTGCGAATTTCAAGAGTCTGAATGCTTGAATCTACACTTGCAAAATTTACAAGCTGTTTGCTGTCACCGCTTAAAATAACAGTAAGATTTTTGCCTGTGCAGAAATTGTTTGAATAACCATAACATTTTTGAATTAAATTGCCTTTAATTTCAATAGTACCTGCTGTATAAGTGCTATATGCATAATAACTATATACAGTAAAATTACCATTTACACAAACGTAATCATCTGCATTTTCCATT
>JAZQBN010000021.1:0-44374 GCA_045545795.1 Oscillospiraceae bacterium
TATCATCTCAGAAATTATAACAAGTGAGTAGGAAACACATTCGGTAAAATTATCTAATATAAAAATAATTTTACCGAGCTTTTTTTCAATGTAATCTGTGTATTTAATAAAAACAGTGACAATACTATCTTTCTCATCGTCTTTGGATATAAAAAGATTTGTTATAACTGATGTTAAATCCATTATACCATAGTCATCCAAATCAGCAATATTTAATACAACATTTACAGCTTTTTGTCCAATTTTTATCATTGATTTATAATTGTTTCTTACAAATCTCCAAAAACCCATACCACTGATGGAATTAAGTTGCGATATTATTTTTTTTATAAAATACCCTTGTGTCAAATTGTTAGATTCTCCGTTTATATATACGCTTACAAAAGAATCTTTTTTCATTACATACTCTGTTAAGAAAAAACTTTTTCCAATTCCCCGTTTTCCAGACAGCCACAAAACACTGTTAAACCTTTCATATTTGTTCAAAAATTCATCAACGGAATCACGTTCTAGTTTTCGATCAACAAATTCAAAATTAAAAATATCACTACTTAACAATATGGTCACTCCTAAAGCTTTATATATGATAATTAAATGTTATCCTTAGTTTATATCCCACCACAAATCGACAAATATGTAGCAATACGATATAATTATAAGTATTACTACATAAAAGGAGATTTGCAAATGAAAAACTTGTTTAAATATGTTCCTGAATTTATTGATTACTGTAAATTCAGAAAAACTTTGAACAGTAAAACCATCAAAGCCTACTCTACAGACCTTAATCAACTGTTCACTCACATACAATGTTTTGATAAAACGTCAATATGTAAATATATTTCTTTTCTGCACCAAAAGTACAAGCCTAAAACCTGCCGCAGAAAAATTGCGACCCTCAAAGCATTTGTTCATTACCTTCTTATTGAAGATATACTTGAAAACAATCCTTTTGATAAAATTGAAACTTCATTCCGTGAACCGGTGTTGCTGCCCAAAACCATTCCCCTGAATGTAATAAACAACATGCTCGGGACTGCCTACAATGACTACGAAAATGCAATTACTGATTATTCTCGTCGAATAGCCTTGCGTGATATAGCAATTATGGAAATGTTATTTGCTACAGGTGCAAGGGTTTCGGAAATATGTTTTCTCACGCCCAATACCGTCGACTTGAAAAATCACACAATAAAGATATTCGGAAAAGGCTCAAAAGAGCGTATAATTCAAATTGAAAACGCAGACGTGCTGAAAATTCTTTCTGAATATCACACCGCGTTTCAAAATGATATAAACAACTGCGGCTATTTCTTTATAAATAAAATGCATAAACGGCTGACGGAACAATCTGTTCGTGAGATTGTTAATAAATATGCCAGACTTTCAGGAAGCTGTTTACATATTACTCCGCATATGTTTCGTCATTCATTTGCTACTTTGCTTCTTGAGGAGGATGTAGATATTCGGTATATTCAAAAAATTCTTGGTCACAGTTCAATAACAACTACTCAAATTTATACTCATGTTGCAATGGCAAAGCAAAAAGAAATTCTCGCTGTTAAACATCCTCGAAACAAAATTACTATATAAAAACAAACCTCACGAATTTATATATATTTAATTAACGATACCTGTTTATCCGACAAAGCTCAACATATATTCGATAAAGGATATAAAAATCGGAATGAAATTACTCTTATGTGCAGATACAATTATTCAATATAATATCAATAACGATAAATTTCTTCATTATTCTACAAGTAAAGCACCTATATTTTTTAGTAAAGCCATCATAACCATAAAAATCAGCTCCCCGAAAATTGAGGAGCTGAACACCTATGTAGTTATAAAATTCTTTACAGTGCAATAAATCACCGCATAAACAAACAGTATTACAATTATACAAATGAGTATATCCAATGTAAATGGACATGAGGAAATAATTTTAACTACGCTAACAGCAGCTATGTTTACAAATATATCTAAGATACAATTTATAAATCCATTCTCATTGTTTTTGACACTGTGCCAAACGAAAAAGCTCCACAGTACACCAACTGCAAATACAATAGACAATTGAAAAGGCTCATATAGTAGACCTACTAATATTGCTAAGCAAATTGAACTATAAACACCGCTTCTTTCTTTGAGAATCTTACTCAACCCAAATTTCCTCCTCAATCATACAAAGCCTTTCATACAACAAATCCACTTCCTGTACAGCATTTTCCGCACTGCACATTTCCGCTTTCAGCTCCGCATATTGCTTCAGATACTCCAGCTCGCTCATGTTTCCTGAATTGTAAGCCGTCTGAAGAATTCCAAGCTTCTCCGTCAGCACCGCCAGATATTCTTCTGAAATCATATATTTCTCATAAGCCTGTTCGTAATTCAGAATCATCGCCGCAATCTTTGACTTGTAGCTGTTTTCCGTAGCTTCAAAATTCAGCTTGTCAATCTCATAGGAATTGCTGTAGGATTTGTAAGTGTCGCTTTCCCTGCCGTAAAGCTTGCCGATTACATCAAGATACGCTTCATCGCACTCCATACTCTTTCGCTGTTTTTCAAGTTCAAAGTTGTTTTCGGAGAATTTCTCATACAGCTTTTCAGCGTCAAATTTGCGGTATTCAAGGCTTTGCAGCATTGCACATTCAACAGAAAATTTCTCGGTATCATCATACTGATTTAAAAAATCAGAAATCTCTCTCGTTTTTATCTGCACCGCATTTTCAGCCGCCGACAAATCATTTTCAGCCATTTCAAGACTCACCTGTGCAAGTCTGCAATCCGTTTCCGTTGTGCGTCCGCCCTCAAGTTTCACAGCTTCAATCTCCGCATACTTCTTCATATACTGAACATTTGCACGCTGAACCTCAGTCTGCTTTTCCAGTCCGCAAAGCTCATAATATTTCGACTTCAAGGTAAGGTCAAACAGCTTCTTGTCTGCCTCCTCCTTACCCTCGTCATAATACTTCTGCTCAATTTCCGCAAGTGCAGATTCCTTTTCAAGCTCGGCAACCTTCAACATATATTCAGCATACCTGCTGTCGCTTTCGGAAGTGCTTTTCAGCAGCTGTCTGTAATATTCCAGTTCGTACTCCTTGCTGTCAGCACTAATTTCCGTATTTTCTTTTTCATACTCAAAAATCCTGTACGAATATGTATTCTTATCGGCAAATTTCTGCAAATCCTCCAGATTCATATCCGAACTCAGCATTTTCCCAACAGCCGCTGTTGTAACCGGCAACGATACTGCAACTGCTACTGACACAATTCCTGCAATAAGTTTTCTACTTTCCATTTTTACCTCAATTATCAATAAAATCCAGCTTTTCAAGCAACCAGTAAATTATTTTTCTCTGCTTTGTAACAACTCTTGCTTCACATTCCATACCCGAAACCAATTCAAGTCCCAGCGTGTCGTCAATGCTTACCTCTGCAACATAGTAGGACATACCGTTCTCGCTTGAACGTACATCTGTGGAAATGCTTTTTACTGTTCCGGAAAATTCGCCGTACTCCTGATAAGGATATGCCGCAAATCTCAACCGTACGTTCTGACCCACTTCCGTTTCGCTTATATCCGCAGAGGAAAGATACATCGTAAGCTTGTATGCCCCGTCTGTATCGGGAACAATTGTTGCAATAGTCTGACCACTCTGAACAAGGTCTGACCTGCTCAGGTCTGCGTACATATTTACTGTACCATCAATTGGTGCTGTAACTTCTGCATTTTTGATATTGAGATTTATATCGGCAATCTGCTTTTCAATGGAAGTGATGTTTGCCTCGTTTGCCTTTATTGTATCAGAAATATTTGTCAGCATTTCAAGCTCTGCATTTTCCATTGCAAGCTGTTCATCGTGGCTGATTTCGGAATATGCGGAATAGCTCTGATTCTGACTTTTCAAGCTGTATTCAAGGTCGGAAATATTCTTTTCCACATTGGAAATATTCTGCTCAAGATTAAGTCTGAACTCGCTTATGTAGCGTTCCTTTTCAAACTCTGCATTTTCAAAGCTTCGGCAAATGTTGTCATAATCAGCCTGTGAAATTCCTCCTGCATTGAACAGCGGTTCAGCGTTGTCCATTTCGGATTTTTTCTGTACAATATTGTTGTCGTAAGCCGTAACCGAAGATACATAGTCAGCATATTGAAGTGCGTAAACACCCGATTTTTCGCCGAACATATCAGTATTCGCATCAACGGATTTTTTCAGCGTTTCAAGTCCCGACAGCTCCTCACGGTATTTTGCAAGCTGACTCTTTATGCTTTCTGCGGAAATAGCCGCATTGTCAGCAGCGTTGTCCGTGTCAGCGGAGGTGTTTCTGTACTGCTCCGAAAGGCTCTGCAAATCGGAAGCGTATTTCTCATATTTCAGGTAATACGCCGACTCGTCGGGATTGCCCCTGTCGAAAAGATTTTCACCCTTCAGAATACTTTCTTCAAGCTTTTTCAGATTGAGATTTTCCGTTTCAAAGCGAAGCTTTTCTTCTTCATAAGCGGAAAGTGACTGTTCCAGCTCAGCAACGTCAAGCTTGAAAAGCAGGTCGCCCTTTTTCACATAATCCCCCTCGGAAATGTTCAGCGTTTCAACACGTCCCGTCATAAGACTGCTGATGGTACTGACGCTTTCGCCCGGACGGACAACACCGCTTGCCTTGATAAAATAATCAATCTCACCGATACAGCACCAGGTCAGCGCAACTGCCAGCAGCAGAACAAGTATCCATGTGAATATCGGCATTCCCTTGTTCGGCTTTTCGTGCAGCATTTCTACGCTGTCCGTTATCTCATTCATCGGCAGTATTATTTCCTTTGTCATTTTCATCTTCCTTTATCAGTTCGAGTGTTTTTATGAGAACGTTATCCCATTTCAGGCGGTTTTCGTAAGTACTATAATCAATCCCTTGTGAAATAAGTTCATCACGTTTATTCAACGTTCCTTTGTTCATATTAACATAAACGTTTGGTGATGTTCCATAAACTGAATTATCTGTACCGTTCTTATTAAGTGATTTGTTTTCGGTAAAATAAAAAAATATTCCGCTTGTTTCAAGCACCTTTAAATCAGGCGAACCGTAGGCTTCTCCACCTGTATTAAACGCTCCGATAACGGTTCCCAAATCATTATCCTTAATTACAGATGCAAATCTGTCAGCTGCTGACAGTGTATAATGCGAAACCAGTACATAAATATTATATGTACGTTCGCTTTTCCCCTCAAAACTTTCATTCCTAATGTCTGTGTAAAGCTGTTTGAATCTTGTTTCAAAAGGCAAATCCTCTGCTTTTTGAGCAGTATATCCGCTTCCGTCATAATTTGAATCAGGAGTAATATATACTTCTGCTTTATATTCAATATTTTTATCTGAAAGCCTTTCAATTAATGCGTCACAAACACTTACCATACCGCCTGTATTGTCACGCAAATCAATTATTATGTTATCGGGAATGCCAGTTTTATCAAGTTCTTTTAAAGCTTCTGCTCCACCGTATGTGAAATCATTGAATTTCATATACATCGTATTGTTTTCATCATCATAATAAGTGTAAATATATATATCAGCATTTTCCTCGCTTGCTGTGTTTGTTTTTTCGGGATAATCAATATCGTAAAAATAATCAATATAGTTCAGAACAATACTGCCCGATGTACCATAATACATTTTTTCAGAAAGCAGATTTCCGTTTTTATCTTCATACTGAACAGTACATTCATTACCGCAAAGAGAATTAAACAAAATCATTTCACGAAAAGCCTTGTTATTCTGATGGTCATAATTAAGTTTGTACTCCAATGGACATAACTTTATAAAATCATCTATCGGAACATTATCCACTGAAACAAGCCTTGACCCTGCATAATTTTCATTGCCGTTTGATGAAAAATATTCACTTTGAATATACTCGCCATTAACGTAATAATAAGGCAATATATAATAATCCTCATTATAGTACTTGCGGCATTCTTCCATAAGCTGATTTTCCCAATAATCACAAACAGAATTGAAATTTGTATAATCATTTGTACGATAAGTGTACAATGAAGGGACATAATCCGCATTCGGATATCCAATAGTCATATGTCCGCTGGGAATGTTATTTATAAGCCCTTGTACAAGAGCATAATATTCATAGTCATTTTCTGTGTTTTCTACAAGTTCGGAATAATAGCCTTTAATATTTTCAAAGCTTATACCATAAAGCTCCTCATAATCGTAAATAAATGGTACATTGTTTTCAATATGTATGCACAAATTGTCAAAATCCTGTTTTCGCTGTTTAACTGTCATACCCTCAGATGTATTAATTGTTATTTTATTTTGAGTCATAAAAAACGAGTCGATTTTTAAAATAAGAACTGCTAAAATTATTAGTGCAAGTCCAATAAATATTATCTTCTTTAATCTGGATTGATTTTTTTTCATAAACTAACAACCTCCGTTGTAAAATAATCTGCTGCCGCAGATTAGAATTGTCTGCGGCAGCTCATAATTAGTGTACGCCGCCCCAAATACCTTTAGAGCCACCATTGGTTGGTTTAATATCAAAATAATCTATAGCAGCCTGAGGAACAGATGTAATAATACTACCATCATTATTAATTTGTGTAGCAAGTTCATCTTTACATCTATTATATAAATTTTCTGCGTTTTCTTTTGCAGTATTTGCACCGCATACCCAATCAAAAAAGCCCTGTAAAAATCCTCCCTCCGTCTCCATAACCTCACGCTCGTCAAGCTCTGTAAAAGCTCCCATAGACAATGTTTTTTCCATAGTTTTCAAGTCCTTTCATATAAGATTATATATTCAAACCCACATAAAATCAATAGCAATGTGCACCTTGCTTCCGATTGATGCAGGGATTTGACATTAAACAACAGCTGGCAATGCTGTGCAGACTGGATTACTGCTTATGTCACTCTGCGGAAGCTGTTCCTTCCAGAGTTCATAGTAAAATCCGCCCTTGTTCATAAGCTCGGAGTGACTTCCGCTTTCGATAATCTGCCCCTTATCCATGACGTAAATCTTGTCGCACTTCATAATCGTGCTCAGACGGTGAGCGATGATGATTGTTGTAATTCCGTCAGTGGTTTCGTTGATAGTGTTTTCTATCGCACGTTCGGTAATGCTGTCGAGGTTGCTTGTTGCCTCGTCCATAATCAGAATATCAGGCTTTTTCAGCAGTGCTCTTGCGATAGCAAGTCTCTGACGCTGACCGCCCGAAAGGTTTGTACCATTTTCGCCGAGCATTGTTTCAAATCTCATCGGGAGCTCATTGATAAAATCAAAGCACCTTGTCATTTTTGTAACACGGATAACCTCCTCCATATCGGGATTTTCCATTCCGAGAGTAAGGTTTTCGAGGATTGTTCCCGAGAACAGGAAGGTTTCCTGTGATATGTACGCAATCTTATCTCGGAGTGCTTCAAGGTCGATGTCTTTGATATTGCAGTTGTTAAGGATAATTTCACCCTTTTCAGCCTGATAGAAATTCATCAGCAGCTTTACAAGAGTTGTCTTGCCCGAGCCGCTTTCGCCAACAAGGGCAATTTTCTCGCCCTGCTTAATGTTGAGATTGACTCCGTTAAGGACAAGCTGTCTTGTGCCGTAACGGAAATCAATATTCTGAAGCTGAATTTCGCCCTTGAGTGTTTTCGGAACAATTTTCTGCACTTCGGTATTTTCTGCGTCAATATTAAGAATTTCACCAAGACGTTCAGCGGCAACAATTGCGGTCTGCATCATAGGCTGGAGATTGATAAGATTTTTTACGGGGCTGAGGAAATATCCAAGCAGAGCATTGAACGTGATAAGCTCACCGAGGGACATTTCACCCTTGATAACCTTGTATGCACCAAGCCAGAGAATTGCCGCACCGCCTACCATTGAAAGAAATCCGCTGAGAGAACCTGCAAGGTTGTTTATCCAGCCGTTCTTGAAGATACTGCGCATAAACTTTACGAACTTCTTTTCCGTTTCAATTCCTGCACTTCTTTCAGCGTTGTAGGACTTTACTGTTTCAATTCCGTTGAGGGACTCCACAAGATATGAGGTAAGCTGGGAGTTGTCCTCCATAACCTTGCGGTTGATGTTTTTCAGCGGCTTGTTAAAAGCAAATACGATTACCGCATAAAGCAGAACAATGATAAATGCTATACCGAACATTGATGAGTTCTGCATATACAGAATAATACCGCCGATTATCGCCATAAGCGTGTCAATCATAATTGTGAGGGTTGCACCCGAAATTGCGTCACGAACTTTTGAAGCGTCGGTAAAACGTGATACAATTTCGCCCACCTTTCTGCTGCCGAAAAAGTTCATCGGCAGCTTCAATACATGGCGGTAATATCCGAGAATAAGAGAAATGTCAAGCCGCTGGCTGAGGTAAAGCATCATATGGGAACGGAATGCACCCAGAAGCGTCTGGAAAAGATAAAGGAGAATTACACCTACCGAAACAACATGAAGCGTGGTTTCAAGACCGTTTGGAACAATATCGTCCATCATTACCTTGAAATAGAAAGAAGCCCCCACACCGAGAATTGTATACACAAGAGAAGCAAGAAAGATATCAAACAGCAGTTTTTTCTGCGGCAGGAGCAGTTTGAAAAAGCGTGAAAGTGTGCTTTCCGTTTCATCACCCTTTTCAAACCGTTCCGACGGTACGAGAAGAATGAGAATTCCTGTCCACTGCTTGAAAAATTCCTCGGGAGTGTACTTGACAATTCCCTTTGCGGGGTCTGCAACAACAACCTGCTTCTGCGTAATTTTATGTATTACCACATAATGCAGAAGTGCCCCGTCCACAACCACATGAGCGATTGCGGGCAGAGGAAACTCGCTGAAAAAAGCGTTTTGGTCACCTTTTACAGCTTTGGCGGTGAATCCAAGCTTTTCGGCGGCTTTTATCATTCCTGCGGCGTTTGTGCCCTGCTTGTCTGTGCCTGCAGCCTCTCTGATTTTCGAGATAGGCATTTTCAGACCGTACTGCTTGCTTACAGTAGCAAGGCAGGCTGCTCCGCAGTCGGTTATATCGTGTTGTTTTATGCAGTAGTGTTTCATTTGGTGTTCTCCTTGTTTTATTATCTTTTTAAAGAGTTACTAATAATATTTAATGCTTTGGTTATTAAATGTCTTATCCTATATAACCATACTATAAGGGCTATAAACAAGGGTATATATATCAAAAAAACTATTACTAGTGGTATATCACCAACGAATATACAATAAAAATCTGCAAATATTTGAAAAACAGACGATGCTAATAATATGATGTAAAAATAGGTTATATCTCTTTTTTCAAATACTTCGATATATCGTTTATGACACATTATAATAGGCATAAATACCATCACAGTAATCAAAGTAGACTTCAAATTTTCTTCTATTGTAGCATTTGCATACCCAAATACAGGTGTATGATAAAAAATAAACAATATTTCTGATATAACAGTTAAAGCAAGTATTAAGTAAAATGTTTCTTTATGATGATTATCTATAAAAGACAAGACTTTTCCAAGTGTTTTCATATCATTACCTCAAAATAAATTTGTACACATCACATACAAACTGTATGTGATGTGTATTTTGTTAAAATTAATAGAAAAAGGCATTATACATATTTTTAGCACCTTCTGTATACATAACGGCACTAGCACCAAATGTTATGGTTGTAGCTGGAGCATACTGTGGTTGAACTACTGTTACAACAGCACTTGCAATACAACCTCCTATACCTGCAAGTGCTTGTTTAAAACCTTTTGCCCACATAGCACCATCTGCACCACCCTCAACTTCCATCATTTCATTTTCATTCAGCTCACAAAAGCCATTTGTCATAACATTTTCCATAGTTATGTACCTCCTATAATTTTAAAATTTGTTTGTATATCATCAACATTAATCAAATACTGTCTGCGCACAACATATATTCAAACAATGTAATAATCATTATGTCTGTGATAACATCATACCACCAATTACACATTTTGTGTCAAAACTAAGGTGAATGGTCGTTTTAGACCTGTGAATGGTAGTTTACTTATCCTTTTTGTATTCTGTAAGCTCCTTCGGAACTTCAGGTTCATGGAAAAAGAATCTGCAATATGGATTAATGACAAAAGCATTAATAGCAAAGGCACAAGCTGCAAGGGTACTTCCATACTTAATGATAATATTTTTTACTTTTTTCATGGTATATACCACCTTTCCTTTTAGTGGTATTATGTTAACATATTATCATCGTTTTGTGTCGAAATTTGTCTGAACGGTCGTTTTAGAGTGCTGAATGGTAGTTTAAGACGCTTTTTTGTACTTTATATGCCCTGCAATCATAGAAACAACTGCCGCCGTAAAGCTTTCAAGAATAACAAATGCATATATATTTTTGTAGTTCAGCATAACGAGAATTGCTGTTATGCAAATCAAGCTCAGTGCAATTGAAATTCGGCGGTTCTTAATCTTTTCCTTTGTGGTAAATGGTTTATTAGGACTTGCAACAGGAGATAAAATTATAATTGCCGCAAAATCAATTACACATATCAAAATACATACATACGATGGAATAATCGAAACAAAATCATAAGTAAGAATAATCGCTAAATATACTGCCATTGAAAGCAGATAACATTTGCCTGCCGTTTCACAATGATAGCCTCCTGCTGTACTTCGCAGAGGAATAAAAACCAGCATAAAAAATACTGCTGCAACAATTTTCCCGAGCAATGCACCGATAATAAGTGTTGTAATAAGATTTGCCGTCATTTCGATTAATGTTCCGAAGCAATACAGATACAAATTTCGTTCTTCATTTTTAATTATTTTTCCTTCAATCAAAGTGTCTGTTATAAATGCACTCATTTTATCAAACAAAAATGCCACCCCCGATAATGATTTATTATCAAGGATAGCACATTTTTAGAATATATTTTATTTTTTCAATGCGAATGGTCGGTTTATAGCGGCGAATGGTAACTAAATCGGAAAAATAAGAGTAGCTTCACAAGATGATTCTCTGCGTTCTATTGTAAATACACCACCATATTTTTCGGAAATTGCCTTTACATTGCTTATTCCGTAGCCGTGAAGCAGTTTGTCTTTCTTATCAGTTTTGAAGTCATTTTCTTTCATCCTTTCAGCCGAATTTTCAATATGTATTACCATAGAATTGTCACCCGTAACGATGGAAACAGAAATTATTCTGTCATCAGGATTTGATACCTTCTTGCAGGCTTCAACTGCATTATCAAGCAGATTTCCCAACGCAACACACAAGTCATATCGTTCTATGCAGATGCGTTCTTTTTCAATCTTTATATCGCTTTTGAAAGTGATGTTATTAGCTTCCGCAATATTAAGAGAATTACTGACAAGTGCGTCTATCGGCAGATAGCCTGTATTTATGCGCTTATATGATTTATCAATATGTTCAATTGCTGTTCCGATGTAACGTTTGGCTTCATCAAATTCGTGACGTTCAACACATTCATTAAGGTACACAAGATGTTTATTGGTATCATGGATAACACTGCTTATGCTTCTGAACGATTGAGATGCCTGTTCATACTTTTGCTCCTGAAAAGCAAACTGCTGTTCCATTCGGGCTTGCTTTTCACGAATTTCGGTAGCGTCAATTATATTTTCAAGCAGATAATATACAATGATATTTATTATCATAAGTCCAGCCGCCGCAAAGCATATTCCTGCAGTAGCATTAGGCTCGCCCGTATCAAACTCAAATGAAATTGTAATTATGGTTGCTATACTTATTAATGGCGTTATGATAAAGCATAAATAATCTTTGAATTTTACAATTTGAGTGTTTTTCTTAATAATTAATGTAACTATAACTGTAATTACAAAGATAATCAGCTTTGAAAGCAATAGACTATAATATTGTAAATTTTCTTCTGATGTATTTTCCATTGTAGATATAATTATTCCATAGCTAATCAGTTCTGAAATCATTCCAAAAACTATATTTGACAATGCCGAAAATACACGAATAATCCATTTTGATTTATATAATAGTGTTAGACCGAAAAAAATAGCAAATGACATTATAGAGTAAAATAAACCTGCATATCCAAACTGGCTTAATGCCATACCTATTCCAAACGCTAAAGCAAAAATAACATAAAATAAAACTTTATTGACTCTTATATTCTTATTGCCCAGGCATGTTTTATAAAACAGCATGGTTGTAAACATATCAAATACTGTTCCAAGAACAGCAAGTATGGTTTGAACCGTATCACTCATTATCTTTTATACCTCATTACCACATATTTTGAAAAAGCCTCTTTTATTTCCGAAAGCTTACGTCTGCTTACAGGTACGATTTTCCCTGTTGAAAATTCAAGCGAATCAGCATTGAATTTTCTGATGTACTTCATATTTGCAATACACGAACGATGAATACTGATAAAATATTTATCTGCAAGCTCATCTTCAAAATCCGTAAGCTTGCTCTTAATTATCATTTCTTCTTTGTTGGTTGTAATGATTACGCCTGCTTTTTTATCGGATTCAATACACACAATATCGTCAAGGTGAAGTATTATTTCTCCGCTTTTCTGAGAAATTACAGTAATGTTTGTTTCCAATTCTCCGATATAGGAAAGCATTTTTTCAAGCTTCTGTTCAAATAGTTCGTAAGAAATCGGCTTGGTTAAATATTGTGAAGCCTGAACGTCAAAGCTGTCCTGCATATATTCGGGAAAGCTTGTAATAAAAGCAATAAGTACATTTCTGTCAGGAAGCTTTCGTATCTCCTGAGCAGTTTCTATACCGTTTCGTCCAGGCATTTCCATATCAAGAAAAATTATGTCAAAGGGTGATTTTTCATTATAATACTTTTTTAAAAGTTCATTGCCGCTTGTAAAACGTTCTATCTGAAATTCTGTGTCGGTTTTTATTGAAAATCTGGTGAGATAATCTGATACTATTTTAATTTGATTCAGCTCATCGTCGCAAATTGCTATTTTGTATAACATAAGTTCTTTATTTTCCCGATAGGGAAAATGCACTCCTTTCGATGTTTTGTGGTTTTCTGTCTGACAAGGACGGACAGAAAATTCCGAACGAGGGTGAGGAAAACAAAACTCGGATTTTTGCAAAGCAAAAATTTCACCTCATTAATTGATACATTTAGTTTATCATATTTCTTTTGTCATTACAATACCATTCATCGCTCTAAAACGACCATTCGCATTTTTCAAAAAGGTTTACTGCAATCAGCTTAAGCAGCATTACAAAATAACCAGTAACGCTGCTTTTTCTTTATGCAACCCTCCAAACTTTATCTTTATAGGTTAAAAAATGCTCATTCCCATAGCTAACTTATGAGAGGCAATATATCCGTACATTGCAATACTGCACCGCACATATTTTGTGCAGGTGTACAAACTTTCAAAAGGCTACTGCAAACTGACTTAAAAAATCGGGCGAAATTGTAGGTACTTATGAAGTGGGTTATTGCTCTCTCAAAATTTTGTAAATGGAGGACGATATCATGATGACAAAAAATACAAAGCAGGAACTTATCGCAGAAGTTATTACTCTGCTTGAAAAGAGAATTGAAGTTACAGAGGAAAACTCTCCGCCCGTTATTGCTGTTACTCAAAATCAGCCTGTTGAAATGCTTACCATTAAGGAATGTGCCGAAGCTGTCAGCGGTTTATCTGAACACACTGTCCGTCAGCTTGTGAAGCAGGGCAAGGTTACTTTTATCAGGACGGGACAGAGTGAGCGTGGAAAAATTCTTGTAAGCAAGAGTTCATTGCTTGAATATCTCGGAGGAAAAACGGCTTAATAATTTTAGGGAGTATGGCTTTGGAATGGAAAAATACTTTTTTAAAGAAGCCGTATACTTTTGTTTTTTCTATGTATAGCAAGCCACAGAAAGTGTACGGACACTTTCAAATGTCAACGGGTTACCCCCTTGACACTGCAATTCAAAGCTTTGCTTTTCGAATTGCTCATCCCTGAATTTTAGGCTGCACCTAAGACCGCTTTTGAATTGGAGGTAGTTACATTATGAGAAAATACAAACAGGTAAAACGCAAGGAAGTTGTATTTGACCCTGCAGAGTGGAGCAAGGTTGAAGAACGTGCCTCAACTGTTTCTATGACAACCAGCGAATACATTCGGAGCCTTTTCTATGAGAGAATTCATCAGGTAAGTGATCTTGCAAGGTCGGGACAAAAGGTACAGAAAAAGCATACTCCACAGCTTCCTTATTCCGAAAACAATGACCTTACGATTTACAAGCTTGCGGCACAGCTTTCCGTCATTAACCGTGACAGAATTTCCTCTATCGGTCAGCTTGAAGAAAAAATTTGCAGACTTAAATCCGAATATGAAAATACTGCACAGGAATTGAACATACTTACGGACAAGCTTTCTCAATATGAAGCTGTTGTACGTCAGGGAGAGATGTATTTTTCTTTGCTTGACAAGGATGACTTGTCTGCTTCGGACAGACTTAAACTGAAAATGCACGAAGCTGTTATGGACAGGTACGGTATTTCAAGCCGTGAGGATTTAGAGGCTATACGAAAGCTTCGTAATGATGCAAAAGAAAAAGCTGATATTCTGAACAAACAGTTTGATAACTGCAAAAAGCTTTATGAGATTTACGGTGACATTGCTGATACTTATTACACAATTTCTAAAGGGGATTATATTTCTAAACTTGTTGAGGAGAAGAAACGTAAAGAGGAAGAGAAATTAAAGAAGCCTATATCAAGAGGAAGATAATTCTGCGGACAAATTTGAAATCGGCACTTGACTTTTATCGCTTTACCATGTAAAATTGAAATTAGAAAAGCGTCACAATCAAGACCCTCTATTTGTTCGCATAAAACATTTAGGAGGTTTGATATTATGGCATCAATCAGAAAAAAGAATAACTCATACGAAATCCGTGTCAGCTGCGGCTATGATGTGAACGGAAAACAGAAATTTCAGCAGATGACATGGAAACCCGCCGAGGGAATGACTCCGAAGCAAATTGAAAAAGAGGTAAACCGTCAGGCTGTGCTTTTTGAGGAGGCGTGCAGAAAAGGACAGATTACTGCAAACGTTAAGTTTGAAACTTTTGCGGAACAGTGGTTTGAAGAATATGCAAAGCTGAACCTGAGAAGCACTTCCTACGAAAGAATGCGACAGCTCACTCAAAGAGTTTATCCTGCAATCGGACATATGAAGCTTGACAAAATCACGGGCAGACATATTCAGCAGTTTATCAACGACCTGCTGCTGAACGGCAGAAGCATGAAAACGGGCAAGCCGCTTTCCCGAAAGACAGCGGTACATCATTTAAGTTTTATCTCCGACGTATTTACATATGCTGTGAAAATGGATATGCTTTCTGACAACCCGTGCCGAAAGGTTACTATTCCAAAAGGTGAAACAAAGGAAAAAGAAATTTACACTCTTGAAGAACTTGAACAGCTTCTGACTCTGCTTGAAACTGCACCGCTGAAATACAGGCTTTTCTTCACGTTGGTTTTATACACGGGCTTTCGAAGAAGTGAGATGTTGGGCTTGGAGTGGAAGGATATTGACTGGGAAAATCGTATCATAAGCGTACGACGCACGTCAAATTACACCGCTGAACGTGGAATTTACACAGACACTACCAAGACGAAAAAATCACAGCGAAGCAGACGTTATCCCCAGCTTGTGTTTGACCTGCTGAAAGCTTACAAAGATGAGCAGGACATTGAACGTGAAAAGCTTGGGTCAAAATGGGTTGACTATGACAGGCTGTTTGTGAAATGGGACGGACGCCCAATGAATAATGGTACGCCCTATCTTTGGTTAAGGGAACTTTGCGAGAAGAACAATTTGCGGTTTTGTGATGTTCACAGCTTCCGCCACGCCCATGCTTCCATTTTAATCAACGCAGGAGTAGACGTTGCAACTGTATCTGCTGACTTAGGACACTCAAATTCGATGACGACTTTATCAATATACACCCATGAATTTCAGGACGCTCAGGCAAGAACCTCGGACATTGTTGCAAATGCTCTTGATTTCAACAAAAAGAAAGAGTCTGCTGTATCATAACAGCAGACTCAAAGTTACGCAATGGGTCGGAAAGATAAAATAATGGGCAAGTAATGGGTCAAACCATATTTGCTGTATAAAAGAAAATCAGGAAACCACGTATCTACGTTGTTTCCTGATTCATTAGCTGGTGACCCGTACGGGAATTGAACCCATGATTACGCCGTGAAAGGGCGTCGTCTTAACCTCTTGACCAACGGGCCATAACTTGGTAAACCAAGTCGTGGTAGCGAGAGTGAGACTTGAACTCACGACCTACCGGGTATGAACCGGTTGCTCTAGCCAACTGAGCTATCTCGCCATGTTTTCGCTCACTATCGTTGTGCGACTTAATTATTATACCTCATCAATCCCCATCTGTCAATAGTTTTTGCAAAAAAAATTATTTTTATTCATTTACTCTAAAATTACCGCTTTATTCACTTAAAAAATGTGCATTATTACCTGTTTCGTCATAATATTTTGCAAGATTTTCTGCTTCTGCAAACAATATTCCCTTGACCCGATGCTTTGCAGCACGCTCACCTTTTGTGTAAATTATTAAATCGCAGCAACCGCTGACACGCTGAAACGGCGTGCGGCGAATTTTTATATATGCAACACGTCCCTTCGGCACAATCAGCGTGTGAAATCTGTATGCCCTGCAATATTTTACCGTCAGCGTGTCCCTGTCAATGCCTATCCCGCTTGTCAATTTTGCGGCAGCCTTTACTGCCAGCAGGTATACCGACATCACCTCCAGCATTGCCCCAAGAAATTTTACCGCCCCCGACCACTCGGGAAAATTTCTGCTCAGCACCGCCATTGCCACAGGTACTCCAATTGACAGAACCAACGGCAGCCAAATGTATGCCATTAAATATGTGCGTTTCGGCTTAATCGTAATATTACTCTGCGTAAAATCAGGCAGCATCATCTCCAACGTGCTCATAACCCTTCGCCTTGTAGTCACGGGGACAAAAACCGGTATCTCATTTTTGCTTTTTCCGTAGCCTGTACAGCTGACGTGCACCGACATTATTTTTGCAATTTTCATCAGCAGATTCTGACGCAGGTCGGCATAATGTATTCTGGAATAATTTACATAATATTTCCAGTGTGAAAGACACCCGTTTTCAACAATGATATTGTCCTTGCGGCGATAAATTGCAAAGCGTGTATGTCGCAGCAGATTTCTCACAAATGACAACAGCCACCCTGCTCCGATTATCATTGTCAGTGCAACCGAAAATGGGGTCGCTTCTTTGGCAACAATTTTCACCGTTTCAGTGACGCTGTTTACTGCTGAAAAAAATTCCTGTTCAAGCCGCTCTCCCACAAGCCTGCTTCCTTGAATAAAAAAAGTGCCCATAAAAATTATTCCCGAAAGCGTAGACGAAAACAGCAGCGAAAAAATTATCAAATCTTTTTTTGAAGCTTGATAACCGATTTTCATATTTGTAGACTCACTTGGCATTTTATTGTAGATTTGTAAATATTCTGTTTCCGAAACAACAAGTGCTACATCAGCATTTTTACGCTTTTTTGATATAGAATGAGAGTCTGTATCAAGGAAGATTTTTACAGCCTTAATGGGTCTGAACAAGAATGGTTTGCAGCATACTGCGCAGGAAATTACCGAATACGGAAGTGAAAATTTGCTGCGGAAAATAACACCTTTTCTAACATAAATTTCCTTTTCTTTAATTTCAAACCTGACAAACCACCACCTGAAATATGCCAGACCGAACACAAGCATAATGGCAATTATATCCTTATATGCACCTTTTATCCAATGATACAAGTCAAATTTCATTGCAGCAAGTCCCCTTATGAGCGGAAATAACAGCAGCCAGAAATTACCTTTTGTGTATTTCAGTATAGCAATTTTATGCTGACGTTTCATCACAAGCCTCCCCTGTCCTTAAGGTAGGACTGAATTTTATTGTTTATTTTTTCCATATCAGAGGAGGATAAAAACATCATTACAAGCCTTCCGCCGTATGCGTTTATTAATAAAAAGTTAAAACTTGTGTAATTGGAAAGGGGACATCTAACCGTTGCTGTATACTGCACGGAGGCAATTTTCACATAAGTTGTATTCCTGAAAATCACCCCTGAGCTGATAATAATTTCATCAGGAGTAATCACATAGCTTACAGAACGATACCACATTGGTAGAATAATAAACAGAAAAACTACATAAGCTGTTATCAGAGCAGCTATCAAAATCCATACAATTATTTCGTAAACCGCAAAATTTGTCTGCAAGTATAATTCAGAATTACTCGTTTTAGTGCAATACAAATAGTATATTAGTACAAAACTTATACAAATGAGCAATACAAATGCAACAACTCTAAGGAAATTTAAACTATTTTTATCCGCATAGTATTTTTTCATACGTTTAAAAGCTCCTTTTTGTTCGTTTTCAGTTCATTCATACTATATATTATGCCACGACTATGCAGAATAAAAAACTGTCTGATATCAAAATTACAAAAGGAGGCTTTCCGATTGCCGACTGATTTATATAATACAATTTGTACATTTCTTTCTGAATTCAACAATTTGTTATGGGGTATGGGCACTTTTATAATAATTGTCGGGATTGGCATTTATTTTACTATCCGTATTAAATTCTTTAATATTATACATATTGTTGATTGCTTAAAGACGGTTTTTTGTTGTAATGCAAATAAGAACAACAAATCGCAAAATGGCAGATTATCTCAATTTCAAGCATTGTCAACTGCTCTTGCTGCCTCTATGGGAACGGGCAATATTATAGGCGTTGCGGCAGCTATTTCTATGGGCGGACCGGGTGCAATTTTCTGGATGTGGATATCGGCAATTTTGGGAACTGCCATTGGCTTCATTGAAAATGTGCTGGGATATATTTACAAAGGCACCTCAAACGGTCCTATGGGATATATTGCCAAGGCGTTTTATTCTGACCGAGCACCAATGGTTTATGCTTTGCTCTGCGTTGCTGCTTCATTTGGAATTGGAAATATGACCCAGTCAAATGCAATCTCTGCCGCAGCGTATGAGTTCAACATTCCTGCCCCGATTTCAGGGATTACGGTTGCTCTCATTTGCGGAGCTGTAATCTTCGGCGGAGCGAAAAAAGTTGCTTCTGCTGCCGAAAAATTAGTACCCTTTGCGGCAGCTTTGTACCTTGTCGGCTCAATAATTATAATACTTATTTTTGGTAATTATATTTTCGAAATATTAATTACTATTGTGAAATCCGCAATGGGTTTTTCACAGATTTCAGGTGGCTTTTGCGGTGCTGTTCTGCAAAAATCCATCGCAGTCGGACTGCGTCGAGGTATCTTTTCCAACGAAGCAGGACTCGGAAGCTCGGTGCTTGTCCACTCAGAAACGGCTGTTGACACGCCTGTAAAAATGGGAATGTTTGCCGTGGTCGAGGTCATAATTGACACCCTTTTGTGCTGTACCTGTACTGCTCTTGTGATACTTTTAACCGGTGCGGACGCATCAGGTGCAGAGGGACTCGCTATGGTTAGCGTCGGATTTGGCTCGGTTATGGGCGGTGCTGCAAAATTTTTTGTTGCCGCAACAACTGTAATTTTTGCCTTCTGCACCCTGCTCGGCTGGTATTTTTACGGTGAAAAATGTCTTGATTTTGCCTTCAAAAATGGAAATTCCAAAGCGGTTTTTCTGTACCGTATTCTATACATTTTCGCAGCCTTTGCAGGTGCTGTCGCAGAGCTTGAGCTTGTCTGGCAAACGGCTGATATTCTCAACTGGTTTATGCTTGTTCTTAACCTTTCGGCTGTCGTATGCCTTCACAATACGGCTGTTAAGGAAATCAATAATTATACTATTAGTATAAATCGTGCCAAAAAATAATTATAAAATCAATCCTTTTTCACAGGAATTTTCACGATATATTCTATGTAATCCTCGCTCTGAATTCGCTGCGAGTCCGCCTCAATTCCTGCCGCCTTCATCATCTCCACCGCCTTGTTCAGCGTGTTCACAAACAAACGCACGTCTTTGAACACTACACTTCGTTTTCTCAGGCTTGCCAAATCCTTTTCCTTTTGCAGCAGCGTGTCAACGTACCTCTCTGCGGCATCAACATTCAGCTTTTTGCGATGAAAAACGTCTACCGTGTCAAGCTGTTCACCTTTACATTTTAATCGAAGCAGCGTCCTTGCGTGACGTTCTGTCAAGCCGTACTCCGATATTTTTTCTCTTACATCTTTTTCCAGTTTTAGTAATCGCAGCTTGTTTGCAACCGACGGCTGCGACTTACCAAGCTTTATTGCAGCGTCCTCCTGCGTCATTCCATAGAAATCAATCAGCTTTGCAATTGCCTCAGCCTCATCAAAAAAGGACAAATCACGCCTTTGGATATTCTCAATCAGTGCCATAACCGCTGAATTTCGCTCCGTAATTGTCACGGGAATGCACGGAACAACCTCAAGTCCAAGCATTTTTGCCGCACGGAGACGTCTTTCGCCTGCCACAAGCTGAAAACCGTCCTCTATCCTGCGTACGGTCAGCGGCTGGAGAATGCCGTTCTGCTTTATGCTTTGTGCAAGACCCTCAATATCATCAAATTCACGTCTCGGCTGATAGGGATTTGGCTCAATTTTATCAACCTCGACCTGTATAACCTTTGCAACAACCTTTTCTTTTGCCTGAAAAATCATAAAATCACGTCCTTTCAAGCTGATTATAGCAAACTGTTTGAGAAAAAATTGTCGAAATACATTGGGAAATAAAAAAACACCGAAAACTTTCGTAATCGGTGTTGTGCTCATTAATACATTGTAAGCTTGTCCGCAAGCGTTGTAAGCTCGTCCTGGTCGTAAAAATCAATTGTAATCGTGCCCTTTATGCCGTCGCTCGAAGAAATTCGAACCTTTCTTTCAAGGTGATTTTCAAGACTCAGCTGCATTTCCGTGATAAAGCTGTGATTTGCACGCTCCTCAGAGGTTTTCGGTGCTTTCTTTTCCTTGATTTCGTCCTCATTTTCCTCGCTTGCAGCCTTTGCAATTGCCTTTTCGATGCCTCGTACGGTAATTTTTCCTGCCGCAGCAAGCTTTGCAAGCTCAATCATTTCCTCCTCGGTTTCGGCAGCGGCAAGTGCCTTTGCCTGTCCCGAAGTAATTTCACGCTTTTTCAGCAGCTCCACAACCTCATCGGGGAGGTTCAGCAGACGTACTGCATTTGCAATTGACGAACGGGACTTGCCGACAATTTTCGACAGCTCCTCCTGCGTCATATCGTAATCGTCCATAAGCGAGCGGTACGCCATTGCTTCTTCAACAGGGTTCAAATCCTCACGCTGAATGTTCTCGATGAGGGCAATCTGTGCTGTTTCGGAGTCGTCAAGTTCCTTGATAATAACGGGAACTTCGCTCATTCCCAGCATTCTGCACGCTCTCCAGCGGCGTTCACCTGCAACAATCTGATAATTTGCACCCGTAGAACGCACCACAATCGGCTGAATTAAGCCGTGCTGACGGATACTGTCCGCAAGCTCAGCAATTGCTGCATCGTCAAAGGTCTGACGGGGCTGCTTGCGGTTTGGTTCTATATCTGAAACTCGGAGAGTCTGCACACCGTTTGTTTCGCCCGTATTGTCGCCGAAAAGTGCGTCCAGACCCATTCCTAATCCTGCTTTTTTTGCCATTTTTATACCTCCCAGTTGTGTTCTGTTCCGTACTCGGTAATATATTTCTCAATATCAATGCCTATTTTCTTGCCCAGCTTCATAAGTTCATAGGCTTTATCAGCAAAATCCTGATTTCTGAGCTGCTCAACAAGCGTGTTATTACGTCTATGCATTGCATATTCGGGGTAAAATTCAGCAAAAAGGTGGTCGAATTCAGCCTTTACCGCTTCAAATTCCTCAGCTAAAAGCTTCTTTTTAGCCATAATATCACCTCTTATAATTCAATGTTAAAAGTATTATCCGCACGGATAATACTTGGAGACAAATCAACTATGCTGATTTGTCTTTGTTCCACTGTGGAAAAACCAAACACAAGCGTTTGGTTACGAGTATTTTTACCTTGCAAAAATACATCTTGATTTACTTGAACTATAAAATGTTCTACGTGGAACAAAAACGAAATCAAAGATTTCGTTTACGAGTATTTTTGCAAGGTAAAAATACATCGTTGATTATTTCTTCGCCAGTGCTTTGTGACGTTTCAGCATCTCCTGTGTGAAAGCCATATATGCCTCAGCTCCGCGGGAGCTTTTATCGTAGTAAACAACGGGCTTGCCGAAGCTTGGTGCCTCAGAAATACGCACGTTTCTCGGAATTACCGTGTTAAAAAGCTTCTTCGGGAAGTGCTTTTTAACCTCGTTTACAACCTGCGAGGTAAGGTTAAGACGTCCATCAAACATTGTAAACAAGATACCCTCAATGTCGATTGTCGGGTTGTAACGCTGCTTAACAAGTCGAATTGACTCGACAAGCTGTGACAGACCCTCCATTGCGAAATATTCGCAGGTCATCGGCACCAAAACCGTGTCGCAGGCACAAAGTGCGTTAATCGGAATGAGCGACAGGGACGGCGGACAGTCCAAAAGTATGTAATCGTAGTCCTGTTTGATAGTCAGAAGCTGCATTTTCATACGCTTCTGCATATTATCTACCTCGATAAGCTCAATATCGGCAGCTGCCAGTGCCGAAGTTGCAGGCACAAGCCACACGTTGTCAAACTCGGTTTTTACCACAGCCTCCTGTATTCTTCGCAGACCGAGAAGCACCTCGTATGTGGAAACGTCCACGTTTTTCTTGCGGATACCAAAGCCGCTGGTTGTGTTGCCCTGTGCGTCCATATCAACACAGAGCACTTTTTTCTTTTTCATACCAAGACAAGCGGCAAGATTTACCACCGTTGTGGACTTTCCCACGCCGCCTTTCTGGTTTGCAATAGCAATTACTATAGCCATTAGCACGTTTTCCTTTCAAAAATGATAAGTAATTACTATAATTATAGCACAACAGCGTGCTGTTTGCAACAAAATTGCAAAAAAATCTCTGTAAATTATATTATGACAGGGATTATGGAAACCTATTGAGGGAGACCCTTTTGAAAAAGGGTCATCCCTCAAACTCCCTCCCTAAAACTTCTAATGTAAATTCCCATATAGGGCAAAAGCCCTATATGGGAATTTAGACTGAAAGTCTTTGGAAAGGGGTCTGGGGAATAACCTTTCCTCAGAAAGGTTTTCCCCATTGGGTTTTCACAGTACCTACCGTATTATAAATTACAGAGGCTTCTTTGCAATCTGTCCGCCGTTGCGGGGGTATTTGGGTGGTGTGGGCTTAATTTTGTGCACCACAATCAGCGTACGCTTGTCGCCGTTGGGGAGAGCGTACTCCTTAACGTCGGAAATCTCACCGCCGAGGGTAATCACAGCATTGTTGCCCTCCTTGTAGTTCTCGTTCGGACCTTTAAGTGCTGCAAAGATGCCGCCGACCTTGACGTATGGCAAGCAGTATTCCGTCAACACGGGCATTGCCGCAACTGCTCTTGCTACTGCAACGTCGTATTTTTCACGGAATTCGGGATTGCGTCCCCCCTCCTCTGCTCTTGCGTGGACGCATTTTGCTGTAATTCCTGCCTCGTCACACACGGCAGAAAGGAAGTTGATACGCTTGTTAAGGCTGTCCAGCAGGGTCAGCTTCACGTCGGGACGGTATATTTTCATCGGCAGACCGGGGAAACCTGCCCCTGTGCCTACGTCGATAAGTTTTGTTCCACGTGGAACATTTATAAAATTAAGGGGCAGAATGCTGTCGAGATAGTGCTTCACGGCAATCCCCTCGGGGTCAGTAATGCCCGTCAGGTTCATTTTTTCGTTCCATTCCACAAGCAGACGTGCGTAAGTTTCAAGCTGAGTGTACTGCTCAGGGGTAATTTCAAGCTTTTCAGCGGCAAAAAGCTCCGCAAAAGCGTTATATTCAGGTAAAAAAGACATTTATACACCTCTTTTCAATGCGCAATGCGTAATTCGCAATTCGCAATTATTGTATAAACCGTAATTGGCACATTATATTTAAATTTATGAATTATCCTTTGTTTCAAGAATTAAAACACGCAAACAACCGCTTGCGGTTGTTTTAATTACGCATTACGCATTACGAATTGCGAATTATTTCTGTCCCGACAGCCATATTATCAGTACGCTCACGTCTGCAGGCGAAACACCCGAAATACGGCTTGCCTGTCCGATATTTTCAGGCTGTACACGGTTCAGCTTTTCGTGTGCTTCAAGGCTTAATCCCTTGATTGTGCGGTAATCAAACGGCTGTGGGAGACGCTTTTCCTCCAGCTTCCGGACGTGCTCAACCTCCATAAGCTGACGTGCAATGTAGCCCTCGTACTCAATTTGCAGATTAACCTGTTCACGCACCTCGTAAGACAATTCGGGACGCTCAGGGTCAAATGGTGCTAAATCCTCGTAGGAAATCTGCGGACGGCGTATCAAATCGTTCATTTTCAGTCCCGTTGCGATTGGTGCTGTACCCTTTTCTATCAGCAATGCGTTCAGCTCGTCTGTCGGAGCAAGGGATTTTGCTTTCACTCGCTTGATTTCAGCCTTGATTTGTGCCTGCTTTTCGAGGAATTTCTCGTATCGCTCATCGGAAATGAGTCCGATTTCGTGTCCGAGAGGGGTAAGACGCTCATCTGCATTGTCCTGACGGAGCAACAGACGGTACTCGCTTCGTGAGGTCATCATTCGGTACGGGTCGGAGCAGCCCTTGATTACAAGGTCGTCGATAAGCGTGCCGATATAAGAGGACGAACGGGTCAGGGTAATCATTTCCTTGCCCTGAACGGAACGTGCCGCATTTATACCTGCAATAAGACCCTGTGCGGCGGCTTCCTCGTAGCCTGACGTGCCGTTGAACTGACCTGCACCGAAAAGTCCCTTGATTGCCTTGAATTCAAGGGTGTGACGCAAATCCTGAGGGTTGCAGCAGTCGTACTCGATTGCGTAGGCGTTACGCATTATTTCAACGTTTTCAAGCCCCTTAATCGTGCGTAAAAATGCGATTTGCACGTCCTCAGGCAGCGATGAGGACATACCCTGCAAATAATACTCATCTGTGTCAAGTCCCATTGGCTCAATGAACAGCTGGTGGCGGGGACGCTCACTGAAACGCTTGATTTTGTCCTCGATTGACGGGCAGTAGCGTGGTCCTACACCCTCAATTCGTCCCGAATACATCGGGGAGCGGTGAATGTTGTCGAGGATAACCTTGTGGGTGTCGCCGTTGGTGTAGCCGATGTAGCAGGGCACGATATTTTTCAGTCCCTCGCGGCTTGTTTCGAAGGAAAACGGCTGGATATCATCGTCACCGTCCTGACGTTCAAGCTTGTCGAAGTCGATTGAACGGCGGTGCACACGGCTTGGCGTACCCGTTTTGAAGCGGCGGAGCTCAATGCCGATTGATTTAAGGCTGTCGGAAAGTCCCCTTGAAGGCAAGGTCGAGTCGGGTCCGCTTTCGTAGGACGTGTCACCGACGTGAATTAAGCCTTTCAGGTATGTACCCGTGGCGATGATTGCGGTTTTGCAGTGGTACTCGCCGCCGAGGTGGGTCACGATTGACTTTACTGCACCGTTTTCGACGTGCACCTCAGTAACCTCAGCCTGCTTAACATGGAGATTTTCCTGCGACTCGCAGATTTTCTTCATATGGTTGTGATACTTCACCCTGTCAGCCTGCACACGAAGGCTGTGCACGGCTGGACCCTTGCCCCTGTTGAGCATACGGCTCTGGATAAAGCACTGGTCAGCCGCCTTGCCCATTTCGCCGCCCATTGCGTCGATTTCACGGACAAGGTGTCCCTTTGCCGTGCCGCCGATTGATGGGTTGCAGGGCAGGTTTGCTATGTTGTCCAGCGAAATGCTGAACAGCACGGTTTTTGCACCAAGACGTGCGGCGGCAAGGGCGGCTTCAACACCTGCGTGTCCTGCGCCGATTACGGCAACGTCGTAGCTGTCTATATAATGGCTCATCTGAGCACCTCTCTTTCTTAGAGTGGAGTTTGAAGTGTGGAGAGTGGAGTTAAGAGTTTGACCAGCTAACTATAATCTGATTAACAATAGAGTTGCATTGTTGTGCAAACTACGGCGTTTTTGCAGAGCAAAAACCCGTAAACGAACGCTCTGCGTTCGTTTTTGTTCCACGTGGAACATTTATTTATCTTTAGCTAAACGTGTGAAGTAAAGGAAACTGTGGTTTGTATCTCAACTCCACACTCCACTCTCCACACTCCAAACTATTTACCAACACAAAATCTTGAGAACACCTCATTCACGACAGCTTCCGAGGCACGCTCGCCTGTCAGTTCAAGAAGATAGTTCTCTCCGTCGTCGATGAGGATATTTACTGCGTCATAGGTTGCACCTGCACGGAGTGCACCAAGTGCTTCCTCGAAGCTGGTCTTTGCCTTTACAGCACAGCCACGCTGACGCTCGTTTGCAAGGATACCCATATCGGAGTTGATGTTCGCAAACTTGTATATGTTTTCGATTGCGGTTTTCAGGCGGTCAAGTCCCTCGCCCTGCCCTGCGGAGATTGTAACTGTTTCGGTGAAATTATCGGAAATTGCCGACAAATCAAAGCGTTGCTCCAAATCGGATTTATTCAGGATTGCAACGGCGTTTTTGCCCTTGCACTTTTCGGCAAGCTCTCTGTCCTCGGCGGTAATTTCCGCACCCATATCGAACACGGCAAGGATTAAATCGGCTGTTTCAAGCTTTTTCAGTGCCTTTTCCACGCCAACGCTCTCAACGATGTCCCCCGTTTCGTGAATTCCTGCGGTATCGGACAGTCGGAGCACGATATCTCCCAGTCGCACAGACTCCTCAACCACGTCACGGGTTGTTCCTGCGATGTCGGTTACGATGCTTCTTTCGCACCCCGAAAGCAGGTTCATAAGGGTAGATTTTCCAACATTTGGTTTGCCGACAATTGCTGTATCTGCACCCTCACGGATAATTCTGCCGCTGTCATAGGTGGAAAGCAGCGAGTCGAGGTTCTGCACGGCTTGCTCCAAAGTGGTAAAAATTTCCTCATCATCAACAGCAGGGATATCGTCATCGGGATAGTCAACCCACGCTGCCAGTGACCCCAAAAGCTGCAAGGTGGTGTCAGAAACGGCTTTGATACGTCGGTAGAGTGCCCCCTCTTTAAGTGCTTCGGCACATCGCAGACCCGCTTTTCCGTCTGCGGAGATGACGTCCATAACCGCTTCGGCTTGGGTCAGGCTCATTTTTCCGTTGAGGAAGGCACGCTTTGTAAACTCGCCTGCTTCGGCAGGTGCTGCACCGTTTGCGAAAATCAGCTGCAAAACCTTGTCAGTGACGAAAATTCCGCCGTGGCAGGAAATTTCAACCACGTCCTCACCTGTATATGATTTCGGTGCACGGAATACGGTCAGCACGCCGTCGTCAACGGTTTCCGTGCCGTTTATAATATTGCCATAGGCACAGGTGTAGCCCTGCATCTGAGTTGCGGTAAGGCTTGTTGAGACGGGCACAAAGATTTTCTCAGCGATTTCCAGTGCGTTTTCGCCCGAAATTCGGATAACCGAAATTCCCCCCTGTGCACGGGGTGTCGATATTGCGGCGATTGTGGACATAGTATTCCTCCTAAATAATTCGTAATTCGCAATGCGTAATGCGTAATTAAAACAATTGCGAATTACGAATTACGCATTACGAATTAAAATCGGGAACACGGGATTTGCTCCCCTGTTCCCGTAAAAACATCTGCTGATTTTTAGATATCGATTTTGCCGTAGAGGTCGCCTTCAACGAGGAGGCTGTCCTCAGGCTTCGGACGCTTATAATCCTTTTCAAAGGAAGTTTTCATCATATCCATTGAGCGTGGTGTATACTCGTTAGGGTTCTTGTCACGTCTGCGTGGCTTGCGGTCGCCCTTGAAATCCTTCTTGGGACGTGGATTTGTTGAAGAAATAACAACCTTTCTGTATGGCTCTTCGCCGATGCTCTTGGAGGTTACTCCCTCAATATTAGCAACTGCGGAGTGGATAATTCTTCTTTCGTATGGGTTCATTGGTTCGAGAGTAGAAGTTCTGCCTGTGCGGATAACTGTCTTTGCAATTTTTGCGGCAAGCTCTTCAAGGATAACCTTTCTCTTTTCACGGTAGCCGCAGCAGTCAACTGTAATTCTGTAGTATTCCTTATCGCCGCGGTTTGCAGTCATAGAAGCGAGGTACTGAATTGCGTCGAGTGTTTCGCCGCGTCTGCCGATTACAGCACCTGTTGTATCGCCGAGGATTTCGATTGTTGCACCGTCTTCGGTTTCTTCGATGCTGATATCGTTTGCGATACCCATATTTGCGAGGATTGACTTGATGTACTCGCCTGCGAGCTGTGCCTTGGACTGTTCATAGGAAGCTTCTACCTTTGCTTCGCCCTTTACCTTGCCGAACAGACCCTTCTTCGGTTCTTCGATTACATTGAAGGTAATTTTGCTTTCTTCAGCACCGAATTCCTGTGCTGCCATAGCCTTAGCTTCCTCTATGGACTTTGCTGTGAAGATTTTTTTGATTTCTGCCATACTGACCTTCCTTTCAATTTTGACTAATATTATACAGACCTCTGGGTCTGTTAAAGGCATTTCAGGTTACTAAAACATTTCAGATGTTGTACAAACTCCGAGTTTCCCGAAGGGAAACTCGGAAACAACCGCTTGCGGTTGTTTTAATTACGCATTACGAATTGCGAATTAATCCTCGTCGTCGTCGATGAATTCCTCGCCGTACTTTTCAGCCTGTCTGCGGCGTGCTTCTCGGATAATCATCTTCTCGTATTCCTTCTGCTTTGCACGGGAAAGCTTGACATCGCCGCCCTCATCGTCAGAGGATTTTGCTGTAGCAATTTTATTGTTGGAGTTTGAAGAAGTGCCGCCCTGCTGACCCATCTGCTCCTCCATCATCTGCTGATAACGCTCCATCATATTCGGACGGTTTTTCTTCTTGCGTTTTTCCTTGTCCTTTTCGACAAGCTTTGCAACGTACTCAGGAGTATACACATTATAAAGGATAATTGACTGGATAAAACTGAACAGCGATGACATTGTCCAGTAGAAGCCGATACCTGCGGGGAAGCTGAATGCAATCCACACGGAGAAAATCGGCATAACGTAGAGCATAATGTTCATACCTGCCATACTTGGTGCGTCAGGGTTGAGCTTCTTGCTTCTTATCTGGGAATAAACGGTCATAATCATCTGGATAAGACCGGACATAACAGGGATAAGGATAAGGATAATTGCTGCGGCATTCCACACCTCAGGCTTGAGGGTAGGGATATCGCCAAGGTCAACGATGCCGAAAAGCTTGTTGTTGAAGTTGGAAACTTCCTCTACAAACTCGGGGTTGTTAAGGCTTGCGAAAGCGTCGGGGTTTTTCTGCACTTCCTTAACGATATAGATTTCGGGACGCTGATTGAAGTTGGCAAAGTCGGTTACACCTGCGGCTTCCATAAGTCCCTTTGCGATGGTTTTTGCACTCTCGATAACGTCCTTGCTTGCACGGATAATATGTGTTATAGGACGGTAAACAACGTCAAACACACCATAGAGGATTGGAAGCTGGATAAACAGCGGCAGACAGCTTGCCATCGGGTTGATGCCTTCCTCGGAGTAGAGCTTCATCTGCTCCTCCTGAAGCTTCTGCTGGTTGTTTGCGTACTGCTTTTTCAGCTTTTCAAGCTTTGGCTGGAAGGCAGCCATTGCGGCGGATGATTTCTGCTGTTTTACAGATAATGGGAAAAGAAGAATTTTGATGATTAATGTAAAGATTACGATTGACCACGCATAGTTTTCTGTAATCTGATACATAAGCCACATGACCCAGCCTAATGGGTAACCGATAATTTCGCTCATTTTGACCTCCGATTTATACTTGTTGTAATAATTTAATTATAACATAACTATTTGTTATGTTGATTTCTGATTTATTTTTCTGTAGAATGGCAGTAGCTTCGCCACTAAACAGTAGCTTCGCTACTGTTAGGAAATCTCTCTCTTGCAGAGATTTCCTCTTTTTTGGCTATCGCCAAAAAATTCACCTTTTCAGAGCGCTTCTCAGGCAGCGCCTGAGGGCGCAAACAGGTTTTTCGCTCTCTGCGGAGAGCGACAATGGGGCGTTGCCCCCTTGACCCCTACCAAAGGGTGCGCACACCCTTTGGAAACCCATTATTTGATTTCCATAAATAATTGCGAATTGCGCATTACGAATTACGAATTCGGAGTATTCCTCCCCTTGCCGTACCTTTTACTAAGCGTATAAAGGCTGAACTTTTCGGGGACGTAGTCAATCCCCCCAAGACTCCAGGGGTTGCACCGTAGCACTCTCCACACGGTAAGGATTGTCCCCTTTAATGCACCGTGCTTCTCCAACGCTTCCAGTGCATAGGTTGAACAGGTTGGGTGATACTTACAGCAGGGTGCTTTTTTCGGAGAGATATGTTTTCTATAAAATTTTACTAAAAGTAATAGTAACTTTTTCATATACTTAAAGTTATTGTATTTAATATACAGACAGTTATTTTTTAGTGCCGTTTTTACTGTTTGTATTCTTATTTTCGATACTTTTCAGCATTTCAGGGATAGCCTTCATCCGCATAAAGTCCGCCAGCTGAGTGGATTTGCACTCGCCGCAGGAAGGACGTGCAACTATAATATAGTCGTACCCCTTCGGGAAAGCTTCTTCATTTGTGTAATATGCCGCACGGATAATTCTCCTGCATCGGCTTCGGGTCACGGCATTGCCGACCTTTTTACCCGTTGTAATACCCATTCGTCTTTTTCCGAAACGATTTTTCCGATAGTAGATGGTTATAGCCCTGCCTGCCACGAACTTTCCTCGCTTGTACAGGTTTACAAAGTCTTTATTCTCTTTTATTATAATAGTATACTTCATAACCGTACCTTTACTATCTGTAATATTACAAGCATTAATTACACACGATAAATAAAAAGACCGCAACTAAAGGCAGAACCCCATTATTGCGGTCTAATCATTTTTACACAAACGTAGCTGTGATTTGCAGCAGACCTTAGTGAGTAAGTCTTGCTCTGCCCTTAGCTCTTCTTCTTGCGAGAACCTTACGGCCGTTTCTTGTAGACATTCTCTTCATAAAGCCGTGCTCTTTCTTTCTGTGGAGCTTCTTAGGCTGGTATGTTCTTTTCATTGATTTCTCCTCCTTCTGCGATTTATCCGTATAAGGCTTCGGGGTACGATACCCCATCAATTTTAGATTATATAACATTTTGAGGGTATCTGTCAAGTGTTTTTCTGAATTTTTTTATTTTTTCACAAATTTTCTTTTTACGGGTGGAAAAGTTGGTTATTTTGAACATTAAATTATAATTTATCGTTGAGTTAGGAGTTAGGAGAGTGGAGTGAGGAGTTAAAGAGAACCATAGTTTACACAACAACTCCACACTCCACTCTCAACACTCCTAACTCTATAAATTATAATTTATCTCAAAAACCTCTTGACATTATCTGTATTATGTGTTATAACTGTATTACAACAACTACTACAGTTAATACAAAGGAGTGAGCGAATGTATAATATCGACCTGTTAAGCAGAACTCCGATTTATGAACAGCTCTACAAGAAAATTATCGAGCTTATTCTGAAAAAGGAGCTTATGCCAAACGACAAGCTTCCCAGTGTCCGTGAGCTTGCCAAAGAGCTTGGTGTAAACCCCAACACCGTTTCAAAAGCCTTCCAGCTTCTCGAACGTGACAAGGTTATCTACTCTCTTGCGGGAAGGGGCAGCTTCGTCTGCAACGTCAACCCCGAAGCGGTAAAGGATGCCGCCCTTGCGGATTTCGACAAGGCTGCTGCCGAGGCAATTGCCGCAGGTGTCGAAAGGACAGAACTCATAAGGAGGATTGAACAGAATGATTGAACTGAAAAATGTTAAAATGCGATTTGAGGATTTCAACGCTCTTGACGGTGTTGACCTTACCATTGAGGCAGGCACGGCTTTCGGTCTGCTGGGTTCAAACGGTGCAGGCAAATCCACTATTCTCCGTCTGCTTTCAGGCGTGTACGAAGCGGCTGAGGGCGAGGTGCTCATTGACGGCGAGCCTGCTTACGACAATGTTGCCGCAAAGCAGAAGGTTTTCTTCATCAACGACGAAACCGTACAATTCGGTGCAATGACGCTGAATGATATGCGTGCGTACTACAAGGGCTTTTATCCCAACTTCTCCGACGAGATTTTCGACAAGCTCAACGCTATCATAAAGCTCCCCGAAAAGAAGCGTATCGACAAGTTTTCCAAGGGTATGAAGCGTCAGGCTATCGTTATTACGGGTCTTGCTTCCTGCACCGACTACCTGCTTCTTGACGAGGCTTTTGACGGTCTTGACCCTACAATGAGAATTATCGTCAAGCGTATGCTTGTTGACGCAATGCTTGACAGAAAGCTTACTGTTGTAATTTCCAGCCACAACTTAAAGGAAATCAACGAGCTTTGCGACACGGCGGCACTTCTCCATCAGGGCAAGCTGCTTTTCAACCGTGACCTTGACAGCGTTAAGGGAAGCATACACAAGGTACAGGCGGCATTTAACGCAGACTGCTCCGAAAAGGACTTCGAGGGTCTTGACGTGCTCCACTACGAAAGAAATCAGAGTATCACATATCTTATCATCAAGGGCGACGAGGAGACAATCCGTACCGAGCTTGAAAAGAAACAGCCTAAGGTGCTTGACCTTATTCCGCTGACTCTTGAGGAAATATTTATCTACGAAATGGAGGGAATGGGCTATGACTGCAACGGTCTCGACTAAAAAAGAAACAGGAAAAATCAATCCTGCGTTTCACAACTGGAAAAGCAGCATAAGGGACAGCAGAAAATTCAGCACAATTCTTTTTATTCTGCACCTTGTTGCAGCACCTGCCGTTTTGCTTGCGGCAATAATTTCTATCTATTCAAAAAATGGCGGTGACGATGTTGAAATGTACGCCGTTATCGCTGTGTGCACGACCGCACTCGCCGCATTTCTCGGCATATTTGCGGCGGTTGACAGCTTCAGGTGTCTGCACGACAAATCCGTTGTTGATATGAAGCTTGCACTTCCGCTCAACAACACACAGCGGTTTTTCTCGAATTTCCTTTCGGGACTCTTTACATACCTTGCACCGTTTCTTTCGGCACAGGTTTTGTCCGTACTTCTCTGCGGATACGGTCTGCTGTTTATGGACGGAAAAACCTTCTACCGCATAAGATATGAATATTCGGGAAGTGTAACACGTCCCGTGGAAGTACCCTACATCTGCGACGTTTTCGGCGAAATAATGCCGATACTGTTAAAGCTTATCGTGGGCGGTACGCTTTGTATGCTTATGCTTTACGTTATAACCGTGCTTATCACAATCTGCTGCGGAAATAAATTTGAAGCAATCGCATATACTATCCTCATCAATGTGCTTATCCCCGCAACAATTTTCTGCGTATTCTTCTCAATGTACGAAAACCTCTACGGCATTGAAGCGGATGTTATTGCTGTCAAGATTATGCTTTACATCTCAGTAGCAGGCGGTGTGCTTGCAGCTATTGACTGGGCTACACAGGGCGATATGCTTTACGGCGAAGCATTTTTCAATCACGGCGTATGGCTGCTGGTGTTTGCCCTTATTATTGCGGCACTTTTCGCACTCAGCTTCTTCCTTTACAGAAAACGCCGTGCTGAACAGGTTTCAAAGCCATTCGTGTTCAAGCTTGCATATTATATAGTAGTAACCTGTGCAATGTTCTGCATTATTTCCTGTATGATGGACGGCGGAGAACTTGTGCCGACAATTATCATCAGCGGAATTATCTATATGATTTTTGAGGTTGTAACAAACCGTGGATTTAAAAAATTCTGGCTCAGTGCAATCAAGTATGCGGCAACCTTCATCGCTGTTGTTGCATTAATCACAATCGGAGAAAAGACTGACGGCTTCGGTGCAGTACAGCGTGTACCGTCCGTTTCGGCGGTAAGGTCAATCGAGCTTGACTACGGCGGCTTCTACGAGGATTTCTCTACTCAATATGACTACTACACAGGTGAACAGATACCTGCATATATCATCAGGGACAAGGAAAACATCGAAACCGTAATCAATGCACATCAGGCAATCATTGATTTCTACAACGAAAACCGTGATAAATACGACGGATACGGCTATTTCAGCTCTGCCGATAATGTTGTTACAAACGGTTATGATTTAACTATCACTTACCGTCTCAAAACAGGCGGCAGCTTTACAAGAACATATTACGGATACTCCGCAAAACCTGCTGAAATTCTTACAGCAATCGACCTTTCGGAGGAATACAGAAAGCAGGCTGCCGAAAATTACAGGGAATACATCCTCAATACTGCAAAGTATTACGAAAAGGAAATGGCACGTCTGAGTGAATTGGATGACAGATACAGATATGACGATTACACCTCATACGAAACCTCAGTTTATAACCGTGCCGGCAATTCAATTTCAATAGGCGGCTACACTTCACCGACCGTAAGTATGGAAAGCCTTGTGGCAAGGGATTTCTTCACTCAGCTTGCTGACGCATACTACAAGGATATTATGGCAATCACCGAGGAAAACTATTTCCGCTCTGAGTATAAGAATGTATGGAATTTCTTTGTACATTTCGCAGGCTTTGGAATTACAGTTCCTGAGTCCTTCACAAATACGGTTCAGCTTCTCGAATACTTTGATTTCGGACTCATCCGTATTGAGGATTACACCGAGAAACAGATTTACGATGGTCTTGTATACGCTGCAGCAAACAGTTCGGTTATGCTTTTCACCGAGGACGAATACAGAGCAATTTACGGCGTTGACGGGGATATTCCGCTCCACGCTGATTACACCAGCAATTTCAACAGAGATTATCAGAGATGGAAATATGAAACCTTCGTATATAATTATGACAGCGATTTTATAAAGCTTGTAAAATCAGCAATGCCAAGGAATATTATTGCAGAAAATGGGTATGTTATCTATGTATCAGGCTTTACGGGTGCAGTTCCCGAGGATATGTACGGCATAGCTTCCTCCGTAAAGCTCAGCGGCTACGATAAAGAGCAGCAGCAGCGATACCACCGACTTCACGAAGAAAATACTCTTGATTGATTTGCAGGTCGGTTAATACCAACATTCAGTATAAGACGTTCATTCAGACGGATAACACATCGCAGAGCACATAAATCCTGCGGGAAAGGAATTCCTGATGAAGAAGCTTATCACAGCGGCAATCGTGCTTTCGGCTGCGGCAATCATTCTCACAGCCTGCTCAGCGGGCGGCGATGAAGATACACAGACTGACTCTCAGACGTCAACCTCACAGAGTCAGACAACGACTCAGTCCGAAACAACAATGACCGAAATCACCTCCGAAACAGGAGATGTTGACGGTGACGGTTTTATCGAAGACAGCGGCACAGATATGAACGATATGGTTGAAGATGTCGTAACAGGTGCGGAAAGCATTATGGACGATATCACCGACGGCACTGAAACAACAAAGTAAAAACAGCGGAAACCGAAATTGAACGGTTTCCGCTGTTTTGCTGTCAGGAAAATTATAATTTATCGTTGAGTTAGGAGTTAGGAGAGTGGAGTGAGGAGTTAAAGAGAACCATAGTTTACACAACAACTCCACACTCCACTCTCAACACTCCTAACTCTATAAATTATAATTTAACAACACAAAATTGATTGCTCTGCCCATAAGGCTAAGTATGCCTTATGTAGCATCATTCGGGAGTCCGAAGCTGATTGAAAGAGCACTGTTTACTTTGGTCATTGCTGTCGGGTCAAGCTCTCCCATTCTCTCCTTCAGACGGGTTTTGTCAATGGTACGGATTTGCTCAAGAAGCACTATACTGTCCTTCTGCAAGCCGCATTTTTCCGCCGCAAGTTCAATGTGGGTCGGAAGCTTTGATTTGTCACGCTGGCTGGTGATAGCTGCCGCAATAACTGTGGGACTGTGCTTGTTGCCAACATCATTCTGCACGATAAGCACGGGACGGATACCGCCCTGCTCCGAGCCTACAACGGGACTTAAATCCGCGTAATAAATTTCTCCCCTTTTCACAGACATTTTCATACACTCCTGTTTTACCGATTTGATAATATTGTTGACACTAATTTCCGAAATAATCATCATCGGCAATTTTTTTCTCGGACGTGTTCACGGGGTGTTCCCCTTAACATTATATGCACGGACAAGATGGGAGGTAAATTATAATTTATAGAGTTAGGAGTGTTGAAAACGAACAAGTTCGTATAGTGGAGTGAGGAGTTAAAGGGAACATAGTTTACACAACAACTCCACACTCACAGACAAATTTAATTTAAAAATTTTACAGAATAATTCCGTTGACAGCCAAATAAAAAACGTGTATAATAAAAATGCTGCGTAAATGCAAATATCTGACCTGTAAAAGGAGTGAAAAAAATGGACGCCGGTAATAATGGCAAGGGTATAAAACCGCGAAGTTGCGGCTTTGATACGAATGCACAGGGTGCGTCCGTTTCATTGCCGTAAAAAACAAGAACCTGTTTGCTTCTTGCTATAGCAGTTTTATGCCTTCTGTTTCAATCGAATAGGAGGTTTTTTTATGGATAAGGAGCTTGCTCTCGATTTAATCGGGAATAAGCAGTTCGCTGCCCTCAAATCCGATTTGCAGGAGATGAACCCTGCCGACCTCGCTTTCCTTATAAGCGAGCTTGACGAGGACGAGGATTTCAGCGAAAAACAGCTGATTATGCTGTACCGCATTCTCCCTAAGGAGCTTGCGGCGGAGTCGTTTACCTATATGGACAGCGACACTCAGATGAAGCTTATCAATATTTTTTCCGATAAGGAGCTCCGATACGTTATTGATGAGCTTTATATCGATGATACGGTTGACATTATCGAGGAAATGCCTGCGAATGTTGTGTCCCGTATTCTGCGTAACACTGACCCCGAAACAAGAAAACAAATCAACGACCTGCTGAAATATCCGAAGGACAGTGCAGGCTCAGTTATGACGACGGAGTTTGTCTACTTCGACAAGGATATCACCGTCAGGGAAGCCTTTGAGCGTATCAGAAAAATCGGTCTTGTAAAGGAAACGGTCTACACCTGCTACGTTACCGAGGCAAGAAAGCTTCTGGGCGTTGTTACGGTGCTGGAAATGCTTGTTGCGGACGAAGATGAGCGTATCGAGGATATTATGGAAACCAACGTGATTTCCGTAAATACCCACGACGACCAGGAGCACGTTGCCCGTACAATGTCGAAGTACGACTTTGCGGCAATGCCCGTTGTTGACAACGAAAACCGACTGGTCGGCATTGTAACCTTCGACGACGCGATGGACGTACTCCAGGAAGAAAACACCGAGGACTTTGCAAAGATGGCGGCGGTTATGCCTGCCGAGGACAGCTACTTCAAAACCTCTGTCTGGAAGCACGCAAAAAGCCGTATTCCGTGGCTGCTGGTGCTGATGCTTTCGGCGGCACTGACGGGTATGATTTCCACACAGTTTGAGGCACAGATTGCAATGATACCTATGCTGGTTTCCTTTATGCCGATGGTAATGGGCACGGGAGGTAACTGCGGCTCACAAAGCTCGACGCTGATTATCCGCGGTATGGCGATTGAGGAAATCCGCCTGAGGGACTTCTTCAAGGTTATTTTCAAGGAATTCAGAGTTGCACTGCTTTGCTCGGTAGTGCTTGCAATAGTAAACGGTGCAAGAATATGGATTACCTACAGCGACCCTGAGCTTGCAATAGTTATAGCACTGTCGATTATCGGCACGGTTATTCTTGCAAAGCTTGTTGGAGCAATGCTTCCGATGGCGGCAAAGGCAGTAAAGCTTGACCCTGCCATAATGGCAACACCGCTTATCACAACGGTTGTGGACTCCTGCTCTCTGCTGATTTACTTTACGATTGCCACAAATATTTTAGCGGACAGATTGCAGTAATTCAAACCACTTCTGATTTAAAAGTTGGGAGTGGTTTTGTTTTATTTAACATCAAATTACAATTTATGAGTGTGGAGTTGTTGTGTAAACTATGGTTCTCTTTAACTCCTCACTCCACTCTCAACACTCCTAACTCCAAACTCTTTATAGAAAAATCCGTAAAGAAACATTAACGTATCTTCACGGATTTACTTTTATATTACTTCTTTAAGTATCAGGTACGCAACCGTTGCAAGTGACTTCGCTTCAACGTAATTGTGGTCGATTATGTAGTCATTTTCGTCAAGCATACGCTTGATTTCGGCAATTCTCTCAAAGCCTGCAACTGCGCCCTGCATATTCGGAATTACGAAATAGGATTTCTGCATAATGTGACGGATTTCCGTCCTTATGCCCTGCGGAATAGGTACTGCCTTTTCGCTGATTTCAAATTCGTACTCCTCAAGCTGTTCAAGGGGCAGGCTTGTATCAAGCTTTTCGGCAATATCCTCGGCAGCCTGTCTGCCGAAAACAAGTGCTTCAAGCAGAGAATTGGACGCAAGACGGTTGTTGCCGTGAACGCCTGTATGACTGCATTCGCCTACTGCGTACAGACCGTCAACAGAGGTCATTGAGCTTGTATTTACATTGATACCGCCCATAAGGTAGTGCTGACAAGGATAAATCGGAATCATATCCTTTGTCATATCAATTCCCTGACTGAGCAGATATTTGTAAATCATCGGGAAACGGTTTTTCAGGAATTCGGGGTCCTTGTGGGTAATGTCGAGGTAGAATTCGTCAGAGTCAAGACGTCTGCCCTCGGTAACAATTGCGTGTGAAACAACATCTCTCGGTGCAAGCTCAAGACGCTCATCGTAGTTGTGCATAAAGCGTTCCTTGTCCTTGTTGCGAAGGTAAGCACCCTCACCGCGTACTGCCTCGGAAATAAGGAAGCACTCACGGGTATGCTTATTGTTGAAGGCTGTCGGGTGGAACTGGATAAGGGACAGATTTTTGATACTTGCACCCATTTCATAAGCAAGAGCAATACCGTCACCCGTTGCGATTGCGGAGTTGGTTGTGAAGTCGTAAACACGGCCTATACCGCCCGTTGCCATTATAAAGCAGCGGCTGTTGAAGGTTTCGTGCACCTCATTTACGGAAATATCTGCGGAAAAGCCCGTAGAGGTTTTCTTGACCCTGCAAAGAAGGGCATTTTCGAGAATATCCACGTTATCCATTGCCTTTACAGCGGCTTGAAGCTTTGTGGTAATTTCAAAGCCTGTGGAGTCCTTGTGGTGGAAAATGCGGCGGCGGGAGTGTCCGCCTTCGAGGGTACGGTGGAGATTGCCGTTTTCGTCCTTGTCGAAATCTACACCGAGGGAAATGATTTTTTCGATTTCCTTTTCAGCCTCGGTAACGAGAATTTTCAGGCTGTCGGGATTGTTCTTGAAGCCGCCTGCGATAAGGGTGTCGTTTGTGTGCAGACGGGTGCTGTCGTCCTCAGGCTTGTACACGGCGGCAATACCGCCCTGAGCAAGAGCGGAGTTGCAGAGGATAAGCTCACGCTTTGTAATAAGCAGCACCCTGAGGTTTTTCGGCAGATTGATAGCGGAGTAAAGACCTCCCGCACCCGTACCTGCGATTATGACGTCATAATTCTTTGACATAACAAATCCTTCTTTATATAAAATAATTTTTTATCAGAATAATTGTGCATACTTATTCCATTATAACACAGCTTTCGTCATAAATCAAGAATTGATATATTATTGACAAAGTGAGGTGAATTATGATTTACACGATTTGTTATAGTGTTAGCGAAGCGGCAACGGGTTTCCAAAGGGGACGGTGTCCCCTTTGGTGGGGGTCTTGGGGGCAATGCCCCTGAGTCGCTCGTCGCAACGAGCGAAATTCCCCTTGCCGTCCAAAACGGAGAAAGGGGTGAGGAAACCGACAGGTTTCCGAGGGGAAGCGAACAAGACCGCTTCCCCTTGTTGCAATTACACAGCAAGGTTATCTCTAAAACGTTCCGGTGGAACGTTTTAGACGTAGTTTATCTTTAACACTATACGAAAGCAACGGCTTGCGCCGTTGTTGGAGAGACTCTCTCTTGCAGAGTCTCTCCCTTTTGAAGCTGCCGCTTCAAAATTCCCTCTCCAGAGCGCTTCTAAGGCGGCGCTGCGGCGCCAAGCAGGTATTTCGCCGCTTGCGAGCGGCGACAAAGGGGCGCTGCCCCCTTGACCCCTGCCAAAGGGTGCGCACACCCTTTGGAAACCCATTATTTCACGTTGCAACAAATCGTGTAAATTACAATTTACTGCCCAATTCATTTATTGTAAAAAAAACATTATGAAATTTCTATATTTTCAGAAAAAAACCACTTTACAACGGCAATAATTTATGTTAAAATAATATCAACGTATGTACTATTATAAAAGTCATACAAATTTGTAATTTTAGGAGGACTGTCCAAAATGGCAAGATCAATGAAAACCATGGACGGTAACAACGCTGCTGCTTGGGTCTCCTACCCATTCACTGACGTTGCTGCTATCTACCCTATCACCCCATCCTCTGTTATGGCTGAGGTTACTGACCAGTGGGCTGCTAAGAAGCAGAACAACATCTTCGGTCAGCCTGTAAAGGTTGCTGAAATGCAGTCTGAAGCAGGTGCTGCAGGTACTGTACACGGCTCTCTCGCTGCCGGTGCTCTTACAACTACTTATACAGCTTCTCAGGGTCTTCTTCTTATGATCCCTAATATGTATAAGATTGCCGGTGAGCTTCTCCCTTGCGTAATTCACGTTTCTGCAAGATGTGTTGCTTCCCACGCTCTTAACATCTTCGGCGACCACTCTGACGTTTACGCATGCCGTCAGACAGGTTTCGCTATGCTCTGTGCTTCCAACGTTCAGGAAGTTATGGACCTCGGTGCTGTTGCTCACCTTTCCACAATCAAGGGCAGAGTTCCTGTTCTCCACTTCTTCGATGGTTTCCGTACTTCTCACGAAATCCAGAAGATTGAAGCTTGGGATTACAAGGATCTCGAAGATATGCTCGACAAGAAGGCTGCTCAGGCTTTCAGAAACCGTGCTCTTAACCCTGAACACCCTGTTCTCCGCGGTACTGCTCAGAACGGTGACATCTTCTTCCAGGCTCGTGAAGCTTGTAACGAATTCTACAACAAGTTCCCTGCTATCGTTGAAGACTACATGAACAAGGTTAACAAGAAGATCGGTACTAACTACAAGCTCTTCAACTACTACGGTGCTCCTGATGCTGATCACGTTATCATCGCTATGGGTTCTGTATGTGATACAATCGAAGAAACAATCGACTTCCTCAACGCAGAAGGCGCTAAGCTCGGTCTTATCAAGGTTCGTCTTTACAGACCTTTCTGTGCTGACAAGCTCATCGAAGCTATTCCTGACACTGTTAAGCAGATTTCTGTTCTCGACAGAACCAAGGAACCTGGTGCTCTCGGCGAACCTCTTTACCTCGACGTTGTTGCTGCTCTCAAGGGTACTAAGTTCAACGACATCGTTATCGCAGGCGGTAGATACGGTCTCGGTTCCAAGGATACAACTCCTGACCAGATCAAGGCTGTTTACTGGAACGCTTCCTTCAAGGAAGACTACAAGCCACGCTTCACAATCGGTATCACTGACGACGTTACAAACCTCTCTCTCCCATCCGAAGGTAAGCTCGACACTGCTCCTGAGGGAACAGTTGCTTGTAAGTTCTGGGGTCTCGGCTCTGACGGTACAGTTGGTGCTAACAAGAACTCCATCAAGATTATCGGTGACCACACAGACATGTACGCTCAGGCATACTTTGCTTACGACTCCAAGAAGTCCGGCGGCGTAACTGTTTCTCACCTCCGTTTCGGTAAGACTCCTATCAAGTCTACATACCTCGTAAACCAGGCTGACTTCGTTGCTTGTCACAACCAGTCCTACATCGACAAGTACAATATGGTTCAGGATATCAAGAAGGGCGGTACTTTCCTCCTTAACTGTCAGTGGACTAAGGATGAAGTTGCTAACTACCTCCCGGGTCAGGTTAAGAGATACCTTGCTGAAAATGATATCAAGTTCTACATTATCAATGGTGTAGACATTGCTCGTGAAATCGGTCTCGGCAACAGAACTTCCACAGTTCTCCAGTCCGCATTCTTCAAGCTTGCTAAGATTATTCCTGAGGCTGACGCTATCAAGTATATGAAGGAAAAGGCACTCGCTTCCTTTGGTAAGAAGGGTGAAGATATCGTTAAGATGAACTACGACGCTATCGATGCAGGTGCTAAGAACATCATCGAAATCGAAGTTCCTGCTGAATGGAAGAAGTGCAAGGATACTAAGATGGGCGTTGCTAAGGCTACAGGCGACAGAAAGGACCTCGTTAAGTACGTTAACAACATTCAGATTCCTGTTAACGCTCAGATGGGTGACTCCCTCCCTGTTTCTGCATTCAAGGGTATGCCTGACGGTACATTCCCACAGGGTTCTGCTGCTTATGAAAAGCGTGGTATCGCAGTTGACGTTCCTGCTTGGAACAGCGCTAACTGTATCCAGTGTAACTTCTGTGCTTATGTTTGTCCTCACGCTGTAATCCGTCCTGTTGCTATGACAGACGCTGAACTCAAGAACGCTCCGGAGGGTACACAGAGCAAGAAGATTGCAGGTCTCGACGGTATGAACTTCGTTATGACTGTTTCTGCTCTTGACTGTACAGGATGTGGCTCTTGTGTAAATGTATGTCCCGGTATGAAGGGCAACAAGGCACTCGAAATGAAGCCGCTCGAAAGCCAGCTTCCTGCACAGGAAACATTCGCTTACGGTCTTACACTTCCTGAAAAGCCTGAGATTGCTGAAAAGTTCAAGGAAACAACTGTTAAGGGCTCTCAGTTCAAGCAGCCTCTCCTCGAATTCTCCGGTGCTTGTGCAGGCTGTGGTGAAACACCATATGCTAAGCTCGTAACTCAGCTCTTCGGTGACAGAATGTTCATCGCTAACGCTACAGGCTGTTCTTCTATCTGGGGTGGTTCTGCACCTTCCACACCATACACAGTTAACAAGGAAGGCAAGGGTCCAGCTTGGGCTAACTCCCTCTTTGAAGATAACGCTGAATATGGTTACGGTATGTTCCTTGCTCAGAACACTCTCCGTCAGAGAGCTGTTGCTAAGCTCCTCGATATGCAGAAGAGCGCTAAGGGTGCTATGAAGACTGCTATCGAAAACTACCTCTCCACACTCAACGACGGTAACGCTAACAAGGCTGCTACTGCTGAACTCGTTAAGGCTCTTGAAGGCTCCAAGGCTGATGCTGCTGCAGAAGTTCTTGCACTCAAGGATTACCTCGGCAAGAAGTCTATGTGGGTATTCGGCGGCGACGGTTGGGCTTACGATATCGGCTTCTCCGGTCTCGACCACGTTATCGCTTCCGGCGAAGACGTAAACATCTTCGTATTCGATACAGAAGTTTACTCCAACACAGGCGGTCAGTCCTCCAAGTCCACACCAACAGGTGCAATCGCTCAGTTTGCTGCTGCCGGTAAGGAAGTTAAGAAGAAGGACCTCGCTGGTATCGCTATGAGCTACGGCTACGTTTACGTTGCACACATTGCTATGGGTGCTGATATGAACCAGTGTATCAAGGCTATCACAGAAGCTGAAGCTTACAACGGTCCATCCCTCATCATCGCTTACGCTCCATGTATCAACCACGGTATCAAGGCTGGTATGAGCAAGGCTATGGACGAAGAAAAGAAGGCTGTTGAAGCAGGTTACTGGAACCTCTTCAGATACAACCCAGCTCTCAAGGCTGAAGGCAAGAACCCATTCTCTCTCGACAGCAAGGTACCTGCTATCGATGAAAAGTATAAGGACTTCCTTATGGGTGAAGTACGTTACAACTCCCTCGCTAGACAGAACCCTGAAAGAGCAGAAGCTCTCTTCAGCAAGGCTGTTGACAATGCTAAGGACCGTTACGATTACCTCTCCAGACTTGTTAAGCTTTACGGCACAGAAGAAACTAAGTAATTTTTACTGAGTATCTGTTACAAGTAATATAATTAATCCGCACCAAAGACGTTTGGTGCGGATTTTTTTGTGACATTGATAGTCTGTGATGCAGTAAATTATAATTTATCACAGTAATTGTTGTAGTGTTAGCAAAGCGATTTTAAAAGTTTCGTTCACCTTTTCAAAGGTGGTGGGTTTCCAAAGGGCAAAGCCCTTTGAAGTCGGAGGCCAAGCGGGCTTAGGAAGACAACTCT
>JAZQBN010000022.1:0-26187 GCA_045545795.1 Oscillospiraceae bacterium
TTTCAAATAATTCAATTATTTCTTTTTCATACTGCTGTATGTGTCTGTAACTTCTGCGCATAAAAATTCCTCCTATGGTATTTTTTATTATACCATAGGAGGCTGTTTTTTTCTATTGTCCGTTTTTACTGGACTTGTGCAGATTTCGGATACCGTTTATTTTATTACTTGAGCTTCCAGATGTCGCGTGCGTAGTCCTCAACAGAACGGTCAGCAGAGAAGATACCTGCACCTGCAATGTTGTGGAGGGACATTCTGTTCCACTTTGTTGTATCCTTGTAGCACTCGGATACATACTGCTGTGCACACTGATATGCGTCGAAGTCAGCAAGAACCATATATGGGTCCTTGAACTTGAGGGAGTTTGCAACTTCTTCGAATGTACAGCCGTTGATGCCGTGATACATTCTGTTGATTGCCTTGTTGATAACGTCGTTGTTGTTGCAGTAGTCCTCAGGACGGTAGCCCTGTGCCTGCTTAGCGAGAACTTCATCAGCATTCATACCGAAGATGAAGATGTTGTCGATACCAACCTGCTCCTTGATTTCAACGTTAGCACCGTCGAGTGTACCAAGAGTAAGAGCACCGTTGAGCATAAACTTCATATTACCTGTACCTGAAGCTTCCTTACCTGCGAGGGAAATCTGCTCGGAAACCTCGGAAGCAGGCATAATAAGCTCGGAAAGGCTTACGCAGTAGTTTTCAACGAAGTAAACCTGAAGCTTTTCGCTGATCTTAGGATTCTTTCTGATTTCCTCACCGAGAGCCCAGATCATCTTGATAATCTGCTTAGCAAGGTAGTAACCAGGAGCAGCCTTTGCAGCGAAGATATATGTCTTTGGTACGAAATCTGCATCAGGATTTTCAAGGAGATAGTTGTACTCAGCAATGATATTCAGAGCGTTGAGGTGCTGTCTCTTGTATTCGTGGAGACGCTTAACCTGAACGTCAAAGATAGAGTCTGTATTGAGTGTTGTGCCGAAGTTTGTCTTGATATACTTGGCAAAACGCTCCTTGTTAGCCTTCTTGATTTCAGCAAGCTGCTTGATAACAGCTTCATCGTTCTCAAACTTGTTGAGGTTGATAAGCTCGCCAGCATTCTTCTTGAAGCCGTCGCCGATTGTATCCTCAAGAAGCTTTGTAAGACCAGGGTTAGCCTGGAGAAGCCATCTTCTGTAAGCGATACCGTTTGTAACGTTCTTGAACTTGTATGGTGTATCAGCGTATTCGTTAGCAAAAACGTCCTTCTTGATGATATCGGAGTGGAGCTTGGAAACACCGTTTACGCTGTGGGAAGCACATACGCAGAGCAGAGCCATATGAATCTGGTTGTTCTGGATAATGGACATTCTTGTAACCTTAGCACTGTCGCCGAGACGCTCCATAAGGTCAGCACAGTAACGGTTGTTGATTTCAACGATGATAGAGAAAATTCTCGGAACAATCTGCTTAACGAGGTTAACGTCCCACTTTTCAAGAGCTTCCGCAAGAACAGTGTGGTTTGTGTAAGCAAATGTGTTTGTAACGATGTGCCAAGCCTTTGTCCAGCTGTATCCGCAGTCATCGAGGAGGATACGCATAAGCTCAGGAATAGCAAGTGTCGGGTGAGTATCGTTGATGTGGATAGCAACCTTTTCGTGGAGGTTGTCAAGTGTGCCGTAAACCTTCATATGACGGTCAACAATGTCGCCTACAGAAGCTGCACACATAAAATACTGCTGACGCAGACGCAGGCTCTTGCCTTCGAGGTGGTTATCGTTAGGATAGAGAACCTTGGAAATAGCCTGAGCAACAGTATTCTGGCTGAGAGCCTTAGCGTAGTCACCCTGATTGAACATAGCCATATCGAAGGAAGGTGCCTTAGCCTGCCAGAGACGAAGTACGGAAACGGAGTCGTTGCCGTAGCCGGGAACGTACATATCATAAGGTACAGCCTGAACTGTATTGTAGTTTGTATAGGAAATGTGGTGGTACTTGTCATCCCAGTATTCTGTCAGCTCGCCTTCGAAGTGAACATCGATAGTCTTGTCAGTCTTAGGAACAAGCCAGCTTTCACCGCCTGGGAGCCAGTTATCAGGGAGCTCTGTCTGCCAGCCTTCTTCAATCTTCTGCTTGAAGATACCATATTCGTAGCAGATGGAGTAACCCATTGCAGGATAACCGTCTGTAGCAAGGCCATCGAGGTAACAAGCAGCAAGACGACCGAGACCGCCGTTGCCGAGACCTGCGTCAGGCTCATACTCGTAAATTCTGTCGATATTTACGCCGAGTTCGGAAAGTGTTTCCTCAGCGATATCATTAATCTGAAGGTTAAAAAGGCTTGTCTTGAGGGAACGTCCCATAAGGAATTCCATAGAGAGGTAGTAAACTTCCTTCTTGCCCGCGGACTGTGTCTTTGCGCGAGCCTTGCGGCGTCTTTCACGGAGTATTTCAACAACTACTGCGGAAAGTGCCTTGTAGTACTGATTGTCGGAAGCTTCGTTAGGAGCAACATTGAACTCCACCTGAAGCTCATTGATAAGCTTTTCCTTGAAAGCTTCCTTGCTGATAACAGGCATCATAATCTTCATCTTCTCCAATCTTATGTTTTGGTTACATCATACATATAGAAATAATTATACCTTATTTTGCACCTTAAAACAACTGTAATATTAGACAAATTTAATCGTTTTCGGGCAAATTCGCTATAGGTTTGTTACAAAAATAACGATATATTTTTATGCAAAAAGCTGATTAATTACGCAAAAACAGCGTCCATAGCATCAATTTCAACGGTTTGCTCAGGCTTGAAGTCCTCAGAAGCGGCATAATCACAAAGGCTTCTCATCAGCTGTCTGCAAGGGAGAGAATTTGTTTCGCCGTCGAAGTTTGCGGTACACACAAGGAGACTTCCGCCGCCTGTTTTCACCTCAAACACTGTACCGAGGTTGTGATTTCTCTCGCAGTTGTCGATTGTACGCACAATCGGTTCAATGCCCGTACCGTCAAGGATTGCTGCTCTTGAAGCGGAAACAATGTCGTACCACTGTGCCGTTGAATAGCTTTCGGACGGGAACTCTGCAAGTGCAGGGTGCTTATTGTCAACAAGCAGACCAAGCGTGCCTACGGGCGTTGCCTTGTTCATTGAAACGGATATGGAATTGAACATCGGATAATTCCAGAAATCAGTGCAGTATGTGCCCTCAATGGAATTGCTTTCGTCAAGCTTTTCAGGCAGGAATACCACATTTCTGCCCTCTGCAAGTGCAGATTTTGCGGCAGCCCAATCCTTCGTGCAAACCACATTTTCAGGTGCGGAAGATGTTATTTCCGGATATACCCAAAGTATATATTTATTGCAAATATCCTTGCAGTTAAGTGTAAGGACAACCTTTTCAGCTTTTTCAAGTGCAGGCATCTCAACTGTGACCTTGCCTAAGTCAAATGTGCCGCCCTTGAATTCACCCTTTGCGGAAAGGGTCTGCTCGGAAACAACTTCACCGTTTACGGAAAGACGTACCGAAACACTCGGGTCAACATCAGCCTTTGCGGCATAGTTATAAAGCTGAACGGGCATTTCAAGCTTCTCACCTGCCCCGAAAACAAACTTCGGAAGCAGTCCGAGGATTACACGTTCAGAGCAGAAGCTTCTCCACTCAACCGAGGTAATAACGCCCTTGCTTTCCATAAATGAATTCAGCACACCGACAAGTGCCGTACCCTGACCTGTGAAATCCTGAATATCAAGCAGCTGGAAGCCTGAAAGCTCTTTGGAACGGAGTGCGGTTTCAATTTCGTTCTTGTAGCACTCAGCCGCAAAGCGTCCGCTTGCACGGAAGAACTTGTCCGCATATTTCAGCAGACCTGCTTCATCGAGACGTTCACGGAAAATTTCCAGGTTGTACGGTTTAAGCACACCTGTGTACTTTTCAATTTCGTTGTAGTCGGGGTACATAAAATACTGACCGACCTCGTGTGATACCACTGGGATTTCCGACACGAACTCTCCCCCAGCGTTGTCAAGGGAAACCGTCTTTACACCAGTGCCGTACTGAATTTCGATAGTACCGCCTGCACTCTGCTCATCGCTTACAGAGGACGGACGGATATGTGCATCATAGCTGTAGTTTGAATTCGGTGCATCGGTCTGAATGTGACCGAGAGGTGCGTCACACATTGCGTAAGAGCCGCGGAAAAGACGCTCCTTTGAGAAACGTACGCCAACGAAGAAATCGTCGTTTTCCACGATACAGGGCCAGAACTGGAAGTTGTTTGAGCCTTGTGTATAAAGGTGACGGCTGTCGTGCTTCTTGTAGCCGCCGAGAATATCGTTCATACGCTCCTTGCTTCCCCAAAGCTCGTTGCCAAGGGAAAAAGCAAAAAATGAAGGGTGGTTGCCGAACTCATCAAGAATACGGAAGCCTTCGTCGATAAGGTACTGCTGACCCTCGGTGATTTCCTCGTCAACCGTGCCCCAGAATGGCAGCTCAGGCTCCATATAGATACCAAGCTCGTCCGCCGCACAGAATGCCGCATCAGGCGGACAGCAGGTGTGAAAACGGTAGTGGTTTATGCCGTGCTCCTTAGCGGTTTTCATTACCGCAAGCCAGCTTTCGGTATCGGTCGGTGCGGCACCTGTCATAGGGAAAATCATACCGTCGTGCTTACCTCGCAGGAACACCTTTTCGCCGTTTACGAGGAATTCAGTACCCCTTGCGGAAAAATCACGGATACCGAATGAAATATGTTCAACATCGCCGTCGTTGGCAATATTCATAACATAGGTAACAGGATTATGCTCACTCCAAAGGCTTGCCTTTTCCATTTCATAGGTAAATTCGGGGCAGTCCCTTGTCACGGTGACAGCCTTTTTCGGGAAGCCGCTGACATCAACATTCAATTCAAGGCTTTCCGCACCGACAAGCGTACCCTTTACGGTAACGGTCTTTGTTTCAGCGTCGGTAAAAAGCTTTGGCTTTTCAAAACGCACCTCGTTTACACATTCGATATACAAACCGCCTGTAATACCAAGCCAGTTTGTCTGTGTATCCTGAGAGGTCATATGACCGCCCGACACAGGACAGGAAACGTTATCAATCATAATTGTAATACGGGTTTCCTCGCCATTCACAAAATCGGTTATATCGTAGCGGTGAGCGGTGCAAAGGCTGTTCTGTGTACCAACAAACACACCGTTAATCCAAAGATTGCTTGTACGGGTACGCTCCATAACAAGGAACACCCTGCACCCCTGCTTTTTCGGTGTGATTTTTACGGTACGTTCATAAAGAGCGTACCCCTCAAAGCGGTGCGGGTCAGTAAGATAGCCTGCACTTCTCTCGTCGGTAACAGGAGATTTCTTCATCTGCTGAACCGTAGACGGCAGGGTGATTGTATCCTCAAAATTCGAATTGATTTCAGGCTTTTCCTTGCTCAGAAGGAAATTCCATTTTTCATATGTAAGGTGAATTTTCTCAATCATAGTTCGCATTCTCCCATTTCATACCATATAGTCATATGACAATTATATCATACAAATATTAACAATTTGACCAAAATACTTGTACGGAAATTTGAGAAATGGTAAATGATAATTCAGCTTAGAGTGTGGAGTTTGGAGTGAAAAGTGTGGAGTTATTGTGTTAACCATAGTTTTCTTCAATTCCTAACTCTTATATGAATATAAAACAAACCGTTTCCGCAAATACGCAGAAACGGTTTAAATCAATCCTTGAAATCATTATTGTAACGCTGTAAAAACTGTTTTGTACGCTCATTCTGAGTATCCCCGAACACCTGCTGGGGAGTGCCCTCCTCAACGATTACGCCGCCGTCCATAAAGATAACGTGGTCAGCAACATCCCTTGCAAAAGCCATTTCGTGGGTAACGATAACCATTGTCATCTTTTCCTTTGCAAGCTCCTTGATAACCTTGAGGATTTCCCCCGTCAGCTCAGGGTCAAGTGCCGATGTAGGCTCGTCAAAGAACAGCACCTCAGGACTTAATGCCAACGCACGGGCAATGGATACACGCTGCTGCTGACCGCCTGAAAGCTCACAGGGGTAGGAATTTGCCTTTGCGGCAAGTCCCATCTTTTCCAGCAGCACCTTTGCGTTTTTCTCTGCCTCCTGCTTGCTTTTCTTCAGCACGCACACAGGTGCTTCCGTAATATTTTTCAGCACGCTCATATGGGGGAACAGGTTAAAATTCTGGAAAACAAGTCCGATTTTCAAACGTATCTCACGGAGAATATCAGCGGACGAATAAACAGGTTTGCCGTTTTTATATCCCTCAATCAGGTCAAGACCGCACACCTTTACTGTTCCGCCGCTCGCCTTTTCAAGCTGGTTTATGCACCGAAGAAGCGTGGATTTACCGCTTCCTGACGGTCCGATTATAGCCACAACCTCGCCCTTTTCCACGTCAAAGGAAATATCCTTCAGTACCTCAAGCTTGTCAAAGCTTTTGGAAAGGCTGCGTACTTCAAGTATTGCCATATATGTACTCCTTATTATTTGTAATAATCAAGCTTCTTTTCAACTGCCGCAAATGCCGTTGTAAGAATTGCGTTCATTATAAAGTAAAAAATACCTGCGATAAAAAGCGGAGTAAGATTACTGTAGGAAACCATCTGCTCCTTTGCCTTACGGAAAATTTCCGCATAAGCAATAACGGAAGCAAGTGAGGTATCCTTTACAAGTGTGATAACCTCATTTGAGCTGGCAGGGACAATTCTCTTCACGACCTGCGGAAGGACAACACGGAAAAATGTCTGACTCTTTGTCATACCAAGCGCCGCAGCAGCCTCGTACTGTCCCTTCGGGATTGACTCTATGCCGCCTCTGAAAATTTCCGCAAAATACGCCGCATAATTCAGTGCAAACGCGACAATCAGTGCATTGAACTGGTAGCTTTCACTCTTGATGTCCACACCTGCGAAAAGATTTTGCAGGAACACTGAGTCAGAAACCTTCATCATTGGAATTGCGTAGTAAATCGTGATAATCTGAAGCATAAGAGGCGTACCTCTCATAATCAGTATGTACACATTGATAAGCCAGGAAAGCGGCTTGAATTTACACATTTTAAGCAGTGCAACAACCATACCCAGCGGTATGGAAAACAGAAGCGTGAAACCGAAAACCTTAAGCGTCGGTATAAGATACCTTGCTATAACCTCGGTACACTGGAGAATTTCCTCCCAAGTCAAAAAATCACCTCATATCAGAATTGCCATATTAATACAGCATTGCTTTATTACAGTATACCAATTTATTATACAACATTTTTTCCCGCTTGGCAATAGCTGATAAAAATTTAACCTGCAAATAAACTAAAAAACGGCTTGCAAAATCCGACGATATGTGATACAATTAAAAATGAAATTACACTTTTGGAGGTTTATTATGGATATCTGTTTTCATATTCCTGATTTTGCCCACCATTTAAAGCTTAACCTTCTTCTGGTTAATTCAATAGCTGACGCTCCCGAATATTTTCACGACGGATTAAAAATTTCCTCAGTATTCGGTACTTTTCCCGGTATGGTCTGGAACGGCGGACGTTTCCTCGGCGGCTCTGTTGATTCCAATTATGTAAAAAAATTGCTTAATACATTCAACAGCAGGAACATACCGCTGCGTTATACATTTACAAACCCGCTGATTGAAGAAAAGCATCTCAGTGACCCATTCTGTAATTTGGTTATGCGTCTTTCCGACAACAGCATTAATGAAGTTATTGTAATGTCACCGATTATGGAAAAATATATCCGTGAAAATTACCCTAACTATCCGATTACTTCTTCCACCTGTAAGCAGATAAGAGGTATTGAAGGAGTAAAGGAAGAACTGAAAAAAGATTATAAATACGTAGTTCTTGATTATAATCTCAACAATCAGTTTGACCTGCTTGAGCAAATTCCCGAAGAAGACCGTCACCGTTGTGAAGTGCTTGTAAATGCCTGCTGTATCCCTAATTGTCCTCGCCGCGGTGAACATTATCGTTCTATCGGTCAGGATCAGATTAATGAGTGGGAATATAAGAAAAATCACTTTAACAAAAATCCATATCAGCCGATAGATTTCCTGTGCCAATCTACTGAAAACACTATTTATGATATTACAGAATTTTCCACATACGTTTCCCCACAGGCTATTTTCGAAAAATATCTTCCTATGGGCTTCAACCAATTTAAGATTGAAGGAAGAACTATCACTGATATCCGTCTCCTTGAAACGTATATTCACTATATGGCTAAACCAGAATATAAAGATGTTGTACGTTTAAAAATGCTTAGCGTCCTTACATCCAAGTATAAATATTTCACTCTGTAAAATGTGATTTGCTTTAAACTTAAACCGGTCAGGCTGTTCCCGACCGGTTTTATCTTATAAAAACACCTACGACTATAATTGGAGGAACACTATGGATATCTGCTTTCACATTCCCGACTTCACATATCATATGCACCTTAATTCCCTGCTGATTAACACAATCCGCAAAAAGCCTGAATATTTCCACGACGGACTGAAAATTGCGTCCGTTTTCGGCAACTTCTACGGCAGCGTATGGAACGGCGGACGCTATCTCGGCGGCATTACCGAGCCTCAGATGCTTCCTGCTGTAACAAAGGCACTGAACGACAAGGGCATACCTATGCGATTTACCTTTACAAATCCGCTTATTACCGAGGAGCACCTCGACGACGCTTTCAGCAACGCTGTTCTCCGTGTTGCACACAACGGTCTTAACGAGGTAATCGTTGTTTCTCCGATACTTGAAAAGTATATCCGTGAGAAGTACCCGAAATACAAAATTACTTCTTCAACCTGCAAGGAAATCCGTGATATTGAAGGTGTCAAGGAAGAACTGAAAAAGGATTATAAGTACGTCGTACTCGATTACAATTTCAACAACCGCTTTGACGTGCTTGAACAGATTGACAAGGCTGACCGTTCACGCTGTGAAATTCTCGTAAATGCCTGCTGTACACCGAACTGCCCACGCAGAGGTGAGCATTACCGCACAATCGGTCAGGACCAGATTGACGAATGGGAGTTCAAACAGACAGGCAAGGACCCACGCACCTACTCTTCAAAGGAATTCCAGTGCCCGTCAATGCTGCTTACTCTTTATGATACTGTAGGATTTTCCACACACATTTCACCGCAGGCTATCTTCGAAAAATACCTGCCTATGGGCTTTAACAACTTCAAGATTGAGGGACGTACAATGCCCGACCTTAACCTGCTTGAAACCTATATTTACTATATGGTCAAGCCTGAGTATCAGAATGAAGTCCGTCTGAAAATGGCACTTGCACTTACCAAACGTCACAAATATTTTATCTGACACGCAAAACGGCGTACCGTTAATTCGGTACGCCGTAATTTTATGTATAGTCAATTCCTGCCTCATCAAGCATTCTGCGGACTTTTTCCAGGTGCTTTTTCAAAAATGGTATATCAGTATTTTCAAAACGTTCCAACGCAACACGGAAGCTTTCTGCGGATTTTTCTTTTTCGCCGAGTTTGCAGTAATACATCGCATAATCAAGACAATTCATTTCTCTTGACCGATTAATCTGCTCTGCATCCATAGAGGGCATAACCGTCGCAAATTTATCAAGAAATTCAAGCATAAGATTATGGAGCCTGAACGCTTCCTTGTATTCATTAGTATGAACAAGATAAACAATCTGTCTTCCCATTGCCGCAGCCTTGTAATTGATTTTTCCATTTTCCCACATATCCGTAAATTCCTGAAGATTTTCTTCAAAAACTTTTATGTAGTTTTCCACATCATCTGTATAATCATAATATGAAAGCATTATGTCAGTCCTCAGATTTTTTCCGTATTTGCTCTTTGGATTGGTGCTCATCATATATTCCGTCAGTGCTTTCATTTTTTCTGCTTCATCTCTTCTTGTATACAACGGCACAAGTGAAGCTATTGCGTTTGTTCTGAGAATACCCTTTGCTGTTTTGGCTTTTTCCTCCAAAAGCTGTATTTTAGACACGTCATCAAGCGTTTTCAATTTCTTGCTGAACTCAGTCGAATTTATCGAATTGATTACAAGCCACGGCGAGAAAATTCCTGTTTCCTGCCAAGTGAAAAAAGCAATGAACATAACAAGCAGTATAAAATCAAAAACAACAACAGCAATAAGTGCAAGAAAGCCTGTTGCAGGAGGAAGAGCAAACAAAAATATCAGCTCAATTGCACCCAGAGCTCCAAAGCATATAATAAATCGTACCAGCTTCTTCTCATATTTTTTTGCACTTTCTTTTTCTTCCTCTATTGCCTTTTCAAGTTTTTCCCTCGTAACCTCAAACATACCAAAACCCCTTTACGTCATAGTATAACAGCACACTAAAATATAGTGTGCTGTTGTTATGTTATCAAAACTTATTTCATAAGAACCTTACTTCATAAGGGCAGCAATTGACTGCTCAATCTTAGCCATCTTTTCCTGAGCCTTTGCAAGCTTAGCCTTTTCAGCTTCAACCTGCTGTGCAGGTGCCTTTGCAACGAAGCCTGCGTTGTTAAGCTTATTGGAGGAGAAGTCGATGTCCTTCTGAACAGCAGCCTTTTCCTTGTTGAGACGTGCAAGTTCCTTTTCCTTGTCAACAAGTTCGTCCATAGGAATAAAAATTCTTGCACAGTCTGTAACAACTGTTACAGCGTCAGGCATATCAACCTTGTCTGCGATAACAATTTCAGCCGCGGAAGCAAGACGCTCGAAGAAAAGTCTGCCCTGCTTGAAGATTTCAGCTTCGGCTGTTTCAATGTGGAGAGCAGCCTTCTTGGAAGGCGGTACGTTCATCTCTGCACGGCGGTTTCTGATGCCGCGGATAGCAGCGATAATCTTTTCAAACTGTGCTTCCTCAGCAGCAAAGTCAAGCTTTTCGTCGTAGGTCGGGAATGTGGAGAGGATACAAGGCACGTCACTGTCAGAAACAGCAGACCAGATTTCCTCTGTGATGTAAGGCATGAATGGGTGGAGAAGCTTGAGCATACCCTGCATTACCCAAACAAGAACAGCCTGTGCAGTTTCAGCGGTTTCGCCGCCTGCTGCAATTCTTGGCTTTGTAAGCTCAATGTACCAGTCACAGTAAACGTCCCAGATAAAGTCATAAAGCTTTGCAACAGCAACGCCCAGTTCAAATGCTTCCAGGTTTTCGTTTACTTCCTTTGCAAGACGGTTGAACTTGCTGATAATCCACTTGTCCTCAACGTTGAGGTTTGCAGGAATACCGTTAAGCTTGAAGTCGTCAGGGAGATTCATCATAATGAAACGTGAAGCGTTCCAGAGCTTGTTGGCAAAGTTTCTTGAAGCCTTAACCTTTTCTTCAATGTAACGCATATCATTACCCGGTGCGTTACCTGTAGCAAGCATAAAGCGGAGTGCGTCAGCGCCGTACTTTTCGATTTCTTCAAGCGGGTCAACACCGTTGCCGAGGGACTTGGACATCTTACGTCCCTGTGCGTCACGAACAAGACCGTGGATAAGAACTGTATCGAAAGGAACTTCACCCATATGCTCAAGACCGCTGAACATCATTCTGATTACCCAGAAGAAGATGATGTCGTAGCCTGTTACGAGTGTGTTTGTAGGGTAGAAGTATTTGAGGTCTTCTGTATTCTCAGGCCAGCCCAGTGTGGAGAACGGCCAGAGAGCAGAGCTGAACCAGGTATCGAGAGTATCCTCGTCCTGACGCATAGGCTTGCCGCACTTAGGACAAACTGCACCGTTTTCCTTTGTTACAACCATTTCGCCGCACTCGTCGCAGTAGAATGCAGGAATCTGATGACCCCACCAAACCTGACGTGAAATACACCAGTCCTTGATGTTTTCGAGCCAGTGATAGTAAATCTTGTCAAAACGTTCAGGAACGAACTTTGTCTTGCCTGTCTTAACAGCGTCGATAGCTGGACCTGCGAGAGGTTCCATCTTAACGAACCACTGTGTTGAAACCTTAGGTTCAACAGTTGTTCCGCAGCGGTAGCATGTACCAACATTGTGAGCGTGGTCCTCAACCTTGATGAGTGCGCCCTCAGCTTCGAGGTCAGCAACGATTGCCTTTCTTGCGTCGTATCTGTCCATACCAGCATACTTAGGATAGTCAGCAACAATCTTAGCGTCGTCTGTCATAACGTTGATAACAGGGAGATTATGACGAAGACCAACTTCAAAGTCGTTAGGGTCGTGAGCAGGAGTAATCTTAACTACGCCTGTACCGAAGTCCATTTCAACGTAAGTATCTGCAACGATAGGGATTTCACGGTGTACAAGCGGAAGGATAACAGTCTTGCCAATCATATCCTTGTAGCGTTCATCATCAGGGTGAACAGCAACAGCTGTATCGCCGAGGAGAGTTTCAGGACGTGTTGTAGCAAGCTCAATGTAGCCGCTGCCGTCGGAAAGAGGGTAGCGGAGGTGCCAGAAGTGACCTGCCTGATCCTCGTAGTTAACCTCAGCATCGGAAATGGATGTCTTACAGTGCGGACACCAGTTGATAATTCTTTCGCCGCGGTAGATAAGTCCCTTGTTGTAAAGATTTACGAAAACTTCACGGACAGCCTTGTTACAGCCTTCGTCCATTGTGAAGCGTTCTCTTGACCAGTCGCAGGAGCAGCCAAGCTTTTTCAGCTGTTCAACAATACGTCCGCCGAACTTTTCCTTCCAAGCCCAAGCACGTTCCATAAACTTTTCTCTGCCAATACCTTCCTTTGTAAGCCCTTCCTCAGCCATAGCCGCAACAATCTTTGCTTCAGTAGCAATAGCAGCGTGGTCAGTACCCGGAAGCCACAGTGCAGCGTAGCCGCTCATTCTCTTCCATCTTACAAGAATATCCTGCAAGGTTTCGTCGAGAGCGTGTCCCATATGGAGCTGACCTGTGATGTTTGGCGGTGGGATAACGATAGTGTAAGGCTTCTTCTCAGGGTCACGGTGAGCCTTGAAGCAGTCGTTGTCCATCCAGAATTTATATATTTTATCCTCTACTTCCTTTGGGTCATAGAGCTTTGAAAGCTCCTTCTTCATTTCAAAACCAATCCTTTCATTTGAAAATAAATATACACATTAATGATAACATATTTTTTTGGAATAATCAACAATTTTGGTAAAAAAATAATTACTGTGCCAATTCTTGACAATATATACCGACAATGCTATAATTTTAACATATTGTACATATTTGAAACGAAAAATCCTGCTGTTCCGAATTGTTTTAATTATATATGACATTGAAAGGTTGTGCTGTAATGAACAAAAACATAGCAATATTTATCACGGTTATATTTACTGTAATTATGCTGTTTCCTGCAGTGTACGTTTCGGCAAAGGAAGCTGAACTGAACGTTTCGTTCACCTCAGCAGAAAACAGTATTACCCTTGAATGGGAAGCGACAGGAGAGAAAATACTGCAAAGCACGGTTTACAAGTACAATTCCGCAAAGAAGAAGTACACAAAGCTTGCTTCAGCCTCAAAGAAAAGCTATACCGAAAAGAAGCTTGACGCAGGCGAAAGGGTGCAGTATAAAATTACCGCAAAGCTCAGAGGCGGAAAAACCGTTTCAAAAATTATAACAGCGAATACCCTGCTTGAAGATATTCCTATGCACGACGGAGATTATCAGGGAAGCACAAAGGCGTTTGTATACAGCCGTTATGACACAAATACGAATTACCTGATTTACCGAAACTGTAACGGTGAAGAAGTTATTTACAAATCAAGCAAGGATTTTGATTATGAAATATCCATTTCCGAGGACGGCACTGTTGTTTATTATGTTGTAAACGGAACAGTTTACCGCTACTCATATGCAGAGGGCAAAAGCAGAAAAATCATCACACTGAAAAGCAATACCGAGCCTGTTCTCAGTGATAAATATCAGGTTATTTCATCCTCTAACGGTGAATACTGTCTTGTCAGAAGCTATTATTACCGTGGAGATACTGATTGCTATAAAATTTATTTTACAATCTGTCACGACGGTAAAACCGTTACATCGGAATACACAAGTTATCATCCTGTCAGTGCTGAAGGTGTCTCAAACGACGGAAGAGTTTTTTACATCGACGACCCTGAGGATAAATTTGAACTGCACTTATTCAGCTTTGATACGGGAAAGGATGAAGTGTTTGCCGAAATAGACTTAGAGGGATACCCTTACAGAACTGATGTATTCTTTGATAAAAACAGCTACATTATTGAAGATTTAGATCTTATTTACGGAAAAATCGGGTCTGCATACCAAAATGCAGTCAGTGATTTATACCGTGTTATTAAATATGACGGAAAAAGTGCAATGGTTACAACGGATGACGACACCGTTTACCGTTTGAATTTGGAAAACGGCGACTCACTGGAGCTTGTGAACGGTTTTTCATACTTTGCTTGCACCGAGGATATGGACACGGTTGTTCTCTGTGATTACCAAAGTAAAAAGCTTGTGCGGCTTTCAGGCTGGAATGAAAAGGAAAACTGCTACAAAAACAGACAGGAAATTTCTGTGCCCGAGCTTACCCACTGTCACACTATTGGCAGCTATTCACCTGATTTAAATATCGTATGTATCAAAAACGAGTCAATTGAAGGCTCATGCCGTATCGCATATTTTGACAGCGGAATTTTGCAGGAAACAAAGTGCAGTTATTACCCCATTATTGACCGTTTCGGCAACGTACTGCTCCGTAACGATGGAGATAATTGGTATTTGTTAAAGCCTGACGGAAGTGAAACGTACATTTTCAATGACGGAAACACTTACTACAATATGTGTAATAAACGCATAGGCGGCTTTGTTATTCTTGGTCGTGAGGAAATAGTAAGTGAGGGTTACGACGTGGACTACGGTTATTACGTTGAATACTACATTGACGAAAACGGAAAGCCCGTTTACCTCTGGAACGACAGAGAAGATTTTGAAATTACCTACGCTCGTGAGCCAGAGGAATAATATTGCATTGAAAAGGGTATCGGAACAAAAATCCGATACCCTTGATTTTATATTTTAACCTTCATAAACCCGTGCTCGCTGCAGTAGAAATACAGCACACCGCCGCCAATTCGTGGTAAACTTATTGCAGCTTCCTGCTCGGGATAGAGCTTCACAAGATGCACCCTGTCACAGCCTGCGTATGCTGCAAAGGTGATGTAGTGTACCTTACTCATTTCGTGGGAAAATGTAACGTAGAATTCGCCGTCAATGTCCTCAATTTTCGGTGTGTGTCCCTCGTCGGGTGCAGTAGCTTCAAGGGGTGAAAGCTTTCTTCCGCAGCAGGAAATTTCCCCGTTTGCCGCCGCTGTAAAAATATTTCCGCATTCGGTGCAGATGTAAAACTTAACTCTTTTCATATTTCCTCCGATTGTGTTGTTGCTTGTGATTTCGCCGTCAAGAAGCGTTTCAACAGGTACGCCGAACAATTCCGCAATATCATTCAGCACGGAAATGTCGGGACAGCCCAGTCCACGTTCCCATTTTGAAACAGCCTTATCGCTGACAAGAAGCCTTTCGGCAACCTGTGCCTGTGTAAATCCCTTTTCGGTACGAAGCTTTCGGAGCAATGCTCCTGTTTTTTCGGAATTCATAGTCATCTTCCTTTCTGTCACAATTATAACAGATTACCGAAGATAAGGCAATAAACCAACCGTAGAGTATTTTTCAATCATCCGCCCAGAAGCTGTTCAAGACAATTTTCATACCGAACATCCTGTTCAGCAGTACGTTTCGGCATACCTTTTATTCTTCCGCCGTTTCTGCGGATTTTCTTGTTTATCGCACGGAATTCCAGCAGTCCCGAAATGTTGTCCGCCGTGTACTGCTTGCCGTCCTGATTTATAACAATCGCCGACTTGCCAAGGCACATTGCCGCAAGACCGTAATCCTGCGTAACCGCAATATCTCCCCTCTGCACCATATTTACAAGACGGAAATCCACGCTGTCAGCACCCTTTTCCACAACAATCGTCTGCACGCCCTCACGCTCAATCCTGTGGGACGTGTCGCAGAGAATTACACATTCGACACCATACTTCTTCGCAAGCCTTACCGTGATATCCACCACGGGACAGCCGTCTGCATCTATATAGATTTTCACAATGTCACCCTTTCGATATATATAAATAGTGCGGAAAAATTAATTTCCGCACTGTCATTAATTCGCTTTGAATGATTCAACCATATAATAAATTTTCTTGTCAACAACCGCATCAATCAGCGTACCCTCCGCAAGATATTCCTCGGAAATTATCTTTCCGTCTATACGGATAGTATTAATTATGCTTGTTTTGTCGTATGGTATAATAAATTTACCCCTGACAGAGGTTTCGGGAAGGTTTCTTGCAATGCAGTCAAGCAGGTCGTCAAAGCCTTTTTTCTGCTTTGCGGAAATTTTTACGGTACGCTCATCGCACTTGATGTTCTCCGCCTCAGGCAGAAGGTCGCACTTGTTCAGCACGTCAATTCTCGGAATACCGTCACAGCCTAAGTCCTTCAGCACCTCAGCCGTAACCTCAGCCTGCTCATAACCGTCATCTGCACTTATATCCACAAGGTTAATGATGATGTCAGCAGAAGCCGCTTCTTCAAGGGTACTCTTGAACGCTTCAACAAGATTATGCGGCAAACGGCGGATAAGTCCTACCGTGTCGATAAGCAGCACGCTTCTTCCGTCGGGAAGTTCTATCGAACGTGAAGTGATGTCAAGTGTTGCAAAAAGCTTGTTTTCGGCAAGTACACCTGCATCGGTCAAAGCGTTGAGAAGTGTGGACTTGCCAACATTTGTGTAGCCCACAATTGCCGCAGAAAGAACGTTGTCCTTCTTACGGCGTGCACGGTGCAATTCACGTCTGCGTTCAAGTTCTTTCAGTTCAGCTTCAAGAGACTCAATACGTCTGCGGATGTGACGCTTGTCCGTTTCCAGCTTGGACTCACCCGGACCACGAGTACCGATACCGCCGCCAAGACGTGACAATTCAACACCCTTACCTGCAAGACGTGGCAGACGGTATTTCTGCTGTGCAAGTTCAACCTGCAAGCGACCCTCTTTCGTCAGTGCACGCTGTGCGAAAATGTCGAGAATAAGGGTTGTGCGGTCTATAACACGGATATCGAGAATACGCTCAATGTTACGGGTCTGATTTGCGGTCAGCTCGCAGTCGAAAATGATGAGGTTTGTCTGTAAAGCCTCAGCTTCTTCAACAAGCTGTTCAAGACGTCCCGAACCGATAACGGTTGCACTGTCACAGGCAGGACGCTTCTGAATAACCCTGCCAACGACCTCAACTCCCGCCGTAGCGGAAAGTTCTTCAAGCTCGTCAAGAGAACGTTCTGCGTCAAACTCACCCGTGTCAGCAGAAACAAGCACCGCACGGGTGATGATTTCGGTTGTATTTTCAGTCATAAAATCACCTCAATTCGTAATTCGTAATGCGTAATGCGCAATTAAAACAAGCGCTGGCGCATTTGTTTACGGGTTTTTGCGTTGCAAGAACCCGTAGTTTTATATACAAACTGCTTACTACCTATTTTAATTACGCATTGCGAATTGAGCATTGCGCATTACTTCTTCGTAACCTTAGTGCCCTCACGGGTTTCAGTAATAACATAACCCATCTCAGCAATCTTATCACGGATTTCATCAGCAAGAGCAAAGTTCTTAGCCTTTCTTGCTTCCTTACGCTCTTCGATAAGCTTTGTGATTTCCTCAGGAATGTCATCACCTGCATTTGAATTGCTTTCAGCAAGCTTCTTTGCAGCATCAACAAGACCAATACCGAGCACCTTGTCGAAGTCCTCGATAAGAGCAAGCTTTGTTGCGTTTGTTGTGTCAGCCTTGAGTACATCGTAAACCGCTGTTACAGCAAGGGCTGTGTTAAGGTCGTTGTCCATTGCTTCTGTAAAGCCAGCCTTCAAGCTGTCAAATGCAGCCTTGTCAACAGCACTGTTATCGAAAAGTGTCGCAACCTTTGCCGCAAGCTTGTTGTACGCAACAGCAGCGTTGTCAAGGTTTTCGTAGCTGAAAACAAGGGACTTGCGGTAATGTGACTGCAAGCAGAAGAAACGGTAAACAAGCGGATTGTAGCCCTTTTCTTCAAGGAGGGAAACGGTCAGAAATTCACCCTTTGACTTACTCATCTTGCCGCCTGTTGTGTTCAGGTGATGAACGTGGAACCAGTAGTTGCACCACTCGTGACCGAGATAAGCTTCACTCTGAGCGATTTCGTTTGTGTGGTGCGGGAATGCGTTGTCGATACCGCCGCAGTGGATATCGAGGTATTCGCCGAGATTTTTCATACTGATGCAGGAACATTCAATGTGCCAGCCAGGGTAACCAACACCCCAAGGGCTGTCCCATTTCAGCTCCTGGTCGTCAAACTTGGACTTAGTAAACCAAAGAACAAAGTCAGCCTTGTTCTTCTTGTTGGAGTCCTCCTCAACGCCCTCACGAACGCCTACAGCGAGGTCTTCCTCGGTGAAATCGTTGAAAACGTAATACTTGTCAAGCTTGGAGGTGTCGAAGTAAATATTTCCGCCAGCTTCGTAAGCGTAGCCCTTTTCAATAAGGGAGCTGATAACACGGATAAACTCGTCAATGCAGCTTGTAGCAGGCTCAACAACCTCAGGTGTCTTGATGTTCAGCTTTGCACAATCAGCAAAGAAAGCGTCCGTGTAAAACTTTGCGATTTCCATAACTGTCTTATGCTCACGCTTTGCACCCTTGAGCATCTTGTCGTCGCCTGTGTCGCCGTCGCTGGAAAGGTGACCAACGTCTGTGATGTTCATAACACGGGTTACATCATAGCCAACGTAACGGAAGTACTTCTCCAGCACGTCCTCCATAATGTAGCTGCGGAGGTTACCGATGTGTGCGTAGTGGTAAACCGTAGGACCGCAGGTGTACATACTAACCTTGTTCTCAAAACGCGGCTTGAATTCGTCCTTTGTTCTTGTAAGTGTGTTGTATAATTTCATTTCAATTTTCCTTTCTTAATTAAAAGCATTGCAATCTGATTTGTATTTCATCAAATTTACGGTTTGCAAGGTCAGAAGCCTTGATATAATAATACAGACGTCCGCCGTCACCGTACATTATGTAACTATTGCCGTTTTCGTATGTATCAAGCTGACAAAGCTGAATATATTCCTCACCGAATTCTTCGTTGATACTATTCTGGATTATATCGGAGTAACCGCCAAGCTTAAAGCGTATATCGCCGTATTCGTCAGGGTCAAACCCAAGAGCCGACACAGCAGAAGCGTAGTAAACCTCCCAGTCATCGCAATCGTCATAATCCTCATAGCAAGGCACATCAGGTCTGCTTTCAAAGCTTAAACCGCATTGCTCAACAATACATTCTTCACTGATATCAGACGGGAATTCAAGCGGTGCAAGTTCATCCATATCACCATTATAGTAATATACTGCCGCACCCTGTTCATCATCGCATAACTCCCACGGCTGATTTTCAAGGTCGTAAAAGAAATAAAGCATACCGCTTTCAGGAAAAATTCCATCCTTGTCATAAGAATGAATTTCTTCACAGTTAATCTGCATAACAAACCCCAAAGGCTCTCCCGACTCGTTTCTGTACCATTCAAACTCAGACGGCATATCAGGCATACCGCCGATTTTGGAATGTCCCGCTTCAACCTCGGAAATGCTTTTTTCAGGCTTGATATAAACAGCATTTTTAATATATTTTTTTATGTTGTCAGCAAGCTCAGGGTCAGGCACAGCATTTGTTCTTCCCTCTTTTGATTTCATCAGCATTTCTTTTTCGGCAGCCATAGCTTCTTCTTTGGAAATACCCATCATATCAAACAGCATATCATTCATTTTTTCCGCACGTTCATTCTGTTCTTTTTTGGACATTTTCATAAAATCGTCCAAATCATCAACACCGAGCATACTCTTCATCATCTCATCTGCACGCTCAAGCATATTCCACTGATATTCGTCCATATTTTTAAAAAGCTCTGCCTCAGCATCGGAAAGATTTTTCATAAGCTCATTCATATCTGTGTTATTCATAATTTACGTCCTCCGTTTATGTTATGTATTCGGGACGAAAACAACGAAACGTTGTCTGACCCGTCCCCTGCAAAATAATTACGAATTATTTGTTGTTCAGCCTGTTTCCAATCTCAGCAATTTCAATCCTGTTCATCTGCTTTTCAAGCTTTTCGATACGCATAAGGTGTGCACAAAGCTCCTGTGCAACAGGGTCGGGAATGTGCACCTGGTCAAGGTCGCAGGCAGTAACCTTCTTGCCGTTACGTTTTACAATTCTTGCAGGAACACCAACCGCTGTACAGTTGGGAGGAACTTCCTCAAGAACAACCGCATTTGCCGCAATCTTGGCATTATCCCCTACCTTGAACGGTCCGAGAACTCTTGCACCTGAGCCAACCATAACGTTGTTGCCGAGGGTTGGGTGACGCTTGCCCTTTTCCTTACCTGTACCGCCGAGGGTTACCCCCTGATAGATAAGGCAGTTATCACCGATTTCAGTTGTTTCGCCGATTACAACACCTGCTCCGTGGTCAATGAAAAAGCCCTTGCCGATTTTTGCACCCGGGTGGATTTCAATGCCCGTAAGGAAGCGTGCAAACTGTGAAATACATCGTGCCACAACAAACATCTTTTTTGTATGGAACCAATGTGCCGCACGGTACATTATAATAGCGTGCAGACCCGAATAGGTCAGCAGGATTTCTATCGTGCTTCTTGCCGCAGGGTCACGTCTTTTAACCGACTCAATATCGGATTTTACGCTTTCGATAAGCTTTTCAAACATAACAAAACTCCCTTCATTCTACATTTTTCGCTGAAAAAAGCCGCCCCCATAGCTTTACTATGAAGGCGGCACATACATTTGCCACGGTTCCACTTCAATTCGGAGCGGATTTTACGCTCCCTCTGTGCCCTGTAACGTGAGCCCACGCAGACGGATACTTCAATTTCCCCGTCCGAACTGACAGCCGCACTTCACAAACCATCCGCTGTATCGTCGCACCGACCCGATACTCTCTGGAAGCTTCACAGTAAGCTACTCTGACTGCTACGTCTTTGTTTTATTACACTATATTATATCACAGCTTTCCGTAAATTGCAACAGTTTTTTTCCGAAAAGAACAGTCTGTGCCGTCCTTTAAATCAATAATTGGTTTCTGTAACCTCAAAGTCTGCAATAAGTGCTTCGCCCATTTCAATCTGCTCGTCCCAGTCATCTTCCATTGTTTCGAAGTAAATAACATAAGCATCCTGACCCGAATAGAAGAAATAGCCTCTGCAATTCATACGGAAAAGCTCTGTTTTCACACCCTCAGCCTCAGGATTGTTCTCATCGTGAACAAAGTCGTACTGAATAGTCTGATAGTCATAGCGAATAGCGTCATAACCGCAAATTTCGGTATTTACAGGTGTTTCAAAAACAGTATCGCAAGCCTTTGTGAAGTTGCTCAGGGTAATCATTGCACAGGCATTATCTGCCCACACAGCCATATCCTGCAAATCTTCCTTATAATTATAGGCACGGATAATAATTCTCGATTTGCCGTTTGCATAAAATTTCCCCTGATTTTCAATGCTTGTTTCACGGAGCTTGTAGCCGCCGGGAAGCTCATCGCCCTCAGTTCTGTGGTTGATTTTGTTGATGGCGTAATCATCGCCCTCCTCAAGCGGACGGGAGGTCTGTGCCTCTATCTGCTGCTGAGGAATTTCAATATTTTCAATTATAGTCTGTGATGTTCCCGCAGCTGACTCGGAAGCGGATGTCTCCGTTTCCTTTTCGCCGCTGTTTCCCGAGGTGCATCCTGTCATAAGTACAGCAGCCGCAAGCAAAGCGGCAGCCGACATAATAAGCTTGTTTTTCATTGTAAATAATCCTTCCTTTTACACATTTATTTTTATATTTTTGTAACGTTCTCCGCAGTGTTTTTCGGACAACGAGACCGCCATAGGTGAAAATCGTTCTTCGTGTTCACGGAATTTCTGACCGCTTTTTACAATTACATTATGCTTTGCAATAACGTTCAGAAGCATTGTATACTCAATTCCGTCAGGGTAAATTTTCTTTTCAAAATCCGCTCCGTATTTTTCCGAAAGAAGCTTTTTGAAAAAAACATTCGTGAACGGCTCCGACTGCTTCAATGCCGAAAGAGGATATGACACATTCTTCTTTCCCGAAAGGCTGACGCTTCTTACCGAAATACGGGCACGTCCGTCCTCTGCTCCTTCAAGGCTGTATTCCAGCCTGTCGGGGAAAAACTCACCGCAGCAGCTTTCCGCCGTCATATACGCAAGCACCGCCTCCAGCACCTCACGGTTTATGTTTGCCGTAATGCTGTTTTCCGCATTCTGCCATACCTCCGTACCTCTTCCGAGTGCACTTTCGGCATCTTCGGCAGCAAGCTTGATTTCATCCGCAAGATTTACAGCCGTGTCCTCGCAATAGGGGTCCATAGCATAATAAATCTGCTCGGGAATAATTGCCTCTCTCAGCAGAAGCATAACATTGCGGTCAATTCTGTTCAGGTCGGACGCAACCTCCGTACCGCCGCTTTTCACCGCAAGATTAATGCTGTCAGCCGACATTGCAATCTGCCCCGCAGACTCACGCAGACGTGCACAAAGATGAATAAAATAGCTTTTCATCTGCGAAATATCATATGCGGAATTCTTACCGATGTATTCAATAATGTAATATGTTTTTTCAGACACATAGCGTATAACATTGAACGTGTGGGAAGCACCGTTTACACAAACGGACACTGCCCCGTCCGTGTGCTCCGTGCCTGAAAAAAGAAACTGTGCCGAGTTCTCTTTAAAAAGCTCCGAGGCTTCCGCAGCGGAATTTTTCCACAGAATATTCAGCTTATCATCCGCAGCAGCAACAGGAATTCCCGCTGCACCGTAAATCTGCTTCAGCATACTGATTACTTCAAATCCCATATCCGAACTGTCCTTTCTGTATAAAAATCCGACTACAGTTATTATATCATAAAAAAAGCTTAAAGGCGATACTTTTTTCAAAATATTATAAATTTTTTCTTTTTTCATCACAAAACCACCAAATTTCCCTTTTTCGGTCAGAACTGCACCATTAAAAATATTTATTGTATTCTAGTTAATAAATATTGTATATCAACAAATACAAAAACGCAAGCCGTTCTGATAAAATTAAATCTGAAGGGAAGGTGGTCTGATGAAACAGCAGCATACCGAAAAGCACCGTACACTCGGTCTTAAAATCGCCTATTACCGTAAGCTGAAGGGTTATACTCAGGAACAGCTTGCTGAGAAAATCAATAAAAGTCTTGCATTTATCGGTGCGGTTGAAGCCCCGAATGTGCCGAGGACTGTTTCGCTGGATACCCTGTTTGATATTGCCGAAGCATTGGAAATTCCTGCGTACAAATTGCTTAAGGATGAATAACTAATAGTTAAGGTGTCCGCTTTGCGGACATTTTTAATATTATCGCCGAAGGCAATTCCTTAATTATTCATTCTTCACTATTCAATATTCACTATTCTTTGTCGAAAAGTCTTTTTCGACAAACTGAGGTGTCCGCTTTGCGGGCATTTTTTATGGGAATGTGAAATTTACAGTAATAATTGCTAATTTATGAATTGTTCATAAATTATATATAACATATAGTATTAATGTGCATAAAATATATGATATAATATTTATGAATATGTGCGAATTGTATGAAAGGAGCTGCTGTAAATGAAAAGACGTATGAATATAGGTCTTATGATAAGTCATCTTGAGGATGACTTTGCAAGTGCAGTATGCCGCGGTGCGATTATCGGTGCAAAAGAAATCGATGCTAACCTGTTTATTATTCCCGGCAGATACATAGACGGTGTTTATGCTGATAAAAAGCGTACCGAATACGAATATCAGTACAATACTCTTTTTTCCTATGCCTTCCCCGAAGATATCGATGTGCTGCTTGTTCTGGTGGGAACAATCGGCAATTCCCTCTCTGCCGAACGCAAAAAGGACTTTCTCGCACAGTTCAACGGTATTCCCGTTATCACTATCGCTTCCGAGGTTGACGGCTACGCTTCCGTATGCTTCGACAACAAAAGCGGTATAAAAGAATGTATAGAGCACCTTATCAATGACCACAACTGCCGTAAAATCGGCTTCGTAAGCGGTCCTAAAACAAATGAGGACGCTGCCGAAAGACTCGGCGTTTATATTGACGCACTTAAGGACGCAGGTATTCAATACACCGAGGACAGAGTTGCTTACGGACGTTTTTCGCCTTACTCCTACAGCGTGGTAAGTGAGCTTCTTGACAGATGCCCTGACCTTGAAGCAATTGCCTTTGCAAATGATGCTATGGCAAGCGGTGCATACGAGGTTTTCGAAGAAAGAGGCATTGAAGTCGGCAAGGATATTTTTATCACGGGCTTTGACGATGCTCCCATTGCGGCAACTCTCATTCCGCCGCTGACTACGGTAAAGGCTGACGCTTCCGAGCTTGGCTATGATGCGGTTATGGAATGTCTCGAATATTCAAAAACAGGCAAGCTTGGCAGCAAAAAGGTTCGCTCAACAATGGTAAAGCGTAAATCCTGCGGCTGTAAATCCGATGCTTCCGCTGATTTTTCCTATAAGGACGTTTTCGTGTTCAATTATTGCTGGTGCCGCTCCGATATGCAGACGGTAACCGCTGTAAGCAAATATCTTTTCGACAGCTACAGCAGTGCAAGCCAGCTTACTGACGCAAGACCTATGTTTGAGGATTTCCTGAAAAAGGTTTTCGAGGTTCTCTGCTCCGACAACCACGGCGGAATTACTCTTACGGAAAAAGCTATTGAAGCAATTCCCGAAATGTTTGAAAGCCTGCTTACTCCAGAAATGATGAACTGCACCTCACACGACAAGCTGTGCAGCGTTATCGACTATCTTAATCAGCGATTTGCGGCAGGTCTTACCGACCCCGATGACAAGAAGCGTCTTGCTTCGATATTTATCAGCCTGTATCAGATTATGATGAGGGCAGTTGTAAACTACAACAACAAGCGTGTTGATGAGGTTGAATTCCTTACCTGGCAGTCAAATTCAATCACCAAGGATATGCTCCTTTTCGACAGCTATGATGACAAGGGCTACGGCACAGTTACCGACAAGCTTATGCGTCTTAATATGGCAAGCAGCTACATTTATATTTTCCCTGAAACCCTGTCCAACAGAAAAGAGGAAAAATGGCTGCCGCCGTCAAAGGTGCTGCTGAAATCCTACCACAACAAGGATATTGCGGAAACCGTCCCCCTTGAAGAACAGGAAATTTCCATAAGACATCTGTTTGATAACAAGTATATTCCCAAGGACAGACGTGTCACAATGATTTTGTCGGCAATCTTCCTTAATTATGACCACTATGGTCTGTTCCTGTGTGAATTGGAGTACGAATATTTCTACTACATAAGCTCACTTTCGGCACAGCTCTGTGCGGCAATGAAAATTCTCCGTCTTATTCAGGATAAGGAAAATATCCGTCAGGAGCTTGAACAGACTTTGCTCCAGATTAAGGAAAGAAACCTTATGCTTGATACAATTTCCAAAATTGATGAGCTTACAAGCGTTTACAACAGACGAGGCTTCTTTACTCAGGCAAGCAGTGTAATCTGCTCACCTATCAATGAAGGCAGGGATGCACTCGTTGTGTTTGCTGACCTTGACAGTCTGAAAATCATCAATGACCAGTTCAGCCACGAGGACGGCGACTTTGCTATCAGAAATGCGGCAAAAATTCTCCGTGACTCATTCCGAAGTTCTGACATTATCGGACGTATCGGCGGCGATGAATTTTCCGTTCTTGCAATGGTTGAAAACGCAACCAGCGAGGAGGTCATCGAGATTGTAAAGGCAAGAGTTGCGGCGGCAACCGATGCTTTCAATGCAACCCATAACAAGCCGTATATTGTTCATATGAGCGTCGGTATGTACGCATTCAAATGCGGCCACGATGTCGAACTGTCGAAAATCCTTGCACAGGCGGATAACGTGCTTTACGACCAGAAAAAGAATAAGAAGTCCATTCTCAGATAATAACGGACAGCCCGAAATTTTCTTCGGGCTGTTTTTTGCAGTGTGGTAAATTATAATTTAGCGCACGATTTGTTGCAGTAATAGCAACCCAGCATTAAAAGTTTCGTCCACCTTTTCAAAGGT
>JAZQBN010000023.1:0-30400 GCA_045545795.1 Oscillospiraceae bacterium
CATTCATTGACATTTCCTCCTTGTCATTATTTTAATTGCGGTCGGCAAACCTGCTTTTATTATAATTCGCAAGGAGGTTTTTGTCCATAGCTATAAGCTCTGAACCCCCAGTAAAACTGGGGGTTTAACTATACAATAAAAACAGCCCGAAAAACCGTAGTTCTTCGGGCTGTAATTTTATTCTGCGATTATTTTCCGTATTCTTCCGCAAGTGCCTTGAATGCAGGAAGTGCACGCTCAATCATTTCGGTTGATACGCAGTAGGAAATTCTTGCGTAACCCGGGAAACCGAAGCTGTCACTTGCTACGATAAGCAGGTCGTGTGCCTTTGCCTTTTCGCAGAATGCGCGGGAGTCCTCCTCAAGTGCCTTTACGAAAAGATAGAATGCACCGTCGGGACGTACTACCTTGTAGCCGTACTCTGAAAGAGCATTGCAAAGTAGGTCACGGTTTTTCTTGTAGATTGAAATATCAGCGGTCTTGCCGATACATTCAGGTACAATTTTCTGGAACAGGCTCGGTGCACAAACGTAACCGAGAGCACGTCCTGCACCGCATACTGCGAAGTAGATATCTCTGTTATCGCAAGCCTTAGGCGGAACAAGAATGTAACCGATACGCTCGCCCGGAAGGGAAAGGGATTTACTGAATGAATAGCAGACGATTGTGTTGTCGTAATAGTTAGGAATGAAAGGTACTTTGATATCAGCATCGTAAACAAGCTCACGGTAAGGCTCGTCAGCAATGATAAAAATGCTTCTGCCGAATTTCTTCTGTGCATTTCCGAGCATTTCAGCAAGCTTCTTTATAGTCTCCTCGGAGAATACCGCACCCGATGGGTTGTTTGGAGAGTTGATGATAATTGCCTTTGTGTGCTCATTGATTGCTGCTTCAAGAGCTGCAAAATCAATCTGGAAATCCTCCTCGCTGCACTTTACCTGAACGCACTTCATCCCTGCCTGAGTGATGAAAACGGTGTACTCAGGGAAAAACGGAGCAAGTGCGATAACCTCGTCACCCTCGTTGGAAAGAGCGTTGAGGGTAATTGTAAGAGAAGCCGCCGCACCGCAGGTCATATAAAAGTCGTCAGCGGAGCAGTCACAGCCGTGTGTGTTCTTCACATAGTCAGCACAAGCCTGACGCACACCTGCATCGCCCTGTGCGGAGGTGTATCCGTGAAGTGCAACAGGGTCGGTTTCGGAAACAAGCTTTGCAAGGGCGTTCTTTACGCAGTCAGGAGCGGGCACGCTCGGATTGCCGAGGCTGAAATCGTAGACATTTTCAGCACCGACCTCTGCGATACGCTTTTTGCCGTACTCAAAAAGCTCTCTGATTTCAGAACGCTTACTGCCGAGGGCATACATTTTTTCGGAAACTATATTAGACATATTAATGCCGTCCTTTCGGGTAATTTTTGATAATACTAAATAATTTTATCACATATGTGTATAAAAGTCAACTTTTAAAGGAAGGTCCGCTTCATCAAATCAAGTCACAAGCCTGACTCAGAAGCTTGAATTCCGCGTGCAGGCAACAGCATAAAGCTCTATGGTCTTTCCTGCACTGTCAGCAGTCGGGACAATTTCAACCTCCATATCCTTTACGCTCTGCCATTTGATAACCTGAAATGCCCACGGGTCACCCCAGCCGTCCTTTTGATTTGTGTCAATTGTCGCAGCCTTTGTGCCATTGATATAAACCTCAAATTTACCCATAGAAGCGTTGTTCTGACGCTTGCAGACAAGGAAAAAGCTGTTGCCCTTTATATTCATTTTCAGCGGGTCAGTGCCCTCGCCGTTGTAAACCCACGCACCCTTTGTAAAGCCTGCAACGCTTCTGCCGTCAAGGGTAAAGCTTCCCGTTTCGCCTATTGTAATATTTTCATTTGAGTTGTCGTAATCGGCTTCCGCCATAAAAGCTTTCTCATAGGCATTGCCGAACTTTCCGATTGGCTTAATTTTGTATTCCGATTCAACAGCGTCACGCATTTTCAGCATTTCAAACCAGTTTGAAATAAATTCCGCAACAAGAGCGTGTCCCTGGGCATTAGGGTGAGATGAGTCGTCGGAGTAGTCGTCCCAGGTCATTCTTCCTGCATCAAATTCAGGCTGGAGTGCATCGGGCACGCTTATCATCGGCAACTCGTAATACTCGCCAATCTGCTTCATATGCTCCTGACAGGTATGACCGTCCTCGGTAACTGTAAACAGCAGAATTACCGCAGGCTCGTTTTCCTGCGCAAGAATTGTTCTCACCAGTGACTCAAAGGACTCCTTGTAAAGCTGCTCGCCGCCGTCGTTTACCGCAAACTCGATAAACACGATATCTGCATTCTGAGAGAGCACGTCCCTTTCAGCACGGAGATTGCCAAGAATTGACGGCGTGCCGCTTAATCCTGCGTTGACGTATTTCACGTTATCCCCTGTTCCGTAATTTTCGGCAATATAATTATAGGAAAGCTTTGCGTAACAGCTTTCGGGCGTGCCGCCGATACCCTCGGTTATTGAGCCGCCTATGTACGCAACGGTTGTTTCCTCGCCGCTTGCTGCCTGTGAAAGCTTTGCTTCGATGCGGTGCGTGTTGCCGAATTGTACGAAAGAACGCTGCACCATATCGTAATGGATTTGCTCCTCAGGAGAAAGCTGTATTGCAACTGCTGTTTCGGTAACTGTTACCTCATTTTCATTTTTATCACAGGCAGACATTCCTGCCGCCATTGCCGCCGCACAAACAACGGCGGTTATTTTTTTTATGTTCATAGCAAAATTCCTCATTTCGTTTTATCAGTATCCTACATCAATAATGTTTAAAAAAATTCCGTTTTCAAGCACATCTACAAAGGCATACGATGGCTTGTTGCCGTTTCGAGGACTGCGGCGTTTTTGCTTGCAAAAACCCGCCAACAAACCGCTTGCGGTTTGTTTTAGTACCCGACGTCAATAATGTTTAAAAAAATTCCGTTTTCAAGCACATCTACAAAGGCATACGATGGTTTGTTGCCGTCTCGGGGACTTGAGCAGCTTCCGGGATTGAGGATTTCTATTCCGTCCTCACGGGCAATGTAACGCTCGTGAGTGTGCCCGAAAAACGCCGCCGCACAGCCGTTATCCCTTGCAATTGAGCGGAGAAGCTCCGTGCCTGATTTTACACCGTAGCGGTGACCGTGACAGCAGAAAATTTTAGCTGTGCCGCAGTCAACAACGAGAAAATCAGGAGAGTCCTTGCTCCAGTCGCAGTTGCCGCGTACGCTTCGCAGGTCTATATCGGGGTACTTTATTTTCATCTGTGCAATTTCGCTTTCGCCGTCGCCGAGGTGAATAAACATATCCGCTTCGGGATTTGCACGGATAATGCGTTCAACCTGTGAACTCTGTCCGTGAGAGTCGGACATAACAATTATTCTCACAAAAACCGCCTCACTTCATATACTGATAATAGTTCTTTTTACAGTAATTATAACATATACTTGAAAAGAATAAAAGACTTATTTTGCAAAAGTACGATATTGGTAAATTGTAATTTAGTGCACGGTTTATTGCAGCAAAACTGAACGTTTTGCGTTCAGCTATGGGTTTCCAAAGGGTGTGCGCACCCTTTGGTGGGATTTTTAGGGGCAACGCCCCTAAATCGCTCTCCGCAGAGAGCGAAATACCTGCTTCGCCCGCAGGCGTGCTTAGAAGCGCTCTGGAGAGGGAATTTTGAGGCGGCAAGCCTCAAAAGGGAGAGGTTCTGCAAGAGAGAACCTCTCCAACAGTGGCGAAGCCACTGCTTTTCTATGGTGCCTAAAGTATAGTTGCGTCTAAAACGTGCCACTGGCACGTTTTAGAGGAAAGTATAGCAGTAAACCATACAAGGGGCGGCGGTCTTGTACGCCGCCCCTCGAAAACCTGTCGGTTTTCTCACCCCACTCTCCGTTTTTGAAGGCAAGGGGTGTTTCGCCCTCTGCGGAGGGCAACCAAAGGGCGTTGCCCTTTGGAAACCCACCACCTTTGAAAAGGTGGACGAAACTTTTAATACCGCGTTGCTAACACTGCAACAAATCGTGCACTAAATTACAATTCATCTTTCTCAACCTCCTCTATCGCTTCTGCCAGCCAGCGGAGCTCGTCCTCGTCGGGCTCGTGTCCCCGTTTGTCAAGTGAATACCTGACCGCAAGTGCGGCAGGGTCAAGCTCGGCGGCTTCGGCGGCGGTAACTCCTGCGGCAGACGAAGCCGTGCCCTGCTTGCCTGAAAAAATAAGCAAATTCGGATAAATCTCACGCAAATGCACAAACATATTATTGCCTGCGTATTTATCGGTAACCTTTATCCTGACAAAGCACGCCTTGTCAGGGTCGTTCTCGCTTTTTTCAAGAATTTCCTCATAAGCCCCCTCGATAGTCCTTAATCTGTACGGCTGCGGCACTTCTACCTCGGTAAGGGTTTTGCTGTCCGTGTCGAAAACGGAAACAGTCTTGTTCTGTGCCGCCTCGCCGAATGAGTATGGCATAGGCGTGCCGCTGTAGCGGATAACCGTGCCCGATTTTGAAATAGTCTGGGGACGGTGCAGGTGTCCCAAAGCAACATAGTCAAAGCCTGCAAATGCAGAAATCGGAACAAGTTCAGCACCGCCAACCGTCTCGGCTGTGCGTGCGGAAATATCGCTTTCACCTGCCTTGCCGCCTGCCGCAAAGCAATGGGCAGATAAAATAAGGGTTTTGGACTTATCTGCATTTTCAAGGATTTTCTTCGTAATTTCTGCCATAATAATTCCTGCGTCAGCCTTACAGCCAAGCACGGCAGCAGCGTCGGAGGGGTTGTAGTAAGGCAAGGAGTAAATCTCACAATTTCCGATTTTTATCGGCACGAAACCATCCTCAAGCGTGCCCGAAATGTGAAGTCCGGCCGCCTTGAGCAAATCGGAGCAGGAAGCAAGCCGTGCCGCACCGTCGTGGTTGCCTGCACAGACAATAACAGGCACTTTCATTTCAAGACAAAGCTTTGTCGCAAGATAGCTCCAGCACTTGATAGCTTCGGCAGAAGCAACATTGGTGTCGAAAACGTCACCCGAAACTATAACAGCATCTATGGAATTGTCCGAAACGATATTGCAAAGGGAGTCGCAGAATTCCCATTGATATTTCAGCAAGGGCGTGCCGCTGAGGGAAATTCCGAAATGCAGGTCGGACGTGTGAAGAATTTTCATATGATTAACTCCTTTGGTTTAGTAAATTATAATTTATAGAGTTAGTAGTGTTGAGAGTGGAGTGTGGAGTTGTTGTGTAAACTATGGTTCTCTTTAACTCCTCACTCCACTCTCCAAACTCCACACTCACAGACAAATTACAATTTATAATAGTATACCACATTTTTCAATAGTTGTAAAATCAAATCGACGTCTTTTATTTGACAAAGCAAATTTGTTGTGCTATAATGAATTTCTATGTTTATTTTCAGCAAATAACCTTATGAAAGGAATTTATATACTATGTTATTCAGCGAACTTGGTCTCCCTGAGGAAATCGTCAGGGCTGTTGACGAAATCGGCTTTGAGGAGGCTACTGAAATTCAGGCTAAAACTATCCCCCTGCTTCTTGAAGGCAGGGACGTTATCGGTCGCTCCCACACGGGCACGGGCAAGACTGCCGCTTTCGGTATCCCTGCGGTGTCCATGATTGGCAAGGGCGACAGAAATACCGTCCGTGTGCTAATCCTTTGTCCGACCCGTGAGCTTGCTATGCAGGCTTGTGACGAGCTTGACAAATTTGCGGCACATATGCCCTGGGTACGCACCTGTGCGGTTTACGGCGGTGCTGACATTGAGCGTCAGATTATGCGTTTAAAGCGTGGGGTAAACATTGTTGTTGGTACTCCCGGACGTGTTATGGACCACATCAACCGCAAGACCCTCAAGCTTGACAACCTGACCACGATTATTCTTGACGAGGCTGACGAAATGCTGAACATGGGCTTCCGTGAAGATATCGAGCTTATTCTCGGATATGTTCCCGAAAACCGTCAGACGGTGCTTTTCAGTGCCACAATGCCTGAGCCGATTATGGCAATTACCGAGCAGTATCAGCGTGACCCTGTTGTGGTTGGGGTTGAGCAGAAGTCCCGTACAGTTGACAGCGTGGAGCAGTTCTTTTTTGAAGTGCCTATGGGCAGAAAGACGGACGCTTTGCAGACCTTGCTTCTTGCTTACGAGCCGAAGCTTTCTATGGTTTTCTGCAACACAAAGCGTATGGTTGACGAGCTTACCGAGCAGCTTGTTTCAAAGGGCTTCAAGGCGGCAGGTCTCCACGGCGATATGAAGCAGCAAAGCCGTACTCAGGTGCTTAATGCCTTCAAGAGCGGCAGGCTGAACATTCTCATTGCTACGGACGTTGCGGCAAGAGGTATCGACGTTGACGACGTTGACGCTGTGTTCAACTATGATATCCCACAGGATAACGAATACTACATTCACCGTATTGGCAGAACAGGACGTGCGGGCAAGACGGGTGTTGCGTACACCATTGCAAGCGGCAGACGTCAGGTTACAGAGCTGATGGAGGTTGCAAAATACATCAAGGCTTTCATTCAGCGTAAGGATTTGCCTACCCGTGAGGAAATCGTTGCGGCAAAGACAACTAACGTGCTGAACATTATCAAGAGCACGGTTATGTCGGGCAAGTACGCTGAGTACGCTGAACAGGTCAAGGCACTTGAAGCGGAGGGCTTTACAGCAGAAATGCTTGCGGCGGCACTTATCGGAATGAAGATTTCAGCCGAAACAAAGAACGTACCTGAGTTCATCAAGCCTGTTATGCGTACCGAAAAGGGACGAAAGGGCAAGGAAGGCGGCGGAAGCGTCAAGGTTGAGATTTCCGTGGGCAGACAGAATAAAATTGCGCCGAATTTTGTGCTTGGTGCACTTGTTGACGCAACGGGTATGCCCGGAAAGAACTTCGGCAAGATTGATATTTACGACAGATTTACCACCGTTGAAATTCCTGAGGCGGACAAGGACCACGTTATCGAGTCGATGACAGGCACGAAAATCAACGGACAGAAAATCAAAATAAAGCTTTACGAGGGCAGAGGCGGCAAGGACAGAGACGGCGGCAGACAGAAGGATTACCGTAACCTTGACCGCAAGCGTGACAACAGAAAGCGTCCGCATTACAGCGGAAACAACAATAAATCCGCAGGCAGAAGAAATTCAAAGAGGTATCAGTAAATTATAATTTATAGAGTTAGGAGTGTTGAGAGTGGAGTGTGGAGTTGTTGTGTAAACTATGGTTCTCTTTAACTCCTCACTCCACTCTCCTAACTCCTAACTCAACGATAAATTATAATTTTATATAATTATTGTAGTTAAATTTCTCATTTTAGTTGATATTTAGGTTGACAACTATTGCCGTTTATGTTATCATTTAAATAAGTATATCAACGTTATACAACAAGGAAGGTTTTTTATGATAGGAAACAAAAAGGTAATAGGTGTCTGCCTTACCAAAATACAAGATATATGTCGTGCGGACTATATCAACAGACTCCATTTCCTCAGCGAAAAAGCAGGCTGTAAAATGATTGTTTTCAACAGCTTTTCTGATTTCTATGCTAATGATGCTTCTGATGAGGGTGCTAAGTCTGTTTACGGCATTATCAATTTCGATATTGTCGATGTTCTTGTTGTTATTTATAACAGTTTTCATAATAAGCAGATTATTGAAGATATTGTTTGCCGTGCCAAGGAATGCGGCAAGCCGGTTATTATTATCAACGGCAATGTTGACGGCTGCTGGTCTATCTGCTCCGATTATAAGAATACCTATAAGCAGATGCTCAATCATATTGTCAAAGACCACGGGGTCAATGACACCTTCTTTATTGCGGGAACAACTGCCGATACTGACATTGACAGCATAACACGTCTTTCCTGCTACAAGGAAGTGCTTGAAGAAAATGGCATTCCTTTTGATATGAAAAAGGTCGCTTACGGTGAATACTGGGAATTTCCTGTGCACGAAATCGTATGCAGGCTTATTGAATTCGGACAGAAACCCCCGAAGGCAATTTTCTGTGCAAACGACTATATGGCATTTGCTGCCTGCAAAACCCTTAAGGAAAACGGCTACTCCGTGCCTGAGGACGTTATCGTTACAGGCTTTGACGGTGTTCCTGCGGCAGAATATTTTTCACCGCAGCTTACTACCTGCAGTGAAGACACCGAGGCACTTGCTGAGCTGACAGTCAGCGTTATACAGAAGGCTGTTGACGAAAAGCTGCCGCCTGAAAACCTTACCTACGGCTATAAGATTGTTGTTTCCGAGTCCTGCGGCTGCAAAAAGCTTGCGGACGTTTCCTTCCGTGACACAGCACTGGATTTGCACTACTCAATCAGCGAAAGTGAAATCCACGAGGGCTTTATTTATGCGTGTATCGACCATATGCTGAATATAAACGATATGAACGGTTTGTACAGCTGTCTTGCGGATACAATTCTTGAAAATTCCTATGTTTGCCTGAACAACAATTTTGTTGCCAAAACAATTGATACAAACAGGTTTAACAATACCTCATTCAGTGACGACCTTGTTGTTATAAATTCAAGCTATTCCTACAGCGAGCCTGATATTACAACAAATATAAATATTTCCGATATGGTGCCTAACCTTGACAGATGGGCAGACAGTGATATGTCATATTATCTGACTGCAATTCACTCAGGCAGCGAGGTTATCGGCTACTATGCGGTACGGACTGACATTATCACTAAGCACGCTACCAAGATAAACCGTGTTATGAAGGCGGTAACAATTGCATTCAATGTTGCAATAAATCATTTCAAACAGGTGAAAATGCGTCTTAGCCTTGATACGGTAGCAATGACAAACCCTGTAACAAATATGCCTAACTTCAAGGGTCTTTCACGCTGGTTTGAGGAGTTCTCATCAGTTCAGGAAAACCACAAAAAGGCACTCAGCTTCTCGGTTTATGCTTTGCCTAAGTATACATATATTCAGGAAAACTACGGCATGGCTGATATCGAAGCGGCTGTAAAATTTATTGCTGAGGCACTTAAAATCGCTAACCCGACCAACTGCTTTGTTGCACATATAAGCGATGACGAATTTGTTGTTGTGAACTACTACAGCGATGTGAATTCTATTTCCGATGTAATCAACAACGCAACAGGTGTCTTTTTCAGCGTTGTTGAAGGCTACAACAGCACCAGCGGCAAGGATTACTATGTTGAAGCAAACGCAGGCTGTACCGTTATCGACCCCGACTGGAACGGCAATCTCGAAGGCTATATCAAGTGTGCCAACAGCGAAATGTATATGAACCGTCTTAAATACGGCGTTGGTATCGGTGCAAGAGAGGAAATTGCTCCGAAGGAACACTATAAGGCATTTGAGCTTCTGATTGAAAAGAATTTGTTCCTGTATAATTTCCAGCCTATCGTAAGCGCTAAAACAGGTGAGATTTTCGCTTTTGAGGCACTTATGCGTACCGATAAGAGCATTGGTATGAACCCGCTGCAGGTTCTTGCTGCTGCTAAGGAATATAACCACCTTTACGATGTTGAAAAGGCAACAATGTTCAACGTTATGGAATGTTACGTCCGCGGCAAGGAATATTTCGGTGACAGAAAGGTGTTTATCAATACCATTCCGGGGCACTTCCTCAACGATAAGGACAGAGAAATTTTCCGTGAAAAATACGGTGAATACACAAGCAACTGTATCTTTGAAATTACTGAGCAGGAGTCCGTTTCCGATGAAGAACTGGATATTATCAGAACCCTTTGCGGCGGCAATAATATCGCTATCGACGACTACGGCTCAGGACATTCCAATATCGTTAACCTTATGCGTTACGCTCCGCAGATTATCAAGATTGACCGCTTCCTTGTTACTGATATTCACAAGGACCAGAACAAGCAGATGTTTGTCCGTACAACGGTTGAATTCGCCAAGATGAACGATATCAAGGTTCTTGCAGAGGGTGTTGAAACCTCCAACGAACTGAGAATGGTTATCGATTTGGGTGTTGACTATATTCAGGGCTACTACACAGGTAAGCCTTCCCCCGAAATCATCAAGGGAATTGACCCCGATATCAAGAAAGAAATCGTATGGGCAAATCCACTTTTCGGTCAGGATCGCTCATAAGCAACGATTAAGGAAACTTTATGGGGAACCGTTGGGGAAAACCTTTCTGAAGAAAGGTTCTTCCCCAAACCCCTTTCCAAAGACTTTTAGTCTAAAATACCCATATATGGCATAAAGCCATATATGGGTATTTTACATTATAAGCTCAGAGAGTCTGAAGAAAGCTTCTTCAAAAGGACTTCCCCAATAGATTTTCATAATATTTCATTGAATTACTTCTTACACACAAAAAGCCGTATCCTAATGGATACGGCTTGATTTTATGTAGCTTAGCCTCTGCTGTTGAAGATGTCAAACAGCTCGGAGTATTCGTTGATTGCAGAAGATGGCTTAGGAATATCTGCACCTGCATCGCCTGTTTCTGCTGCCTTTGGCTCGTCAGCCTTGATAACTGTGCCAGCGCCTTCCATATTCTTGAAGCCGGAAGCGATAACAGTAAGGTTGATTTCGTCCTGCATATTTTCATCGAAGCTTGCACCGAAGATGAGTTCAACATCAGGGTCAGCAGCTTCTGTGATAAGCTTTGTAGCTGTGTCAATATCTGTGGAAAGAGCGTCCTCAGACATAACAATGTTAACAAGAAGTCTTGTAGCACCGCTGATAGAGGTTTCGAGAAGCGGGCTTGTGATAACAGCATTTGCAGCCTCAGCAGCCTTATCCTTGCCTGAACCGTGACCGATAGCCATATGAGCGTAGCCTGCGTTCTTCATTGTTGTTTCAACGTCAGCAAAGTCAAGGTTGATAAAGCCGTCAACTGTGATAAGTTCAGCAATGGACTTTACACCTGTCTTGAGGATATTATCAGCAAGTGAGAAGCTTTCCTTCATTGTGAGAGGCTTTTCATTTGTAGAAATAAGGCGTTCGTTAGGGATAACAACGAGGGAGTCAACGTGCTTCATAAGCTCGCCGATGCCGCGTTCAGCCTGAACCATCTTAGCCTTCTGTTCAAAGTTGAAAGGCTTTGTTACAACAGCAACAGTAAGGATATCCATTTCCTTAGCAACCTCAGCAACAACAGGGGCTGCACCTGTACCTGTGCCGCCGCCCATACCTGCTGCGATGAAAACCATAGTTGCACCCTTGAGAGCAGCAGCGATTTCGTCACGGTTTTCCTGAGCGGAACGTTCGCCGATTTCAGGTTTGTTGCCTGCACCTCTGCCTCGTGTAAGTTTTTCGCCAATCTGAACCTTTGTGGAAGCCTTGGAGGAACGGAGAGCAGCTGCATCAGTGTTTACAGCAACAAATTCAACATCGAAAATACCTTCGGTAGCCATACAGTTGAGAGCGTTACCGCCGCCGCCGCCGACACCTACAACTTTTATATTAATATCGGAATAGATTTCTTCATTATCTATAGCAAAACCCATTTAGAACGTCCTCCTATTTAAATTTCTGTAAAAGAAAATAATTATCACATATACAACATTTATTTTAACATACTTTGATTTATTTTTCAAGGGGTTTAAGAAAAAAACATTGAAATTAGAAAAAATTTCTTGATGGATTATTCGAAGTTCAGGCGGGTACTTGTAACCTCCTCTGAAACGTCATTTTCGGTTTCTGACGGAAGGGTTTCGGTTGCCGCCGATGTTTCCATATTCATCTCAAAGGTCTGTTCAATCTGAGCAAGGTCATCACTGCTGAGAAATTGTGCACCGTTGTCGAGCATTTTCAGCACGCCTTCTGCATCGGAGGTTATCTTGGTTGAAAGAATTTCCTCAGCGAGCCTGAACTTATAGTCAAGGTCGGCAGTGGACTTGATTTCAATGGTAATTCTGTCCTCGTAAAGACAGCTTATATTAAGTCTGTCGGTAACGTCAAAGCTGGTGATTTTGGAAGCGAAGCCGTCGTCCGCACGGGACATCAGCTCATAAATTACCTCAGTTTTGTCCTCATCGGCGGAAGCAAAGGTCATTCCGATGTGCATTTCCTCGGCAGGCTCTGCACCGAGAAATACCAGCGTATCTTCCGCAGGCTCAGCGTCTGCACGGAGGATTTTTCCCGACTCGCTTACAATCAGGTAGCCGTCCTCAGTTTGCAGGCTTGCTGTTTCAACGCAGGGAACAATCAGTATTTCCACAGATGTAGGAAGCTTTCGTGTAATATGTGCTTCCTCAATGTAAATAAGCTCTGAGACAATATTTTTTTCAGCCTTACTCATATTCTTGCGTATCATATTATCGCCGCCCTTTATTCCGCTTGCGGCAATAATTTCATCGGCGGAATATATTGACGAGCCGATGATATCGGCGGTTTCGATATTGAAAAAAACCGTCAGGGAGAGAATTGCAAAAATGACAAGAACAATAAAGGCAATAAGGCTGTAGTGTAGCGACATATTGCCTCTGCGTCTGCGATTGTCCTGCATTTTCAATTCCTCCTTCAAATTCGTTTTATATCCGCACCAACCGAGGTCAGCACCTTTTCAATTTCTTCATAGCCCCTGTCAATATGGTGCAGGGCTGATATTTCGCTTGTTCCCTCAGCGGCAAGTGCCGCAGCAACGAGTCCTGCTCCGCCTCTGAGGTCGGGAGCTTCGGTTTTTACTCCGTAAAGCCGCTGCACACCTTCAATAACCGCAGCCTTTCCCTCAACGAGAATGTCAGCACCCATTCGGGTGAGCCCTGCGACGTGCTTGTATCTGTTTTCAAAAATATTTTCCACGAAAACCGATGTGCCTTTAGCCCTGCACAAAGCCGCCATAACAAATGCCTGAGCGTCAGTGGGGAAGCCGGGGTAAACCATAGTCCGTATCGGTGCAACCGCACGGAGAGGGTGCTTTGCACTGAAAAAGATTTTGTCATCAAGGGCGTGCACAAGGCAGCCCATCTGCTCAAAAACAGGAAGTATACTTTCCATATCCGCAGGTCGGCAGTCTGTAACAACAAGCTCACCGCTCGTTGAAGCCGCACAGGCAAGATAGGTTGCACAGGCAATGCGGTCGGGCATAACCGTGTATTCACAGCCGTGAAGCCTTTTCACGCCGTTTACGGTAATCCTGCTTCCGCCTGCACCGTGGATTTTTGCACCGCATTTGTTCAGGAATTCAGCAAGGTCGATAATTTCAGGCTCACGGGCAGCATTGCTGATTACGGTTGTACCCTCTGCAAGCACCGCCGCAAGAATGATGTTTTCCGTTGCACCCACAGAGGGGAATGACAGTGCGATTTTAGTACCCGTCAGACCCTTTTCCGCCGAGCAGTCAAGCTCGCCGTATTCTTCCTTGATACGCACACCCATTTTCCGCAGTGCGGAAATGTGAATATCAATGGGACGAGGACCAAGGTCACAGCCTCCCGGAAGGGAAAGCCTGCACCGCCCTGTCCTTCCGAGCACAGCACCCAGAAAGAAAATTGATGAACGCATTTCACGCATAAGCTCCTCGGACACCGCCGAGCAGGAAATATTTTCAGAGTCGATAACAGCGGATTTTCCGTCAAAGCTTGCCTTGCAGCCTAAATATGTAAGTATTCTCATCGCCGAATAAACATCCGAAATCTTCGGACAGTTATGAAGCACGACCTTTTCGCCGCAAAGAACAGCTGCCGCCATAATGGGCAACGCCGCATTCTTTGCACCCTGAATACTTATTTCGCCGCTAAGCTTTTTTCCGCCGTTTATAATAAGCTTCTGCATACAAGCAGCTCCCTTACCGTTTTTTTATTATCTTATGCGGTATGGGATTTTTTGTGCGGAAAGCGATTATTCCTTGTCAATAAGACGCTTTACAACAGCGTAAATTCTGTCAGGTGTGTCTGTAACATAGGTTTCAGCGGCACGCTTTGCAAGGGTGTCAAGCTTTTCGGGATTGTCTATGAATTCCTTTACCTTTTCAATGAGTTTTTCGTCGGAAAGGTCCTTTTCCTCAATTACAACCGCCGCACCTGCACGTCCTAAAACCATAGCGTTGTGGTACTGATGATTTGCGGTTACGTTAGGGGACGGAATAAGAATTGAAGCACGTCCCATAGCCTGAAGCTCGGAAATCGTTGAAGCACCGCTTCTGCATATGATAAGGTCAGCCGCCGCAAGGCAAACATCCATATTGTGTATGTATTCGCTTACGATAAGGCTGTCGTCATTTTCGTAGTCAATACCTGCATCGGCAAGATTTTTCGGGAGAGTATCCTTACCCATTCTGCCGTAGCCGTGAATGTGGTTAACAGGAATATTTTCAGCCTTTTCCCACTTGATGAGAGCCTCTGCACCCTTGTTTATAGCACCTGCACCAAGGCTGCCGCCGAAACTGAAAATGCAGAGCTTGCCGTCAAGTCCGAGTTTTTTCTTTGCTTCGCTTCGGGTAAGTCCGTCAGTAGAAAATCCTGCTCTTACAGGAAGTCCCGTTACGGTGTATTTTGCACAGGCATCAAGGTGCTGAGCCGCTTCCTCTACGGTAAGCATAACCTCATTTACCTTTTTGGAAAGAAGCCTGTTGGTAATTCCGGGAAAAGCATTCTGCTCGTGAATAGCAGCAGGAATACCCATCTGTACAGCCTTTGCAAGGATAGGGTAGCTTACATAACCGCCCGTGCCGATAACAACATCGGGCTTGAAATCGGAGATAATTTTCTTTGCACGGTGTCCCGACATAGCAAGGTAGCTTGCCGCTTTGACGTTGCGGACAATATTTTCGGGATTGATTTTTCTCTGAAAGCCGCTTACCTTGATAGGTGCAAAGTTGTAGCCCGCTTTCGGAATAAGAGTAGCCTCCATTCCGTTGGGAGTCCCAGCGAAAAGAAACTCAGCGTCGGGGTGATGCTGCTTTATGATTGAGGCAATAGCAAGAGCAGGATTGATGTGTCCGCCCGTGCCGCCGCCTGCAAGCAGAACTTTAAGCATATATAAACATTCCTTTCGAATATCAATTTATGTTTCAATAATAGATTGTCTTGAAATATTCAGAACAATTCCCATCTGCACAAGCTGCATTATAAGTGCCGTGCCGCCGTAGCTGAAAAACGGCAGGGATACACCCGTATTCGGGATTGTATTTGTAACAACGGCAATGTTCAGAAGTGCCTGCAAGCCGATTTGCACGGTAAGTCCGAGAGCAATCATCATACCGTATTTGTCGGGTGCTTTTGAAGCGATGTGCATACCTCTGAAAATCAGAAGCAGGAACAGAATGATAACCATAAGTGCACCCACAAAGCCAAGCTCCTCGCAGACTACTGCGAAAACGAAGTCGTTCTTTGCTTCGGGGAGGTAAAGAAATTTCTGACGGGAGTTGCCAAGACCAAGACCGAAAAATCCGCCTGAGCCAATGGCAATAAGGCTGTTTCTTGTCTGCCAGGTGTCATCGGCAGCTTCCTCGTTGAATGGGTCAAGCCAGGAAACAAATCTCTTTTCAAAGTAGCCGAAGCCCTTTGTTTCAGCAAGGTAAAAAACTATAAGTGCCACAGCAGCAATGCCCACGATTGCTACACCAAGCAGGTGTGAAAATCTTGAACCGCCGACAAACATCATAATCAGACCGATTGCACAGATGATGATTGTACCCGAAAGGTGAGGCTGCATAAGCATAAGTGCAGCAACAATTCCCAGCACAGCCATAAACGGAACAATGCCGAATTTGAAATATTTCATCTTTGAATAGTTTACCGAAATGATGTACGCAAAAAGAAGCACAATAGCAAGCTTCATCAGCTCTGATGGCTGGAAAGCGGGAATTCCGGGGAACTTTACCCAGCGGTAGGAATAGTTATGCGGGTCTGCAAAAGGTCCGACACGACAAAGAATAAGAAGTATTATGCAGAAGATGAAAAAGCCGTAGGCAAAAATCGGTTTTCTCAGCCAGTGATAATCGAAGAATGACGCAAAGAACATACCCACAAGACCGATGCACGCCATAATAATCTGATTCTGAACGTAGTCGGTGCCTGTGCCGCCTTCTGCAATTGCCCAGGCATAGCCTGCGGAAAACATCATAATAATTCCCATAACAAGGAGAATCATAACAATAAGCAGAAACGGGTAGTCGATAGGTCCAACCGCAAGCTTTTCGGTGTAGCCCTTTGAAGTTCCGTCAGCATTCAGTTTTTTCTTTTTTGCACGCTTTTTGCCGTTCGGAACAGCGTTTGACGCACTTGCCATTGAAAATCTCCTTTCGTGAAATTATCGGGTATATATTGTATTAAAGGTTGTAGATAAGATTTGCCGCAATTCCTGCAAGAAGTGCAACGCAGGAAAAGGTTATAACAATTTTGTATTCGGAAAAGCCGCTGAGTTCAAAGTGGTGGTGAATAGGGGACATCTTGAACAGACGCTTGCCCTTTGTTGCTTTGAAGTAAAGCACCTGAATGACAACGGAAAGTGCTTCAAGAATGTATACAATTGCAACAAGTGCAAGGAGCAGGTGCTGATGTGTAACAAAGCCGAGTGCACAGACTGCACCGCCTAAAAACATTGAGCCTGTGTCGCCCATAAATACCTTTGCAGGGTGCAGGTTCCATACAAGGAAGCCAAGGCAGCCGCCTGCAAGTGCCATACCGAAAATGGAATATTCCCATATGCCCATTGAAGCACAGAGCATTACAAAGGAAAGACCTGTGATAACCGTTACCGAGCCGCAGAGTCCGTCAATACCGTCTGTAAGGTTTACGGCATTGGTAAGGAAAACGAGGTACAGAAGCATTATCACATAGTAGAAAATGCCGAAATCAACATCGCCGAGGAACGGGAATGTGATTTTTGTGGAGGTATCACCAAGGAGGTAAAGTGCCGCAAGGAATGCAGCACTGATAGTGAACTGCATAACCATTTTCTGCTTTGCTTTAAGACCGAGATTCTGCTTTTTCACAGCCTTTGTGTAATCGTCAATAAAGCCGATGCCTGCGTTGAGAAGTGCATACGCAAAGCCTGCAAGAAGCCTGTAAAGCCCCGTGTTGTCAGGGATAACCGTAGGGTCGGCACTTCGGAAACGGTAAATTGCATAGCCGACAGCTACAGCAACGGTCGTGCCGATAATGAACATAAAGCCGCCCATCATCGGAGTGCCCTGTTTATCCTTGTGCCACTTCGGACCGTCCTCATAAATAGTCTGTCCGAAGTGGAGCTTTTTAAGCAATGGAATGAGAAATTTTCCCGTTATGGCAGAAACGGCAAAAGCAATCAGTGCAACAATCAAATTAATCCAGAATGGCATAAACAATCCTCCGATTGGAAAAGCTGATTAAAGCGTTTTTATCAGCAATCCTTGTAAAATTCTTCGATAAGCTCCTCAAGGTGCATACCCCTGCTTGCCTTGAAAAGAACAATATCATTTGGTCTGAACTTGTATTTCATAAAGTTGAGTATAATTTTTGACTCCTCGGAATGGGCAGGGTGCAGACCAAGCTCATCGGCACGGTCAGCCATATGCTTAGCGTTTTTGCCGTAGCAGACAAGCACGTCAATGCCCTTTTTAGCGGCGTATTCTCCGACCTTTGCGTGAAGCTCGGGAGCTTTTTCACCAAGCTCCAGCATATCACCCAGCACCGCAACACGTCGTCCCTCTCCCTGCGGCTTCATTTCGCACAGCACGTCAATAGCCGCCTCCATCGAAGCAGGAGAAGCGTTGTAGCAGTCAACGATAACAGTCTGTTCACCACGCTTGATAACGTGCTGACGCAGGGAGTCGGGCTGATATCCCGTAAGCATTTCAGCAGCCTCAACAGGGTCACAGCCTGCCTTTACAGCAACAGCAATTGCCGCAAGAGCGTTGTAGATGTTGTGCTTGCCAAGACAGAAAAGAGTTACGTCACAGATGATTTCTCCGCCGCGTACAACATTGAAGTACATACGGTCAGGCTTTGTGACAATATCAGTCGCACGGTAATCTGCGTCCTCCGAGTCGATACCGTAGGTAATAATTTCACGGTAGCCGTCGTACTCCTCTTTAAGGGGAGCAAGCATCGGGTCGTCGCAGTTTACCACAAGCGGAGCATTTCTGTCAGCACCCTTGAGGATTTCAAGCTTTGCTTCAAGAATACCCTCCTGAGAGCCGAGATTTTCGATATGTGAAAAGCCTATGTTTGTTATAACGCAGATATTCGGGTGTGAAGCCCTTGAAAGGCGTTCAATTTCTCCTGAATGGTTCATACCCATTTCGAAAACAGCCGCAGTGCAGGTGTGGTTCATCTTGAACACGGTAAACGGCAGACCGATTTCGTTGTTATGGTTGCCTGTGGTTTTGTGAACAGCGTGCTTGCAGGAAAGTGCAAGTGCAATCATTTCCTTTGTGGTAGTCTTGCCAACGCTGCCTGTTACGCCTACAACAACAGGCTTGAACTTATTGCGGAAATATCTTGAAAGGTCAAGCAGTGCCTTACGGGTGCTTTTTACAACAATGCTCGGCACGTCAGGGATTGTACGCTCGGTTATTGCACACACAGCACCCTGTTCAACAGCCTGCTTTGCAAATTCGTGTCCGTCAAAGCGTTCGCCCTTGATTGCAACAAATACACCGCCCTGAACAACATTTCTCGTATCCGAGAAAAGTGAGGACATCGATACGCTACGGTCGTAGCTTCTGATAGCATTTGGCTTACCGCCTGTTATGTCCATAAGTTCGTTTATAGTAACCAGCTCAGGCATAGTCGGGTCAAAGCGCTTTCTTGTGTAGCTGCGCATAACCTCCTTGACGATTTCACGCTCGTCAAAGTGGATATGGATATTATCCTTCAAAATCTGATAATCCTCGTGCCCCTTGCCTGCAAGAACAATTATATCGCCCTTTTCGGCAATGGTTACCGCACGTCTTATAGCCGCCTTTCGGTCGGTAATTCTGATATAAGGCTTTGTAAAGCTGAGACCTGCAATAATGTCGTCAATGATTGCCTCAGGGTCCTCGTTTCGCGGATTATCGGAAGTAATAACGAGCAGGTCGGCAAACTTTTCCGCCGCCTTTGCCATAAGCGGACGCTTTGTCCTGTCACGGTCACCGCCGCAGCCGAAAAGACAGATAAGACGTCCCTTGCAGTTTTCCTTGATGTTCGGAAGCATATTTTCCAGTGCATCAGGGGAGTGGGCATAGTCGCAGATAACAAGGAAATCCTTGCCTGTGGGGATAAACTCACAGCGTCCCTTTACACCGCTGAAAGCGGAAAGTGCACCCGAAATAGCGTTTATGTTCAGATTAAGCTTGATGCAGGCGGCGATAGCCTGAACAGCGTTGAGAACGTTGTAGTTGCCAATCATATTCAGGTGGAACGGGTGATTTTTGTTTGCTGCTGTAACCCAGAACTTTGTCACACCGTCTGCAAAATGGATTTTGCTGCCTGTGATATCAGCTTTCTGACCACTGATGGAGCAGGAAATACACTCCAGTCCTTTTTCCTTCATTTCATCATAAAGACGCAGACCGTACTTGTCGTCTATGTTGATGATTGCGGTTTCACAGTGGTCGGTGAAAAGCTTTTTCTTTGCTTCAAAATAGCTTTCCATATTGCCGTGATAATCAAGGTGGTCCTGAGTAAGGTTGGTGAAAATACCGATGCGGAACATAGCAGGACCTATGCGGTTCTGTTCAAGTGCAAAGGAAGAAACCTCCATTACAACGCAGTCACAGCCGCTTTTTGCCATTTCGTAGAAAAGCTTGTAAAGCTCGTAAACACGGGGAGTTGTAGGAGTTGAGCCGTCAGTTTCGACAGGTTTTCCGTTGATAAGTGCACCTGTTGTACCTATAAAGCCCACACGGTGTCCCTTTGAAGCAAGGATTTCCTTTATCATCGTTGCAAGAGTAGTCTTGCCGTTTGTGCCTGTGACACCGATAAGCTTCATACGGCGTTCGGGGTGGTTGAACCATATTGCACAGAGGTGACCGTAGAAAACACGGGAATTGCTGACGATAATCTGATTATCGATGCCTAAATCCTCCTCGGTAACAACACAAAGTGCACCCTTGTCAAGCATTTCTTCGGCAAAGTCGTGTCCGTCAAAGCGAGTGCCTCGTACGCAAACGAAAATGTAACCTTCCTGCACCTCGTTTGTGTTATCGGTAATGCCCTCAACAACGGAAAGTTTGTTGTGTGTTTTCACCTGAACAGGCATAACCTTTTTGGCTTCTTCAATAAGCTCGTCAAGTCTCATAATTTCAACTCCTCTGTGAAAATTTTATCTGCAATATGTTTGGTAATCCTACAAAGCCAAACCGCAAAGCGGTTTGGTTTTTTATCCTTCGTCTTTGATGATAAATGTAACTTCAATAATCGTACCCTTAGGAACAATGTTGCCCTCAGCGTAATTCTGACTGTACGCAACAGCACCCGAGTGGTTTGCCGCACCGTCACCGACCATAAAGTTAAGGTCGGCATTGGTAAGAATAGTGTTAACATCGGAAACGCCGTAGCCGATAACGTTCGGCACTTCCGTGTATTCTGTTTCGTAATTTTCCTCGGTGTAAAGAACAACCTTGCCGTTTCTCGGAACGGCTTCCTGCATTTTAGGAACCTGAGCAATAACCTTTTCACCATCACCGATAACGGTAACCTGCAGGTCAAGTGCTTCGAGGGTTTCCTTTGCAATGCTTACAGACTCGCCCTCAACGGACGGAAGTGTAACACCAAGTGCTTCAAGTTCTTCCTCTGTGTATTCAGGGTAGTAGCCGAGGTGCGGAAGTGCTTCCTTAAGCACGTTAACAACCGCAGGAACAGCAACAACGCTTCCGTAGTACATAAGTGAGCCGTTCTGGTCCTTTGCTTTCGGTTCGTCAACCATAACAAGCATAATAATTTCGGGGTCATCGGCAGGTGCAAAAGCACAGTACGAGGAAACGTAAAGGTCTTTTTTGCCTGTCTGAAGCATTTTATCCTGCTTTTCTGACGTACCCGACTTGCCGCCGATAGCATAGCCCTTGATGTAAGCGTTTGAGCCGCCCTTATTGTTTACAACGTCTTCAAGCACCTGACGCATCTGTGCGGAGGTTTCTTCCGAAATAACCTGACGCTTGATGGAGGGTGTGGTTGTTTTTATAACATTACCGTTAGTATCGACAATTTTATCCACAACATACGGGGTAACAAGATAACCGCCGTTTACAACAGCCGCATAAGCGGTAATCATCTGGATTGGGGTAATCTTGTTTGTCTGACCGAAGGAGCTTGACGCAAGCTCAACGGGTCCCTTTTCGCTTGTGTTTACATAAATACTTGAAGCCTCACCCGGCAGGTCGATGCCTGTCGGCTCAGTAAAGCCGTACGCCTTGAAATAGTCGAAGAATTTATCCTTGCCGAGAGCCTGACCAATCTGAATAAAGGCAGGGTTGCAGGAGTTGGTCATTGCTGTGGTAAAGTCCTGCGTGCCGTGGGAATATGTAGACCAGCAGTGCATTTTTCTGTCGGCAACAATCATTACCTGACCGCAGTTGAAGCTTGTATTCATAGAAATTGCACGTTCTTCAAGTGCCGCTGAGCCCGTGATAACCTTGAATACGGAGCCGGGATAATAAAGCTCTGTTATAGCTTTGTTTTTCCACTGCTGTTCACGAAGCGTCGCATAGGTTGTGTTATATTCCTCCTCGTCAGTAATTCCCGAAAGGATTGCCAAATCCTTGTCGCTGTAAATGGAGTTCTTGTCATTGAGGTTAAAGCCGGGGGTGCTTGCCATAGCAAGAATTTCACCTGTGTTCACATTCATCATTATAGCACAGGCACGGTTTTCAACGTCGTGTGCTTCAACCTGCTGTTCAAGGTATTTTTCAACCATATGCTGAAGATTTGTGTCAATTGTAAGATAAATTGAGTTGCCGTCCTGAGCGTCATAAATCTTATCGTTTTTGTAGGGCATTTCGTTGCCATTTGCATCGGTTGCGGAAATGATTTTTCCGTCAACACCTTTGAGATATTCGTTGTAGTAGGACTCAACACCGTAAATACCGTCACCGTCGAAATTAGTAAAGCCGATTACCGCCGCCGCAAGCGAGCCCTGAGGGTAGTATCGCTTTGTGTCAAGCTGTGTGTAAATCAGGTCGCCCAGATTTTCTTCGGCTGCACGGGCAATAATCTTGTCTGCAACAGGCTTTTCGATTGATTTTGCAATCAGTGCCCACTGGCTGTTTGCGGCATTTTCAGTAAGCTTCTTCACAGCGAATGCATAATTTACTTCGCCGCCGATTTCCTCGGAGAGAATTTTCGCTGCCGTGTCAAGCATACGCTGTGACTCAGGCGTGCCCTCAGCAGGCACGGAAGCCTTGGCTTCCTTTTGCTGCTGCTGATAAATACGGTTAGGGTTTACACAAATGGAGTAAACTGTAGCTGACTGGGCAAGGATTTTTCCGTTTGCGTCATAAATGCTGCCACGGTTAGCCTTGACAATAGTGCTGCCAAACTGATTTTCGTTGGCAAGCGCCTGATATTTGGCATTATCGGTGATAGACGTCTTGAAAAGGTTGACAAGAATCCAGGCTGCAAATGCCAGAAAAAACACAATAACAACAGTAAGATTTTTTCTCATTTTGTTGGTTGGCTGGTATGACAAGGCATTTTCTCCTTTCGGCAAATTTCGGGTTAATTATCTTTTTAAGCAAAATTCGGGCTGCAACGGGAGATTATCTCCTGATATGCAACCCTTATTTATACTATTTCATCAGCCCCTGAGATATTCCACAAAATCTTCAAAAGCGTTCTTGATTCGTACAAAAACGTTGTCACTGCTTTCGGGAATATCAATGATGTTTCCGTTTGAAATGCTGACATATTCAATCTGTGATTTATCCAGCTTCTGCATTCCGAGAATTTGTTCAGCATAATTCTCAACTGATTTGAGAGCGGTTTTTTCTTCAAGCTCAGACTGCATACGCACATTTTCGCTTGCAAGCATTTCAACGTATTGTGCCTGAGCGGCGATTTCCGAGTGGATAGCGGTATTTTCTACCTTTCCGTATATAACCGTGCCAAGCAGAGCACCCGCAGCAACGGTCATAACGATAAGCTTCGGTGCAGAGCCGACATTTTCGGCTTTCTGCCTGCGAATTCGGATTTTTGGTGCTTTTTCAGGTGCGACGTCCTCATATTTGGTGAGGTCATACGCAAGATTATTTTTGCTCATTAATCCGTCACTGTTCCTTTCTTTTTAATGTTCCTTTTGTTTTACAATTTCTCTATAATACGAAGCTTTGCACTTCTGCTTCTTATATTTGCTTCAAGTTCTTCTGCCGATGCTTCAATAGGTTTTCTGTTCACAAGCCTTCCCCTCGGAGTTTTTCCGCAGACGCACTGAGGAAAATCGGGCGGACACACGCAACCCTTGCAGAATGAAGCAAATCGCTGCTTTACAATTCTGTCCTCCAGCGAGTGGAAGGTTATCACGCAAAGCCTGCCGCCAGTTTTAAGCAGCTCAAAAGCGTCGTCAAGACCCTTGTTCAGATGGTCAAACTCGCAGTTTACCGCAATTCTGAAAGCCTGAAAGGTTTTCTTGCAGGGGTTCTTGTCCCTTTTGAATTTTGCAGGCACAGAAGCACTTACAATTTCCGCAAGCTCGCTTGTGGTTTCAATCGGTTTTATTTCACGGCGTTTTATAATTTCGGCAGCAATTTTCCTGCTGAATTTTTCCTCGCCGTATTCAAACATAATTCTGCTCAGTTCTTCGGCAGGAAGCGTGTTGATTAAATCTGCCGCAGTTGCACCCTCCTGAGACATTCTCATATCAAGTGGAGCGTCACCGTGGTAGGAAAAACCACGTTCAAGCGTGTCAAGCTGATGCGATGAAACACCAAGGTCAAGGAGTATACCGTCAACCTTTTCAATTCCTTCCGAGTGAGCAAGTGCCTCAATTTCCGAGTAATTGCCGTGAAGAACCTTTGCGTTGTATGGTGCAAGACGTGCCGTAGCCGCCTTTATAGCGTCAGGGTCACGGTCAATGCCGATAAGCCTGCCGCCGTCTGTAAGCCGTTTGGCAATTTCAGAAGAATGCCCCGCACCGCCGCAGGTTCCGTCAATATAAATCCCATCGGGTTTTATGTCAAGTCCCTCGATACATTCCGCAAGAAGCACGGAAATGTGGGAAAAACTGATATTTTCCATAATCTATCCTTATAAATATGCATCAGAAAGCTAAATCTTCCAGTGCTTCTGAAAGCATTTCGTTTGTAATTTCGCTGCTGAAAGCCTTGAATTTTGCAGTATCCCAGATTTCAGCACGGTTTATGACACCCAGAACAGTAACATCGTGGTCAAGCCCTGCGTGTTCACGGAGGTTCTGCGGAATAAGAATACGACCCTGCTTGTCAGGCTCAACGGTACACGCATTGACGATAAGGAGCTTTGCAGCCTTAGCCTTTGCACCTGTGAGAGTCTGAAGCTTTTCGGTAAATACTTCCCAGTCCTCATTGGAATATACATATAAACAGCCGTCAAGACCGATAGTAACGATAAAGCTAAGACCGAGACGCTCACGGAGCTTGGTGGGGAAAGCCATTCTTCCCTTGGCATCCATAGTATGCTCATAAGTTCCCATCAAACAGTTTGCCATAGCTTTATCACTCCTTTCAACAGTCTTTTCAACCGATTTAACAAAGTTTTCAACATTTTCAATCGGCACACAAACGGCTTAAAACCGTAATTTGCATAAAAAGCGACATAAAATATCACTTTTTTAACAGGTTTTGAAGGTCAGGTTTTCAACACCGTGTTGAAAACAATGTGGAAAATCACCACTTTTCACCTCAAAGCAGTGACATTTCACCACTTTAATGATATTATACACCAACTGAAACCAAATTGCAACAACTGAGAAAATTTGCACTGAAAATAAACAAAGAAAATTTATGTCGTTTTTTATGCAATTTGACAACACAATAAATACAATTCGGAAATATTTTTTTGCAATTAACATTCCGTAATAAAAACCTTGAAAAACGCATCTGTTGTATAAAATTAATAAAAATGGAAAGAAAAATTGTCCGTTAAGATTTATAAATCTGTTGCAAAAGCCAAATCAATGTTGTATAATTATCATAATGGTGTTACGGAAGGAGATAAACGGTATGCTGAATGCCATCGGCTCAAAGGTTGACCTCAGTGATAAAGACCTTGTGTATAATCATCTTGTTGCTGACCTGCTTGAAAATGAAACCGTGCTTAAAATGAAGGAATTCCCTCATCACGGTGATACAACCTGTTTTCAGCATTGCCTGAATGTTTCATACTACAACTATAAGCTTTGCAGATTTTTCTCCCTCAACGAGCGTGCAGGTGCAAGAGCGGGGCTGCTCCACGACCTGTTTCTCTACGATTGGCACACCTACAAGCCAGCAAAGGGCGAGCGTCTGCACGGTTTTACCCACGCAGGTGCGGCACTGAAAAACGTCCGTGAAAACTTTTACGTTTCCGACCTTGAAGCGGATATAATCGAAAAGCATATGTTTCCGCTGAATATCACGGCACTTCCAAAGTACCGTGAAACACTTGTCATCGTCCTTGTGGATAAATACTGCGGACTGCTTGAAACGGTTATCCCGAGATTTCAGAAAGTCGGACGTGGCATAAAAAAGCTTGGTGCAAAGGTACGCAAGGCTCCTCAGGAATAAAAAGCCTGTCGATAAACTCGACAGGCTAATGAAAAATGAATAATGAATAGTGAATAATTAAGGTGTCCGCTTTGCGGACATTTTTAATATTATTGCCGAAGGCAATACCATAATTGTCAATTATCAATTATTCACTGTTCATTGCCGAAAAAGACTTTTTCGACAAAATAAAGCACTTCTCTTACCGACAAGAGAAGTGCTTTTTGTATTTATATTACTTTTTCTCAATAATCGTAACTTCACCCATTATCACCGCATCAACATAATCAAGTGCGGAGGTGAATTTCTTTTCGGAAAGCACACCGCCGCCGTACCAGCGGTTTGTAGTGTTGTGTGCGTCGGAGCCGCAGGTTACGGGCAGCTTGTACCACTCCGCATACATTTTTGCACGCTCGTCAAACGCAGGGTCAGCGTGGGACGTGTTCACGATTTCCACGCCGTCAACACGGTGCGGTGCAAAGGTCATCATCGGAATATAGTCGTAATCCCTGAACGGGTGAGCGTGAATGACACGTCCTCCGCAGGCGTGAACGTGGTCAAGAAATCTGTACAGTTTCATATCCATAATCCTGTCATTGTTCATAAGCCACTGCTTGTCAAGACCGTACACAAGAAAATCGGAGCCGTGATAGGTGTACTCGAAACCGAAATAAACATCAAGTCCGATTTCGTCGCCCTTTGCCTTTGCATTTTCGTAGCCCTTGCAGAACAGCTCAACACGTTCTTCCCAGGGCAAATCACGGGGCACAGTGGTATTGCCGTTGAAGAAATGGTCGGTAACAATAATTCCCGTGTAGCCTTCTTCCTTGTATTTCACAGCCATCTCTGCACCTGTCGAGTTTGCACAGGCACTTGTTTCGGACGTGTGGAGATGGGTTTCGTATTTGAACATAAATTCAGCTCCTTTTGAATGGGTAAATTATAATTTATCGTTGAGTTAGGAGTTAGGAGAGTGGAGTGAGGAGTTAAAGAGAACCATAGTTTACACAACAACTCCACACTCCACTCTCAACACTCCTAACTCTATAAATTATAATTTATTCATTACCAACCATCAATTCACAAACAAGGTTGGAGTATGCAAGCGGGTCTTCGATAGGCATACCCTCGATGAGGAGTGCCTGTGTGTAGAGAATTTCGCTGTAAGCTTTAAGCTTTTCCTTGTCGCTTTCGTAAAGTGACTGGAGCTTTTTGAACATTGCGTGGTCAGCGTTCAGTTCAAGCACCTTTTCAGCCTTGATGTTCTGGTCGTTGTTCGGCATTGCCGCAAAGGTTCTTTCCATATCAAGAGAAATCTGTCCGTCATTTGTCAGACAGCAAGGGTGAGACTTGAGACGCTCAGAAAGACGTGCTTCCTTGATTTTGCCGCCGAGAGCATCCTTGATAGCGGTAAGCATATCCTTGTTGTCATCAGCAAGCTTCTTGAATTCAGCCTTTTCCTCAGGAGTGTCAATATCAAGGTCAGCCGCAGAAACGGACTTGAACTGCTTGTCGTCGTAGCCCATAAGCATCTGGATTGCGAACTCGTCAACGCTTTCTGTAAGGTACAGAATTTCGTAGCCCTTGTCCTTCACAACCTCTGTCTGCGGCAGAACATCAATCTTTGCAACGCTTTCGCCTGCTGCGTAGTAGATATACTTCTGGTCTTCCTTCATACGGGAAACATACTCTTCAAGTGTAACAAGCTTCTTTTCAAATGAGCTGTGGAACATAAGCAGGTCTTTCAGCATTTCCTTGTTCACGCCGTAGCCGTTGTAAATACCGAATTTAATCTGCAAGCCGAATGCCTTCCAGAATGTTTCGTACTTTTCACGGTCATTGTTCAGCATCTTTTTCAGCTCATTCTTGATTGTACGTTCAAGGGATTTTGCAATAAGCTTAAGCTGTTTGTCGTGCTGGAGCATTTCACGGGAGATGTTCAGTGACAAATCCTGTGAGTCAACGAGACCCTTTACGAATGAGAAGTGGTCAGGGAGAAGGTCGGAGCACTTATCCATAATAAGCACGCCGCTGGAGAAAAGCTGGAGACCCTTTGTGAAATCCTTTGTGTAGTAATCCATCGGAGCCTGCGACGGAATGTAGAGGAGTGCGTCGTATGTTGCAGTACCCTCTGTCTTTGCGTGAATATGGCAGAGAGGCTCGTTGTAGTCCCAGAATTTTTCGTTGTAGAACTTGTTGTATTCCTCATCAGTAATTTCGCTCTTGTTTTTTCTCCAAAGAGGAACCATACTGTTGAGAGTTTCAATTTCAGTGTGTGTTTCGTACTCAGCAGGAACATCCTCTGTGCCTGTTCCCTCCTTGAGATGGTCGTGAGCAATTTCCATCTTGATAGGGAAGCGGATGTAATCGGAATACTTCTTTACAAGAGACTTCAGCTTCCACTGCATCAGGTAATCTTCATAATTTTCATCATCTGTGTTATCCTTGAGGATAAGGCGGATTTCCGTACCAACAGAGTCCTTTTCACATTCTTCAATTGTGTAGCCCTCAACACCCTCGGACTTCCAAAGGTAAGCCTGCTCGGAGCCGTAAGCCTTGGAGCGTACCTGTACTTCCTTTGCAACCATAAATGCAGAGTAGAAGCCTACACCGAACTGACCGATGATGTCAATATCCTCGCTTGTATTCTCGTTCTTGAACGCAAGAGAGCCGCTGTTTGCGATTGTACCGAGGTTGTTTTCAAGCTCGTCCTTTGTCATACCGATACCGTTGTCGGAAATGATAAGAGTCTTGTTGTCGCCGTCAGCCTCGATAAAGATGCAGAAATCGTCCTTTTTAAGACCAACCTTGTCATCTGTAAGGGACTTGAAATAAAGCTTGTCGATTGCGTCACTTGCGTTGGAGATAAGCTCACGGAGAAAAATCTCCTTGTGAGTATAAATTGAGTTAATCATCATATCAAGCAGACGCTTTGACTCTGCTTTGAACTGTTTGGTTTCAGCCATTTGGAACATTCCTTTCAATTTATATATTAATTTATGATAAACATATTATCTGCCGACATTTCTGCGAAGCAGAAATTCGGAGTCAAAGAGCTTGCTCTTTGATTTTAGCACTTGGATTTGTCAAGTGTTAGCACTCTTTCTTTGTGAGTGCTAAATACAGTATATACCTTTTGCAAAGCGAATTCAAGTAGGCAGACGGAATGTTTACAATTCGGACATAATTGCAGCCAACGAAAAAACAAAGGCTGACACCGCTTCCTTCGGCGATGTCAGCCTTCTGCCTTATTCCGCAAGTCCTATCCTGCAGCGGATATTATTTTCCTTTGCAATCCTCAGAAGATACGCATACCTTGCTTTCAGTGCAAGCTCCTCGTAAATCAGAGCGTCCACAAGCTCAGGTTCGTCAGTCATATCGAAGCTTTCACGAATACGTTCAAGCCGCTGTTCAACATAGGCAATATCATCAAAAAGCTGCCTGCGGAAAGTGTTTTCGTGCGTTTCGGTTTTATGTAGAAATCCCATATATTTCTCCTTTACAGCAGCAGATAGCCAAGTGCGGCAATCAGCTTTATATCAGCCTTTTCCTTTATCAGCAGGTACATAATAAGTATTATCAGCAGCTTTTCGTTGTCAAGAGTGAACTGCGGACGGACCGCATCCTGTTTCTGCGGCTGAGAAACAGGCTGAACAGGTTTGCTCTGAGGCGGCACAATCGGCTTGTCAGGCTTATGTGCAGGCTCAAATCTCGGCTGTCCCTGCTGATGATTGATACCGTTCATATAGCTGTTGCTCTGACGTACATATTGCTGAGCCAATCTGTTCATCTCCTTAACACGCTGTTCGGCACGAAAAATTCCGTTGTCATTCATAACAGCTTCTCCATATCGTCAAGCATTCCGTTTTCACGCATTGCAATGAAAATATTGTACAGCTTCATAAGCTTGACAGCCTTGTCGATTTTCTGCTGCTTTTCGGGAGAAAGATGTCCGCGTAGTGCAAGCAGCAGCTCGCAGTTCTTGTCCTGCACGGACATTGAGCCGATTAACTGCATTATCGCCATAGGATTAAAGCCCAAGCCGTCAGATGAGGACTCCTGTGCAGCTGAGGAGCCTTCCCCCGATGAAAACATAGCGGCAAGCTCCTGTATCTGACGCATACTTTCCTCATCATTGAGCAGGGATTGAATTTTCTGAGTAATATCGTCCAAGGAGTTCACCGCCGTTTCCGTTCAATAAGTAGCCGCAGTTATTTACCGCCTGTTAATTTGTTGTAGAGTGCCTGTGCCTGAGGTGTGGACATAAACTGCTCAAGCATTTTAGGGTTGCTGACCATCTTGTTGAAGGTTGCCGCATCAGCAGGCTTCATATTTTTCAGTGCAGAGTCAAACTTGCCCTGTTCAAGGTCTTTTTTGAGGCTTTCGGAAGAAACTCCGAGTTTAGCGCTGACAATGCCGAGAAGCTGTTCCAGCTGTTTTGGATTAACGTTAAGGTCTGCCATAAAAAATCTCCTTTTAAAGTGATGCATATGTACATTACGGCAAATTATAATTTACACGATTTGTTGCAACGTGAAATAATGGGTTTCCAAAGGGGGACGGTGTCCCCTTTGGTGGGGGTCTTGGGGGCAACGCCCCTGAGTCGCCCTCCGCAGAGGGCGAAACACCCCTATGCTTCAAAAACGGAGAGTGGGGTGAGAAAACCGACAGGTTTTCGAGTCGGCGGAAGAGTTCCGCTTTGCGGAACTCTCAGACAATGCAAAGCATTGTCTTGAACAATGACCGCCGCCCCTTGTATGGTTTACTGCTATACTT
>JAZQBN010000024.1:0-54311 GCA_045545795.1 Oscillospiraceae bacterium
AGATAATAGTTACAAGTGTAACCTCATTCTTTGTGACAGCATAGCAAAGTGGTGGGAATATATATGGGACTATATCCCCGAAGCAAACGAAGAAATCAAAGCTTTATGTCAGGAATATACAGAGCAGGCTTTGAAAGCAGAACTGCACGGGCAGCCTGAGCATATGCACGAACTGATAAAGTATTACAATCAGAACTGTGCTTGTATGCTTCATACAAGGATAATGAAAAACCTGCTTGATATGGGAGTGCTGAAAATGCCGGCAGAGGAACAGGCAAAGGGACTTTGCACGATTATGTTTATGGGTGAATAATAAAAAAACGGGTACTGTTTTGAGCAGTTACCGTAAAAAATAAGTAAGGGTATCGGAATAACTCCGATACCCTTTGATGTTGATATAAAGAAAAACCGCCTTGCCGCCATGTGAAGCATAAAACCCGCACTCCGGCAGGTGGGCAATGCCCCTTCAGTTTCGCGCTCCCTGCGTCCGTTACTCCGCACATCTAATGCGGCGGGAGGTCTGCAATCCGCTGACGGAGGACAAATCCCTAATATAATGTGTTGGATTATAAAATCACACTTCATCGAACAAGGCAGAAATCTCTTTTCTGATAGTAGTATAGCACAACTAAAACGAAAAATCAATAGCAATTTTTAGATTTTTTGCTGACAAAATATGATATGCACATTCTTACCAATATGTGAAAACAAATCCCGCAAGTGGTGACAGCACTATCATAATTACGGAAAAGCTGAAAGACTCTACGGAAGTGAGAGTTGCACGCTGTTCCGAGGGAAACATATCCTGTAAAATCGCATTTGTCCGCACCTGTAATGCGTCATCACCAACAGCCGCAATAAATCCGCCCAGTGCCATTATCAGGTGAAACGGCGAGTGCTCCGCAATAAAGCCTGTCAGCACCAGTGACGCCGAAATTGCAAATATCCATTTATAGCTGATTTTCGGTAATTTCAGTATCAGCCTTGACCCCACAATTCCGCCCATTTCCATAAATAACAGTGCAATTCCAAGTCCCCATTCGGGAATACCTTTTTCGGGAAGCTTGGCTTGCAGGAAGAACAACAACAGAATGTCAACAGCACCCACAAACGAGTTGCAAAGCATCAAACCGATTGCCTTACGCACTTCCTTTATAAATGCAAAACTTTCCTTAAAACAGGAAATCAGCCTTTTACCGATTGGCACATCAGTATTCGGTGTAGCAACGTAAACCTCACGCAGAGTTACAAGTACCGCAATCTGCATTGCACACATAATGAGGTCGGCACCGTAAGCAAGCTTGTGTCCGATAGTAAGTGCAAAGCCTGCACAAAGAGTTGATATACCGCTGCAAAGTCTATAAATAATCAGCTGGTTGGACTCGTACTTCTCAAACCGACTTTCTTGTTTTGCCAGTTTCAGCGAGTCATAAGCAAGTGCATCACCCGAACCTGACGAAAAGTTATAGGTGAGTGCCATAAAAGCGATTGACAGACAAACCATAAAAAGATTGTCGGACATAATCATTATGACATTGCCAATCATATGCATAATTGCACTGATAATCAGCATTTTCTTTCTGCCGAAAACGTCCGCAAGAACACCCGACGGAATTTCAAAAATAAGGCTTGTGATGTGGAACACGGTTTCGGCAATGCCGATTTCAACAAGGCTGTAGCCGCGTGCCGCAAGTATTGCAACCCACGCACCTGTCAGCGACAGATTGCCCAGTACGGACGATGTGTATAATTTTGATAATTGCTTCTTAATTTTAAACATAAAAAATCTCCTTAACTTAATTTTTCAATCGTTAAGAAGATAATGAACACCTATATTAAGTTGGTCAGAAACGGTTAAATTTGAGTCTGTTTTTGACCGTCCAACTTAAAAAAGGGTACACTATCCCCATAGCAGGGAAAAATGAAGCCTTTTTTCAGTTGTACATTAATCATTTTCCAGAACATAAAATCAACCTCTGAATGTATTATTTCTGCGTACATGCACATTATAGCACAGTTTACACAATTTGTCAAGAAAAAACGGAAGCACCCGAAGATACTTCCGCATATCACTTAATTATTCGCCGTCGTAAAGCTCGTTAAGACGGTCAAGGAACATATTGCCAATCTTTTCGTATTCCTCATCGCTGTCAATTGTAACGAGAATTTCTTCGTCGTTTTCATCATATTCAGCCTTGAGAACAACCAGCTCAGCGTCAGCTTCGAGTTCCTTTGTAGGGTCTTCATAATAAGGTACGAGAGCGTAGTAGCGTTCACCGTCAACTTCGAGAGTGTCAAGCATTTCAAACTGCTGCTCAACGCCGTCCTCGTCTTCAAGAGTATAAAGGTTAGCAGCCATTTCCATATCGTTCATAGCAGAATCCTCCTAAAAAATATGATAGTGTCGGGTTCCGAAGCACACGGCTGCAACACCCAACTATTTAATTGTACAACTTTTACGCAAAAAAGTCAAGATGGAAAATAAACAAAAATAATACACAAACACTGTACAGTATTTTGTGTGGAAACCTATTGACAATGCACAAAAGTTGTGGTATATTATATTCAAGGACAAGGAACAACATAAAACAGGGTTCCAAATCCTAAAGAACTGAAATCGCAAGGGTGAAGAAATTGCAGATTATCTTCCGTTCCAGACCGGCGGTAATTCAGAATTTTCTTGGAAAGGTTGGCGAGTCCGATGGCATCAGAACAGTTTATTTCACAGACAGTCCGCAGCGACTCGTTTGCAGCTATACTTTAAGAAAATTAAGTTTAACCTGGGAAGTCTAAATGTAAAGCTAAAAGCTTCACTTCCGAATTTGATACGATTTGTATAAGATTTGAACTTAAAGTATATAACGGGCCGCATCACTAAGCAAAAGCTGTAGGGAGTGCGGTATTTTTGTACCCTGAAAGCAAGCGAAGGTCAATGTGGGTTGTCTGTAAGCAATGAATACCCTATGGGTTTTAAATAAAACGCTGCAAAAAAATCTGATTAAAAAGGTGAATCCGATGGAGAAATAAGCGTCAGAGATATTTCAGAAAGAAGTGATGTCTATGACAGCAAGATTAATAATAGGTTTCAATAACCGTGTAATTTAAATTGATTGGAGTGAGACCACCAAAGCAGTTAATTTCACCTTGACCCAAATCTTAATGAAATGAAGGGATGTATATGAAATATACATATCATAATCTGAATATTTGATTACTAACGTAAGGGAGTGAGTCCGACAGGACAGGTAAGGCGGCTATAAGCCGATTTCAGATAAAATAAATTAAGAATTTGAGTGATTTATATGGTAATCAGAAAGACTTTATCCCATAAAATCTGAGAATACAGGAGTGAGTCCGATGTCTTAAACTGAGGCGTATGCCTTCACTGTTAAAATAATTCCGATAGGAGATGGCGGCAAAATGGTAATATTTACGCTGAATCGAAAGGAATATAAATTTTAAGGAGTGAGTCCAATGGCATAAGTCCATTCTCAATGATGAAATTCCAAACAGGAGATGAACGTTATATGTGGTAATTCACATTATCTCAAAGGAATATGAATTTCAGGGAGTGAGTCCAATGGCTTGAAAGATATCCGCAATAATCTGAAAGGAAGCGGTGTCTATGAAAATGTATCTGAGTAAACTTAAAATCTGAAAAATTGGAGTGAGACCACCAGAACATTCAGCCTAACTAAAATTTACATATAATTGGAACTGTCAGGTCGGCAGTTCCTTTTTATTTTGGTAAAGATTTTTTGTAAATGCTTGCTTTTGGAAGGATTTTGTGTAATAATATTCCTTGTAGTATTTTTGAAAGGAATATAAATTATGAGTTTTTGGGCAAAAGCAAAGGAAAGTATTTTTCTTGCGCTTAAAGGTATAGTAATCGGCATTGGCAACGCTATCCCCGGAGTAAGCGGTGGAACAATTGCTGTTGTAACAAAAATATATGACCGTCTTATAGGTGCAATCACACCTAATATAAAGAAGCTTATCAAAAATATGCCCTTCCTTATTCCTGTAGGAATAGGTATGGTAATCGGTGTTTTTCTGACAGCTGTTGCTCTGGAAAAGCTTTTTCAGCTGTACAATGTTCCTACACAGCTTACTTTTCTCGGGCTTATCGTGGGCAGTCTGCCGCTTGTGCTGAATGAGTGCAAAAAAGAACAGAAAAAAATCCGTCCGATTAATCTTATTCCGTTTGCAATAGGTGTAATATTTATGATTGTACTCCTTTTTGCAGGCAGCGGAGAGCCTATGTTCAAAGGCGGTGCACTCAGTCTGCGTGATGTCGTGCTGTATATCGTGATGGGATTTATCGCAGCGGTAACAATGATTATCCCGGGTGTAAGCGGCTCGATGGTAATGAAAATTTTCGGTGCGTACGACTCTGTAATTTCAGCCGTTGCAAATCTTGAATTCCCCGTGCTTTTCAGCTTCGGTGCAGGCGTGGTAATCGGCATATTTGTTGCGGCAAAGGTTATCGATTTGCTGATAAAAAAATACCGTCAGGGTGTCTATTGCCTGATTATCGGATTGATTGTCGGTTCTGTTCCGCATATTTTTCCTGCGGAATTCCGTTTCAATGTTCAAGGAATAATCGGTGCAGTGCTGTTTTTTGTGGGTGCGGCAATTCCGCTTCTGATGGAGCGTCCGTTCAAGAAAAAGGAAACGGAATAACAATAAGAAATGGTGCTGTAAGGTGATAAGTCTTACAGCACCATTTTTGCTGTAACAATTTGTTTTACAAATACTAACAGAATTATGACATAAAAAACACAAATTAGAATATATAACAGTTTGTTTTTAAGTTATAATATCATCTGATGAGGTGATAAAATGGCTAAAATAACAAATCTTACAGAGGGAAAGGTTTCGGGAATTCTTCTCAGTTTCTTTTTCCCGATGCTGTTTACAAACCTGCTTCAGCAGGTATATACATTTGCTGATGCTGCAATTGTCGGAAAGGGATTGGGCGATAATTCACTTGCGGCGGTCGGAAATATGACTTCGCTTGCTTTTTTTATAACAGGCTTTTCTATAGGAATGACAAACGGATTTGGTGTTATAATTGCTCAGAATTACGGAAGCGGTAACCTTGACAAGCTCAGGAAAAGCATTGCTGCTTCGGTAAAGCTTTCTGCAATCATTTCGGCAGTGCTTACAGCTGTCGGACTTGTTTTTCTCAAACCTGTAATGCTTGCAATCAACACCTCTGAGGATATTCTTGAAGAAAGTCTTTTGTACGGCTACATTCTTTTCGGTGGATTGGTTACAGCTGTTGCATATAATATGTGCTCGGGTATACTCCGTGCACTTGGGGACAGCACAACGCCATTCAAGGCGATAATTGTTTCATCGGTAGTAAATGTTGGTCTGAACTGCATTTTTATTTTCGGCTTTGGCACAGGTGTTGAGGGGGCGGCTGTTGCAACAATTATTTCTCAGGCGATTTCTGCGGTTATCTGTTTTATGAGAATAAGACAGATTGAAATTATTTCTCTCAAACGTGAAGATTTTGTCACAGATATGAAGCTTAACGGCACGCTGCTGAAAAACGGTATTCCTATGGCGTGTATGAACTCTGTAACTGCGGTGGGCAGTATGATTGTACAGTCATACGTTAATGCACTTGGTGTAATATACACGTCGGCATACTCAGTGGGAATAAGATATATCAACCTGCTGATGATACCGTCCCTGACAGCAGGCTTGTCAACGTCTTCCTTTGCAAGTCAGAATTACGGTGCAGGAAAATATCACCGTATCAGGGAGGGCGTTCGTGTAAGCCTTGCAATTGCTCTTATTTCCTATGTTTTTGTTGGGGCAGCAATGCTTTTTATGCCCGAATTCCTTGCAAAAATAATGCTCAACGGAGATGACGCAATCGGACTTGCAGCTGAATTCCTGCGGATTGTCGGGGCAACCTTCTGGATTATTAGCGTAATGTTTGTTTTCAGAAATGCCGTTCAGGGGATGGGTTACCCGTTTATACCGATGTGCTCGGGCGTGCTGGAAATGGTAATGAGAATATCTGCGATTGTTATTCTTCTGCCAATAATAGGCTTTGCGGCAACAGCTGTTGCTGAAGCGGCTGCCTGGTTCGGTGCACTTGTGATGAATTATATCGCATATCGTATACACATAAAGCAAAAAGCTGAAATAACGGAAGAATAAATTTTGCTATTGAAGATGATATGCTGCATAAGAATAGTCAGGATATTTCAATTGCATTTACTGACAATATATGCTATAATAATGCAAGACATTTATCAAAAAAGGAGAGTGCTTTATGAGCGTAACAAAGCTTATCTGCGACGGTTGGGAATTCGTCAAGACTCCCATTGGCACGGAGTATTCCGACAGCCTTGAATGGAAGTCCGTTGACCTTCCGCACGACTGGCTGATTTACAACACAAAAAATCTCTATGAAACCTCTACAGGCTGGTATAGGAGAAAGCTTTTCTATACACCTGCCGAGGGTATCGCCGCCCTGCGTTTTGAGGGCGTATATATGGACTGCAAGGTTTACGTCAACAGCGAATGTGCAGGTGAGTGGAAGTACGGCTACTCCACCTTTGAATTTGAAATAACCGATTTGCTCAGGGAGGGCGAAAACCTTATTTCCGTGAGGGTTGACCACCGTGAGCCGAATTCACGCTGGTATTCTGGAGCAGGTATTTTCCGTCCTGTTTATTTCAGACAGTATCCTGCGTGCAGAATTGTTCCCGATGGAATTTACATAAGTGCGGATATTGACGGAAATGTCACAATCACAACCGAAACTGAACGTCCCGAGGGTGTTTCCGTTTGGGGACTCAGGCTTCGTCACACCGTTATTCTTGACGGTGAGGAAATTGTCTCAATCGAAAAGGATTGCTGTGCCTGCGACAGAAGCTGTGTTGACGGATATGTTCTCAACGATAATCGTCTTTACGCAGTAAATGATGACCGTATTAAAATTCCTGCACCGAAGCTGTGGGATATTGACTCGCCCGTGCTGTATACTCTTAAAACAGAGCTCGTCAGAAACGGCGAGGTCATTGACTGCGAGGAAAACCGCTTCGGTTTGAGAAAGATTGAATTCACACCTGACAAGGGCTTCTTCCTTAACGGCAGACACGTCAAGCTTCACGGCTGCTGTGAACATCACGACCTGGGTGCTCTCGGTGCGGCTGTGAACAGGGCAGCTATCCGCCGCAAGCTTGAAAAGCTTCGTGTTATGGGAATAAATTCAATCCGTACAAGTCATAATATGCCTGCTGTCGAGCTTATGGAGTTTGCTGACGAAATGGGATTTCTTGTTCTTTCAGAGGGCTTTGATATGTGGGAGAAACCCAAAACCACATACGATTATGCGCACTTTTTCAATGAGTGGATTGACAAGGATGTTGCTTCGTGGGTTCGCCGTGACAGAAATCATCCGTCAATTATCGGCTGGAGTGTCGGCAATGAAATTCACGATACCTGTGCAAGTGAAAGAGGGCAGGAGGTTGCCGCTCTCCTTATGAACAGGGTACGCCGTCACGACCCGAGGTGCAACGGCTATGTAACAATCGGTTCAAACTATATGCAGACGGAAAATGCTCAGAAGTGTGCGGATATTGTCAAGCTTGCAGGCTACAACTATGCCGAAAGACTTTACGACGAGCACCATAAACAGCACCCCGACTGGTTTATTTACGGCAGTGAAACAGCTTCCGTAATCCAGAGCAGGGGAATTTATCATTTTCCGCTTTCGCAGCCTGTTCTTGCAGACGATGATGAGCAGTGCTCCGCAATAGGAAATTGCAGTACGGGCTGGGGTGCGAAAAATACTGAGGCGTGTATTATTCCTGACCGTGACGCTGAATTCTGTGCAGGTCAGTTTATATGGACAGGCTTCGATTATATCGGTGAGCCGACGCCGTACTCCACCAAGAACAGCTATTTCGGTCAGTACGACACCGCAGGCTTCCCTAAGGACAGTGCCTACGTTTTCCGTGCCGAGTGGACGGATTACAAAAAATCTCCGTTTGTACATATCTTCCCTTACTGGGATTTTACCGAGGGCGAGGATATTGACGTCCGTGTAACTTCAAATGCACCTGTTATAAAGCTGTTCTTCAACGGAAATGAAATCGGTGCAAAGGAAATCGACCACATCAGCGGTAAGGAGCTTACTCTTGATGTTATTATGAAATATGAACAGGGCGAGCTTCTTGCGATTGCTTATGATGAAAACGGAAACGAGATTGCCCGTGATGTGAAGCGTTCCTTCGGAGATACCGCAGAACTCAGACTTGTTCCCGATAAAACCGAGCTTAAAGCTGACGGTACAGACCTTGTCTTTGTTGATATTTCCGCCTATGACAAGAACGGTGAGCACGTTGCAAACGCTAACAACCGTGTCTTTGTAAATGTAAGCGGAGCAGGCAGACTTATTGGTCTTGACAATGGTGACTCAACCGACTATGAGCAGTATAAGGGCACTTCCCGCAGACTTTTCTCGGGCAAGCTTCTTGCAATCATTGCCGCAAAGAAAACTGCCGGGGACATTGACGTGACCGTAACTTCACCGACACTTCCCGACAGCACATTGAAGCTTAAAGCTGTTCCCGCCGAAGCTATCGAGGGTATTTCCGCAATGGAGGAAAATAAGCCTTGCGAGTTCGACTGTACAGCCGCAGAAAATGATATTCCTGTAAGAAAAATCGCTCTTGTCAGTGAAAGAAAGGTGTTTACTCCCGAGTATAAGGAGCTGACCTTCCGTACAGAGGTTTATCCTGCAAATTCGTCCTACCGTAATGAGATAGAATACCGCATTACAACTGTTCTCGGCATTGCCTCAAATCTTGCCGAAATAGTTTCCGTAAAGGACGGTGCTGTAACTGTTCACTGCAAGGGTGACGGCGAATTCTACCTGAGAGCACTTTGCAAGAACGGAACTGACAAGTACCATATACTTTCACAGATTAAACTCAGCGGCGAGGGACTCGGTGCAGCATTCTTTGACCCGTATCAGCTTGTGAGGGGTGGTCTGCACACTGTTGCAAGCGAAAATATCGGAAACGGTATTCAGCACGGTGCAAAGTTCGCCTATAATTCAAGTTGGTTCGGATTTGAAAATGTGGATTTCGGTTCTGTCGGCAGCGATACGGTAACCTTCCCGATTTTTGCAAACTGTGAAAATGCAGTTGGTATCAGAGTTTACGACGGCATTCCCGGTGAGGGCGGAGAGCTTATCGGCGATTTCAGCTATCAGAAAAAATCAATCTGGCTTACATATATTCCTGAAACCTACAAGCTTTCAAAGAAGCTCAAGGGCGTGCATACTATCACCTTTGAGTCGGCTGACGGCTTTGATATCGAAGGCTTCATCTTTGAAAAGCAGGCAAAGGAATTTACCGAGCTTATGGCGGTTGACTGCGATAAAATCTACGGCGACAAGTTTACGGTAAATGCCGATGATGTAACAGGTATCGGAAATAACGTTGTACTTGATTTCGGTGAGTTCGACTTCACGGAAAACGCTCCGATAGCTGTTGCTGTAACAGGCAGGTCGCAGCTTCCGCTGAACAGCATAAACATTCTCACAAGCGGAGATACCGAGGGCAGAATTATCGTTGAATTTGAGCGTGCAGAGGAGTACACAGAGCGAATTTTCCCTGTTGAAAATCTCGGCGGCAAGTGTAAGGTTTCCTTTACATTCCTCCCTGGCAGCGATTTTGACTTCAAGTCGTTCAGATTTATTAAGTAAATATACAAAGACCGCCTCAGCGAAAAAGTTGGGGCGGTAAGTTTTACTGCTGCTGTAATGCCGATAATCGTCGGTTAGCTGTTTTGCTGAATTTTAAGGGTAATTTTATAACGGTTGACAATGATAATGGTCAGTGCTATAATTATAGTATGTAATGTCGGTTTTCAATTGCTTTGCGGAAAACTGAAAATTGTTTTTATGCTCTCGGACGTGTGCCCGAATACAAATGTATGGGAGTAGAATGGTTATGAGCAGGATATGCAGCGAACTTTACAGAAAATTCTTTTATAAAATTAATGGTATGACCTTTGAAATGGAGGAATTTATTTCGTGGGTCAGAGCAGCGCTTACGGAAATTGCTCAGGCATTTGAAATCGGCTGTTGTACAGAAAATTTTATCGCACCCAAAACGCCTTTTAATGTCAACGGAGTCAATCAGTCGGTATTATTCTATTCATATGAGGAGGGGTATGATGACCGTCCCGAAAGTTTTTGCTTCCGTACGGGAGAGGGCGGCAGTCTGAACATATCCTTTTATCCGAGAAAGGGCTATAAATGGAGTGAAGCCGAACTTGAGGATATTGCTTTTATTGCTGAAAACCTTTTCATAATCGGCGGAAGGGTTCAGATGCTGAGTGTAATGAAAAAAGTCAGCACTACCGATATCAGTACAGGTGCTTTAAATATGAACGGTCTGGTTATGCACAGCGAACAGCTTGCGAGGGCAGGTGTGTTCAAGGATTATGTCGTGGTATTTATAAATCTGAAAAACTTCAAGTTTATAAACCGTCTTGTAGGTGAAAAACAGGCTGATTTTATTCTGAAAAATTACGCAAGGAAGCTTTTGGATTATATAAATGAAAATGAGAAGATTGCACGTCCGGGCGGAGATAATTTCTGTGCGGTAATAAAAAAAGAACGTGTTGATGATTTCCTTGAATATATTTCGGGTATCACTTTTGAGACTGATACAGTAGGCGAAAAGCGTGGTATAAACCTTAGCTCCAGAGCAGGCGTGTATATGGTAAATGAAGGCGACACTGTAAATAATGCCCTTAATGCTGCTTCAACAGCTTTAAATACGGCAAAAACAGCGGGACGCGGAGATGTAATCCGTTTCAAGTCGGATATGCTGGATAAAACAATAAAGGCAAACGAAATATCAACTATTTTCCCTGAGGCACTTTTCAATGAGGATTTTGTGATTTATTATCAGCCTAAGGTCGGACTTGAGGATAATTGTCTGTGCGGCTGTGAGGCACTTGCACGCTGGGTAAGAAACGGACAGATAATTTCCCCTGTGGATTTTATTCCCGTTCTTGAACGTGAAGGTACAATATGCCGTCTTGATTTTTATGTGCTGGACAGGGTTTGTGCAGATATAAAACACTGGCTTGATATAGGACTTGTTCCGGTAAGGGTTTCAACCAATTTTTCAAAAATTCATCTGCGTAATGATGATTTCGCTGAGAAAATTATTGAAACAATAAACAAGCACGGTGTTGACCCGTCATATGTTGAGGTCGAGCTTACCGAGTCGTCAGGCTATGAGGATTATGAAGCTCTTGCTGAGTTCGTGAGAAAAATGAAAAGCTATGGTGTGAGCACGTCTATAGATGATTTCGGTACGGGTTACAGCTCACTCAACCTGCTTAAAGACCTTGATGTTGATATTATCAAGCTTGACAAATCGTTTCTTGATAATCTCGGAGATGAAAAGAAAACCGATGAGGTTGTAATCAGGCACATCGTAAATATGGTAAATGAGCTTGATATGAAGGTAGTTGCTGAGGGTGTTGAAACAAATATTCAGGCTGATTTGCTTGAAGCTTTCAAATGCAGTATGGCACAGGGTTATCTGTTTGACAAGCCTTTGCCGTGCAGTGAGTTTGAGCAGCGTCTCAGGACAGGAAGAATTTATCGTGATGTAAGATGATAAAGCGGAGGTTTGTTATGAAAAAGGCTGTGATTTTATTGCTTATGTGTGCTATGCTGACGGGCTGTGAAAATAATGGTGCTGCTGATGTGACTGTGCAGACAACAGAGCAGCTTACGGTAACTGCTGCTGAAACAATTTCTGTTTCCGTGAAAACCGAAAAAACAGAAGCAGCAACAGAGGCTGAGGAAAAAATTACGGAAGAAACCGCGTCAGCTGAGCCCGAAAAGGCGGAAAGTACTCCCGTTGCTTATTACGGTGAAATAATTGCAGACGGAAATAAGCTTGTGGGAAAGAACACCGGTGAAACTGTCCGTGTTACAGGAATGAGCTTCTTCTGGAGCAACTGGTCTCAGAAGTATTATACTGCCGACTATGTTGACTATCTCGTGGACGATTACAATTGCGAAATTGTACGCTGTTCATATGGCGTGCAGGATAATGGCGTGCCGCACGACAAATCCTGTGAGCCGCTTATCGAGGATGTAATTGAACAGGCTATCGAAAGAGGTGTTTATGTAATTGTCGACTGGCATTCTCACGGTGCACACAACAATCCTGATGAGGCAGTTGCTTATTTTGAACAGCTTGCCGAAAAGTACGGAAGCTATGACAATGTTATTTTTGAAATTTACAATGAGCCGACACAGGTCAGCTGGGATACTGTAAAGGCATATGCCGAAAAGGTTATTCCCGCAATAAGAAAGCATTCCGACAACCTTGTTGTTGTCGGCTCACCGACTTGGTCGCAGGATGTGGTTTCTGCGGCAGGAAATCCTGTAGAGGGCGATAATATTGCGTATACGCTTCATTTTTATGCAGGCACTCATAAGCAGTGGCTCAGGGATAATGCCGATAAGGCACTTGAAATGGGAATTCCGCTTTTTGTTACAGAGTGGGGCAGCGTAAATGCAGACGGAAACGGAAGCATTGACAGGACTTCTACCGAGGAATGGTTTGAGTGGATGGACAAGAATAATATTTCAAGCTGTAACTGGGCAGTAAACGACAAGGACGAGGGCTCAAGTATTTTTAAACAGGACAACATTCTGAGCGAAACAGGAAAGTACATAATGGAGCTTATCCGAGAAAGAACTGAAAATGCCGAATGGCGTGGCAATTAATATCTGAATAAGAGGAAGCTTTACCTGAGGGTAAGGCTTCTTTGTTTATTATTGCTGAATTTTATTGAGAATTTTTTCTGTAAAATACTAAAGTTTTTTGTGAATTTGCCGATAAATATATTGTAAGTTTGTTATTAATTCAGGAAAGGAGGCTGCTGAAATGACCGTTACTAATTTCAAGGGTGCGGATTTTCTCGTTAACAGAAACAAGAAAACAAATTCCAAGCTCCAGAAATCACTTGAAAAGCTTGCAAGCGGATATCAGGTAAACCGTGCTGCCGACGATGCGGCAGGACTTGCTGTTTCGGAAAAAATGCGTGGAATTATTGCAGGTCTTGACCAGGGCGTCAAGAACCTTAATGACGGCATCAGCTACCTCCATTCCGTTGACGGCTCCGCACAGGAGATACATAATATTATCCACCGCCTCGAAACTATTGCTGTTCAGGCGGCTAACGGCACTTATGACAGCATCGACAGAGGTGCTCTCGACCTTGAATATCAGCAGCTTCTTGAGGAAATCGGTCAGATTACCGATACTTCTCATTTCAACGGACTTCCTCTTTTTGAAAAGCACCTTGAGTCCTACGGACTTAACGAGGGCGTAGTTGTGCACGACAAAGCTGTTGTCGTAAACGGTCAGAATATGCCGCTTGTTATCGGATATACTCTCGATGACCAGCAGAAGGAATACACAATCAATGTTCCTTATGGCACATACAGTGCTGAGGAGCTTGCTGATATAATCGATACAGAGCTTTATGAAAAAGTGCCTAACCTTATTATCGGTGTAAATGAAAACAGAGAATTTACAATCCAGTCCGAGCCGGGTAAAATCGACTATGTGGGCGGTCCCGGTGCAACCCTTTTCTATGACGCAACAATCGGCTCCGAGAGCGGTTATCTTCTCGGCGTAACAACCTTTGTGCACGAAAACGCAAAGCTTGAAATCTTCACAGGCGAAAACGATGTTATGTCCTTCCGTCTCGGTGACAGCGATACAATTTATTCCGTAACACTCGACGCAGGAAAGTATACCCGTGAACAGCTTATCGACCATATGAACGCTAAGTTTGCCGCTTCGGGTATTCCGGGCGATATCAAGGCTGTTCCCGAAACAAGTGCTCAGGGCGGTATGATTATCGGTATTGCCTGCAAGGAAACCATCACAGGTCTGACAGGCAACTTCCTTAAAATGGATAATAAATCCTCCCCGATTTACGATATTGCAAATTACGGTTACACAAACAATACACAGTCTGTTCTCACAGGTAAAAAGGTTATCCCTGTAAATACCGAAATCGTAAGAGGCAGAAATGAATATTTTACCCTCGACCTCAGCTGGTACGGTGCAGGTGATACTGCCGAAACACGCAGAATTCAGGTTAATCTTCTCGATGACACGGAAAATGAAAGAACCTATGCAAATCCGTCCGACCTTGCCGCAAGAATTAACGAGCAGCTTGGGGACATTCCTTTTGAAGCGTCAATCAGCTCCTCAGGAACTCTTGTAATCAAATCCGACCAGTACGGCGACAAGTGTAAGATTGACCTCGTTGAAAGCCGTGCACCAAGCGGACATATGGTTTATGACTTTTTTGACAAGGGTACTCTCAATAAGCTTAATCCGTCCGTAACAACATCTTCTTTCCGCCCTGCAAGCCTTACAGCAAATAAAAACCTCGGCAGCTCAATTGAAGTTCCTGCCAACGAAAATGAGCTTGTTTTTACGGTTGCAACCGACAGCGGAAATAAAACTATGTCTATAACTGTTCCTTCGGATACATATACAGCGGCTTCTCTCCAGAATGAGCTTAACAATCAGGTTGCGGCAAATTATCCCGACCTTTCCTCAAAGCTTGAATTTAAAGTAGGAAGCACAATCACACTTTCAGCAATCGAATACAGCGGCGCAGATATCAAGTCCTTTTCGGTTTCTTCCTCATCAAGCGGTTATGCAAACCTTATCGGCGGCGTTTACTATACAGACAATTACACTATTAATCAGGGCAGCGAGAAAACCTATGCAAGCGGCTCGGGAACAATGCCGTCAGGTCAGCCAGCGGTTTCTTCCACAGCAGGTGAAACCACTGATGTTGTTACATATTCAAATCAGGTAACAACAAATGCTCAGATTACACAGGATTATATCATTTACAGCAGCATTTCTCCTACAATCAAGAACGGTTACGAGATTGAGCACGGCAGCAGTGAGTCCTTCGTAGGCGGCGGAACAGTTGAACAGTTCCCGGCAACACTCACTATGTCAGGTGCTCTGACTCAGTTTACCGCAGCAGGAAAATCACTCAAGGATATCAACCTTGTTCTTTCCGTAACTGATACAACAGGCTCAACAGCCTTCAATATCACCATTCCTAAGGGCTCAACAAAGGATGAAGCTATTGCCGCAATCAATAAGGAGCTCGGCAGCAAGGCTACAGCAAAGGCTGACGGCAATAACCTTGTTGTAACAACAGCTGCAAAGGGTGAGGGCGTTCAGATTGCAACAGGCAGCTGCTCAATGGCAAATTCCGCACGCAAGAATACTATTGCGTCAAGAACAGACGCAGTTGTGGACGAAACTCACAACAGAGTTTATGTACCGTCCTCAATGACAATTCCGAATGCTGCTTCACAGCTTCCGTATACAGTTGACAGTTCAAACAATAAGTTCGTTTTCAAGGCAGGTGCAACAACCTACAATCTTACCCTTACAGGCGGCACATATACATCCGTTGCGGCAATTGCCAATGAGCTTAATGCAAGAATTGCAGAAGCTGACGGCGGCAATCCCAAGACAACCGTTTCCGTGGGAAGCAGCGGCAAGTCCCTTGTTTTCAAAGGACCACTCAAAGAAAGCGGTTCATTTACAATCGACACAGCAAAAACTACCTGCAATATTTATAAAACCAAAAATGTAAAGGAAACAGCAGGTAACCCGAATTATAATCCTACAACAGGAAAAATCGAAGAACCTGCTTCCGTTACCGCCGCAGGCTTTGACTCCCATTTCCCTATGACAGTTGACTCATCTAACAATACTATAACATTTACTTATAAGTCACCAACCGAAACCAGAAATGTGACAATTGTTATTCCTGAAAAAACATATAATTCCGCTTCTGAGTGTGCACAGGCAATCAGTAACGTTGTCAGCAATGACCCCGCACTCAAGGACATTATCTCTGCAAGCTATGCATCAGGCAAGGGGCTTACATTTACCACCAAGAACGGCGGTGCAGGCTATTCTCTCAGCAACTTCGGCGGCACAGCAGGCTTTGACAAGTATATCTCCAAGACAAGTGCAGGCGGCAACGGTACCATTGATACCACAACAAATAAGGTTTATTTCCCTGCAACAATCACAAACAACAAGTTCAACACCCTTTTCAGCGGTGACGGTCTTGAAGTCAATGATAAGAACAAGCACGTTGCCCTTACAGTCAACGGTGTTACAACCGAATTTGACCTTGCAGAAGGCGATTATGTGGGCACAGCAGGTATGAACAGCCTTGTTTCCCAGCTTCAGACAGGCTTTGCAGGCAGCGGTGTGACAGTAGCGGCTTCAGCTTCAACACTCACAATTACGACCGATGCTAAGGGTAATTCCGCAACAATTTCAATGAGTGGAGCAAATACTTCTGAGGTTTTCAGCAAGTCCAACAACGTTGCAAAGGAAAGCACTGTTTCAAGAAATGACAGCAGATGTACAATTACTTCGAGAAATAATATTTCAAGCATAACAATTGAGAATTATAACAACAAGATGTCCTTTGATTACGCTACAGATGTAAACGGCAGCCTTGTTACGGGCAGAGCGGAAATTGCCATTCCTGCAGGAACTTACACAGCCGACACACTGAAAACAGCACTCCAGACTGCTATTGATAACGCTCTCGGCAACGACCAGCTTGTTGTTTCAAACAATAACGGAACAATCTCAATCAAGGGTGCAACCCCTTCCGATACACGCAAAATCAGCAATTTCAGCGGACGTCTTTTCGATAAGGTGTTCCAGAATGTAAGCTATACAGGTGTAAGCGTTCATACCGAAAAAAATGGTACTTCCCTCGGCAGTACATTGTCTTATATCGTCGGCAGAAACACTCTTGAACCATCAGGTAAGGATGAACAGCTTTCAGGCAAGGATGTCTGCATTTATACTGACCTTAACGACACAATGATTTTTGACCTCAACTACGGCGGACAGACTCACACCATCGAGTTTAAAATTCCTGCGGGTGATTACACCAAAAAGGAACTTGCAGATGCAATTGAACAGAAGGGCAGAGAAGAATTTGCGAAGATTACCGACTACACAGGCAACAGCTTCCCTGATGATTTCTTCAACGCTTCAATCGGTCTTTCCGAGCTTGGTGTAGCTGAAAACAATACAGGTATTTCCAGCTCCGATAAGCTTGTTCTCTGGTGCAAAATTCCAGATGACGGAAGAAACGGAAAGATTACAGCAATCATAGACGGTATCAGAGGCAACTCGGCATACAGAGTCTTCTATGAAGCAACACGTTCTCCTCAGCCATCAACATTCTACGGTAAGCCTGACCTTTCCGACGGTATCGTAATCAATGACGAAAATGATACTCTCGGTTTTGAGCTTGACGGTATACCTGCAAGCGTTGATATTCCTCACGGCGAATATACATTGGAGCAGCTTGCCGAACAGCTTAACAACAGCTTTTCTGCTGCAAGCTCAGATGTAAGAGTAGGTCACCGTAACGGCAGAATTATGTTCTATACCATTGAAAACGGTGATTTCGTGTTCAATAAGTTCACAGGCAGTGCTGCAAATGATATTATCTACGGCGGCGAAAGCAGAGATGAGGATACTGATATCGGTATCCATAAGGGTCGCCGTACAGATGATTATATTATGTACGAAAAGACACGCGTTGACGAACACCTTATGAAAATTAATACAACAGGTGTAACAACTGCCGAAAGAGCTTCAAAGGCAATCAACCGTCTTAACCTTGCAAATGATTACCTTTCCAAGCAGCGTGCAGTAAGCGGTGCTTATGAAAACCGTTCCGAGCACGCACTTGCAAACCGTCAGAACTATATTGAAAATCTTTCTGCGGCTGAATCGCAAATCCGTGATGCGGATATGGCAAAGCAGTATGCCGATTACACAAAGCATCAGATTCTCAATCAGACACAGAATAACATTTTCGGTCACTTCCGTAATCATCAGCAGTCAGTGCTTAATATTATCGCATAAAAAAACAGTCTTTGATTAGCTTCAAAGACTGTTTTTTCGTTGAGCTGCAAATGTGCAGTGAAAATGAAAATATTTGTTGCATTTTCATATTTTATGTGGTATAATGTTAATATTGGTTGTCGATTTGTACAACACAATTCAACATAAAATATTGGAGGTTATCAAATGGCAAGAACAGTAAAAGAGCTTATGAATATGATTAAGGATAATGATATCCGGATGATTGACTTCAAAATCGTTGATATCAACGGTCAGTTCCGTCACGTTACAATTCCTGCTGAACAGTTCAGCGAGGATACCTTGAAGGAAGGTATCGGCTTTGACGCTTCCAACTACGGCTACGCAGTTGTAGAAAAGAGTGATATGGTGTTCATTCCTGACCTCGATACAGCAATGGTTGACCCGTTCTGCGGCGTACCAACACTTTCTATCACAGGTAACGCAATGGTTATCGATTACCCCGAAAACAGACCTCTCGACCAGTACCCAAGAAATATCGTACTTGCTGCTGAACAGTATATGAAGGACAGCGGCATTGCTGATACAATGCTTATTCTCCCTGAATTTGAATTCCACCTTTTCGATAACGCAGGCTGGTCTGTAACACCTGAAAGAATCGGTATGTACGTTGATACATCACAGGCTTACTGGAACAGCGAAACAGAAGGCAAGGGCTGTGTAGTTGCTCATCAGAAGAACTACCACATCGCTAAGCCGTTCGATACTTCCTACGAGTGCCGTTCCGAAATGTGTATGGAAATGGAAAAGGCAGGTATTCCAATCAAATACCACCACCCTGAAGTTGGCGCAGCAGGTCAGTTTGAAATCGAGCCAATGCTCGGTCAGATGTCCAAAATGGCTGACGCAACAATGATGATTAAGTACATTATCCACAATACAGCTCTCAAGTATGGCAAGGTTGCAACCTTTATGCCAAAGCCTGTCTACGGCGAAGCAGGCAACGGTATGCACGTTCATATGCTTCTCCTCAAGGACGGCGAGCCTGTGTTCTCCGACGATAACGGCTATTCACACCTCAGCCAGACAGCACACTACTTCATGGGCGGTCTGCTGAAGCATATTTCCTCTCTCTGTGCAATTACAAACCCAAGCACAAACTCCTTCAAGCGTCTTGTTCCTGGCTTCGAAGCACCTGTAACAGTTGGTTACGCAACTTCCAACAGAAGTGCCGTAATCCGTATCCCAGCTTATGCTAAAACACCAAAGCTCAGACGTTTCGAAATCCGTAACCCTGACGCAACCTGTAACCCATACCTTGCTTATGCAGCAATCCTTATGGCAGGTCTTGACGGCGTAAAGAACAAGATTGACCCACACGCAAACGGCTGGGGACCATACGACTTCAACCTCTATAAGCTTTCCGACGAGGAAAAGGCAAAGCTTTCTTCCCTCCCGACAACTCTCGACGCTGCTCTTGATGCACTCGAAGCTGACCACGACTACCTCACAGAAGGCGGCGTATTCCCAGAACAGCTCATCAAGACATTCATCGCAAACAAGAGAAAGGAATGCTTCGAGCTTTCCAAGATTCCTCACCCAGCAGAATTTGACAAATATTTCAACCTCTAATATGAAAATGACCGCCACGGTACAGTTGCCGTGGCGGTTACTTTTGTTTGATTAGTAAACTATAATTTATGAGAGTGGAGTGTTAAGAGTGGAGTGTGGAGTTGATGTGTAAGTCATAGCTTTTCTTAACTCCTCACTCCACTCTCCAAACTCCAAACTTCCAATTTGTCTTACACAATTTTAGTAGTCCACTGCTCCAAATTCCAGACCTCATCGCAAACATCAAGGTAAAACTCAGGCTCGTGGCTTACAAGAAGCACTGTGCCCTTGAAATCCTTGATAGCCGATTTCAGCTCGTCCTTTGCATCAACATCAAGATGATTTGTCGGCTCGTCAAGTACAAGCAGATTTATCTTTTTCAGCATAAGCCTGCACAAACGCACCTTTGCATTCTCACCGCCCGAAAGCACACGCATCTGCGACGTGATATGCTCCGTGGTAAGTCCGCACCTCGCCAGTGCCGCACGCACCTCCGCATTTGTCATTGCTGGGTATTCGTCCCATATCGTCTGTAAAGCAGTCTCGGAAGTAGCTTCCTCCTCCTGCTCAAAGTAACCAACCTCAACAAACTGGTCGTGTTCAACTTCACCCGAAACAGGCGGAATAAGCTTCAAAAGCGTCTTTAACAGAGTCGACTTACCCAAACCATTTACACCCTTGACAGCAACCTTTTGTCCACATTCCAGCTTCAGTGACAACGGCTTCGTAAGCGGCTCACCGTAACCAAGTACCAAATCCCTGCACTCAATTACCACACGCCCTGGGGTACGTGCAGGCTGGAAGGAAAAATTCGGCTTCGGCTTCTCGCTCATAAGCGTAATCTTGTCCATCTTGTCAAGCTTCTTCTGACGTGACTTCGCCATATTTGTTGTAGCAACCCTCGCCTTGTTTCTCGCAATGAAATCCTCAAGGTCAGCAATTTCCTTCTGCTGCTTTTCGTAAGCCTGTTCAAGCTGACGCTTTTTCAGCTCGTACATCTTCTGGAAATTGTCATAGTCACCTGTGTACCTTGTCAGCACTGCATTCTCAACGTGATAAATAACATTGACAACATCATTGAGAAACGGAATATCGTGCGATACAAGAATAAACGCATTTTCGTAGTTCTGCAAAAAGTTTTTCAGCCACGCAATATGATTTTCATCAAGGAAGTTTGTCGGCTCGTCAAGAATAAGAATCATCGGATTTTCAAGCAGCACCTTCGCAAGCAACACCTTTGCACGCTGACCGCCCGAAAGCTCGGATACATCACGGTCAAGACCAATTTCACCAAGTCCCAGCCCGTTTGCGTACTCTGAAATTTTCGCATCAATGGTGTAGTAACCGCTGTAATCGAGAATGTCCTGAATTTCGCCAACCTTTTCCATAGCCTCAGCCATCTCCTCATCGGAGCATTCCGCCATAGAATCGTAAATCGCCATCATTTCCTGTTCAAGCTCAGCATAGTGGGCAAAAGCATCACGAAGCACGTCAGCAATCGTCTTGCCCTTTGTAAGCGTGCTGTACTGGTCAAGGTAACCCGTGGTAATGTGCCTGCACCACTCAATCTTACCCTCATCAGGAGCAAGCTTGCCCGTGATAATGTTCAGAAATGTGGACTTACCCTCACCGTTTGCACCTACAAGACCGATGTGCTCACCCTTGAGCAGACGGAAAGAAGCGTTGTTCAGAATTTGACGTGCACCAAAACCGTGAGTCACGTTTTCAACATTTAAAATACTCATATTTTCAATCCCTTTTTATTTACATAAGTAATAACAGTTTAGCAGAAATTGCCGTGAATGTCAATCAGGGAATAAAATAATCTGTTGCTTAACTGAAATATCTGTGTTATAATATTATAAACAACATTGAAACGGAGGACATTTTATGATAAAGAGAAAATTGTTTTCAGCAGCCCTTGCGGCAGTAATCTGCTGTGGGTTTTCCGCCTGCGATGAAGTGGAGTATACAGAAAACACAAGTAAATATGGATTTAATTCGGCAGAAGAAGTTGAAAATATGAGTGATGAAGAACTCTTATTAATTTATGAAAACGGTTATTCCATTGATGAATTTTACAGCGAAGGAACATACGAGAAAGTAAGCACATTTGATGTTCCTTTGGAAGAAAGAAGTGTAACATTTACAGCACTTGTATCAACAAGCGATATAAGTTCGGAAATTAATTTGAAAAAGGCTTTACCATCAGATGAAGTCAATGAATATGCTGAATTTGATATAAGAGAATTTGCTGATGAAGATGATGAAATAATGTGTGTTGGAGAAAATGATTATTATATCGTATACCGTCAACTCTCTTATGGCGAGTATACAGTTGAAAACGAAGATGACAATGCCGTAACAGAAAAATTATTAAATGAACGCAGGACAGCATATTTTAAAACTTTTATTGTGGACCATGAAAGTGATAGTTTATTGCTTTTAGGTAAGTTGAATAAAAAATATGTTGTACAGCAAATGGATTTATTATTGATGAATAACGTTAATAATCGTATCATTTATCGTGAAATTGAAGAAAATAAATCGAGTTATATTTACAGTATTTATTATTTTTTATACGGTGGCGGAGATTGGGGTTTGGATTCTTCAGTTTCAATATGTAAAAACATATATACAATTGATAAAAAGACCCATTCAGTTGAAGTGACATATGAAGACATAATGGAAACGCGTATTCCGGGTACAGCACTTTCATTGGATTGGTTAAAAGATAAAGAATAAAATGATAAAGCCTCTTTTCTGATATCAGGAAAGAGGTTTTTATCATAGGACATTCTTTCAGCTGCATATTGTAAAATACAATCTATTGTACCATGGAGCTGAGAAAATGTTTGAACTATTTAACCTGCTGTTTGACAACCTGCTTTTTTTCGCCCTGCATCTTGAAACAGGAAACGTCTTTCCCAAGCCCTTGTCCGCCGCCGAGGAGGAAGAATGTTTCTGTAAAATGCACGAGGGGGACGCCGCCGCCCGAAGCAAGCTTATCGAGCACAATATGCGTCTTGTTGCACACATTATAAAAAAGTATTACAACGTAACCACCGACCAGGAAGACTTGATTTCCATAGGAACAATCGGACTTATCAAAGCGGTATCAACCTTTGACTATTCTAAAAAAACAAGGTTCGCTACCTACGCCTCCCGGTGCATAGAAAATGAAATTCTTATGCACTTCCGTTCCCTGAAAAAATCCGCAGGGGACATTTACTTCGACGAACCGATTGATACCGATAAAGAGGGAAACCAGCTTACTCTTATAGACATTATTGCCGAGGACGACGGAATAGTTGACAAAATCGACCTTAACATCAAATCGGAGCAGCTTTACCGCTTTATAGATGAGTGCCTTGACGAGCGTGAGCTGACCATTATAAAGCACCGTTACGGCTTATACGGCTGCAAACCGTTGACACAGCGGGAGGTTGCAAAAAAGCTTGATATTTCCCGTTCTTACGTTTCGCGAATTGAAAAGAAAGCCTTGCAGACGCTGAGAAAAAAATATGACCGAACATCAATTTTTGATAATCGGAAAAAATAAAATGGGAGGTGTCCCGAATGAAATTAAGTGTCCCGCCGTACTGAGTACGCCGGGACACTTTTTCGTGACGGTCATTCTCCGTCTGTCCGTAAGTAAAACTTATTCGGATTGTTTGCAGTTTAATCAGCAAATGCTGTTGCAGTTGCAGTCGCAGTTGGATGTGCAGTTATTGTTGCAGCCGTTGTTGTTATTGCCGCAGCAGAACCAGAGCACGAGAAGGATGATGATAATCCAGCAGCAGTTACCGCCATTGCCAAAGTTAAATCCACAGTTCATAAAGATATCTCCTTTAGATAATGTATTCTGAAAGTCCGAAGCGGTTTTCCGTTTCGTTTGACTTTTCATAGTTCATTCTATGACGGGGAGATTTTTTTGTTACAGAAATTTGCTGACCGCATTTTTCGACAGATATTTTCCTGAAATTGTGGAATAATATACATAAGTTTAAAAGAAAGGTCAGATAAGCTTATGTACAATATTGAAGGCTTTACAAAAAAGGCAAACAGTGTTATCAATAAAGCGTACCTGCACGCAGGCAGACTCGGTCACGTTTATATGGGAAGCGAGCACCTGCTTCTTGCACTTGTTACCGAGCAGGGAAGTACCTCGGCAAGCATCTGCCGTGTGTGCGGTATAAAGGAAGAAAGCGTAATAACAAGAATAAATATGCTTGTGGGGAGAGGTGAGCCGTGTATCGTTGAGCGTGACGGAGCAACTCCGACAGTGAGAAAAATAATTGAACGTGCAGCCATTATTTCAACCGAAAACAAGCTCCAGCTTGCAGGCACGGAGCATCTTCTTCTTGCAATGCTCCGTGAGGAAACCTGCACTGGAAGCAGGATTATAAACGAAATCGGCGGCAATGTAACACGCCTTACAAATGCCTGCTCTGCTTCAATAGGAGGGGAAAATTCAAATTCTGTATCAAGAGCACCGACTCTGATGAAGTACGGCAGAGATTTGACAAAAGCCGCCCGTGAAAAGAAGTTTGACCCCGTGCTTTGCCGTGACAAGGAAATTGAGCGTGTTGTGCAGATTTTGTCCCGACGAACAAAGAATAACCCTTGCCTCGTCGGTGAAGCAGGTGTCGGCAAAACAGCAATCGCCGAGGGAATTGCAATGAAAATTGCCGAAGGTAATGTCCCTGACGCAATCCGCTGTAAACAGCTTTTTTCATTGAGCCTTACTTCAATGCTTGCAGGTGCAAAATACAGAGGTGATTTTGAGGAGCGTATCAAGCAGTGCCTTGACGAGGTTGCCGCAAATAAAAATATTATCCTTTTTATAGACGAGCTTCATACAATTGTAGGAGCAGGTGCAGCAGAGGGGGCAATTGATGCCGCAAATATTCTTAAACCACAGCTTGCAAGAGGAGAATTACAGATAATCGGTGCAACCACAATAGAGGAATACCGCCGCTTCATAGAAAAGGACAGTGCACTTGAACGACGTTTTCAAAAAGTGCTTATCAACGAGCCTGACGAGGATGAAGCCGTGCGGATTATTACAGGCTTGAAGCACTGCTACGAGGATTTTCACAGGGTAACTATTACCGACGAAGCGGTAAATGCCGCAGTAGCAATGTCGGTACGCTATCAGCCTGACCGTTTTCTGCCTGACAAGGCAATTGACCTGATTGACGAAGCCTGCTCAAAAGCAAGAATGAAAGCCTCCGAAACACCGCAAACGCTCCGTGAGCTTGCAGACAGCCTGAAAAGAATGTTGGAAAAGCAGGCAATCAATGCAAATTCACGCAAGAAAAACGGCGATACAAGCTGGTATTCCGACAGCGAGGCAAAGCCTGTGCTTGTAACAGCGGAAGATATTGCTGAGGTTATTTCTACAGCAACGGGAATTCCCGTAACAAAGATTTCCGATGACGAGGGCAAGCGTCTGCTCAATCTTGAAACAGAGCTTAAACAGCGTGTAATCGGTCAGGACGAAGCTGTTTCAGCCGTTGCAGACGCAATAAGAAGAAGCCGTGCAGGACTTAAAGACCCGTCACGTCCAATGGGATGTTTTATGTTTACCGGACCCTCGGGAGCAGGTAAAACCGAGCTTTCCAAAGCACTTGCCGAGTGCCTTTTCGGTACGGAAAAATCTCTTATCCGCTTTGATATGTCTGAGTATATGGAAAAGCACAGCGTCAGCAAGCTTATCGGTGCACCTCCGGGATATGTCGGCTGTGAGGATGGCGGACAGCTTACCGAAAAGGTACGGAAAAAGCCCTACAGCGTAATTCTTTTTGACGAAATCGAAAAGGCACACGACGATATCTACAATATTCTTCTGCAAATTATGGAGGACGGAATTCTTACCGACAGCAAGGGCAGACAGGTCAGCTTTCGCAGTGCCGTAATAATTCTCACTTCAAATGTCGGTGTTGAGCATATCAGTGATAAGAATGCCCTTGGTTTTGCTCCGAATAATTCCGATAACAGCGTAAAATCGGACGTGCTGACTACTGTAAAAAAGCGTTTCCGTCCCGAGCTTGTGGGAAGAATGGACGAAATAATTGTGTTCAATAAGCTTGGAAAGGACGAGCTTTCAGGTATTGCACGAAAAATGCTGTCGGGTCTGTGCAAGCGTGCCGAAGCGTTGGAAATCTCCGTTGAATTCAGTGATGAGGCAATTTCCGCACTCATTTCTGACGGACTGGATAAGACAGGTGCACGAAAATTACGCCGAAAAATTACCACAACAGTAGAAAGTATGCTGTCAAAGAACATTTTGGACGGAACGGTAAAAAAGGGTGATAAAGCTGTTGTTTTGGCAGATAATGATAATATTTACCTTAAAGTGTCACAATTACAGTAATAATTATCCAATTTTATTATAAAATTCACAAAATAGTAACAAAATCCATTAAAAAGACTATTGACAAAACTATACCGATTTGGTATACTTTAAGTACAGTAAAGAAACCCACGAAGGGTTGACAAAAATAAATAATGTAGTAAAATTAAATTAATTAAAATTCAGGAGGATACAATTATGAAAAAGTTTGTCTGTTCAATCTGCGGTTACGTTTACGAGGGCGAAAATCTCCCTGCTGATTACAAGTGCCCACAGTGTAAAGCACCTGCTGCAAAGTTCAATGAGGTAGTTGAAAATCAGCTCAACTGGGCTTGCCAGCATATCGTAGGTATCGGCAAGGAAGGTGCTGACGCTGAAATCATCGAAGGTCTCAACCAGAACTTTATGGGTGAGTGTACAGAGGTTGGTATGTACCTTGCAATGGCAAGAGTTGCTCACCGTGAAGGCTACCCAGAAATCGGTATGTACTACGAAAAGGCAGCTTGGGAAGAAGCAGAGCACGCTGCAAAGTTTGCTGAACTCCTCGGCGATGTAGTAACAGACTCCACAAAGAAGAACCTTGAAATGAGAGTTATGGCAGAAAACGGCGCTTGCGAAGGCAAGATGAAGCTCGCTGCAAAGGCTAAGGAAATGGGTCTGGACGCTATCCACGACACAGTCCACGAAATGGCAAAGGACGAAGCAAGACACGGTTGCGGTTTCGAAGGTCTCCTCAAGAGATATTTCGGTTAATTTTTATTAAAAGTATAAGGAGTAATTAATATGGCTAAATATATTTGTCCGTGCGGATATGAATATGACTCTGCAATCGGTGACCCTGACGGCGGTATCGCACCCGGTACAGCGTGGGAGGATATCCCCGATGATTGGGTATGCCCGACCTGCGGTCTCGGCAAGGACGCTTTCGAACAAGCGTAATTGAATAAGTACGAACAGGCATCGGATGAGTTCCGATGCCTGTTTTACGTTATCCAATATAACTCATATCGCTTATCTTTTTGATAAAACGCTTGCCTTCATTATTTTCAAACATATATGAAACCCCGCCTGATAATCCAAACATCTCACAGTTATTAAGCGACTCAATTTCAAGTCCAGCAAACATAGCATTAAATACGCTCAATAAATCGCCGTGGGAAACAATAATAATATTTTCTTCATCATTTGACATTATTTCATCAAAAAACGGTTTCAGCCTGTTCCATTCGTCACGGCGGCTTTCAGCATCGGAGAAAAGTCTGTCATCAATAGTCTTTTCTTGCTGTTCAATGTTTTCACGGAGCCATTGAACAGATTTCCCACAGCATTTTCCAAGATTTCTTTCACGCAGTTCCTTGCGTAAAATCGGCTCAATTTCAAGAAATTTGCCGACATTTTCAGCTGTTTGTTTTGCACGCTTCAAATCGGAAGAATACATAACAAAATTTCGTCCGTCCAATTCGGCTTTAAGTTTTTCACCAATCTTTTCGGCTTGCTGAATGCCTAATTCAGATAAATCCCAATCAGTCCACGAACCGACCATTCCATTTGTGTGATGAACGGATTGAGTGTGCTGAATAGTAATTATTGTTTTCATATTTATCCTCCTAACAAAATAGGGGGAACTCAACCAGTTCCCCCCACAAATTCATCCTCAAATCTTCTCAAAAGCCTGCTTAACGTCCTCAAGAATATCCTCAACATTCTCAAGACCAACGGAAAATCTGATAAGACCGCCGTCGATGCCAGCCGCAACAAGCTGTTCGTCAGTAAGCTGACGGTGAGTTGCGGAAGCAGGGTGAAGCACGCAGGTACGGATATCTGCAACGTGTACCTCGTTGGAAGCAAGTGTCAGGCTGTCCATAAACTTGACAGCTGTGTCACGTCCGCCCTTGATGGAGAAGGAGATTACACCGCTTGTTCCAAGTGGAAGATACTTTTCAGCAAGTACGTGGTACTTGTCGCTTTCAAGTCCTGGGTAGCTAACAAAATTAACCTTGCCTGTGGACTCAATGTACTTAGCAACCTTGATTGCGTTTTCGCAGTACTGCTTCATTCTTACGTGGAGAGTTTCAAGACCGAGATTGAGCAGGAAGGAGCTGTTTGCAGCTGGGTAACAGCCGAAGTCCCTCATCAGCTGCATTCTTGCCTTTGTGATAAACGGAGCAGCTGCATAGTCCTTGGTGTAGACAATGCCGTGGTAGCTTTCGTCAGGCTCAGTCATACAAGGGAACTTGCCGTTTGTCCAGTCGAACTTGCCGCTGTCAACAATTACACCGCCGACCTGTACAGCGTGACCGTCCATATACTTGGAAGTGGAGTGGATAACAATATCAGCGCCCCATTCGATAGGACGGCAGAGGATAGGTGTAGCAAATGTGTTGTCGATAATGAGCGGACAGCCGTGTGCGTGTGCAGCCTTTGCCCACTTTTCAATATCAAGTACAGTAAGTGCTGGGTTAGCAATTGTTTCGCCGAAAACAGCCTTTGTGTTTTCCTTGAATGCAGCGTTGAGTTCTTCCTCAGTAGCGTCAACGTCAACCCAGATGCACTCAATACCCATTCTCTTGAGAGTTACGCCGAAAAGATTGATTGTGCCGCCGTAAATGGAGGAGGAAGCAATAAAGCTGTCGCCTGCCTCACAGATGTTGAGAATGGAGAGGAGGGAAGCAGCCTGACCGCTTGATGTGCACATTGCAGCAACACCGCCCTCAAGAGCGGCAATCTTCTTTTCAACAGCGTCTGTTGTTGGGTTCTCGAAACGTGAGTAAATAAGGCTCTTGGTAGGGTCGTCAAAAACAGCCGCAACATCGTCTGTGGAGTCGTAAACGTAAGTTGTGCTCTGAACGATAGGCATTACTCTAGGCTCGCCGTTTTTAGGTGTGTAGCCTGCGTGGAGGCATTTTGTTTCAATTTTAGCGTTTGGATTAAGTTCTTTCATAGCATTTATTCCTTTCCAGTAATAAAATTTCAAAAATAATTATACCACATCTTGCACGTCATTGCAAGATTTTTCTTTGTCAGCAAAATAATCTTCACGAAGTATTGAGCGGTAGCTTATGTCAAGCAGTTCACCCGACGTTGCACGGAAAAACTGTCTGAATGTGCCGTCAAGTGTAAGTCCGCACTTTTCCATTACCTTTCCCGAAGCAGGATTTTTTACAGCGTGTGCAGCACGAATTTGATTGAAGCCGATTTCCTCAAAAAGGTACGTTATAACAGCCTTGAAAGCCTCCGTCATAATGCCCTTGCCCCAGTGAGCCTTGCCAATGCAGTAACCAATCTCCGCCGCATCAATGTTAGCGTGAATGTGACAAACATCAATGCTGCCAATCGGCTCACCAGTTTCTTTCAGCACGATAATCCAGTTGTAGCGTGACAACTCGTTGTACTCCGATACCCATAGATTTATAATAGCCTCCGTGTCGGAAATACTGCGGTGAGCGTTCCAGGTCAGGAACTTCGTAACCTCTCTGTCACTTGCCCAGTTGCGGAACATAAGTTCAGCGTCCGTGCTCCTGTATTGCCGCAAAATCAAGCGGTCAGTTTCTATAGTTTTGCTGCCTTTGTGGTTAAGCATAAAATCATCTCCTTGCAATTCTGTAAATCAAATCGGGCAGAACAACCCTTCTCGCCTTGTCGTAAATTTCCTGTACCTCGTCGCTTCTTCCAACCAGCGGAATACCCGTTGCAGAGTTGTCAGAAACAACAAGCAAAGCAATCGCAGGAATTTCCATAAGCTTTGCAACAGCATAAAAAACCGAGGTTTCCATCTCAATCAAATCCGTGCCGAATGAGCGGATTTCGTCAAGATGTGTGTACTCCATAACAATTGAGTCAGTGCAGAAAACACTTGCTTTTTTTACAGTGCAGCCACTTTCCATTGCCAACTCAACAACGCTGTCAACGTACTTCTCATCGGGATAAATCTTCTCAAAAGGTATGTAATCACGCAGGCTGTCTTTGAGGTAAGTATTTGCCAGCGTGCCTGCAATTGAATAACTCGGCGTGCAGATGTCACCGATGTCAAACTCCGCTTTCAGTGCACCAACCGCACCTACAAAAATAAGCTTCTTGAAGCTGAGTTCAGCACAAATCATCAGATAATCAAGCATATTACAGCCGCCTGCCGCAGTTTTTATCCAAGCAATTTTCAGTCCGTCACGTTCAACAAGATAACCTGCACAGTAGCTTTGCGAACCAAGCTCGGTAATCTTAAAGCTGTCGTCACGGATAAGCTTGTACGGCGTAAAGGACGGTGCAACAACCAGTGCATCGTACTCAACGCTGCTGTCAAGTCCGAAGTTTATGTAGGCAAGGTTTGCTGTGTTGTATTTGTGCCCTTTGTCAAGAATTTTTCGTATTTTGTCTGTCATAATAATCCTCCCTTTCCAACTCCATCTCAATGCACTTCCAATCCTCACCGAGAATTTCCATTGAGTAACATTCTCCCGTTTCTGTAAAGCCTACCGCCTTGTAGCAATGATAAGCAGGTGCATTGTTGTCGAAAACTCCAAGCGTAACCTTTTCCGCACCCATAATTTCAAATGCCATTTTCAAAGTTAGCTTCAGCATTTCCTTTCCGTAACCCTTGCCACGTCTTGTGTCATCAACAATTACAAACCCAAAGCGCAACACTTTTCTTTCCTCATCGGTGTAACGCAGAATAAGGTGTCCAACAACATCATTTCCGTCCAAAGCGGTAATGGGGTAAAAGTTGTCAGCATCGGGGCAATCCCCGTTGCTGCCGAAATATTTTTCATTCATATCATCAGCCGTGATAGGGAAGTGCGTCCACCTGTCCGAACACCATTTCCTGAAACTGATTTCGTCCTTGCACCAAGCAACAATAGTTTCAGCATCACAGCCCTTGTATTGTCTTAATCTAAGCATAAATCCTCCATTCAATTACGAATTGCACATTGCGAATTAAATCTTAGCTTCCATCGGAGTAGACCGTACCCCGTCAACAACATTCTCCATATCAGTCTCCTTGAAGCCGATTGCACGGTAAAACGGCAGCCCGTAAGGACTCGCATTAACCGTGATTTTTCTTTTCAGGTGCAAAGCCGCATACTTTTTCGCCTGTGAGTAAAGCATTCGTCCAATCCCCTGACGGTGAAAATCGCCCATTACGAAAAGCAGACTTATATGACTGTTGTCACGCATCGCAAGCATTCCCACAAGCTGATTTTCGCAGTAACAGCCCCACAGGGCAAAGCTGCCGTCCTCAATCATTTCCTTGACTCGTCTGCCCCAGATGAAACTCTTGAAGCTTTCCACGCCGCGGGGAGGGAAGTCAGGTGCTTCAAACTGCATAAATACGTCCTCCGCAAGCTGTAACGAAGCACGGATATCCTCCTTTGCAGAAAGTCTTTTTATCTCAAATCTGCCCTCGGTGATAACCTCGGAGGCGGATTTTTTCTTGCTGAATAACATACAACCAGTCCTTTCAGAAAATAAAAACAGCGGTCTGAAACAATTGCTTCAGACCGCTTTATGCCAAAATATTACAGATTATCCGCAAATTTCAGAGCGTAGCGACCTAAAGCCATTGCACATAACGTACATGACCGCCATCACCATATTCACTCTGTATGCGAATGTTCTGTTCATATCGGTGTATCCTTTCGTTGATTTTTGTATCAGTATAAAACTAAAACACAATTAATTGCGTTTTAGTATAATACTAAATTCAAGATTTGTCAAGGGGTAAATGAAAATTTTATAAAATTATTTCCGAGTCAAAATATTGCTCCTGAAAATGAAGCTGTTTTGCAATTTCTTCTTCGGTAAACGTCATTTCGTCAGGTGCACATACCCACTTTTCTTCCACATCATCACGCCTGTGTACAATGGCAATAACCCGCCCCGTGAAGCTTTCCACAGGCTCGTCAACACCGATAATGTAAACGTCCTGCTCCTCGCCGTCGGGAGCGATAATTCCCTCTACATAGCCGTAGTTTACAGGGTAATACATATCGGGGTGCTTCGGGTGATATGACCCAAGCGGACGGTCAACGGTTACCGTTACGGTTTTACCAATCATTTCGCAAGCCTCCTCTGCTTTTTCGGGACTTAAATTATACAACGGAAATCATTGCCTGTCAAGGCGGAATAATTGCTCAATTCAATTGACTTTTTGCAGGAAATGTTGTATAATAATTTATTATGAATAATTGTACCTTCTCGGCGTAAAATAACCTTGTAATATTATGAAATGCGAGGGAATTCTATGTCGGAAAAAGAGAAGAACTGCAATAATGAGGATACCGAAAACACCTCTCAGACCGAGGAACAGCTTGACCGTACCGACCTTATCGAGAAAAACGGCGAGGTCGTGTCGCAGAACGCAAAGCACCTTATCCACTGCCTGACGGTTATCGGTCAGGTTGAGGGACACTATATCCTGCCGCCCCAGAACAAAACCACCAAGTACGAGCACATTATGCCTGCCCTTGTTGCAATCGAACAGGACCGCTCAATTGAGGGACTTGTTATTATCCTCAACACCGTAGGCGGCGACGTTGAAGCAGGACTTGCAATTGCTGAATTAATCGCAGGAATGAAAACGCCGACGGTTTCAATTGTGGTAGGCGGCGGTCACTCAATCGGTGTGCCGCTTGCAGTTTCAGCTAAAAAATCCTTCATCGTGCCAAGTGCAACAATGACAATCCACCCCGTCAGAATGAGCGGCACAGTTTTAGGCGTGCCGCAGACGCTGTCCTACTTTGATAAAATGCAGGACAGAATTATCAACTTCGTTTCAGGCAACAGCAATATCAAGCCTGAGCGTTTCCGTGAGCTGATGATGAACACGGGCGAGCTGACTATGGATATGGGTACGGTTGTGGACGGCGAAACAGCTGTCAAGGAGGGGCTTATCGATTCCCTTGGCGGACTTTCCGACGCAATCGAAGCGCTCTACGAATTGATTGAAACAGGGGAGAAGCGTTATCCCGACGATGAGGTGAGCGAATAATGGTACTTCACACAATTATCGGCGAATATGATGTATTATACGCACAGGAGCGTGAGCTTGCATTTGTGGAAAATCCGAAGCAGGAGATTATGTCAACCAATCCTGCCGATTTTCTGCAAGCCACGCAGCCTATGCAAATTTCAAATAAAAAGAGGAACAACTATGACTATTCTTGAAGCAATTTTACAGGGTATCGTGCAGGGTCTGACCGAGTTTCTTCCAGTGTCAAGCTCTGGACACCTTTCACTTTTTCAGCACTTTTTCGGTCTTGACGGCGAAAACGCCGTCACTATGACCATCATACTCCATCTGGGTACGCTTGTTGCCGTGTTCGTGGCATTCTGGAGCAAAATCAAGGCGCTCATCCTTGAAGCATTCCGTCTGCTTGGCGACCTTTTCACAGGTAAGTTCAAGTGGAAAACAATGAACCCCGAACGCAGAATGATAATGATGATTATCGTGTCAATCCTGCCGCTTTTCGGCTTCTACATATTCAAGGACTTTTTTGACAACCTCGCTTCCGATGAGGATATTATTGTCGAGGGCTTTGCATTCCTTTACACCTCGGCACTTCTTTTTTGCAGTACCCGTGCTAAAAAGGACAACTGCTATTCCGCAGGTGAAACAACCGTGAAAAATGCCCTGATAATCGGTGCATTTCAGGGTGTGGCACTTACCCCGGGGATTTCCCGTTCAGGCTCAACAATCTGCTCTGCACTGTTCACAGGAATGAAGCGTGAGGATGCCGTTGAATACAGCTTTATCCTCGGTATTCCCGTAATTCTCGCAGGTGCATTCGTCAAGCTGTTTGACCTGACCGACTCAGCGGCTGATGAGCTTAAAGCAAACCTCGTGCCCCTTGCAGTCAGCTTTGTAATTTCAGCAATCGCAGGCTACCTTGCAATCCGACTTATCAAGGCAATGGTTGTAAATGATAAGTTCCGCATTTTTGCCTGGTACACTCTTGTGCTTGGCATTGCGGTAATCAGCCTGGGACTTTACGAAAATATAAGCGGTATTCGCATTATGATAGGATAAAATTTGGGAGGAAAAAATCTTGGCTACAAAAAAGACAACAACTCAGTCAAAGTCAAAACAGCAGGTTGAGGAAACAAATGCAGGTGATAAAGTGCTGTGGTCAACAGTGCTCTTTGCACTTGGCGTACTCAGCTTTGCGTTCACATTTATCGAGGGTGAGTCTGCATGGAACAGCATACATAATATTTTTCTCGGAATGTTCGGTTTGTCCGTGTTCCTAGTTCCTGTAATCCTGATTTACGTTTCAATAATGATAGCAATGGATAAATCCCATCGTGCCGTTCAGGGCAAGGTTATCCAGTGCTTTGTGATAATCCTTATCACATCTTCTTTTTTCCAGATTGTCACAAGCGGCGAGCTTACGGGAGAAAAACTTTTTGAAGAAATTATCCCTGCACTTTTTGCCGAGGGTAAACAGCACCGCGGAGGCGGCGTAATGAGTATTTTCATCGCAGGTCCTCTTCTTTCACTGTTTGGCAAAATGGGTGCAACAATTATAATAGTGCTTCTTATTTTTGTAGCGGCAATGATTATCTCCAACAAGACAATCGTTGACCTTGTAAATATGTTCAAAAACGCTGTTTCCGCCGCAAACGAGGCAAGAGGCGAGTATACTCCTACAGAAGCCGAGGATTTCGTTGCACCTCCGGGGGCAAAGAAAACAAGAGCCGAAAAAATTGCCGAAAAGAAAGCAGCAAAGGCTGTGCCGAATTCGGACGTGCCCCCTGCTGTTGTAAAGGAAAAAGCAAAGAATTTCAATGTGGATATTCCTATCCCTAACAATAAAAAGGCTGAGGAACAGCCTGCCGAACAGCCTAAAACAGAGCAGGAAATATTTATGGAAAGTATGCCTGCACACCCTGTTTCCGCACCTTCCAAAGAACCTTCCGCAGGAAGCGTTGAGGCTACCGAAACTATCGCTAAGGCAACAAACGAGCTTGACGATATCATAAAGAAAGCGGCGGCAACTCCCGAAAAGAAAAAGGGACTCTTTGCTCCAAAGGCAGAAAAGCCTGAAACTGAAAAAGCAAAGAAGCAGTCCACCCTCGCTTCAAACAAAATCCAGACGGAAGAAGAACTCGATATGCCTGATGCACCGACTGCGGCTGACATTCAGAATGAAATTGCCGAGCAGGAGCCTGTTGCGGTAACATATCAGTTCCCACCGATTTCCCTGCTGAAAAACGTTGATAACAGCCTTAATTCCGCAGAAGCCGAGGCTGAAATGAAAGCTAACGCTGATACTCTCGTTGAAACACTGAAAAGCTTCGGCGTATCCACAAGAATTGTTGATATTCACCGTGGACCAACCGTTACACGTTACGAGTTACAGCCAAGTGCAGGCGTAAAAATTTCCAAGATTACAGGTCTTGCAGACGATATCGCACTTAACCTCGCAGCGGCGGGTGTCCGTATTGAAGCACCAATCCCAGGCAAGGCGGCAGTAGGTGTCGAAGTGCCTAACAGGGTCAAGGACATCGTAACAATCCGTGAAATGATTGAAAGCCCCGAATTTACCGAAAATAAGAGCAAGCTCAGCTTTGTTGTGGGTAAGAATATTGACGGCGAAATTATGATTGGCGACATCGGCAAGATGCCCCATATGATTATCGCAGGTACAACTGGCTCAGGTAAGTCTGTCTGCACCAACAGTATCATTATGAGTATCCTCTACAATGCAACTCCCGACGAGGTGCGACTTGTGCTTATCGACCCGAAAATGGTTGAGTTCAAGGTTTATGACGGTATTCCGCACCTCCTTATCCCTGTTGTAACCGACCCAAGAAAGGCGGCAGGTGCACTGTCTTGGGCGGTGCAGGAGATGCTCAAGCGCTATAAGCTTTTTGCAGATTACAACGTCCGTGACCACGGCGGCTACAACGAAATGGCAGCTGTTACGGACGGCGTTGAACCGCTGCCGAAAATCGTAATCGTAATTGACGAGCTTGCCGACCTTATGATGGCGGCTTCAAACGAAGTCGAAGACTCAATCTGCCGACTTGCACAGATGGCTCGTGCCGCTGGTATGCACCTCATCATCGCAACTCAGCGTCCAACCGTTGACGTTATTACAGGTCTTATCAAGGCAAATATCCCGTCAAGAATTGCCCTTACAGTTTCATCTCAGATTGACAGCCGTACAATCATCGATACCGCAGGTGCAGAAAAGCTTCTCGGTCACGGCGATATGCTGTATTATCCGCAGGGTATCCCGAAGCCTGTCAGAATTCAGGGCTGTTTCGCTTCAACAAAGGAAGTGGAAGCAGTTGTCGAGTTCATTAAGAGCGGCGGTACGGTTGAATACTCCAACGAAATTATCGAGGAAATCGAAAAGAATATGCCCGTGCCGAAGGGCGAAAAGGTTGCAGGTGCAGGCGATACAGCCGTACCAAGCGGCGACGGCGATATAATCGACCAGGCCGTGGAAGTCCTCATCGACGCAGGACAAGCCTCCGTTTCCTACCTCCAGCGTAAGCTGAAGCTTGGCTATGCCCGTGCGGCAAGAGTAATGGACGAGCTTGAAGAAATGGGTGTTGTCGGTCCATACGAAGGTTCAAAGCCGCGTTCCGTCCTCGTGACAAGAGAAATGTGGATGCAGAGAAAGCTTATCAATCAGGACAATCTCGGTGCAGAGGAAACAGGAGATGTTACCGAGGAATAACGGGGTGACGTGATGAAGGATTTTATTGTCAAGCATATTATTTTTATTGTCGGAATTGTCTTGTTAGTAATTTTCCCCCATATATTTGCGGCACTTGGAATGGGGATAATGGCAATGTTTTTATTAGGCTTTGGTGTTGCGGTGATTATAATAAATGGTATTACCTTTTTCCTTTGTTCTAAGAATTTTGACAGCAAAACCAATACCTGTGAGGTCTTCGCAATCCTGCTTTCTATATTAGGCGGCGGAATTGGCAGTAAGCTTTCCTCAACGCTGTTTGGTAATACACCGTCAAGTGATGATGTTGAGGTAATATATCATTACTGCTGTGAACTGGATTTGTTTATTTTTATCGTGTGCCCGATTTTTGCATTGATAGCAGGTGCAACAGGCTTGGTACGCTTTGTGGTGTAATATAAGGGGTGACGTGATGAAAGACTTTATCAAAAAGCACTATCTTTTTATAACAAATATTATATGTGCAATAATCGTTTCAATGTGTTTTTTCGTTGAAGATATTGCTGCCGCTGGGTTAGGTATTGCTCTGCTGGCAATGATATTTTTTAATACGGAATTTCTCATTATTTTAGCGATGACAATATTCTTTTTCACAATGAATATCGTTGCCTACAACATAATTGAAAAAGATGAAATTACAGGTATTATTCCTGCGATTTTCGGTGGTGCAATCGGTGCATTTGCCGCTGTATGCACGGTAAATCGAAATTACCGTGGCAGAAAAATAATCAATGCAGTTTTCGCCATATTTGTGTGGACTTGCATATGGATAGCAGTTTCAATTCTGCTATATGAGTGCGGATACTATAATTTTAGTTGGTTCTGATTAACTTTCTGATAAAATAATCCCCATTCTCTACTATAAAAATTACGCATTGCGCATTACGAATTACGAATTAATACGGAGGTTTCTATGCCTTTTCTTCCCATCTCAAAACAGGAAATGCTCGAACAGAACATCGACCAGTTCGACTTCATCTGCGTGACAGGCGACAGCTACGTCGACCACCCAAGCTTCGGCATTTCCATCATTTCAAGAATAATCGAAAGCCTCGGCTTTACCGTTGGCATTATCGCACAGCCCGACTGGCGGTGCGACCGTGACTTTATCCGCCTTGGCAAGCCTAAATATGCCTTCCTCGTAACTTCGGGCAACATTGACTCTATGGTTGCGCATTACACCTCCGCAAAGAAAAAGCGTTCCGACGACGCTTACACCGCAGGCGGCAAGGCAGGCAAGCGTCCCGACCGTGCGGTTATCGTGTACTGCAAGAAAATCCGTGAAATCTATGGTGACGTGCCAATCGGAATAGGCGGACTTGAAGCCTCTCTCCGCCGTTTTGCGCACTACGATTACTGGGACGATGCTGTCCGTCCCTCAATCCTTGAGGACAGCACTGCCGACATTCTTATGTATGGTATGGGCGAGCATCAGATTACCGAAATCTGTACACGTCTTGCAAACGGCGAGGACATTCATTCCCTCACCGATATCCGTGGTACAGCCTACCTCTGTAAGCCTGAGGATACACCATATGGAGCGGTAGAATGTCCGTCACTGAAGCTTTGCCGTGAGGATAAAAAATCCTACGCAAAGGCTTGCCGTCAGCAGTATGACTGGCAGGATGAGGTCTACGGCAGAACGATTATCCAGCGTCAGGAGCAGAAAATGCTTGTCCAGCTTCCACCGTCACCTGTGCTGACAACCGAGGAGCTTGACAAGGTTTACGCACTTCCATATATGCGTACTTACCACCCGATTTACGAAAAAGAGGGCGGCGTACCTGGTATTCAGGAAGTGGAATTTTCCATTACTCACAATCGTGGCTGTTTCGGCAATTGTAATTTCTGTTCAATTGCTCTGCACCAAGGCAGAAAAATCGCCGTAAGAAGCGAGGAAAGTATCCTTAAAGAAGCTGAGCTTCTCACCACGCTTCCAAACTTCAAAGGCTATATCCACGACGTAGGCGGACCAACCGCTAACTTCCGTGCACCAAGCTGTAAGAAACAGCTTGAACACGGTCTTTGCAAGGGCAAGAAATGTCTTGCACCTGAGCCGTGTAAGGCACTTGAGGTTGACCATACTGAGTACCTCAATCTGCTTAGAAAAATCCGTGCCGTGCCAAAGGTGAAAAAGGTTTTCATCCGAAGCGGTATCCGTTACGATTACCTTATTGAGGACAAAAACGAGGAGTTTATGCGTGAGCTTATTGAGCACCACGTCAGCGGTCAGCTAAAGGTTGCACCTGAGCATTGCTCCGCAGTAGTCCTTGACAAAATGGGCAAGCCCCACATTGGAGCATAGAAGAAATTTCAGGATAAATTCTACCGCATTACAGGTCAGGTCGGCAAGGAGCAGTACCTTGTTCCGTACCTTATGTCCTCACACCCGGGCAGTACACTTAAAGAAGCGGTTGAGCTTGCACTGTTCCTGAAAAGCCTGAAAATCCGTCCCGAACAGGTGCAGGATTTCTACCCCACACCGGGCACAATCTCAACCTGTATGTTTTACACTGAGCTTGACCCGTATACAATGGAGCCTGTGTACGTCCCGAAAACAGCCGAGGAAAAGGCTATGCAGCGTGCACTTCTCCAGTATTTCCGTCCCGATAACCAGCGTAAGGTTATCGAGGCTCTGCAAAAGGCTCACCGTACCGACTTAATCGGCAACACCAAGGATTGCCTTGTTAAACCTGACGCAAAATATCTCGCAGACGAGCGTAAACGAAACGAACAGCGAAAGGATTCTGCAAAATGGCAGCAAAAAAGAAACCAACGAAACAGCAGGTCAGGAAAGCAAAATCAGCAGCAAAGAAAACAGTCAAAGCAGCGGAGAGGTTAGGAATTTCTCCCGTATTGGTTTTCCTGCTTATGCTTGTGGGTGCAACCTTTGTCTACAGCGGCTATCTTGAATTGGGCAGTGATGACGTGCCAAGAGTTGCCGCACAGAATTTCATAGACAAGGATGCCGACCTTGCAATTCACTATATCGATGTGGGTCAGGGCGACTGCTCCCTTATTATGTGGGAGGGTGCAGCAATGCTTATCGACAGCGGCGAAAGTCAGTATGCCGAAACAGTGCTTGAATACCTTGACGAGCAAGGTGTGGAAAGGCTTGATTATATTGTGGCAACTCACCCCCACTCCGACCATATGGGTTCAATGTCGGAAATCATTTCCGCTGTTGATGTGGGAAAGGTAATCGTGCCGAAGGTTGCCGAGGAGCTTACTCCTACAACTGTTTTTTATGAAAAATTTCTCACCTCACTCAGTGCAAAGGCAATAAAGCTTACCGCCGCAAGACCTGATACAAGCTACGATTTTGCGGGCACAACAGCCGCATCCGTAAGCAAAGTACCGCCAAGCTTTGAGATACTTGCTCCCGTTACAGATTACGATGATTTGAACAATTATTCCGTTGTGGTAAAACTTACCTACGGCGAAACGTCTTACCTGTTTACGGGTGATATTGAAAAGAAAGCCGAAAGGGATATTCTGGAGTACGGTGCAGATGTTGACGCTGACGTGCTGAAATCTCCGCACCACGGCAGCAGCACCTCATCAAGCGAGGCATTTATTGATGCCGTTTCTCCCGAAATTTGTATAATCCAGTGTGGTGACGGCAATGACTATGGTCACCCTCACGCTGAGGTTATGGAGCTTCTTGACGATTACGGGGTAACAACCTACCGCACAGACCGCTACGGCACAGTAACCGTCTACTCTGACGGCAAACAAATTTACGTTGCAACCGAAAAGGAATGATAATATGCTTATAATTTCCAATGTTTCCGAGGGGATTGCCGTTATCGAGGACGGAGAAATCAGCTTCGATATCCCCGCAGGTGCACTTCCCGACAATGCGAAAGAGGGGGATGTTATCCTATGGGAAAACGGCGAGTACCTCATTGACGAAAAAGCAACCGCCGAAAGACGTGATAAAATTATTGAAATACAGAATAATCTCTGGGAGTAATCTCAGTTAAGGAGGACTACATATATGGCTCATACTCCTGATGCGAAGCTTTTTGATAAGCTTCAGGAAATTATGCCTACACTGTCAAAAGGACACAAAAAAATTGCTGAATTCATTATGACCCGTTACGACAAAGCCGCCTTTATGACAGCTTCAAAGCTTGGCACAATCGTAGGTGTCAGCGAGTCAACAGTTGTGCGTTTTGCAACTGAACTGGGCTTTGAGGGCTACCCGGAATTACAGCGTGCACTAAAAGAGTATACCAGCAACAAGCTTACAACCGTCCAGCGTATCGACGTTATGAACGACCAGTTAAGCGGCAACGACGTGTACGAAAAGGTGCTGAATATGGATATCGACAAAATCCGCAAAACCCTTGAGGAGGGCGACCGTGACGAGTTCTACAGAACAGTCGATGCACTTTGCGCGGCAAAGAATATCTATGTTATCGGCGCACGTTCAGCAGCCGTGCTTGCACGTTTCCTCTCGTTCTATTTTAATATGATGTTCGACAACGTAAAGCTTGTCCATACTACTTCCACAAGTGAAATGTTCGAGCAGATTCTGAACATCGGCGAGAACGATATTATGATAGGTATAAGCTTCCCACGCTACTCAACCCATACCGTAAAGGCTTTCCGCTACGCACACGAACAGGGTGCAAAGGTTATCGCAATTACCGACAGTACCGCTTCGCCGCTTGCGGAGTACGCCGACAATATGCTCCTCGCACGAAGCGATATGGTTTCCTTTGCCGACTCACTTGTTGCACCTATGAGCGTAATCAACGCACTTATTGTTGCCGTAGGTATGCGCAAGAGCGACTATGTCGTAAAGAACTATGAGCGCCTCAATGCTGTCTATGATGAGTTTGAGGTGTACGAAAAGCACGAGAAGAATGATGATGTATCTTGAAGAATTAAAAGTGTTGATTAACCGCTATGAAAATGGAATAATAACACTTGAACAAGCCAAAGCTAATATACTTTTGCTTGATAGCAGAGGTAATCAGGATGTTTATTCTTGTGATTATTTTGCTGTTCGACATATCATCAGCAAGCTTTCAAGACTTATTGCCGAAAATCAAAATGAGGATTTTGTTTCAGTAATGAAAAAAACTTCTGACATTTTTGCTGGCAGAGAAAATGCGTACTTTAGTTCTTATTGCGGCATTAATTGGAGATGGATAGAGGTATTTGACAGTAAATTTGAATGGCATTGTAACAGATATAGCGAAGTCTTACGCTTGAAAAAAATAATTGCAAAAATCAGAAATGACAGCGAACCTGATGAAGATGAAATTTTGTTTATAAATGAATTCTCTCATCTCGAAACAGGTGTGAATAATAATGCGGTAAATATTATACTTTCAAAAATAAAATATCTTTGGAATGTAAATTTTGGCAATAGTTGTTTTGATGGTACTTTTAAAATTACTCCTGTTATACAAAACAAACTGACTTCGGATATCAACGAAAAACTGCTTGATGAATATATCGAATGTTATCTTGGAAACCGTGAATTTCTTGCTGAAGTTATGTATGTTGATGGAAATCCGCAAGTGAGTTTTACAGCTTTGCTTTATTGAAAGGATAAAAATAATGACCGATTGCATCATAATAGGCGGCGGTGCGGCAGGAATGATTGCCGCCGTAACAGCCGCAGACAACGGAAAAAGCGTGCTCCTGATTGAAAAAGGGGAGAAGTGCGGAAGAAAGCTTGCCATCACGGGCAAGGGCAGGTGCAACGTTACAAACAACTGCACCGACGAGGACTTCTTCGCAAATATTCCAGTCAACAGCTGCTTCCTCTATTCCGCATATAGCCGCTTCAACTGTCAGGATTGTATGGACTTCTTCGAAGCCTGCGGTGTGCCGCTGAAAACCGAAAGGGGCAACCGTGTTTTCCCCGTAAGCGACAACGCACACGATATCGTCCACGCACTTGAAAAGGTTTGCCGTGACCGTGGCGTACAGATACACAAGGGCGAAAAGGTAAAGAATATTCTCGTTGACGACGGCGTCGTAACAGGTGTCGACTGCGGGGATACTATATATAATGCAGTGAGCGTCCTTGTTGCAACGGGAGGAAAATCCTACCCCGGAACAGGCTCAGACGGTGACGGCTACCGCTTTGCCGAAAAGCTTGGACATACCATTGTACCGCTTAAACCGTCACTTGTGCCCCTCGTTGCAGAGGAAAGCTACTGCACGGAAATGATGGGGCTGTCGCTGAAAAACGTGGCACTGACCCTCGTTGATACAGCCAAGAATAAGAACATCTATACCGAGCAGGGCGAAATGCTGTTTACCCATTTCGGCGTGTCAGGTCCAATGGTGCTGAGTGCTTCAAGCCACATTCCGAAAATGGAGAGGGGACGCTATAAAATCCTCATTGATATGAAGCCTGCACTTGACCACGCTGCACTGGACAAGCGTATCCAGCGTGATTTTGCGGAAATTCCAAACAGACTTTTCTCCAACTCCCTGTCAAAGCTTCTTCCAGCAAAAATGATACCTGTTATTGTCAAGCTTTCGGGAATTGCTCCTGATAAGCAGGTCAACTCCGTAACAAAGCAGGAACGTACCGACCTTGTGAAGCTGCTGAAAAGCTTCCCCGTAACCGTAAAGGAATTCCGCCCGTTAAGTGAGGCTATCGTCACAAGCGGCGGAATAAAGGTCAGCGAAATTTCCCCTAAAACTATGGAGTCAAAGCTTGTTCAGGGCTTGTTCTTTGCAGGCGAGGTAATGGACGTTGACGCTTACACAGGCGGTTTCAACCTGCAAATTGCTTTCTCAACAGGTGTAACCGCCGGAAATAATATGTAGTAAAGTTATAATAAAAGGACGTGTTAAAAATGTCAATCAATATCGCAATAGACGGACCTGCAGGTGCAGGCAAAAGCACAATCGCCAAAGCTGCCGCAAAGAAATTCGGCTTCATCTATGTTGATACAGGGGCACTTTATCGTTCAATCGCCTATTATGCAATAAACCACGATGCTGATACAAAGAACGCTGAACAGGTTGTCGCAATGCTCAACGATATTACCCCTGAACTGAAATATATTGACGGTGTTCAGCACGTTTTCGTCAACGGCGAGGACGTTTCCGACAAAATCCGTACTCCCGAGGTTTCAATGGGTGCGTCAAATGTTTCGGCAATCCCTGCTGTCCGAGACTTCCTTTTCGAATTGCAGCGTAAAATTGCTCGTGAAAACAATGTCGTAATGGACGGACGTGACATAGGTACAGTTGTGCTTCCTGACGCTGAGCTGAAAATTTACCTTACAGCGTCAGCAGAAGAACGTGCACGCCGCAGACACGTTGAGCTTACCGAAAAGGGGGAAAATGTAAGCTTTGAAGAAGTTCTTGCTGACGTAAATCAGCGTGACTACAACGATATGCACCGTGAAATTGCACCGCTTAAGCAGGCTGAGGACGCTGTTCTCTGCGATACAACCGAGGTTGATTTGCAGGGGGCAATCGATATGCTCTGCGGAATAATTGAAGAAAAAACAGGCACAAAGCCAAGGGGGAACTGATATGAACGCATTTGTACGTTATACCGTATGGGGTATCTATAAGCTTTTTTATAATTTTCATATTGAGGGCATTGAGAATATCCCACAGGACAGGCCTCTCGTAATGGCATCCAACCACAGAAGCTATGCCGACCCTGTAATCCTCACAATGCCGATGAAGCGTCCCGTTACATATATGGCTAAGGAAGAACTGTTCAAGAATAAGCTTTTCGGCTGGTTTATAACAAAGCTTGGTGCGTTTCCCGTTAAGCGTGGTGCAGGTGATATGCAGGTTATCGATGACGCTGTAGGTATCCTCAATTCGGGCCGTAACCTTGTTATTTTTCCTGAGGGTACACGCTCAAAGGACGGCAAGGTAGGCAAGGGAAAAACGGGGGTTGCTCTTATTGCAGCAAAATCAGGTGCAGACGTTATTCCCTGCGGAATTGTCTTTGAGGGGGAGAAGCTGAAATTCCGTTCAAAACTGACACTTCGCTTCGGTAAGGTTATTCCCGCTGAGGAAATTGCTGTTGAGGACGCTTCACCAAAGGCACTCAAGGGCGTAAAAAAGCGAATTATGGGTGCAATTGCAGAGCTTGTCGAAGGCCCTGCTGAGGAAAGGGAAAAGGTTGCCGATGAAAGCTGAAATAATTGTCGCTGAGCACGCAGGTTTCTGTTTTGGTGTTGACAGAGCTTTGAAAATCGTGTATAATGTATTAAGCGGCGGCAAAAAAGTTGTTACTTGTGGAGAAATTATCCATAATAAGGACGTTGTTCGTGACCTTGAAAAAAAAGGCGTAAGAATTGCTGAAACAGAAAATGAACTTTCAGAGCTTACCGATGAAGCGGTTGTAATACGTTCTCACGGTGTCGGTAAAGAGGTTTTCGGGCTTCTGGAGGAAAAGAAAATTGAGTATTATGACGGCACCTGCCCCTTTGTAAGACGTATACAGAGAATTGCCGAGGAAAAAAATGCCGCAGGATATGACGTTATAATTATGGGTGACAGAACTCATCCTGAGGTTATAGGTATTGCTTCATATTGTCAGAATAAGGCAATTATCTGCCGTGATGATATTGAATTATCTGAATTTTTCAAAAAAAATTTGAAAAATCCGAAAAAAAAGGTTGCAATTGTTGCACAAACAACGTATAATATAAATATGTGGGATAACTGTGTCCGTATTGCGGCAGAGGCTTTGCCCGATGCAGAGGTAATAAATACAATCTGCAATGCTACATCCGACAGGCAGCGAAGTGCTGTGCAGCTGGCGGAAACCGCCGACCTTATGGTCGTTATCGGCGGCAAACACAGTTCCAATACAGTCAAGCTTGCGGAAATCTGCAGCAGACATTGCAAGGAATGTATTCACGTTGAGAATGCTTCCGAGCTCGATTTTCAGTATATCGCTAAACTGCTGAAAAATAACATCGGCGAAAAATTCATCATCGGTGTTACTGCCGGTGCTTCGGCTCCGGTACATATAATCAAGGAGGTTACAAACCAAATGAGTGAAAAAATTATTATGGAAGAGGACTTTAACTTTGAGGAGGCACTTGATGCGTCCTTCAAAAAAATATATACCGGTCAGAGGGTGAAAGGATACATAACAGCTGTTAATGATGCAGAAGCTATTGTTGATGTCGGAACAAAGCACACAGGTTATGTTTCTCTCGATGAGCTTACAAACGACCCTGCTCTCAAGCCTGCAGACGTTGTAAAGCCCGGCGACGAAGTTGAACTCATCGTTATCAAGGTTAACGATGCTGAAGGTATTGTTACTCTTTCCAAGAAGAAGGTTGATGCTCTTCTCGGCTTTGACAAGATTGTTAAGGCTAAGGAAGAGGACGCTATTCTCGAAGGCACTGTTACAGGTGTTGTTAAGGGCGGCGTAATCGTACTTTACGAGGGCATCAGAGTGTTTATCCCTGCTTCTCAGGCAACTGCACGCAGAGATGACAAGCTCGAAGAACTCGTTAAGACAACTGTTAAGTTCAAGATTATTGAAGTTAACGAGCAGAGAGGCAAGGCAGTAGGTTCTATCAAGATTGTCCGCAATGCTGAAAAGGATGCTGCTAAGGCTAAGTTCTGGGAATCCGTTAACGTTAACGACGTATTCAAGGGCGAGGTTAAGTCCCTCACAACATACGGTGCATTCGTTGACCTCGGCGGTATCGATGGTATGGTTCACATTTCCGAACTCAGCTGGAACAGAATCAAGCACCCATCCGAGGTTGTTAACGTAGGCGATGTTATCGAAGTTTACGTTAAGGAACTCGATAAGGAAGCTAACAGAATTTCTCTCGGCTACAAGAAGACAGAGGACAATCCTTGGGTTAAGTTCGCTAACGAATACAAGGTTGACGATGTTGTAAAGGCTAAGGTTGTTTCCATCACACCATTCGGTGCTTTTGCTCAGATTATCCCAGGTATTGATGGTCTTATCCACATCTCCCAGATTGCTGACAAGAGAGTAACAAACGTTAAGGATGTTCTCGCTATCGGTGATGAGGTTGATGCTAAGATTACTGAAATCGACATTGACAAGAAGAGAATCAGCATTTCTATGCGTGCTCTCCTTGAAACAGCTGCTGAAGAAGCTCCTGTTGAGGAATAAGTTAATATTCTGAATAAAAACGGTACTGTGTATGCAGTACCGTTTTTTGTGCTATTTTGACTAAAAATTGCTTTAGCTATTGACTAAAATACTTTTTTATTTTATACTATAATATGTATTGCTATGTATAATTGTAATAAAGGAGAAAAAGTATGAGTAAGATTGCAGTTGTTACTGATACAAACAGCGGTATTACACAGGAGGAAGCCAAAAAGCTTGGCGTGTATCTTCTTGCAATGCCATTCATAGTAGACGAAAAGGAATATTTTGAGGGTGTAAGCTGTACCTATGAGCAGTTTTTTGAAATGCTCGGTTCGGGAAGTGATGTTTCAACCTCACAGCCATCCCCTGAGTCAATAACATCACTCTGGGATGAAGTGCTCAAAACGAATGATTATATTATCCATATTCCAATGTCATCAGCACTCAGCGGTTCCTGCGGAACTGCAAAGGCACTTGCTGCCGATTACGACGGTAAGGTAGTGGTTGTTGACAATAAAAGAATTTCCATCAGCCAGCGTCAGTCTGTAATCGATGCTCAGACACTTATTGCGCAGGGCTTTTCTGCCGCAGAAATTGGTGCACGTCTTGAAGAAACAGCTTTCAATTCCAGTATCTACCTTGCTGTAAATACACTTGAACTTCTCAAAAAAAGCGGACGTGTCACAGCGGCAGGTGCAGCGGTAGCTTCAATTCTCGGAATTAAGCCTGTTCTGCAAATTCAGGGTGAAAAGCTGGACGCATACGCAAAGGCAAGAGGTATGGCGAACGCACAGAAAACTATGCTTGCCGCAGCTGAAAAGGATATAAACGAACGCTTCAAGGGCAAGAACATCAGAATTGACCTTGCATATTCAGGAGATATCGGATCTGCAAATGAGTGGAAGAAAATTGTCCGCAAGCATTTCGGCGATAAGACCATTCAGATGTATAAGCTTCCCGTAAGTATTTCCTGTCACGTTGGTGCAGGTGTTTGTGCAATCGGCATTATCGAGTGTATCTGAGGTGCATAGATGAAATACAAGGCTATACTTTTTGATATGGACGGAACACTTCTCCCTATGGATAACAACGTATTTGTCAAGGGCTATTTCAAGGAACTTGCAAAAAAACTTTCACCGATAGGTCTTGAACCCGATAAGCTTATCGAAACCGTTTGGGCAGGCACAAAGGCTATGGTCAAAAATGACGGAACACGCATAAACTGTGACGTATTCTGGGACGTTTTCGCTCAGCTTACAGGGAAGGATATTATTCCTTTCAGAGAGGCTTCCGATATTTTCTATTCAACTGATTTTGCAAATGCAAAGGTGTACACCTCGGAAAATCCTCTTGCTGCCGAAGCCGTCAAGCTTGCACATAAAGCCGCAGAAAAGGTTGTCTGTGCAACTAATCCGTTATTCCCTATGAACGGTCAGCAGATGAGATTGAGCTGGATTGGCTTAAAGGACACCGATTTTGATTTGGTAACCTCCTACGAAAGTGACAGCTTCTGTAAGCCGAATTCCGAGTATTACAGAACAATCTGCGATAGAATTGGTGTTGAGCCCGGCGAGTGTCTGCACATAGGCAACGATGAATATGAGGACGCTTTTGCAGCGGCTTCAATCGGTATGGATTGCTTTGTCGTAACCGATAACATTATTCCCAGCGAGGAGCACCCGTGGAATGGCCGCAAGGGTACGTTTTCCGAGCTCGTGGAATATCTCAGAGAATTAAGTGAATAATCTAAAAAAGCCTGATTGTTTTAATCAGGCTTTTTTCATTGGTGCAGCCGTGCTTCTTTTGCACACTTTGTGCATTTATGGATAAATCCTTTCGGGACATAATTAGAAAATGCAGGATAGATATAATAACATATTTTGCAGTTCCTATTGACAAAGATATTCTACAGTTGTATAATAAAGAAAACATTATACAACTGTAGAATGGAGCAATACTATGAAATTCAGTGATAACGACTTTGCGGTAATGAACCTTATATGGGAAGCGGGCGAAATCCCCGCAACCCAAATTGCAGAACAGCTTGCCAAAGAAAAAGGCTGGAAAAAACCTACTGTTTACACACTTCTTGACCGTCTTATCAAGAAAGGTGCAATCAAACGTACCGACCCTGACTACATCTGCACGGCTCTTGTGAAAAAGGAAGACGTCCGCACTGACGAAACCGAGGGCCTGCTTTCAAGGCTTTACAACGGCTCGGCAAAGCTTCTTGTTTCAGGCTTTATCAAGGATAAGCGTCTTAGCGAAGATGAGCTAAAGGAACTTCGTGAGCTTATAGATAAGATGAGCGATGATTAAGGCGGTGATTTTATGCTTGCAACAGTTATAACCTCGGCACTGCTTGCCCTTGCGGCAATAATTCTCCGTGCGGTGCTGGGAAAGAAAATGAACGGCAGAATTCTAATGCTTATGTGGGCTGTGGTGTTCCTGAAATTTGCCCTGCCGATAAATATTCCGTCGGCAGTTTCCGTGATGAATTTTTTCACGCAGACTCAGACTGTAACCGACCTGCCAAGCAAAGAATACAGCGAGCCGATTGTCACTGCTCCCATAGCTCAGCCTGACGTCACATACCACATTGACGTGGAAAGACCGCAGGTAGATGTTACTCCTCTCACAAGCGAAGCAATATCACCTCCCCCTGTCGAAACGGTGCAGAAAAAAACGTTGCATACCGCAGAAGTAGTGCTGAAAACGGTGTACATTTCAGTAACAGCAATTCTATGCTCGGCAATCACAATCGCTTACATATTCTGTGCGGTAAGATTTTCACGGTTTGAAAAGGTGCAGAGTAGCTTATTGCAGGGCAACACAGATTTGCGAAAAGGCAATATCGGCACACCTGCTGTATTCGGAATAATCCGCCCGAAAATTCTGCTTCCTTACAGCACGGATTTTACAGATGAAGTATCTCTGCGACATATTCTTCTTCACGAAACAACACATATCCGACATTGTGACCCGTTGTGGAATGTGCTTACACTTCTTGTCTGTGCTGTAAACTGGTACAACCCTTTCGTATGGATAAGCCGTGTGCTTTTTCTAAAGGACACGGAACGTTACTGTGACGAAACGGTTGTGGAAACAATCGGCACGGACAACAAAAAAGCATATGCGGAGAGCCTGCTTAAATGTGCGGCGGAAAGAAGCCGTATGCTTATGTTTGTTTCAGGCTTTGGTGAAAGCGATATAAAAAGCAGAATAAAAGCTGTAATGAGTATGAAGAAAGTTCGGACAGGAACGGTAATTGTGCTTGTTCTGCTGATAATAATTTCAGCGGCAGTTTTCGGCACGGGCAAAAGCCTTTCCGCTGAAATCACCCATTCGGATTTTATTCCCGCAGGAGAAAATCAGGTGTACAGCCAGATTGTCAATGGCAGCAACGGCGAAACAGCGACCATAAATCTTACTCTTGATAATGATTACGGCGATACAATGCCATCTAGCTACTATCACTTCATACTTGATTTTGACAGCGAGGAATACACCCTCGGTGATGCACACGCAACCTTTGATATCAAGGGGCTGACCAAATACAGGCTTATTCCCAATGAGCCTGTGGAAAACCAGTCCGAAACAATTATTGAAGCTGATTTTGACAAGGAAAAGCGTGACATTGAACTTGCACTGTATTTCGATTATCAGCAGGAAACAAGCCTTGATGTGACGGTTACATACGAGCTGAAAAAGGGCTTTTTTACCGTGGGCGAATACACGATGCAGGTGCAATATAAAAGTAATTATCAAAGTTTTTATGACACCATTGACAGCTTTAATCAAAGAATGGAAACTATGGTAATGTTTCTGACAGATGAGGGCTATGAAATACGAAACACAGATGGCAAAACGGATTTGAGTTTTCATTTTAATGACCAAGATTGGAGAACCTTTACCGTCCGCAAGGGTGACAAAGAAAAAGGCTTTGACACCGATTTCGGAGGAATTGACCCATTCCGCACTGAATTCTATTTTTATGACTTCAATGGTGACGGTGTAAATGATGCAGCACTCGAAAAATATTATTCGGGAACAATGGTGCTTGATAACAGCATTATTGTAATTGACGGTGCAACCCTTGACGAAATCAAAATTGACACTGCCGCCGAGGACAAGCTTGTGAAAAGCTTTCAAGTAACGCAAATCAACCGCAGTAAATTTACTGTTTCCTATAACGGCAAGGAACACGATTTTATCTCCTCATATCAGCTTGACAATAACGCTGAAATGAACGAGGACGGTACAGTTAATTTCGGCGGCGGAACGATGTACACCGTTGAAAACGGAGTGCTGTACGGTAACCGTTCTATAACAATCCGTGACGAAAAATATGGCCCGTCAAGTACACAGGTTATCTGCAATGCCAGAATTAAATATGAGCTTGATGGTGATATTTTCGTGCCGACAGAATATGTGCTTTTTACAGGCAATACAGATTACAGCCATCGTGTACAGCATACAGACGATATTGTGTGGACTTATCGTATACAGGGCTACAACGAGCCGTATACCCTCCAGCTTGTTCGCGTTGAGGAGCTTGAGTCTGACAATCCCGATGAGGTAATGGGCAGCTTTGCGTTGCGTCTTATGAAATACGAAAGCTTTGTTTCCTGGTGCCCCTTTGAAAATTTCAATGTATTTTCATTCAGACCTGAACTGATGGACGATATGTTTATCCACAACACCGAGAATACAGGCACGCATCCGGGACTCGTATTCTTCCGTCAAAAAAATGATGACGGACTCTACACTGTTTCCGCCTATATGGCAGACGGCGACGAGGAGCTTTATCCCGTGAAATTCAGATACGAGGACGGCAGCTACACTCAGACTATTCAGGCAAGCGAGAATTTCACCGATGCAACGGGCGGACAATATTTCTATGACAGCTATGTAAAGCCAAATGGTGTTGAAATTATCCGCCGTTATCCTTATGCTTATGACGGAAGCACAATGGTTGTGAGCGTTGTTGAGCTGACAACTGAGCGTGTGCTTGACCAACTTACATTTACCACGGCTAAGCAGGGTGATTTTGTTTACACAACTGAACAGCAAGGCAATGAGATGTCCTATTATCCTCACGTTGACGGCAGCTATTATGATGTAACGCGAATTTTCGCCAACATTCAGAAGGCTGTACGTTTCTCGCAAAGCAATATGGATACACCGCCTGCAAATGCAGATGCGGTTGAAACAACCTTCTATTGCAGCGGCGAGCATTACTTCTTTAAGCTGTACAGCAATAACGTTTTGCATTTCCGCACGGATAATACCGATGAATATTACCTTCTCACCGACAAGGAGCGTGAAGCGTACCTTTCGGCAATTGAAATAACCCGAGGCGGTGCTGTCGATTATATTGCCCAGACCTTTGCAAATCAGCTTGACAACAATGACAGAAGTATGAGCCTTATGGACGCACTTGTGAGCAACGAAGCATACTACACCATAAACGGTGAGGAGCATTACGCTGACCCACCGTCAAGCTGGGAAATTTTCAAAAATGTCAGCGTAATTTCAGATGTTGATATTACTCTTGCTGATAAGTATCCCAACGCAAATCATCAGGCAATCTACCGCCTTGAATTTGAAGTGAACAGCCTTAATCCTGCACCGTTCAAAAACGGACATAACCGCCTTGCACTTGTAATCGGCGAGCCGTTTGAAAGCGGTGCAACAAGAATTGTGAAGCTGACGGATTATGATGATTATATGCACCATAAAAATGTGCTTTCACGCAATAACAGTCCCGAATATGCGATATATGATTATCTGATGTTTGCATCTGTTGCGGACGAGTTTGAAACAACCGAGGATATTCCCAACGAAACAATGCTGTTCTATCTTCTTTACAGCGGTGAGCCGTGGAGATATCTTGACAGCACAGGTGGAAAATATGACGGAGTTACCCCCGAAAGACTCAAAGAAGCTTCTCTCGCACGCTTTGGTACAGAGATACAGCCATCTGAGGAAAGCCGCTACTACAACAGCGAAACAGGCAGATATTATTCGCAGGGTATGGGAATACCGCTGCCCAAAAAATATCTTTTCACCGAAACAAGACTTGACGGCGATTACGTTTATGTAACCGTGGAAAAGTACAGAGGCACCTGCTGTCTGTATCTTGAAAAAACGCTGGTGTTTACTTTGCGTAATACTGATAAGGGATATATGTTTGTCAGTGCTGTTACTGAATAATTCCACATAACATAAATACGGCGTACACCTTAAAATGTACGCCGTAATTCATTATTCTGCTTCTTTTTGCTTAACAGATATACTAAAACTTTCAACAAATTCACCGTCGGCATAAATACAATAGCAATTGGTATCTTCATACGGAATAAGACTATACTCATTATGGCTCTGTGAAATTACTTCTCCGTTTATTTTAAAGCCCTTCTTTTCAAACAAAAACGGAACACCGTTTTCAACCGCCTCACAACTGAAACTGCCACCGTTGATAATAAAATTATATCCGTAAAATCCGACAAGCGCATCCGTTATCTTCACTACCGCATTGTCATTCATTATAACCTTTCTGTCTGAATACAGCGGTTGTGAAATTGCCTCGGAGCTTGCATTGCCCTTTATTTCAAGAATACCATTATCTGATATGACAAGCTCTGCATCTTTATCTGTAAAGCCGATTGTTGCTTCACAATAATTTGACGCAACAAACCTTGAATTATCATTTATATATAGATATCTGACATCTCTTATTGCACAACTGTCATACGGCTCACTATCATCAGGATTTCCTGTTACAGTAAATACACTATTATCATTAAGCTGTATCATATTTCTTGCCGTACAATGCTCTGCTGTAAAAGTGCCGTTTCCATTAAGACAAATCGTCGGACTGTTAACGTCAGTTGTAGTCATAAACGCATCATCATACACATCTATACGTTGATACAAGGATTTGACAGCTTCGCTTACTTTAACGCTGTCCCTTAAATCAAGGCTCACCATCTGGACCAATACGTTTGATTCGCTTATTTTCCCTGTTGAATGAATACTTCCGTCACCTATAAATGTGATGTTTTCACATCCGTTTACTGCCGCTGCTGTATCAAAAACATTTTCACCAATCAGCTTTATCTCTATTGAATTGAAGCCTGTAAGCTCAACACCTGTTGATTCTTCTCCGTTTCCGACAGAAACATTATCGAAAATAAGTATATCATCCTCAAAGGCTATACCCTCAACAGGCTCGCCGTAAAGAATGTCCTGACCGCATACAGTTATCGCAATACCCTCAGGGTACTGAACCTTGTTGCTTTCCCAAGGCAGCTCAACCTCATAACCGTTTGATTTTACAGGCTTTGACTCTGCCTTTTCAACAGCTTGCTCTTGTGTTTGCTCGATATAAGCTTTATCTGTATTTTCCACATTAACCATAAACGTCAGAAAAACACAGCATAATATAGCTGCAATAATACATATTGTCTTTCTCATAATCTGCTCATTCCCTTCAATGCGTTATATTTTGTAATATATTACAGTCAAATCAGGCATATTTT
>JAZQBN010000025.1:0-4033 GCA_045545795.1 Oscillospiraceae bacterium
TCTACGGAGCGAGCGCAGCCGGAAGGCTGACGGCACAGCGTCGAGCAGGATTGCCTGTCAGGAAAGTACGCTTTGGCAGTGCCGACAACAAATACAGTTTGATGTCACGCTTTTTAAGGCTCACAAGCCGCTCGTTATGCGCCCCCTGAGCGACGAAACGCACGAAGGAGAGTAATTATATTCCCCATCGCATTTTCGGACTTGTTAAGCGTGACAGGAAAGGAGGTCAAATGCTCATTGAAATTAAGGCAGGACAGTTTCGGAAGGTCAGCCGCTTGGTCAGACGGGCGTGCTGCAACTGTATGGACGGCAACTGTCTGTTGCTCGACGACGGAAAAACGCACACTTGCGTGCAGTTGATTTCCAAGTATCACATCTTCTGCAACCATTTCAAGGACGCCGTGCTTCCTCTCGACAAGGAACTGTACCGGGAGATGATCTGCGGCAACGACTACAAGCGCTGCCAAAGCTGCGGCTCACGCTTTTATTCCAAGGCTCGCAACAAACGCTACTGCGACAAATGCGCCGACAGAATCAAGCGGCAGAAGTCAGCCGAACGCAAGCGCCGTCAACGTGAACGACAGAAGCAGCTCCTATATATAAATAACTAAATAGACAAATAAAAAAATAACTAACCGAAAAAGAAGAAGTTTATCTTAACACACCTACCTATATGGGCGGCAAAAACTTTTCTTTTCGGGAAGTAGAAAGGAGAACCAAATGAACGACAACGCAAAAGTATTCTCGTTGGTTGAGATGAGAGAAATGATGATCGACACCTCGGACTACCGAATGATGGAAGAAGCAGGAGAGTTTGTGGGAACGCTTGAAATGAAAGCGCAGGGACACAAGAAATCCATCCGCATTTTTCTCTCGCTTGACGACGGAAGAAAAATCATCACACCGATTTTCTGGTGGCAATCTTACCTCGGATTTTACTATATGCCAATCGGCACGAAGCTCCGACTTTTTTATTCGGAAAGTAGTCTGAACAAAATCTATTTGGAGAAGGTGGAAGTCATTGGACAGGAACAATGAAGCTAAGTTGAAAGCGGATTTGATTGTAGCCGAAGCTATGCAAAAGCCTGACTGTGAAGGCTACCCAAAGCTGACCGAGGAGCATCCTTTTTTCGGAAGGTTGAGATGCTTTATGGCGGATAAATCACATTGGCTCGGAACGGCTACAGACCTGCTTAACGCCCTGAACGATACGGATACGCCGCCGAATACAGTTGCGAAGCTACTCAACAAGTTCTGCATTGACCTGTATTTCAGTGACGGTATTGATGTATGTTTCAGACGGACAAACCTAAAGAGAATCATCGAGCTCTATCGTTATCGGCGCAGCGAAAAACAAGAATAGCGTGACAGATTTGTTGACAGTTCAAGAATGAATGACAAATCTTAGCAAGCAGTGTGTTTGTACTCCCAAACACGCAAGCTTCGGTAACTGTGCACAGTTTTAGCAAGCAGACCATTCATACTCCCAAGGGAGTTGAACGGTAGTTGCCGAAGCTTAGCAAGCATACTGTTTTTACTCCCAACGGAGCAAAAGCAGTGCAGCTTGTTAGGGAGAACCCTAATACCCCAAACAGGAAGGAAAAAGAAATGAGCAACAGAATCAAAAAGCAATTTTGGTTTACACCTGAGGAAGAGGCTGAATTCAGAAGAAAGGTTGCTTTGACAGGCTTGCCGCAGTCAAGCGTCATTAGAATGCTAATCAAAGGCTATGAGCCGAGAGAACGACCTGACGGCAAATTCTTTCAGGCGATAAACTCAATAAACGAAATGATCCACACAGCACAAAAGCTTTTGGAAAGGTCATATCAACTCGGCGTTGTTGATAAGGAGACCGTCGAGCGTGAGATTAAACGCTGGGCGTATTTTATCAGTAATATTGAGAGCGAGTTTTTACGACCAGAGAAAAGTCCGATCAAGTGGAATTAGAGAAAGGAGAACACTTATTGAAATACCAAACAACAGAGAATGTTCAGAGCATTCCCATCAAAGAAATACAGCCGTTCCATAATCATCCGTTCACCGTGATGGACAATGAGGATATGGCAAAGATAGTAGAGAGCATCGGCAAGGTCGGAACGATTACGCCGCTGCTCGCCAGACCGTTGCCGGACGGCGGTTATGAACTAATTTCAGGTCACCGCCGCTTGGAAGCCTGCCATAAGCTTGGACTTGAAAACATCCCGGTAATCATCAGAGAGATGACGGACGATGAAGCGGTGATCGCTATGGTTGACGCAAACCTGCAGCGAGAGCATATCCTGCCGAGCGAGAAGGCTTTTGCCTATAAGATGAAGCTGGAAGCGATAAAACACCAAGGCGTTGCTTCCCGACAAGTTGTCGGAAAGCGTGAGAGTGCCGATGATGTAAGTGTCAGCGAAAGTGGGAGAACTGTTCAGCGCTACATCCGTTTGACAAAGCTTATACCGCAGCTTTTGAAAATGGTTGACGAGGAACGTATCGCATTCAGCGTCGGCGTAGAACTGTCTTATCTGTCCGAATATGAACAACAGGATTTGCTTGAAGCGATAGAGCTGGAGGACAAAACGCCCTCGCTCTCACAGGCAATCAAAATGAAAAAGCTCTCGCAATCGGGCAGACTTGACAGCGAAATAATTGAAAGGATTATTTCCGAGGACAAGCCCAATCAGCGAGAGAAGATCAGCTTTCAATATGATGAGCTGAGTAAATATTTTCCGAAATGCAGTCCGCAGGAAGTTCAACGGCGAATGATGAAGCTGGCGCAAGCCGATTATCAGCGCCGTGTCCGAAACAGAAACAGGGAAGCGAGGTGAATGCTATGGCTGAAAAGGTTTATGAAATGTTTACCGAATATAACGACGTGGTAACGGTCGAGGAGGTTATGGAGATGCTCCATCTCGGCAGAGTAACGGTTTACAATTTGCTGAAAACCGATAAAATCCACACACTCAGAGTCGGCAAAAAATATGTCATACCCAAGAAAAGCGTGATAGATTTTCTTGCCGCATAAGATTATTTTATTTGCACATTTGTTAAATGGGAGCCCGTTGTGTTATCCTTTATACACAGCGGGCTTTTCTTCCAAACGAAAGGTGCGAAAAAATGAATATAGAAATGTTTACCGAATACGATGATGTTGTATCTGTAGCAGATGTCGCTAATATGCTTCACATCAGCAAGGTGACTGTCTACGATTTATTGAAATCAGGCAGGATCTTTACGCTGAGGGTTGGTAAGCGGTACATCATTCCGAAGAAAAGTATAATTGATTTTCTGACGGTCACAACAAGCGGAAAGCGAGGTGAGAGCGTTGGATAAATCAAAAGAGATATTTTCGGAGTACAGCGACATAGTAACCGTTGATGAGGTTATGAAAATGCTGCGCTTAGGTAAGAATACGGTATATAAGCTCTTGAAGGACGACGAGATAATGAATGTCAAGGTCGGAGCAAGATATGTTATTCCGAAACAGAGCGTCATCGAATTTGTATCAATCACAAATCGCAAATCTTAAGAAAGGAAGGCTTACATTGGAAGGAAGCTTAATAATAAAAGGCAATTACTACTATGCCAAATTTCGTGTCAACGGCAAACAGAAAATGATTGCCACGAAGATACCCGTTAAGGGTAACAACAAACGCCGTGCAATTGAGAAGATGAAAGAAATCATTGAGAGCTACAAGGATATCAACCTTGAATGCGACGATGTACTCTTTACCGACTTTCTCGACAAATGGCTGAAAGGTATCAAGGGAATCATAAAGCCCTCTACGTGGGAATCCTACGACAAGACTGTGAGCGGCAAGCTAAAGCCCTATTTTGAGTCAAAGGGGTACAAGTTCAAGGATATGAAGCCGGAGGTGTTCACCAAGTATTTTGTATTTCTCTCTCAACACGGTAAGTCAAACGGCAAGGGCGGACTGAGCTGCAAAACGGTCAAAAATATCCGAGGCGTGTTGTCTTCGGCGTATGAATACGCTCTTGAGAATCGCTATGTTAATGAGAATCCGGTATTAAGGAGCCGTATGCCGTC
>JAZQBN010000026.1:0-2522 GCA_045545795.1 Oscillospiraceae bacterium
CTTCTGGAACGATATGAAGTGACAGACAAGGACTGTTATGTAATTCATCCAGAAGAAAAGTTCTTGGAAGAAATCTATAACCGTATGTGTCAAGTGGATATTTCTTATAAAGGTGTACCTTTTGATGAACTTAAAAAGGCAGAACAAAACAATGATGTTATTGTTTGCGTCGAAGGAATGGAACAAGCAAATCCTGATGCAACACTTAAAGTTGTAGATGTTCCTGAAGGAAAAACCACTGAAATTCCTTTGGAAGAAGTCGAAAAACAAAGCATTATTGCTGCTGTTGCTGATTATGAAAACGCTTTGGAAAATGGCAGTAAAACTATTGAAGAACCATCAAAGACTGTTTCTGAAATTGAACGAGAATAGATGGGAAAGGATGATGTATTTTGGCAAAGAAACGTATTGACGATTTTGGTGAAAAAATCGGTGGAGCAAAGAAAGATATTGCCGCTCTCCGCAGAACGGGCGGCATTTCGGTTTCTGACGTTGTGGAATGGACAACTTTGGAACGTGAAAAATACATCGTCAAAAATGAAGTTTTCCCTGTTCCTGATTATCAAAAGCTTTACGAAGAGGAAGGATATTCTCGTGAAGCATTGTATTTTATCAAGCGTGTTCGTGACTCCCTTCCTGCAAAGCCTTCTTATCAAATGGCTGGAATGATTTTCAGAAAGAACGGAAACGAAGAACTTTTGGCTCAAAATATTCAGATTGCACAAAATGAATATATTGCTGCTTTGAAGTTTGTTCAAGAAAGTTTGATGAAAGTACACAGTTTAAGTGACACTCGACAGTTTGCTGAAAATTTCTCCAAAAGTTTTAAGAACGGTGATTTGAAACTGGTGCATTGTATGGATGCGTCCGCTATTCGTAAAACAGCGGGTGTTATGACAATGAACCATTACCGTATTAAACGTGAAGTGACTGAAAAGGCATTTTTATTCACTCCCGAAGAAACAACCTTGCGTTTATACCATATTGTGCCTTGTACTAATGACAATATGAGTGTTTCAGACGCTCGTCATCTGAAGGTTCAAGATGGTCTTTCAACAAAATGGTATGCAGGTTCTGAAGAAATGGTAAATTCTGCTTCACCCAATACGTTTTTGGTAGCAACTATAGGGCAGAATCTTTTGGCTGTTAATATTCCTACGGAAGAAGAAGCCAAGCAATTTGTATTGGAGTATCACAAAGCTTTACAAGAACGAATGCCGCAAAAAGAGAAAAAAGAAGCTAAAAAAGCTTTGCTTCCCAAACCTTTGGAACACATTGTTCGTTACGGAGAAGATGTTCGTGATGGCGTTAATGTAGATACAGAAGATATTCACCCCGCTTTTGGCTTGCGTGGCGGTGAGTTTGGCGAATACGTTCCTCAAAAAGAACGGCAAGCACATCTGAATATGACTTACGAAGCTTTTGCAGACCTTGCTAAAGCTTTGCAGATTGACGAACAAGATGTATCGCTCGGTTCAAAGCTTGCCATTGCTTTCGGTGCAAGAGGCAGCGGCGGCGTAAATGCTGCTGTTGCTCACTATGAACCTACATACAATGTTATTAACCTCACCCGTATGCGTGGTGCTGGTTCACTGGCACACGAATGGGGTCACGCTCTTGACCATTTTCTTGCTGTCGAATCTGGGCATAAAACTTTTTACGAAACAGATGTAAAAGGCGGTCTTCTTTCTGATGTAATGCAGACAATTCGTTGGAGCGAACCTAATTCACAGGGCGAACGAATGCCAACACAATATCTGATGAACGCAAGAGAATTTGACAAACTTCACGCTAAATCAGATAAAGGCTACTGGGCAAGTGAAGTAGAGATGTTCGCAAGAGCTTTTGCTTGTTACGTTGCAGACAAACTTTCTCCCGAACGCTCTGATTACCTTTGCGGACACGCAGATGCTGTTGTCACAATGGACGAAAAAGGCAACATCATTCCGAGTTACCCTACTGGTGCGGAACGAGAACGCATTAACAAAGCCTTTGATGCTCTTTTTGATAAACTGAAAGAATTGGAATTGTTCAGACCTTACACATCAAAGGAACACGCTCTCATTAACCAAGTAGACGGTGAGTTGGTTCAACAGCCTTTGGCAGAAAAAGAAGTTCCTTCTCCTTCGCTCTCTCCTGCTGTTGAAACAGTTGAAGTAAAATCAGAACCCAAAGAAACATCAGATTATGAATGGGGCAGACAGCTTACTTTCGATGATTTGTTTGCTTCTGAAGAAGAGAAAAAATGCGAACCCGCTCCCCCACCCAAGCCTATCGAAGAAGTCGTTTGGGGCGAACAGATGTCTCTGTTTGATGAACCAAAGCCGATTCAACCTACAGCACCTAAAAACGACAATGAAATCGTTTTTAACAGGAATGAAATCCAGAGAAAAAACGATATGGAATTTACGGTTGATTTGCAAGGACATAATTGCTTTATGGCTATGCACAGAGCAATTGATAAAAGCAAAGAATTGGAAGCGTTAATGTTGGAATGTGGAAGTGTTTCTGGTCTTTTACAT
>JAZQBN010000027.1:0-64514 GCA_045545795.1 Oscillospiraceae bacterium
TCAAATAATTCAATTATTTCTTTTTCATACTGCTGTATGTGTCTGTAACTTCTGCGCATAAAAATTCCTCCTATGGTATTTTTTATTATACCATAGGAGGCTGTTTTTTTCTATTGTCCGTTTTTACTGGACTTGTGCAAAGATAACAGTCCGCTATTCACGTCTACCTGTATTCATTTGTGGGAACAATGCTTAAGTGGACAGCGCAGACTCCTGTAATGTCATACACTATCCTGACTCTATCCCGACGGCAGCTTCTCTGCCGTAAAAGCAATATACAATTAGAATATATATTACTTTATAACCAATCCGCCAGTGCGTGAGCACTGGTTTTATATTTGCATCAAATCTTATCTTAATTACATTGTTCGTAGGGTTATTCATTGTGTTACAGAAATAACTCAAAAGGATTATTTGACCTATCACGTTTGTTAATTTTGCACACCGACTTTCTAAGATAGAAAAAGATAGAACAAAAGTGAAAAACAGAGTAAAAAACATAGGAAAAGTCGCAAAAAACAAAGTAAAAAAATACTGTGAAAAACCAATAATTTATGAAAAAACGGGAGTCTCGACAGATTGAATTTATTGGTGTATACTGTGTTCAATCCGATGCGAACGAGTCGGATAAACACAAAAATCTTCGTTAAGAATTAAAAGGAAATATTATTTCATTTAATATTAACTGGAGTAATTAACAATTCAAAAATTAATGTTGAAAGGAGGTTACCTTATATGGGTAACAGAAAGGAATTCAGACAGAAACTTTTAAAGCTTGAGAAAGAAAAACAGAAAGCACAGCAGGAGTACGTAGTAAGCGAACTGGAAGAAAAGCTTGAATGTCTCCCCACTCTGATTTATCAGAATGAAGCTATGTGCAGCATCATTCTTTCGTTGCCGAACGATGAACTGAAAATTGTGTTAAAAGAGATTTTCAGTTCAACTGAATTTATTAACTGGTTCAAGGCAACAATCGAAGGAAGTACAGAGCTTGCAAAGAGGCGCCGGTCTAAAGTTGATAAGGCTGAAAAGCGTAAGCGTAATTCAGCTGTGAAGGCGCAGGCTGTTCCGACCGACGAAATCACCCCTTAAGCGGAACAGCCCAAAACTAATAACTAATAAAATTAGTTATTAGTTATGAAAGGGGTCGCAGGGGAAAATGTTTGAATTTTTTCAAATGTTTTCCCCCGCAAGTATAGGGTTGCCGCACCGCAACCCTATACTTGCACTTTTGTGTAAGTGAGCGGAAATGACAATTTTTATGACAGTACGAAAGGAGTCAGATTATGGATATGAATATAAGCACAACGGAGTCTAACGATATGAATTTCAGCGAGCCGCTTGTTCCTGTTACAGTGCGTTTATCGAAGAATAGGTATTTTCAGACGAAGGAACTTTCTGAAAGATTTTCACTCAGTTTTGCTTCGGTTGCAAGAATTGCACTGGAAGCAGAACTTGAAAATTATCTTGGCACTGTAAAATATATTGACAAGGAACAGGCTGACAAAATCAGTGAAGCTGTGCGTGAACTTACTGATGAATGCAGAGAGATAAAAAACCACATAAAGCGTATCGGAATCAACTACAATCAGGAGATAAGATTAAAAAATATAACACAGAAATATCATGATGTGTTGAATGATAAAACTGCAAGCGAACATCGTAGACTTGAAGCAAGAAAAGAATATGAAGATGCAGTGAAAAGTATAGATGATACTTGTCTAAACAAAACGGAACTTACAGAGTTGCTTGAACGTTTTGAAGCAGCGGCGGATAAAGCGGAGGAACTGGCATGGCTTATTCATCAGTAAAGAGAGTTGCCTGTGGATACTCTGCGTTGCATTATGTGATTTATGAGCACGGACACAACGGACATGAAAAGCGAAACGCAGTGCTTACAGCAATAAATATGTGCAGAAAAGTTCCGTATGAAATACAGATGAACAGGTATTGGCGCAGAGCAAGGTCAAATCATAAAATACAGATTATTGCAATAGTGCAGTCCTTTTCAAAGAAAGAATTTGACCCCAAGAACAAGGGTGACATTCTTAAAGCAAATCAAGTGGGACAGCAGCTTGTGAATGAACATTTCAAAGGCAGACAGGCGTTGGTCTGCACACAGATTGACGGCAAGAAAGGTTATGTTCATAATCATATTCTTATCAATGATGTTTCAATGATTGATTTGAAGGGTTGTACAAAACAACAGTATTATTACAAGAACATTGAGATATGGACGGATGAAATCACACAGGAGTATACCATACTCGATTTGGGTGAGAAAAACGCCGAGGAAAAGGTAACACGAACAGAACGCGCAAAACGTGAAAAGGGCGAGTATGTATACAGAGATGATATACGGGAACGTGTGCTGGCTGCGATGAAAAATTCCGCAAGTGAGGAAGATTATTTTCGTAGGTTAAGCAAAAATGGTATTGGTGTAAAAAAGAAAAACTCTCCGAAGTACGGAGAGCATTATGTGTATGAGCTTCTGGATTTTTCTAAAGTTCCCGAAGGAACAAAGCTACCCAAGCACGGCAATCGTTCCGCGCGTTCATACAAGCTTGGAACACTTTACGGACCTGAAGCGCTTCAGGTAGAAATTGAACGTTTTAATCGGATTATGAAGAAGATTGAAGAGGAAGGCACTTTTACACTTGATATATCAATCGATATGCCGACAACATCGGTTAAGGTTGAGAAAGAAACTGTTCAGCCGACATCTGTTACTGCACCTGAAATATCATACGAAGCTGTATCAGCACCCGTTGAATTTGAAGCTGAAGAACAGGAATTTGAATATGTACCCAAACATAAAAAGTCTTCGTCAGATGAAGAAATTGTTATATCTGCACCTGTTTCGCAGGCTGAGGTTCAGCGAGCTGGAGCCCAGCTTGAACAGCAGGTGATTGTTCAGCCTCCGATTGTTGATGATGAGGAGGACGATGAGGATGAAATCGTCAGGGAAGTGGAGCACTATCCGAAGCGGGAAAAATCTCAGGAAAACTTTTTGGCAAAGGCTAAAAGAAAGATTAAGGAAAAGGTGGAAAGCAAGCAGAGGAATCTTTCAAACAGGTTTAGAAATTTGCCGCTTAGTGATGTTTCGGGAGATTTGGATAAGGAGAAGGATGATAGGGATTTGGGTGGTTAAATAAATTTATTGTGCACTCGGCAACTGCGGTAGTTGCCGAGTGATGTAAAATCCCCCCAAAAATTTTACTGGGTTAAAATTTATAGTTATGAACAAAAACTTCCTTGCAAATAAAAGTCGATTTATCAACCAAAGTTAAAATAATAACAAGGAGGAAAGGCAAATATATAATACTAATGGTAAAATTGACATATTTTCAAAATCACTTGAGTGGTAAGGATTGTACCAAGCCTTTTAAGTTTTTACATATCGCTCGTTTTGCGGATAAATTTTATTTGAGAGTCAGTTCCCTTTCCTTTTCCATGGGATACACCGATTTACGCTCTTTTTGTACTCAATATATTCTTCACCGCATACATCTTCAAGCCATTTCTCCTCCGTATTTATCACAAGTACGGTCATAAAACTCCAGTAAAAGAAAAATAATGGATAGAAAAACACATTGCCTGAAATAAACAGTGCACCTGTACAAAAAAGCATAAATGCGGAATAAATCGGGTTACGAACAATGCCATAAACACCTGTTGTAACAAGCTTGTTCTGCATTATTCCATCATCGACCTTTGCACGAAAAACTGCACTGTACCAAAGATATACGCCGAAAACTATCAGCAGTATTCCTATTATCAGTGACGGGATTTTCAGTATAGCAATTTTGCCTGATTCTGAAAACTCTTGCTGTCCCAGAATTACTGCGACAACTGTTACAGCTATGCTTACACCGCCGTAAATCGGACCTATGCCATACATCGGTAGATGTTCTTTATTCTTCATTTCAATTACTCCATTCCTTGATAATAACCTTTATTTGCCTTACTTTTATCAATCTGAACTCCCCTTAATAAACCCAACAACCAATTCCGCATAGCTGTCAAGCCGTACAAGCAGTGCAAGATGTCCTCCCGTAAGATTTGTTACAACCTTCGGGCTCGGCATAATGTGAATGAGCGAGTCCTTGCAGGGCTGATTGAAGGTGTAATCGTCTTCCGATAAAATCAGAAGCACCTTATTTTCAAAAGCCGCAAAATCAGCTCTCGTCATACCAAAATGATTTTTAGAGTCAATAAGGAAATCTGCCATATGAAGCTCGTATTCTCTTGTGAGCAGTTTAAGCATCGCATCACAAAGACCCTTCATAAGAGCTTTTTCAAGTTTGGTAAGCGACGAGGTCTTCTTCATTACCGCCTTTGCAATAAGCTTTTTATACAGACCGAAAGGCAGTATTTTCAGAAGATTCTTGCTTTTCTGCTGGCTCTCTATCATCTTCATCAGATGGTCATAGGCTTCCTTGCTCATTTCCTTTTCAAGTGAGCAAGTATTTGACAGTACAAGTCCTTCAACAACTTCGGGGTGTTCCTTTGTAATAATCTGTGCAACTATACCGCCCAGCGACTGTCCCACAAGCCATACCTTTTTATCAAGCTTTTTCAGCAGTTCAGCAACAGCGTCGGCAAACTCCTTGTTATTCTCAAACTGTATCTGATAATCAAAAGTTATTACCGAAAAATCCTCGGCAAATTTCTGAAAATGCAGATAAAACAGGTCAGAAAGACCTATTCCGCCCGTAAGCAGAACGATGGTTGCCTTTGCATTTTCGTTTTTATGATAACGATAATTGAAGTTCTTTCCGCTTTTAAGCTTAACGGTCTGGAGCGGATATTTTTCGTAGAATTTTTCTAATGTTTCCATAGCAGCCTCCTGTTAAAAACAACAATTTTTAATTTCTTCTACCCATTTTTCAGGATAGCACGTCACCTTATCTCTTTTTAAAAGTATAATCGCACATACTTCCGCCTGTACCTATCTGCTCCGTGTACAGAAACTGTGCTCTCGGGAGCTCACTATACAGAATATTGTCTACCTTACAGAATATAGCCGTCATTTCGGGCATACCGTATTTGCTGAATATCTGATGATAAATACAGCTGTGCGTTATCATTGAAAAAGTATCCTTAGGACATTCGGGAAACTCCACATTCCATCCGTAACCAAGTGTATTTTTGAATTTTATCGGCATGGATAGTTTTAAGAAGCCTACAAACCAACTGTTGCCTGCAAGCTTTTGCATAGCATCAATCTGCGGCTCTATAAATTTATACATTGCCTCTGCAACGATATCCTCAGCTTCTTTGCGTGTTTTTCCGTTTTCCTCAAGAATTATTATCATTGCAAGAGATGTTATCAGATTACACAGATGACCGTAGTTTTTTGAATCGGCATATTCCGCATTTTCTTTGATTAAATGCGACATTACACTTGTCAATTGAAGCTGTTCCTTTTCATTCAATTCGTTATAATAATCCTTGAATCTGCTTTTGTAAATCATTTTTTGAGGTTGATAAGTTTTCTTCATAGCTTTCTCCTGATTGTTTTTTACATCAAATTTAAAAGTGCAATAACTCAATACCGTCACATTCCGAGAATGGCAAGTATTTTCATCACGTTATCCCATTTACATAAGATTTATAATACCGATAAGTCCGAACATTCCCAGACCAAGACTTGGCATACAAATACCCGGAAGGTCACAGAACAAATCATATTTTACAAAGCGAAGTGAAATACCTATAATCATAAACACGATAGGATTGAGCAGATAACAGACCCATGGCACGTCAAGACTTCCGTTTGCAATAGCAATTATTACGAGCACAGTTGAAGCAAGAGTAAGGATGAGATAGAGAAGAAGAAAAGGAATTTTTATTGCTTCGTACAGCTTGTCGATAATATTGACAGCCTGTTCTTTGTCTGCACTGTTTTTGTATACAATCGGCAGAAGGCAAAGAAATGCGTGGATAAAAAATCCACCCACAGAGCCTGTAAACGTAGCGGCTCTGAGCATTGTTCCGATAGTGCCGCCAATCTGTTCGCTCAGCGACCACATTCCGAGAGCATACATAGGCACAGCAAACATCACCACAAGAACAGACGCCTTGAAGCGCCATTCGCTCATTCTTTCCCAGTTGCTGTCTATAATGCCGTTTTTACCCAGCTTTTTGTTGTCCTTGCCCTTTAAATCAAGCAGCATATCTGCCACAGCACAGAATATTCCGCCCATAAGTCCAATAATTGAAAAAGCCATTAACATATTTTTATCCTCCGTTTTGTTTCTATTGCCCTTACGGAAAGAGGAATAAGCATTGTTTCCTGTACATCTCCGAGTTTAAGTTTCATTTCAATTGCCACCTGCAATCATAATAACAACACCCACAAGCACAGCCACAGCTGCCCCTGCTGCAATACTTCGGGGAATACTTGAAAGGTAGAATTTGTAGTTCTGATACTCTGATTTCATATCCTCCGTGCCCTTTAGCCATACGGACGGAGTGTGGGCATACCAGCCGCAGTTCAGCACTATTGTTATATACAGCTTTATCACTGTCCACAGAATAAAGGTGTATAAAAACCCTTGCAGAAATGTTCTTGCACCTGCTCCGTAAATCATTGCACAGAATACACAGGCAAGTATCACAAGTGCAGGCAGCTTTTTGAGTATACGCTTTTTAGCCGAAACGACCTGAACATTTCTGTCCTTATACTCTGGCAGAGAAGCAACACGTTCCTGAATTGCTTTAGGCAAGTTGTGCAGACCGCCAAGCGGATTTTTCTTTGTTCCGATTATTATAATTATACTGAATAATACACACAGCACGATAATTTCTATTGTCAGTACCATAATATATTTCCTTGGGTTAGCTACAACTAACTGTATTGTACACCTTTTCTTTATATTTGTCAATGAATATAACTTGTTTTTCTGAAGTATTTGCATTTTCTCTCTTGGAATTTTCACTCCATATAAAAAATTTGTCTGATGCTGCATTGAAAATATTCTTAAAACTCAAAAACTGATTGGAGTATATTAAACAAATTGGAGTTGAAATTTGATTATCTTTCTGATATAATAAGTCACAGCTTTGAAGAAAGCTGTTTTTTACAAGATTGAGTTAGCCAAAGCTAACCGAGTGAGGTGATTACCATAAAAAATTATGTCTGGGAGTTGTTCCGCACAGCACAGCTTGGCAGCAATGTCCGTGAAATAGTTGAAACGGCGGATTGCAAAATACTGCGTGTTGATGACGAATCAGGCGAAGGAACAATGACAATGTACAGCGTTTTTGACGGCGTATATCTTATGTTCAACGATTTTCATATGCGGCAATGCTACAGCGGATTTTCCTGTGAAGAAAGCGTGCTCTGCATTGACCATTGCCGTGAGGGACGAATCGAACACCGTACCGACAAGGATATGCTTTACTATATGGAAGCAGGTGATATGCGTATTGACAGACGTGTGCACCATACAGGGAGTATGAATTTCCCGCTGTGCCATTATCACGGCCTTACAATAGGCTTTCAGCTTGAATGTGCTGAAACGGCTTTTAAAGCAGCAATGCCCTCTGTTTCGGTTGACCTTAATCAGCTTGCTGAAAAATTCGGCAGTGGAGAAAAGCCGTTTGTAATACGAAAAAATGAAGCTGTTGAGCGTATTTTCTCCGATCTTTACAATGTTCCGTCAGAAATCCGCACGGATTATTTCAGAATAAAAATTACCGAGCTTCTTATCAGGCTGAGCATGGTAAAAGCCGAAGAACAAAACGAAGAAAAGCCATATTTTTATTCGGGACAGATTGAAAAAATCAAAGCTATGCACGAGCTTATGGTTTCCGACCTGTCTAAAAGCTACACCCTTGATGAACTGTCAGCAGAATTTGGTATGTCACTGTCAATGCTGAAAAGCTGTTTCAAGGGAGTTTACGGCAGTCCTGTTTACAGCTATATGCGTGAGTACAGAATGAATTATGCCGCCTCACTTCTTGTGCAGGACAAGAGCATAAAAATCAACGAAATTGCGGCACTTGTAGGATATGATAACCCAAGCAAGTTTTCTGCCGCATTCCGTGACACAATGGGGACAACTCCGTTGGAATACAGAAAAAGATTAGGTTAGGAGTGAACAGCTTGAACAACGAAAAACAACGCTCACCTTTCTCGTGGATATGGGAATTTGCAGGCGAGCATGAACCTGTGTACGGGTTAAGCGTCGCCTTTGCGATTGCAGGTGTGCTATGCGGAATTCTCCCGTATTTCCTCATAGGGGATATTGTAAAAAATCTTCTTGACTGCTGCAGGGATATTGATGTTTACACAAAAAGCATTATCATAATTGCATTGCTATGGGCAGGAAGATGTTTGTTCCACAGCATTTCAACATCCCTTTCCCATAAGGCAACCTTTACGGTGCTGGGAAATATCCGCAAACGCTGCTGTGAAAAATTAAGCAGAGTACCTCTGGGATATGTGCTTGATACGCCGTCAGGCTCGCTTAAAAATATTATAGTTGAGCGTGTTGATACAATTGAAACCACAATGGCACATATCGTCCCTGAATTTACATCAAACCTGCTTGTGCCGCTGGGTCTGCTTGTGTACCTTTTCAACCTTGACTGGCGAATGGCACTTGCTTCACTTGTAACAATTCCGATTGCTCTGGTTTTCTTCGGCGGTATGATGAAGGACTATGAGGTCAACTATCAGAATGCCATTAACAAGACCAAGGCACTCAATGATACAGCGGTGGAATACATCGGCGGTATTGAGGTTATCAAGGCTTTCGGCAAGGCACAAAGCTCATACGAAAAGTTTGTTGTTGCCGCAAAAGAGGGTGCAGATTGCTACATAGAATGGATGCGTGGCTGTAACCTTTACTTCAACATTTCTCTTTCGGTTTTTCCCGCAACAATGCTTTCGATACTGCCCATAGGCGGTCTGCTTTACAAGGGTGGCTCCCTTGAAGCCGATGTTTTTGTGCAGGTAATAATTCTTTCGGTTGGTCTTATCGCTTCACTTATGTCGGTAATGAGCTATAAGGACGATCTGGCAAGGCTTGATACCATTATCGGCGAGGTTACGGGAATTATTACACAGCCTGAACTCCCCCGCCCCGAAAAGACAAAGGCACAGCCGAAAAATTACGGCATTACCCTTGAAAATGTAACCTTCGGTTATCACGAAAAGGAAGTGCTTCATGGCATTGATATGGAAATCGGAGAAGGCACTGTAAACGCTTTTGTAGGGCCTTCCGGAAGCGGTAAATCCACGATAGCAAAGCTCATAGCGTCACTGTGGGACGTGAAAAGCGGAAATATAAAGATCGGCGATGTTGATATTCGTGAAATAAGCTCCGAGGATTACAACAAAATGATTGCCTACGTTTCTCAGGATAATTTTCTTTTTGACCAAAGCGTTATGGAAAATATCCGAATGGGCAGACAGGGTGCTACTGATGACGAGGTTGTCGAAGCGGCGAAAAAATGCGGCTGTCACGATTTTATAATGCAGCTTGAAAAGGGCTATGACACAGTAGTCGGTGGTGCAGGCGGTCATCTTTCGGGCGGTGAAAGACAGCGTATTTCCATTGCAAGAGCAATGCTTAAAAATGCGCCGATTGTAATTCTTGACGAAGCAACAGCTTACACTGATCCTGAAAACGAAGCACTTATTCAAGCCTCAGTGGCAAGACTTGTCAAAGGTAAAACGCTTATCGTTATTGCTCACAGACTTTCAACGATTACTGACAGCGACAGGATTTTCGTAATTGAAAACGGCAAGGTAAATGCAAGCGGCACGCACGAAGAACTTCTCAATCAGAACGGACTTTATGCTGATATGTGGTATGCGCACATTTCCGTAAAGGATACGAAGGGAGGCGAGGAAAATGTTTAATACATTAAAACGTTTCTTTTCTTTCTGCCGTGAGGATAACAGAAAGAAATTCTACAAATCAATTATTCTCGGTGTTGTAAAAGCAATTTTTGAAGCTATGAAAATTCCTGCAATCGCTTTAATGATGAGCGGTGTGCTTGATAAAAATGTTACAATGCTTCACATTCTCGGAAGTCTTGGAATAATGCTTGTAAGCGTTTCGGGCAATGCTATTATAAGCTACAGATCCGTTATGCTTCAAACCGAAGGAGGCTACGGAACATGCGCCGATAAGCGTATTGAAATTGCAGAGCACCTTAAATATCTTCCTATGGGTTATTTTAATAAAAACAGTCTGGGCTACATAACCTCTGTCGCAACAAACACAATGGAGGCTCTCGCAGACGTTGCCACAAGAGTTGTAATGCTTGTTACACAGGGCATTCTGACAACAGCGTTTGTTGTAATGATGGTATGCTTTTTTGATATACGCATAGGACTTGTTTCAATAGCAGGCGTTATCCTTTATTTTATCGTAAACACATTTTTGCAGAAGCGTGGACAGATAATGGCTCCTATAAAGGACAACTCCGACAGCAAGCTTGTTTCAAAAATTCTTGAATATCTCCACGGCATTTCCGAGGTAAGAGCCTACAATCTGACAGGCGAAAAAAGCAAGGAGCTTAACGAGGCGATACATGAAAACAGCAAGGTCTGCACTGATATGGAATTCAAATTTATTCCGCTTATGTTTTTGCAGAATATCACCATCAAGCTTCTCGGTACGCTGATATCTTTTCTTTCGGTGTACTTTTACCTGAACGGCACAATGGAGCTTCTTAATGCAATTGTAATGGTTATTGCTTCGTTCATTCTTTTCTCCGCCCTTGAAACGGCAGGCAACTATTCAGCTTTGATTCGTAGTGTTGACCAGGCTGTAGCAAAGGCACAGGCTATCCTTGAACTGCCTGAAATGGATATTGACGGCAAAGATATTACTCCGAAGAATTTTGACATTACACTTGAAAATGTGGACTTTTCCTATGAAAACAGAAAGATAATTGACAATGTTTCCCTGCGTATTCCCGAAAAGACAACAACTGCAATAGTTGGTCCTTCGGGCGGCGGCAAAACGACCCTTTGTCACCTGATTTCACGCTTCTGGGACGTTGACAGCGGACGTATTCTTTTCGGCGGCACAGACGTAAAGGAGTACAGTATGGACAGCCTGATGAAAAATTTCAGCTTCGTGTTCCAGAATGTATATCTTTTCAGCGACACCATTGCAAACAATATCCGTTTCGGTCAGCCCGAAGCATCCATGGAAAAGGTTATTGAAGCAGCGAAAAAGGCTTGCTGTCACGATTTCATTATGAGTCTGCCGAATGGTTATGATACGGTTATCGGCGAGGGCGGTGCAAGCTTGTCAGGCGGTGAAAAGCAAAGAATTTCCATTGCAAGAGCAATAATGAAAAATGCTCCCGTCATAATTCTTGACGAAGCAACGGCAAACGTTGACCCCGAAAATGAAAGGGAGCTTGTAACAGCAATTGAGGAACTTACAAAGGAAAAGACAGTTATTATGATAGCCCACCGTCTTAAAACTGTACGCAACGCTGACAATATCATCGTTGTTGACAAGGGCAGAATTGCCGAACAGGGCACTCACGAACAGCTTATGAAAACAGACGGCATTTACAAATCATTTGTTCAGTCGAGAGAAAATGCGATTGGATGGAAAATTTAATTTAAGAAAGAGGTTATTACTATGAAAAATGAAAACAAACTCAAGGGTAAAGATTTAATCAACATCGGTATTTATGCGGCAATTTACTGCGTTATAATGACGTGTATCGCAATGCTCGGCTATATTCCTATTATGATGCCTATGCTTGCTGTACTCTGCCCTCTTATCGGCGGTATTCCTATGATGCTTTTCTACACAAAGGTTAAGAAATTCGGTATGATTACAATTATGGGCATTATTGTGGGCATTTATCTCTGGGTAACGGGAATGGGTATTTATCCTGCAATCTTTGGTGTTGTGTTTGGTCTGCTTGCTGACCTTGTTGCAAAAAGTGGCGGATTTCAGAGTGCCGCAAAGACCGTTTTAAGCCACGGCGTACTCTGCGTTATGCTTTTCGGCAACTTCCTTCCTCTTTACATTGACCGTGAGGGCTATTTTGCTTCAAGACAGGAATTCGGTCAGGAATACATTGATACCCTCGGCGGAATTATGCAGCCTTGGACAGCTCCCGTAATCTGTATTCTTGCATTTGTGTTCGGTATTCTCGGTGCACTCCTCGGCAAAGCGCTGCTTAAAAAACACTTTGTCAAGGCAGGTATCGTTTAATGGGTCGCAGTATTTTACAGGCGAGCGTTACCGACAGAGGTCTTGTGCTTGACCCGAGAACAAAGCTACTTATGCTTTTCAATATGGCAATTTTTGTTCTCGGCTCGGCAGGGGGCGAGAGAGTTCAGTCTCTCACGCCCTTGTTCTGCGCTATGCCTGCGGTGCTTTTGTTTTCGGCACGAAAATGGAAAACGGCAATTACTTTTGTTATTCTGTTTGTTTTGTCCTACTCAATGTATACGATTTTCGGACCTATGACAACAGGTGCTTTGCACTATATCCTTCTTGGCTGCAGCGGTATTCTTGCACGTTTTCTTCCAAGCATTATGATGGGCGGTTATCTTGTTTCCACAACAACCGTAAGTGAATTCACAGCGGCAATGCTCAGAATGAAGCTGAGTGAGAAAATCATCATTCCTCTTTCTGTAATGTTCCGCTTTTTCCCTACCGTTTTCGATGAAGCCGCTTCTATAAATGCGGCAATGAAAATGCGTGGGATACACCTAGGCGGCAAGAATGCAGGAAAAATTCTGGAGTACCGCATTGTACCGCTTATGACCTGCTGTGTAAAAATCGGCGAGGAGCTTTCAGCAGCGGCTCTGACAAGAGGATTGGGCGGAGAGGTTCGCCGTACAAATATATGCAATATCGGCTTCAAGGTTCAGGATTTTATTTTTATTGCGGTAAGCATTGTTCCTTATGTGCTGTGGATACTTGATATTGTCGGAATATAACGGAGGTAAGCTATGATTGAAATAAAAAATGTAAGCTTCCGTCACGAAAACGCTGACGAAGGCTCAATTCACGATATTACTCTGACAATTCCCGACGGACAGTGCGTGCTTTTCTGCGGCGAATCAGGCAGCGGAAAGACCACGATCACAAGGCTTATCAATGGACTTATCCCACACTATTATGAAGGCGAAATGCATGGCGAGGTCATTGCAAATGGACTTAATGTTACAAAGTCGGAGCTTTACGAAACCGCTAAAAAAGTTGGAAGCGTATTTCAAAATCCGAGAAGTCAGTTTTTCTGCGTTGATACAACCAGCGAGCTTGCATTCGGCTGTGAAAATATGGGTTTACCCGAAGCGGAAATACTTTCGAGAATTGACAAAGTTACAGCTGAAATGAACATTAAATCTCTTATGGGACAAAACATTTTTGAGCTGTCAGGCGGCGAAAAACAGAAGATAGCCTGCGGTTCTGTTTCGGCACTTCAGCCTGAAATAATGGTGCTTGATGAGCCTACCTCAAACCTTGACCTGAACGCTATTGAAGAACTGAAAGAAACCGTGCTGAAATGGAAACAAAGCGGCAAGACCATTATTATTGCCGAACATCGCCTTTACTGGCTCCGTGAAATATGCGACAGGGTCATTTGCACTCAAAACGGCAGAATTGAATTTGATATGACAATGAAAGAATTTGCGGCACTTTCCGATGAAGAAAGAAAAGCTTATGGTCTGCGTCCTCTTTTTGCAGAAAATGCAGTTCAGACTGTCGGTAACTTCAGCGGAACAGATATATTGACATTGAATAATTTCAGCTTTTCCTACGACAAAAAAGAGGTGCTTAATATCCCGAAGCTTGAAATCCCCGTGGGCATCATCGTTGCCGTAACAGGACACAACGGTGCAGGCAAATCCACCTTTTCACGCTGTCTGTGTGGACTTGAAAAACGGTTTAAGGGAACGGTATTGCTGAACGGTGAAACGCTGAAATCAAGGCAGCTGCTGAAAAAGTGCTATATGGTAATGCAGGATGTTAATCATCAGCTTTTCTGTGAAACCGTCGAGGAAGAAGTTCAGCTTGGAATGAATGAAGAAAATGCAGGCAAGGTGCAGAAAATCCTTGAGAAACTTGATTTGGACGGTTTTGCACAGCGTCATCCTATGAGCCTTTCGGGAGGACAGAAACAGCGCACAGCAATTGCTTCGGCAATGCTTGCAGATAAAGAAATCCTGCTTTTTGACGAGCCTACAAGCGGACTTGATTTTAAGCATATGGAACAGACAGCCAAGCTTCTGTCCTCTCTGAAAAATAAGAAAACTGTTTTTGTTGTCACTCATGACCCTGAGCTGATTTCAAGGTGTTGTACACATATTCTGAGAATAGAAAACGGTGTAATTGATGAATTTACTTCACGATGAAACTTGTTTTGTATGGTGAAGCAGTTCCCTGTTTTAATTTTGAGTGTTGAAATTATTTGCAGGATAAATTATAATCGAAGATAAGTAAAATAGTACAGATAAAAACGTGGTTGTCCATAAAGGACAGCCATGTTTTTATTTCAATCTTATCTTTTCACTTTTGTCTTTTTATAATCTCATCGTGACAATAACTGCCGTCAGACAAGTCTGAGTGTCTTATCCAAAACAGCATTTTTCAATCTCCTCCACCCATTTTTCAGGATAGCATATCAGCAATTCTTCGTGCCGTAACTCGTGTGCAACAATGTGTGGATTTTTAAAATGCTTCTTGTAACGCTCAAAATATTTTTCACCCATTTTCTGTGCATAGAAAACGTGAATTTGGGTGCCGTCAGCACTGATTTGTTCCTCAAGAGGAGTTATAAGGTCGGAGTAAAACTGATTTTCGGCACTTGCTTTTTTAATAAAAGGATAGCCACCCTTGCCGATACCAAGCATTTCATAGAATTTTCTACCGTATTCCGTTTCAAGATTTTTCTCAAAGCCTTTTTTCATATACCACGGATATTTACCTGTCTGAAGCATTTTAACCATCATTCCGCCGAACAGCTTTGTCATAAGCCACGCTTTAACCTTGCCCGACTGATCAAGGTCAGAGCTACCGATAAAGCCGTGGTCAATGTGAATATTTTTACGCTGAACAAGCTGTCCGACAAATGAACCGCCCAGCGAACAGCCGTAAGCGGCAAAAAGTCTGCCGTTGTAATTCTCTTTTATGTAAGCTTCGATTTTCTCCGTTTCGGTTATCATATCAGGGAAAACGGTATCTTCCGTTTCGTCAAATCCGTCATAGGAAACAGCTATAACATAAAAGCTTTTTTCAAGCAATGGAATAACCGTGCTAAAGCTTGTGTGCAGGCACCACGTTCCCGGGAAAAGCATTATCGGGGGATTTGTTTTGTTTCCGTAACAGTAGAATTTCATATTGTTTTCTCCCTAATAAATTTTATCTTTTCACCGCACAGAAATATACCATAGAACCTTTCACATGAAAATTCTTTATACGGTAGTGTTTATTGAGTGTTTCTTCAAGACTTGCCACTGTATCAAACGGCGGAGTAAACCAACCCTTTTTCGCAAGAATATTATTTACAAGCCAATCGGTTTTCTTTGATTTACCCTTGATATAAAAACAGCCGATAAATTTTCCGCCTTGTTTAAGCACACGCTCGACCTCGGCATACGCTCTTTTCTTGTCGGGAAAAGCGTGAAAACCATTCATACTAAGCACTATGTCAAAGCTTTCGTTCTCAAATTGAAGATTACCGACATCCCCTTGAACAGCGGTTACATTATTGACATTGTTTTCGGCAAATTTCTTTTCTGCCTGCTCCAGCATATCCATGCTGTAATCAAGACAAGTTATATCTGCGGTTTTAAGCGTCTTGTATTTCTGATAGGTAAATACCGCTGTCCCGACTGGAACATCAAGAAGTCTGCCGCTGAAATTATCGGGAATATATTTGAGAACCTCCCGTGCTATTTCGTTATCATCAACACCTCCCCAGAAAAATTTTATGTACATCCTGCTCCACCATTTACTCTGAGTGAGAGTATCATCATATATATTTTTTGAAACTTTGTATGAATTTTTAATTTTATCGCTCATAATTGTTTCTCCTTAAATCAAATTCAAAAGCGTAATAACCGAATATCCGCAGATGTAGAATTTCATAAAGCTTTCTCACTTTCTTTTTTCTTGATAATAATCAGCCACACAACTGTTCCGACTAAAGATCCGATATATACCAGCGGATAAGGTGCAAAGTCCATAACAGCGTGTATGAGAATAGGGACAAAAATCGTGCCGCTCATCTCAAACAGGAAAATAAACAGCAGTCCTCCAATCAGACCAAAGCCAAGGTAACTGAACATTGATGAGAACATTTCGCCAAATCCGTCGCCGTTCAGAACTGACGGCACAACTGCGTGCATAATTCCGAAAAATACACCGCTGACAAGAATTGCCGCAGCTTTTCCGCAAGGCTTTAATTGCAGGTACAATAAACCTCTTGCCCATAATTCTTCAAAGCCTGCAACGAAAATTATGTAGAATAAAAGCTTGTACCACCCGCTCACTGTAAAATCTCCGTGAAGAACAAAACACAGCAGATAGACCGCAAGCAATACTATGCACAGAACAGGCTGTTTGAAGCTTATTCCCAGTTTATCTGGTGTTTTGCGGAAGGCAATCAGTATGGCGATTACAGGGACAAGTGTTGAAATGCAATCGCTTATAAGACGCTGAAAAAAATTTGAGCTGTTCAGTTCTGACAATGCCACATAACCAAGCATACAGCTTAATTTCGTTGCAAAATAGAAATATACGACGCTTAAAATTCCTGTTATGATATATTTAACTAAAGTTGTTTTCTTTGTTTTTTCCATTGTGCACCTCTGTATTTTATTCCGTCGGTCTGTACGTTTTAACTCCAAATGCAAAATAAATAATATGGAACAGCCATACACAGCCAAGTATGATACAAGGTACATAAATCGCTTTTGAGAACATCATCACAAATCCGATTGACATAAGCACTGTAACCGTAATCATAACCTTGATTTTTGTTTTCTTAGTCATACCCTGACCCTTGACGTAGGTTTCAAGGTTATTCTTGTATAGCTTTGTGCCCTTGAACCAACGGTCAAGTTTTTCAGAACTTTTTGCAAAGCACACCGCCGCCAGCATAAGAAACGGAAACGCAGGCAGCATAGGTACAACTGCACCTACCGCACCAAGTCCCAAGCCTATACAACCTAAAATTATCAATAAAACTTTCTTCATTGCATATTCTCCAATCTGAGGAAATTGCTGATTAAAGCTGAAGGCATCGTTTCAGCCGCACGAAAATGCTTGACTGAGTGGGGCTTGAAACGATTTAATCAGCGATTCCCTTTTTTTCTTTTTTGCTTTCAATAACGTGACGTACTGCCATTATCGGGTGATACAAAATCATTCTCGGTCCCGAAAAACGCATTACCTCTCGTATTTTCTCACGCATATCAGGTTTGTAGCAGTGTACCTTACAATTAGAACAGAAGGTCTTGCTTTCCATAAAAGGACACTTGTCACTGCGCATTGCGGCGTACTCGGAAAGTGCCTTGCAGTCGGGACAAAGCTCATTCTTTGTCCCGTGCTTTTTCCTGCAATAAAGCTTTATCATAAGTGCAACCGTCTTTTTCTCCCGCTGACGTTTTGTTTCAACAGCACTCATAAATCCGTCCTCCCTCAACCCTGTAAACACGGTCAGCAACCGCCATTGTTGATTCACGGTGAGATACAAGAATAATACTCTTGCTTTGCTTCTGCTGTTTAAGTGCTTTAAGAATGATACCCTCGTTTATGCTGTCAACGTTGCTTGTAGGCTCGTCAAGAAGGATTAAATCGCTTCCCCTTAAAAATGCACGGGCAAGTCCAAGCCTTTGCTTTTCGCCTGCGGAAAGATTATCGCCAAGTGCACCGACTTTTGTTTTGTATCCATCGGGAAGTGACATAATAAAATCGTGCACAGAAGCCATTCTGCAAGCCGCTTCAATTTCAGTCTGTGTTGCATCAGATTTAGCAATGCAGAGATTGTCCTCAATGGTTTCATCAAAAAGATATGTAACCTGACTTACCATTGTTACGTTATCAAGCAGGCTTGCTTCATCAATTTTATCAATGTCAGTTCCGTTGTAGCAGATAATGCCTTTGTCCTTCTGCCAAAAGCGGAGAAGAAGTTTCAGCAGAGTGGATTTACCGCATCCGCTTTCGCCCACGATACCTATAATTTCGCCCTTTTCTGCGTGCAGACAAATATCAGAAAGCACCTGTGTTTCACTGTCGTAAGAGAATGACAAGTCGGTCACTTCAAGATTGTCAAAATTAAATTTCTCGCCATTTTTCACAGGCTCAACCGCAGGCTTTTCATTAAGCAGATCAAGCACTCTGTCACCGCTTGCAAAGGTCTGTGTAAGATTGCCCGGAAGTGCTGAAATTGCAATAACAGGACCAAATGAGCCGAATACGGCTGTTACTCCGATAATCATTTTACCGAGAGAAAGCATATCCTTTGTAACAAGAATTACACCAACCGCAAGCGTGGCAAAAATAATCAGCGAAACGGTAAGCTCCGTTGCGGCGGAAGCTTTTGTAATGTCGTTTTTCATCTTTTTTGTTTCAGCAAGAAGAATATCGGAACGGCGATTCACCTCTGACTTGCGGTTTTCGCCTGCATTGTTCAGAACGATATCTTTGATGCCTTTTATGCTGTCAAGAAAATATGCGTTGAAGTTTGCAAATTCCGCACGATATTTTACTCCTGACTCTTTAAGCTTACCCGAAGAAATCAACGGTACGATTATTCCTACAAGAATATATCCGAGAAGTGCCACGAAAGCAAGATACCAATGTGAAACCGTACCAACGAAAATGAACACCGCCAGCGATACGATTATTGCAATACAAATCGGAGAAATTGTATGTGCATAGAAAACCTCCAGTGTTTCAATATCCGAGGTTATCATTGCAATTATTGAGCCTTTCTGCTTGCTCTCAAGCTTTGCGGGACAGAGTGTGCGGAGTGCACCGAAAATTTTATCACGAAGCACCGCAAGCAGACGGAAAGCGATGTAGTGGTTGCCGTACTGTTCGAGATAGCGGAGCAGTCCACGCATTACTCCGCAGCCGATTGCAAGGGCGATAATCCAGCCATAAGAAAGCGTGATTGCTTCACCCATAGCCTTTGCAATTCCAACTGCACCGAAAAGTGTAACGCCCATTGCACAGACAAATCCGAAAGAGCCGTTTATGACAGCAAGCACCATTATGTAGGCAAGTGAGCCAAGAAGCATTATAAGGCTTGCCATAATTTTTGCGCCGCTTCTGCGTGAATTACTCATTCGCTCACCTCCGTGTAACCCTGTTCAAGCTTTTTCTGTGCGGTGTACAATGCGGCATAACCGCCGTTTCTGCTCATTAAATCGGCGTGTGTACCACTTTCCCTGACCTCGCCGTTTTCCATAAAATAAATGCAATCGGCAGGAACAACGTTTTCAAGTCTGTGCGAAATAACGATAACGCTTTTTCTTTCGGACAGCGCCTTGATATTACGCATTATGATCGTTTCACTTTCGATGTCGATGTTGCTTGTTGCCTCATCAAAAATATAAACTTCCTTGTCAGCAACAAGGTTTACGGCAAGGGCAAGTCGTTGCTTCTGACCGCCTGAAATGTTGTTTGCGTCCTCGGTGATTTCTTTGTCAAGTCCGCCGTTATCTATAATAAACTGTTTAAGATTAACCTTTTCAAGTGCTGCGAAAATTTCCTCATCGGTAACATCATTTTTCACAAGTCTGAAATTTTCGCGGACAGTTGTGTTGAAAATGTATGTGTTGTAGCTTACAACCGCAAGCTTTGAGTAATATGCTTCACGGGACAGGCTTTCAAGACTTTTTCCGCCAACTGTGATTTTACCCTCATTCGGACGGAGTGCACCGAAAAGCAGGTTTACGATTGTTGACTTGCCACAGCCGCTCTCGCCTACGATTGCTGTCATATTATTTTTGGGGAATGTTACGCTTACATTTTTCAGCACATCACGTTCACCGTCATAGCTGAAGGTAACATTGTCAAGCTTCAGTTCGGTGCCGGTAACATTTTCAGTACCCCATACAGGGTCAGGCTGATTTAACAGGGAAAGTATCTTCCTGCCTGCACTTGCACCATTCATTGCAACGTGAAAGGCTGAGCCGAACACACGAAGCGGAAGGAAGAAATCCACCGCAACGAGTATCAGGAACAATGCCGAAACAGGCGATAAACCTCTGTTTACAACACCCGTTACCGCAAAGGCAATTCCTATTCCTGCACCGCCGTAAGCAACCATATCCATTATAGTTGTGCTTGCCAGCTGCATAACAAGAACCTTCATTGTGATTTTGCGGAATTCCTCCGCATTCTCATTCATCATAACGTGCTGAGCAGCGTCTGCACGGAAAATTTTCAGCTCACGAAGACCCTGCACACTGTCAAGAAAACTGTCCCCCATTGAGGTGTATTTGCCCCAGTATTTTGCAAAAATTTTCTTCGCATATTTTGATACAGCTATGATTGAAACTGGGATAAGCGGTACACAGCAAAGCAGTACGACAGCAACTCTCCAGTCAATTCCCACAGTTACTCCGAAAAGTATAATCGGTGCAAGCATAGCATAGAAAAACTGGGGAATGTATGAGGAATAATAAAGGTCAAGCTGTTCAATTCCCTCCATTGCAACCTGTGTAAGCCCTGCAATGCTCATTCCGTCAGTGCTTCGTACACCAAGCTTTACAATCTTGTTGTAGGTCTGTTCACGCAAATCCTTTTTGGCTTTTCGTCCGAGCAAATCTTTCAGATTGCCTGTGATACGGCTTGCGGTGTATCGTACAATAATTCCGACAATACCGCATATTGCAGGAGTTATGTGCTCAGACAGCTTTACTTCCTGTGAAAGCAGATAAATGGTCTGACAGATGCTTGCTGTAACTGTAAGATTTGCAAACAGCCCCAGCACCATAAATCCTACGGCGTAAAATATATATTTTTTGTTGTCGCCCAGAAGCTTCAGCAATTCCTTATCAATCATTAACTTTCTCCTCTGCTTTTGCTATAAATTCAGCTATTGCCAATCTCGTTTCATCACTGAAAGCACAGACCGCACCGATTGCGTCGTTGTATGCAGTTTCAGCGGACACTCTGCAATACTTCTGCAAATGATTATTCAGCCAGCCGATAAGTACGTTGTACTTTTCAAGCTGTTCATAGCCGTGCTCCGTCATAACTACTTTATTTTTTTCGTCACGCTTTATGTAGCCGTGATTTTCAAGGCGTTCAACCGCCCTGTAGACGCTGACCTTTGTTACATTCATTTTTGCGGCAATGGAGATGAGTTTTATGCCAACTGTGCCGTCATATAATTCCTTTATAGCCGTAAGATATTTAAGCTCTGCTGCTGTCATTATTATCCCTCAATTTCTGTTAGCTATAGCTAACTTATATACAAATCAAATACGGCATGAAGCCGTATTTGCAGATAGGTTAGTTATAGCTAACTTATGTTTATTAAAAAATGGTGTGTTTTTACACCAAATAAATTATAGCATAATTTTCCCTTTTTGTCAATAAAAAGTTAGCCGCTGATTAACCTGATAACAAAAACGCTGAACATTTTCTGTCCAGCGTTTTTGAAATTGAAAATTACTCAACGTTTTTGAGAGCCATATCCATAGGAATTTTCCTGAGCTTATGAAATTGTGCAAAGGCAATGATAGCATAAGCGATAATACCAATGGAAATTATCTTTACATAAACCATTGCAGGTACAGCGTAAGGAAGATACCCCGAATATGATGAGAATATTTTTTCACAAACAAATCTCATTATCATATCCACAAGTGGCATTGAAAGAACAAAGGAAAGCACAACAACAATGCTTGTAGCTACAATGTAAAGTCCGCCTATTTCAGCATTGCTGTAACCAAGTATCTTGGTCATAGAAATTGACTGTGCATTCTTTTCAAGGACGATTTTTGAAAGCAGGTAGATGATAAGCATAAACATTACAATTCCGAAATACAGGAACATATCCATTATCGGTCCCATAGAATGAGTCATCTGACGTGCAAGCTTTGTCAAATCGTTTTCGGTTATTTTTGCGGCAATAAGCATATCGTCAATGTCGCTTATCTCTTCTTTTGAAAGATAGCCGTTGTAACATCCCTCATCGTTTCCGAAGGTCTCATTAAAATAGTCCATATCCATAAATACAGCAATAATAGTAGGATAATCATATATTCCATCAATTCTGAAGCTGTATTCCTTTGAGCCGAACTCTTCTTTAAGGGTGATGGTATCGCCTGTTTTTAAATCAAATTTATTTGAATAAGCGTCGGAAATATAAACACCGTCATTTGTATCAATATTTACATAGCTACTGTTTTCATCAACACCGTACAGCGTTACGGGTTCGCTTGCAAGCTTGCCTTCAATCGTCATAAGAGAGGCTGTGCAGTATTTTTCGACAGTGTCTGTTTCTGTTTCGACAGGAGCTTTAAGGATATACTGATACTCTGCAATCATATTTTCCGTAACAAGACGCTGGTTATTGCTTAAAAGCTCAGGGAAACCTGCACCAAGAAGCAGGATAACATTCGCCAGCAGAACTCCCACAAAAATCATAATATAGTTGGGCATATTCTGGAAGATTATACGAAGTCTGAAACGGTGCATAATACCGATTTTTGTGTTGAGTCTGAACGCTTTTTTCTTCTGTCCCTTTTTCAAATCACGGCGGAGGAATTTAAGCGGAGAGAGTTTCATTTTACTTGCAAGTATCGCAAAGTTTATCACAAACATAAGTATAACAGGAACAACGGTAGTTCTTACAAATGCATCGGCATTCCATATTACTTCGAATGTAGGAAGGCTGTAATTTGCGTAATACATTCCTACCGCCACGTCAATAAAGACTGTATATCCGAGAATGTTTCCTATCAGTGCCGATACGATTATCACTGTCATAGGGATAGCAAGATAATGACGGATAATTTCTCCCCTTGTGTAGCCTGACGCTCTCAGAGTTCCGATAACAGCCGCTTCTTTTGCAATGGTATTGCTTGTTGTAATTGCCATGATAAAAGCTATTATTGCAACCACTATGTACAGAAAAGCGGTAAAAGTAGTTCGGTCACGTCCCATATCGTTTCCCGTGAATTGAATAGCCTGATTTGTGTACATAGGAATATATTGTGTAACAACAGCGTTTTCTGCGATTACATCAAGGAAATCCTCACTCATTTCCTTTGCTTTTATGTCATCGGCAGGGGGATTATTATATTTCCACGAATATGAAAAGTGCAGACCATTTTCACCAAGCTCGTCAAACTGTGTTTCTGTCATTACACCAACACCGAACTGTATTGCCTCAAACATCATATCCGAAGGATTCTGATAAAGTGCGCTGTAATCCGAAAAGGCAACCAGCCCCGTAATTTCATATTCTTCTCCGTCAATAATAAGCTTGTCCTTTACGGAATGACTGTTGTTATCGGCATACATTCTGTCTATTGCGACCTCGTTTGCGCTGTCGGGAAGTTCTCCTTCCATAACGCACAGCTTATTGATTTCTTCACGAATTTTAAAGATACGCAGGGTGCTTTCTATATTTTCTGTTTCACGTTCAATATAGAAATTCTCATAGATTTTTACATCTGCTTCCTCAAGCTTTCTGATGGTTTCTTCATCTGCCTTGCTGTACAGCTCGAAGTTGCCGTCCTCAATATTATACTTTTCAAAGCTGTTGTCATAAGCGGTTTTCATACTGCCCGCAGCTACCATAAAGCCTGAAACAAAGCCAATCATTATTATCATAAACAGGAAAATTACAGCATATTTTCCGAACTCTCCCTTAAATTCTCTCGGCATTCTTTTGATAAGTGGATTTTTCATTTATCTTCCTCCATTCCTGTAAAAGTTTTGCGAAGCAAAACTTTTACCAGTCAAGATCCATAGCTGCAATTTTTTCTTCGTTGAGGTAATTCTTTCTTATCATACCGTCACGAAGCTTGATAACTCTGTCAGCCATATTCTTGATAGCGTCATTATGAGTAACCATTACAACTGTGTTGCCGTACTTTTTGTTAATGTCCTCGATAAGCTTCAAGATTTCCTTTGAGGTTTTGTAATCGAGAGCACCTGTCGGCTCGTCGCAAAGAAGAATATCAGGATTTTTTACGATTGCACGTCCGATTGCTGTACGCTGCTGCTGACCGCCTGAAAGCTGATTAGGAAGCTTGTGGCGGTGCTCATAAAGACCAAGTGTGCGGAGGATATCGTCAACATCGAGAGGATTATCGCTTAAATATGCACCCACCTCGATGTTTTCTTTGATGTTCAGATTCGGGATAAGATTATACATCTGGAATATGTAGCCAAGGTGCTTTCTGCGGTAGAGGGACAACGCCTTTTCATTCATATCCGCAGTTTTTTCGCCGTTGATGGAAATGTAGCCGCTGTCTGCGTTGTCAATGCCGCCGATGATGTTAAGCAATGTAGATTTGCCTGAGCCTGACGGGCCTAAAAGAACGCATATCTCGCCCTTTTCAATGTTGAGGTCAATGCCTTTGAGGACCTCAATCCTGCTTTCACCCTCACCGAAGCTTTTTCTGATACCATTGATTTCAAGAAACATAATAGCTGCCTTCTTTCTGATTTGTTTTTGACAACCAAAAAACGAGTACCGCTCCTGCTGTACTCGTCAAATAAAAAAGACGCACGTACAGCATCAATGCTAATTTCAGCGCTGCTAAAATTAACACCGGCAATACGTGAGTCTCGTTATTTAAGGCAAACCATACTTGCGAAAAACGCTCGTCAGTATGTTGATTTGTCACACTTTCGTGCCACTACTCCCTCACCGTTTTAAGTTGGTAAGCATATGCTAACATACTTTTGGCTTTTTGTCAACGGTTTAAATTTATTTTTGTAAAAATGCTGTTACATAGCTTGATTTTTAAAGTGAGTATTGTTGAAATCTTCCATATATTATGCAGTAAAAAAGTTAGCCATAGGGTAACCTGTGTTTTTTATTGACACCCTCTCAGAAACAGGCTATAATTGAAATAACGGCATATGACCGTATCAAATTCAGAGGAGGAAATCTTATGAACAACATCTTTAAAAATGAAAAACTCTGGTGTGCTGTTGCAGGTGCGGCAGGCGTAATCATCGGCAAGAAGGTACTTTGCTCTCAGAAGACAAGACAGCTTGCAGTAACAGGTCTTGCAAAGGGTATGAAGCTTACTCATGATGCAAAGACAGCGTTCCAGAATATGAAGGACGAGGCTGAGGACCTTTGCTACGAAGCTAAGGAACAGGCCGGCCTTGCTGAGGAAAGTGCTGAATAATGCGTTATCAGATCGTATTTGATAAGCCCGGCAGGATGAGAGTCCGTTTCGGGGGGTATGCGTTTGACAAATCGCTGGAAAGCTGTATCCAAAAGTTAGCCATAGCTAACATTTTTATTCTTTCCGCAGAAGTCCATTCAGCAAACGGCGGTCTGCTGATAATTTATCAGAAGGAACATCGCAGTGATGTTATAAGCTTTGTGGAAAGCCTGAATTTCCGCAGTCTTGCACCCCTTGAAGAGGACAGCACCACTAATGAAATTGACGAGAATTTCAAAAGGGGACTTGTGAAGCTTGGTATCAATCATCTTGTAAGAAAGCTGCTTGTTCCTGCACCGCTCCGTCCGTTTTTTGTTGCGTACAGAGCCGCAAAGTATATTCTGAAAGGCCTGCAGTGTCTTATGGAGGGCAGGCTTACGGTAGAAGTTCTTGACGCGGCTTCAATCACAACCTGTCTTGCACAGCGTAATTTCAGCACGGCACGGACTATAATGCTTCTGCTGTCCGTATCGTCACTTCTTGAAGAATACACTCACGCAAGAACGAAAGCAGTGCTTACATCAAGTCTTGCAATAAAGGCGGACAAGGTGTGGCTTGCAAACGGAAACGAGGACGTGCTTATTCCAATAAAGGAATTGCAGGTCGGAGATAAAATCCGTGTCAGAACAGGGTGCGTTATTCCTGTTGACGGCGAAATAACCGAGGGCGAGGCTTACATAAACGAAGCTTCAATGACAGGTGAGCCGCTTGCTGTTATGAAGTCCGTGAACGCAACGGTTTTCGCAGGTACGGTACTTGAAGAAGGTTCGATAGTTGTCAGGGTAAGAGCGGTAAGCTCCGAAACGAAGATACAGAAAATCATTGAACTTATCGACAGCTCGGAAAATCTCAAAGCAGGTATTCAGAGCCGTGCAGAACGTCTTGCAGACGGAATTGTGCCGTTCAGCTTCCTGGGCTTCGGACTCACGCTTCTGCTTACAAGGAACATCACAAAGGCGGTTTCACTGCTTATGGTTGACTATTCCTGTGCAATAAAGCTGTCCACTCCGATTTCGGTTATTTCAGCAATTCGTGAAGCCGCTGACCGAAGCATTACGGTAAAGGGTGGAAAATATCTTGAAGCCTTTGCGGCGGCTGATACTATTGTTTTCGACAAAACGGGTACTCTCACAAACGCTGAGCCTGTGCTTGAAAAGGTAATTCCATTTGAGAATTACACCGAGGAGGAAGTGCTGAAAACAGCGGCTTGTATTGAAGAACATTTCCCTCACAGCATGGCAAGAGCAATCGTAAAGGGTGCTGAACAGCGTGGAGTTCTTCACGCAGAGGAACACGCCGAGGTGAACTACATAGTTGCTCACGGAATTGCAACAACGCTTCATGGTGAACGTGCAATAATCGGAAGCCGTCATTTTGTCTGTGAGGATGAGGGCGTAACGATCACGGAAGAACAGCAGGCTTTCATCAACGAAAAGGCAGGTGCTTCATCGGTAATTTATCTTGCAGTGGGCGGAAAGCTTGCAGGCGTGCTTTGCATAAACGACCCGCCGCGAAAAGAAGCTGCCAAGGCTGTAAAGCTGATGAAAAAGTGCGGCATAGAAAATGTTGTGATGCTTACGGGCGACAGCAATTCTGCCGCTGAAATAATTGCAAAGCAGCTTGGCATAACCGAGTTCCACGCACAGGTTCTTCCCGAAGAAAAGCACCGTCACATTGAACAGCTTAAAGCTGACGGACATTGCGTGATAATGGTTGGTGACGGCATAAACGACGCTCCTGCACTTGCGGCGGCTGACGTTTCGGTTGCAATGAGCGACGCTTCTGACATTGCAAAGGAAACCGCTGACATAACCCTCAGAGGTGCAGGTCTTACAGAGCTTGCCGTAATGAGAAAACTCAGCGAACAGCTTATGGAAAGGATAAATGCAAATTACCGCTTCATCGTTGGTTTTAATACGGCATTGCTTCTGCTTGGTTTCGGCGGTGTGATTTCACCGTCGCTGTCGGCACTTCTTCATAACGGCTCGACTATGGCGATATGTATGAAGAGTATGACTCCGCTTCTGAAAGCTGAGGATATAACTGAATAACGTAAAACGCTGAACAGTTTTTCTGTCCAGCGTTTTTTATATGTTATCGCTCAGATTTTCTCCCAGAACACCACAGGAACGCTATGCTTTTTCTGATTGCAGTTCCTGCATTTCTTACACCCTCCGCCGCATTTTGAAGAGCCGTTCATTACTGTTTTCTTTACAAAGCCAAGCTGTTCATACCGTTCAAGCTGTGCTTCAATCATTTCGGCAGACGTGCCGAGCATATCGGCAAGCTGTGCGGTGGAGTGTATTTTCTTGCTGTCAAGTGCGTCAAGAAGTGAAATTTTCATAAGCACCTCACATAAAAATGTTTGCGATATGGTAAGTGATACCTGCAAGAATAAGTGCAGATACAGCGTAGTAAGCCGCAACTTTAAGTGTCCATTTCAGAGAATGTGTTTCGTGATAGGTTGAAGCAACCGCCATAAGGCAAGGCACATTGAAAGTCACCGCAACAATAAGTGCAAGTCCCTCTGCCTTTGAAATAGCCGCTGCCATTATTTCTCCGATATTTACGTCAGCTGATGTAACCTTTGTTGCCATATCAATAATAGAGCCGTCACCTGTGAAAACTACGCTGAACACGCCAAGAACGCCTTCCTTTGAAACTGCCGAGGCAACAAATGCCATAAACGACTGCCAGCTTAAACCAAATATCTTTGTAAAAGGCTCGATAGCCTCACCGATTTTCTGAAGCATTGACGCTTCACCTGCATTGGAGGAATAGGAAAGAAGCCAGAACACGGTTGCAATAACAAAAACTACGCTGAATGCCTTTTTGAAGGTATCCCATACATTGTTGAGGGTTGTACGGATAATGTCCTTCCAGCGTGGTTTATGATAGGGAGGAAGCTCCATAATAAGACCTGCACGATTTTCCTTAGGACTTAATTTTCTGCCGAAAATTTTAACTGTAACAAACATATGCAGGAACATCAGTGCAAGCAGGAACATCATTACAATCGCACTGCCCCAGCCGAAAAATGCTGCAGCAAGTGTTGGAATTACGGAGAAAATCGCACCGCAGGGTACTGCCCACGCAAGGGCGATTGTAAGCAATCGCTGACCGTGGTTGTCAATGACTCTTGAACCAGCCGCACCGCCCATAGTACAGCCGAAGCTCATAAGCAGCGGCATTACTGATTTACCCTGCAAACCAAGCTTGTTCATCACGTTATCGAAAACATAGGAAACACGAGCCATATATCCGACCTGTTCAATATAACCGAACACAAGATTTACGCCGAATACAAATCCAACCATTGCTATAACCCAGCCGATAGGAGTGCAGATTGACGTGTTAATAAGACTTGCAAGCCATTCAGGACCGCCTGCTGACGCTACAATATTTTTTACAAGCGAAGAAAGCGGCGGAAGAATTGCAAATCCCAGACCCATAAACGGTGCAGCAATAACCATTGAGCCGCAGAGTGCCGCAAGTAGGATTCCGACAGCAACCCATTTTCCTTTTTTAGGGTGTATGGCATTTCGGTCAAATTTTGTAAGCAGCTCAGATGTGGTTTTTGTTTTTGTAACCGTACCGTCAAGAAGCTCTGCAATCCAGTCAAATTTGCAGTCACTTGTTATAAGGCTGCCGTTCTTTGCTTTTTCAATGAATTTATAAGCTGCCTTTTTATCAGCAAGCATTTCTGCAACTACCTTGTCACCGTCCATAAGCTTTGCCGCAAGCCATTCAGCGGAATAATGCTCTTTGCCCTTTTCGGGAACAAGTGCCAATGCCTCGTTGTAAAGCTCATTCTGCTTATACATTTCAAACAGGCTGTCTGTGTTAAGATATTTTGGACTTTTCAGCGCACTTTCAAAGGCCTTTTTCAGCTTGTCATATTCTTTAAGCTCAGGTGCAACCATACTTACAACAGAAATACCAAGCTTCTTTTCAAGTGCCTTTACATCAATTTTCCTGCCCTTTTCCTCTGAAACGTCTGTCATGGTAAGTACAAGCATTGCAGGAGTGTTGATGCCAGCATAATCCGCAAGCATAAAAAGGCTTCGTTCAAGCTGTGATGAGTCGGCAAGGATGCATACAAGTTCTGCTTCTCCCGATGCTATATAATCACGGGTAACAACTTCTTCATCGGAGTTTGCGGAAAGGCTGTAAGAGCCCGGGAGGTCTGCGATAGTGTAAGCTGTGCTGTTGAAACTGAATGTACCCTCTTTTTTCTCTACCGTCTTACCGGGCCAGTTGCCCACGTGCTGACGGGAGCCTGTAAGATTGTTGAATATAGTTGATTTGCCTGAGTTAGGCTGTCCTAAAAGTGCGATTTTATGATTTGCCATTTATATCACCTCTACCATAATTTGTTCGCTTTCTGCTCTGTTAAGAGCAATCATCGTGTCCCTGCCGTAAACAAGAATAGGGCTGGGCTTCACATTTTGAAGCATTTCCACAACACAGCCGATGTTGAGTCCTATTGCCGTAATTCGTGTGAGATAACGCTTGTCACCGTTTATGGCGGTGATTTTTGCTTTCTGACCATCAGAAAGCTCGGTAAGTTTTTTCATAACACTTCTCCTTTAGTTAATAATTTCAGTTAGCATTAACTAACCACATATAACAGAAAAATTTCAGAGATAATTCCCTGAAATTTTCGTTTTCCTATTTAAGATTCAACACAGATCTCAATGCACTGTCGTAAAAATCATAGATGAATTGAATACACTCCACAGCTTTTTCTCTCGGCATATCGTGACGGATTATTTCATACAAGCCTGTCATATACATTGTTGCGGCGATGTGATGCTGTTCAGCGGTAAGCTCCGCACATTCATATCCTGATTTTTTAAGCATCTTTATCATATGCATCGAGGATTCTTCCTCTGTCCTTACAAGGGTATCAAAAAAGCTTTCATATTTAGTTCCCTTTGAGCAGACCATAAGCAGTTTTATCTCTTCAAAATGCTCGTAGATATAATCGAGAAAGCCGTCTTCAAAGGTTGAATAACCATTGCTTATATGACCTTTTATGTCATCCTCGTTCATATCCTTCATATATTCGTTGAATACATTATTGAAATCATCTACAACAGGCTTCACAAGTGCTTCAAACATAGCTTCTTTGCTGGGGTAATGTCTGTATACCGCCGCAGGTGTTATCCCGACTTGTTTTGCTATATTGTTAAGCGAAGCTTTTTCAAAGCCTTTTTCAAGAAACTCACTCCGCATACATTCGAAAAGTCTTTGATGAGTTGCGGTTTTATCCTTTGGCATAAATACCTCTTTAAGTAAATAGCATTAGCTTACAGAGTTAGCATAGCACAACTCAAATGATTTGTCAAGTATTTAACATAAATTTTTCTTTATGTATTTTCAGAATAGAATAATAAATTAATTTTGAAATTACTATATATGAGAACAATTTGGAGTTAGAACTTTATAGTAAAAAATCAATTCACACGAGATATTCTTGTCCATTTTTTGTCCATTAAAGCTGCATTAGGCTGCATAAAAGTACAGCAAACAGCAAATTATATGTTAGCGCAAAATGGCGTATCTACGTTGTTTGCGGGAACTTGCACAAGAAAGCAAAAGATTATTTGTACATTCAAGTCCCATTTGCCGCACCAAAATAATGAGGATACTCTTTAGAGTGTCCTCATTATTTTTATGTAACTAAATGACGAAGGACCGAAAAGCCGAAGGCTTTTCCAGACCCCTTGCTATGAAATAGCACTCCACTGTTGCAACAAATTCGTTTCTGTGATATAATTTCTGTGAGGTGGTTAAAATGTTCTATCACGCTTCTTCAATCAAGGATATAAAAATTCTTGAACCACGAAAATCAAACCACGATATCCCTTTGATTTACTTTTCAGAAAAAAGAGAAAATGTACTTGTTTATCTTAGCAATGCAATTGAAAAGTTCTGCAAGGAAACAGGATTCAGTTATTCGGGAATATGGCATAAATGGGCAAGCTATGGCTTTGACAAAAACGATATTCAGAACATTGAGGAGTATTATCCCAACGCTTTAGCGGAAACGTACAAAAATGTATCGGGATATATTTACTTTGCTGAATTTATCAGCAATTCCAAACACTCAATAAATATTCCCTATGCTGTAACATCAGAAAAAGCTGTTGCTGTTTCGGGCTGTGAATTTATAGAGGACGCTTACACTGAAATTATTAAGGCTGAAAAAGACGGACTTATTTCAATTACTTATTTTGAACAGATGAGTCCACAGAAACAGCAATGGATTTATGACACTATGAAGCAGGAATACAAGGACGCTGATGGACATCCCGAATACCGTTACTTTATTGAAAATAAATTTGGGATTGAATTATAATTACAGCTAAAAAGGCACACAGTTAATTTCGTGTGTCTTTTTGCATTTTTTTGATTTTACCTCTTGACCATTACCCTGCGTAATAGTGTATAATTATGTATGAAAGGGTGATACATATGAAATTATCGGTAGGTGAAATCGCAAGGATTGCAGGAGTGAGCGTACGCACTATTCAATATTATGACAGGATTGGTTTGCTGAAGCCTGTTGAAATAAATCAGCAGAATGGTTACAGATACTACGATGAAAGCTCTGTTAATCAACTCAAAGGTATTCTTTATTATAAAGGACTCGATTTTCCTCTGAAAGAGATACCTGCTTTGATTTCAAGCAATGGTCTCAACTCATCGTCAAGACTTCTGGAACAGCGGAAAAGTCTTATTGAAAAGAAAAAGCATATTGAACAACAGCTAAATTCGCTGAACGATGAATTGTCCGAAAGCAAAAAGATTGATCCGTGGTTTGACAAGATACTGGCAGATTACAATTACAGCGGTTTTTCTTATACGCACGATGAAAAAGAAAGCTTTGTTGTATGGGGCAAGGCTGATTATGAGAAAAATATCCCGTTCAGTATGAAGTGCAGGTTTGTGATTGGATTTGCGTATTTTCATTTTCTTGCGTTTTGCATACTGCTGCTTGAAGACAAAGGTATGCTGATTGCTGATGATTACTTATGCGGACTTTCTCCTGATGATGATATTAACTCGTTGGTGCATCAATGGGAAAAGGATTTCGGCAAAGGTACCGGTGAAATTCTCGACGAGTATATTTTCACTCCGCTTGGTATGGACAACACAAGCTGGGGCGGTGCGACCGATGTTATCGGTTACTATGAAGGCAAGCCTATTGAAATAAATTACACGGACGGAATTGTTACTACAACGGAGGATTTGATTAAGTGGTGCGATGTGCTTGCTGAAAGGAAAATGCTGTCTGAAAATGGGTACAAGAAATTCTTTTCACAGGGCGAATATTTCTGCGGCTTATATCACAATGTCAACAACTACAGCATTGAAGCAACGGTAAACGAAATTACTTTTGAATTTAATGTTGATACTGAAAACAGACACTATTATTTTTCGGTAAGAAATAAGATGCCTGTTCCTGATAACAAGGACAGGGTTATGTACTTCCCTGTTGTCAGCTGTGATGATGGATATGTCAAGCTTGAAGTATGGACGATGCAAAGCGGCACAGAGGTTAAGGTTAATTCTGTTAAGGTGTTTGACGAAAATGCAGAAGAATTGTACTGTGATGAGGGTTTTCTGATTGATGTTAGAAATGACGGTGAGGTTTGCCACGCTGAACAAATTGCTGACAGCGGATATTACTACGAACTGGATTTGGCGAAAATCCTTGGTGACAGCTTTGACTGCACGAAAAAGTATGTTATTGAGGCACGGGCTGAATATCCGCCGCAGGAATATACCTGTGCACAGCTTGGTATGGTTTATAAGCGTGATAAAGAATGGCACTCTATGTATTACAATGTTTTTTATCATCACATATCTGCGTATGATTTGTTTATGGAGCAATTGATACGAGACTACGAGACAAAGAAATGATACTATAAAACAAGGCACATCACTACGATGTGCCTTGTTTCATTTCAACTAATAATTCAATTCCTTTTTCAGATAATAATAATACCACGCCAATTCATTTGCTAAATCTTCGATATTAAAATGCATAATGTTTTTTATGTCAATCAACATTTCACTTTCAGATTGCAATATACTTTTTCCGCAATAATGATAATCTTGCACATTTAATTCCGATATATCAGTAATGCAAAATCTATATTCAAATCCATAAATAGCACTCTCAAACATAACAATGGCTTCAAGTTCTGTCAACTGAGAAATATCGGGCATACCACTGTCATTTGAAATGTATGCCCGTACTACAGGACGATGATAAACAGAAGCTTTTTCTTTTTCTTCAACAATATCCACAACCTGCAGCATAAGCCATCTGTCTTTCAGAAATTTAACGCTGTCATATTGTAATATGTCTGCTGCTAATTGAATTCTATAAATATCACCCTTTTCCCATAAAGACGGATAAATCTTTGGGGATTTTTTTATCTTAACTTTAGACGGCATAGGTGAATCCAATTTATTTTTAATGCTTTTTATATTTTCAAAAAAGTCAAGTTTGAAATCACAATTCTCATATGCGTCCGCAGTAACCAGCTTGTCAATTTCTTTAATTGCTCTTTTTTTTACGTTTTTTAAAAGCAGTCCCATATCCCATTGAACATCTGCCAATGCAATCCATACAATAGGACAATCATCATTGTCCTGCAAGGATTCTTGAAAATCAGATATGACATTAGCAGTAGCCTCACTGCAGCTTATACCGCTATATATCATATCACTGAATGAAGTTTTTACATCATAAGCAACATCATTGTCATATAAATCACAGCCGATTACGCCCATAGCCGATTACACTCCATTAAACATATAAAATTTTTGCATCAATCTATATATCTTTCAAGTATTTCAACCGCTGTCTTAACTAATTCACCGCAGGGGCGCTTTTTATAATACTCGTCGGTACGCTTTTCGGGGACATGCGTACCCTCGGGCTTTGCAAGTCCTAAAAGTTCACGGCAGATAATGCTTCCGTTTTCTTTTTTGAACTCCTCGGCAAGATGTTGAATTACTGCATAATTCTGCTTTTTCTCCTCAAATGCTTTCGGGTCGGAATAGCCGAAAATCATATTAGCTGCCATAAACATTCCCGATACTGCACCGCAGACCTCTCTCATTCTTCCCATTCCTCCGCCGAAGCCTGAGGCTATCATTGCTGAGGTTTCCTCGCTTAGACCTGTGATATCGGTAAAGGCAATCAGGGTTGCCTGTGCACAGTTATAGCCGCTTTCGAAAAGTGCTTTTGCTTTATCTCCTCTTTCGCTCATTTATATCAGCTCCTTTATGTATAAGTATACAGCAAAACCCTTTTTAAATCAAGCTTTTTGGCATATTTGCCGTTGACAATTATGAACACTGAGCGTATAATAGTTTTGTGTAAAGAGAGGAATTTATTATGGCTAAAAATTATAACATAGATATGACAAGCGGTCCTATTCTGCCGAAGCTTCTGAAGCTTACCTTGCCGCTTATGCTTTCAAGCGTTTTACAGCTTTTGTTCAATGCGGCGGACATCATTGTTGTGGGCAACTTTGCAAGCGAAAACTCACTTGCGGCGGTTGGCTCGACCACGTCACTGGTAAATCTTATGACAAACTTATTTCTGGGACTTTCAACGGGTGCTAACGTGCTGACGTCCCGTTATATGGGTTCGGGAAACAACGAAAAGGTCAGCAGGACTGTTCACACATCAATTTTTCTTGCGATATTCAGCGGCTTGCTTCTGACGGTTATCGGAATTATTTTCGCTGACAAGCTGCTGTTGCTGATGAAAAATCCACCCGAAGTTCTTGAATTGTCCACGCTTTATCTGCGTATTTACTTCGTGGGTATGATTGCGATGATGATTTACAATTTCGGCAGCTCAATTCTCCGCTCAAAGGGTGACACGAAACGTCCGCTTTATTTTCTTGCATTTTCGGGCGTAGTAAACGTGGTGCTGAACCTGATTTTCGTTATCTTTCTTAAAATGGACGTTGCAGGTGTTGCACTTGCTACGGTTATTTCACAGTGCATTTCCGCTTTCCTCATTCTCCGCTGTCTGATAAACGAAACGGACGCTTTTCAGTTTCAGTTCAAGCAGCTCAGACTTGACAGAAACATTGCTTCAAAGCTGTTGAAAATCGGTATTCCTGCGGGATTTCAGGGCGTTGTATTTTCGCTTTCAAACGTTGTAATTCAGTCCTCAATCAACAGCTTCGGACCGATTACAATGGCGGGAAGTGCGGCGGCGGCAAGCATTGAAGGCTTTGTATGGGTTTCGATGAACGCATTCTCTCAGGGTGCACTGACCTTCACAAGTCAGAATGTGGGTGCGAAAAAATACAGCCGTATAAATCGGATTGCGATTATAGCCTGCACCTGCGGTGCTGCTGCGGGACTTATTCTCGGTAATCTTGCATACATATTCGGTGAACCGCTGATTGGAATTTACGACAGCCGTCCTGAGGTTATTGCGTCGGGTATGACGAGAATGAGTCTTGTATGCTGTTTCTATTTTACCTGCGGACTTATGGACTGCATTGTCGGGTCTATCCGTGGTATGGGTTACGCTGTTACTCCGACAATTGTTTCACTGCTTGGTGCGTGCGGTATACGCTTACTGTGGATTTTCACCGGCTTCCAGCTTCCCCAGTTCCACACGGAATTTATGCTGTTTATGTCCTACCCTGTTTCTTGGATAATCACGTTCCTTGCACATCTGATTTGCTTCATCTTTATGAGAAAAAAATTCCCTAAGGAAGACGCTGTTAATGTATAGAAAAATCCTCCGAAAAACTCGGAGGATTTTTTTATCTTATTTCATTCATCCAGACTCTCATCTGATTTTCGCCGCGGTTGCCCCAGGTATAATACGGTACTGCAACGGCTGTATATTCCTTTTCAATTGGTGCATTGCAGCTGTAAAGCGTATCACTGTTTTCACGGCGAACAGCCGCTGCGGTAAGCTGAACCGTACCGCTGAGAAGGTTATTATCAAAGCTGTTGATATTAACCTTGCCGCCTCTTTTCAGTGAAACGGAAAGTACGTCGTTCTCGTTGTCTGCACCCTCAAAACAGTAAACCAGAGGTCCTCGGCAAAGTGCTGTTTTGCCGCTTAATTCGGGAACCTTTGTTGAAGCGTAAACAAATCGTGGCGTACCGTCAAGGATAAGCTTTACGCTGTCGCCGTCCTCTACTGAAATGTACACATAACCTTTTTCTGCTGACACTGATTTGTTTTCACCGTTAAGTTCGACTGTGTAATTTTTGCTCCAGCCCGGAATTCTTATTGCAATCGTTCCGCCCTTTTCAATTTTATATGTAACCGTAAAATCGTAGGGGTACGCAGTTTTGCAGGTAAGCTTCATACCGTTTCTGAATTCAACGGTACCGCCTGCAAAAAGGTGACAAAAGGCTGTGGTGCCGTTTTCGCCGTAAGCGTACTGCCCGAAAGAGGAGATAAGACGTGCGACATTCGGAGGACAGCAAGCACAGGCATACCATTTTGGACGCACTGTAAGGTCATGCCTGTGTGTCGGGGAAACACCCGAAATTCCCGGGATGATTTCAAGCGGATTAACATAGAAAAAGCGTTTTCCGTCAAGCTGCATACCTGCAAGGACGGTGTTGTAGAAGGCTGTTTCCATTACATCTGCATACTCGCTGTTCACCTCGTTTTCAAGCATTCTTGATGCGAAAAACATAAGTCCTATCGAAGCACAGGTTTCTGCATAGGCTGTATCACTCGGCAAATCGTAGTCAACGCTGAAAGCTTCGCCGTGAACGGTTGAACCTATTCCGCCTGTAATATACATTCTTTTTTGTGTAATACTGTTCCAAAGAGTTTTACACGCTTCAAAAAGACTTTTATCGTCCGTTTCGGAAGCGAGGTCTGCCATACCAGTATAAAGATATACTGCACGGACAGCGTGACCTGTTGCATCGGTCTGCTTACGGACGGGCTTGCCGCTTTGCTGATAATCACCATCACTTGCATTATTACCCCAGACTGTCCAATCACGTTTTTCAAATTCTTTACGGTAAAAGTCAGCATCGACCCCTCTTGTATTTATAAAGTGCTCGGCAAGCTCAAGGCAATGCTTATTGCCTGTACAGCGATACATTTTCATCAAAGCAAGCTCAACCTCGGGGTGTCCAGGATAGCCCTCGTGCCCCTCAGCAATGAAATGGTTATAGATGTGCTCGGCATTTCTCAGCATAACATCAAGGAGTGTTCTTTTTCCTGTAACCTCATAATAAGCACAGGCTGCCTCCATCATATGTCCCGAACAATAAAGCTCGTGCCCTTCAAGGAGGTTTGTCCAGCGTTTTTCCCTATCCTTGATTGTAAAATATGTATTGAGGTATCCGTCGTTATCCTGTGCAGCTTCGATTTTTTCTATCAGCTCATCAACTGTTTTTTCAAGCTCTGCATCGGGGAAGTCAGCAAGAGAATATGCGGCTGCTTCAATCCATTTTGCGGCATCACTGTCCTGAAAAACCATACCGTAAAAGCCGTCTCCCACATCTTCACCTTTTACGGCTTTGCCTGCATTGACAAAATTCTGAACAACGTGGCTTTTCTCCGTGTCGGGGGCTTCGTCGCACAAAACAGTATACTGATATGGAATAACCGTGTCCTTGATAAGCTTCTGATAATTTCCGATAAAGTCTTCTGATTTATATGCCGCAGGGGAAATTCTATTCTGGATTTTCATACTTGCATCTACTCCTTTTTTCACTGTAAGCTGAGTACATATGCCAAAATAAACTCAGCAAAATTTTCATCTCCGCAGATTTTCACGTCTGCGGATTTTATTTTGTCCGCAGTTTCCCTATCGGGTACAAGTGCAGTATCTGCAAAATTCAACATCGGATAATCAATTGAACTGTCCCCTGCGGCAATTACCTTTTCATAGCCGAATGCTTCGCAGTAGCGTTTCAGTGAAATCCCCTTATTTGCAATCGGCGTAAACCAATACATTTTTCGTCCTGAAACTTCAAGACTAAGGGTTGTTTCTTTTACAAGCTTTTCAGCAAGTTCGTCAATTCCGTCACGGTTTTCCCGTGCGGCAAAAAGGAACATTCCGTCTACGATTTTTACGGTACGGAACAAGCCGCTTTCCTCATATTTTCTGCAAAGCTGTTCCATTTCGGGAAGATATTTTTTCGTTTCCGCATCAGCAGTTTCCTGCCACTTTTCATCGGGTACACCGTTTTTCAGCAGGATTGTTCCGTTGCAGACAAGTGCGGTATTCACCTTGCTCGGAAGCTGTATTCTTGAAAACTGTGCAATTGAACGGGTTGTCACGGGGAGAAAATCCACCTTATCGCTTTCAAGCAATTTGTCAAGCAGTTCAATCGCTTTCGGTGACATAAAGCTGATTTCCCGTCCGTCATAGATTTCGACGTTGATGTCGTTTTCCTTATAAAGCCGTGACGAATGAATAAGGGTGTTATCCATATCGCAGGCAAATAAAATCTTTTTCATATCAGGTATCGGCGAGTTTACGGATTATTCCGCAGGCTTTATAGCTTTTCAGCGGGTACTCCGCAACCTCTACGCCTTTCTCCTTTGCTAACTGATAAATGTGTCCGAGGTGCTCGTTGTCGTCAAGGCTGTGCACGAGAATTTTCCAGGGTACTCTGCGAAGCAGGACTCTTGTTGTCTCGCCAATTCCCGGCTTAACAAGGTTGATGTCGTCTACTGAAAACTCCTCGGCAATTTTCTTTACTTCTTCCACTCCGCTTGTGGTTGACTCGTGCTCAAAGGTATTGTCACTATCGAAGTCAAAATGCTCCTCAACAGAATTGATAAAGCTGTAGGTCAAATCCTTGTCCTTGAAGTTTTCGTAGTACATTGCACCGTGAAAATCATTTTCTCCGATTATATCTGAACGGAGAAATGTACGGCTGATAAGTCCTGAAACGGTTGAATTAAGGCAGGAGCTTGCAATCAGGAAATCCTCGGTTGTGCCGTACTTGCCCGAAACGAGTGCAGGGTCGGAAAGGACTGCAAGCTTAGGGTCGCTTTCGGGGTAATCAAGCATTGCTTTATCGAGGGTAGTCTGGATTGCACCCTTGCCTACCCAGCCGTCAACAAACTGGATTTGCTGCGGCTTGTGACGTGCCATAATATATTTCATTGCGTTGTGGTCGATACCCTTGCCACGGATTATTGAAATTGTATAATGCGGAATATTCACGCTGTACTTGCGGTCAAGATAATGCTTTATCAGCACGCCGATTGACGTACCTGCTCTTGCGAGAGAAACAAGGACAGCTTCGCTCCCCTTTTCAGCGTAAATCTTTTCTGCAACGGCCGCAACGGCTTTTGCGGTTACTGCGGAATAAACCTTGACTGCTTCACGATAGGCTTCCATATATTTTTCTGTCGGCTCGTACTCGATTGGGAGCATTTCGCAGTAATGCGTGCCGCTCTGTATAAGCTTTTCACGCTCCTCGGTGCTTTGAGGTGCAACCATTCCTGTTATATCTTTAAGAAGGATTGTCACGTCCTCGGGTTTATATGAGCTTCTCATTTTGTTCCTCCGTTAATCCTTTATGCCGTACACTCTGCCGAGTATCTGCATACGCTCTGCCCATCTTGTGTGGCACTTGACCTCATTCATACGGTTGCCGCCGCTGCTTTTTTCCACAGCTGCAATTTCAGGCTGCCAATCAAGGATTTTCAATGCGTCCTCATAGTCTGCACGGCTCACCTTTAAGCTGTCAAAGATAATCGGCAGCTGTGTAGGGTGAATTGCTGTCTTGCCGATAAAGCCGTTAAGCTTGTCAAGCTCAAGCTCACGTTTCAAGCCCGTGCACCATTCATCATCGATATTATCACCGAAATATTCCCACACGGGGCCTGAAACGACGTACTCCGCCGCAAAGACGTTGATTATGTCGATAAGTATGTCACGGATTACGCCGATATCATAGATTGTCTGACTTGCAGTACGTCTCAGACCGTAGATATTGCTGAAATCATTTCCGCCCACACGGACATTGAGAACATACTGTTTATAGCTGTCAAGCAATGATTTTATACCGCAAAGGTTATCGGTACGGACATTCTTATCGGAAATTGCTCTGCTTTCAAGGATAGGCATTGCATAAAGCTTCTGCTTGCGTTTTTCATTGAAGCGGCTGATTGATTTAAGGTACTTGCTGCCGTTGAAGATATCGAATTTCGGGAAGATGTAGCCTGTGAGTACCTTTTCATATCCTCCGAGCAGACTGTGCATACGTTCAAGCTGCTCGGGACTGCGTACCCTTACAAACAGATACGGCAAATCCGTGTCTGATGATGAAAGCCTGCGAAGTGTTTCGCACAGAGTCATTTCCGCCTGTTCTATTGCAGTATCGAGAATTGCGTCCTCAAGGCAAAAGGAAACCGCAGTAAGACACGGGTACTCCTTATTCATAATTTTATCTGCCATTGCCGAATTTGTGGCAGGTGTATAAAGCAGACCTCCAAGGCTGTATGGGAGAATATCGTTAAAGTTATTCATTTCAATTCCTCTTAATTTGTCAATTTGATAATATAAACACGGCTGTTTCCGCCTGCTGAAAGTGCATTGAGCAGGGTGTTGAGTGCATTGTCCGTCATATTTTCCGCATCTGTCACAAGCAGTACAGCGTCGTACTTTTCAATGTTATAGATAAAGGTTGTTCGTTCCTCGTCGTAAAGGCTTTTCAGGGTGTAACGCGTGTGAAGCGGATAGCCCTCGTCATTGCTTACTGCAATAGGGCTTCTTGTTGTTGCGTGATTTTTTACGGTAAAGCCTTCATCTGCAAGCTTTGCACCTACATACATTGCGGGGTACATTGTTTCCTCTGTACCGAGTACAAGCAGGTTACTGCAACAATTGTCAAGCTTATCCTTAATCTGCTGATAAAGATTTTCGCAAGCCTGCTTATATGTATTTCCGTCGGTGAGTCGTCTTGCGTTAACGTGTCCCGCAAGTGTAATTGTTTCTGCATTGATGTCCGATTTATTGGTATCGGCATTTACATAAGTGCCGTTGATTTCGTATTTATCAGCAACCTCATCATACTCGCTGTTGCGTGTTTTTACAAGATAATGGACGGTTATTCCTCTTTCGGTGTAAACTCTTGCGGAGGCTTCATCCATTCCGTTGATGAGTGCTGCTACTGAGAATTTTATTTTTGCTGTGTACAGCTTTTCGATAATGTTGATGATATTGAGGATTGTATTTCCTGTTGTAACCTCGTCCTCAACGAAAACAATTCTGTCGATATCGTTTATTACTGCGTCGATGTCGTTTTTTACAAGCTTCTGTTCGGTTGCGTGGCTGTGCTGTTCGGAAAAGAAAAGATATTCTGCCCCTGTGATATTTTCACGGGTTGTCTGTATGTAGCGTGTGCCTGTTTCAGCGGCAACAGCTGAACCTATTGCAGTTGCGGTTTCGGCAAAGCCCACAAGCAGGATTTTTTCTTCTGCATAAGCCAGCCTGACCTGCTGTGCAAGTTCATTGAACATTGCAAGAGATTTTCTCGGGTCAACGGGAAAATGCTTGCCCTGAAGCTTGTTTACGACGAGATATTTACGCTTTGTGTTGTTTTCACGCTTTGCGACTGCTGCCAAATCTTTTTCCGTATACATATTTTACTCCAATTCTGAAATATAGGCAAACCACCGCACACGATGTACGGCGGTTTGCTTTGTTATCTGATTAAGCCTTTTTTGCTTCTGTTTTTTCGCCTGTTACAGCGTTTGTGATTGCTTTTCTGACAAGGTCAACAGGTATCATTGTTACAGCGAGAAGGATTGCTGCAACCCAGCCTGTTACTCCGAAAGGTACACAGCTGAACATCTTGCCAATGAATTCAAATGCACCGAGAGGAATAAGTGCTGCATTAACGATAACTGCCTGAATTGCAACGATTGCAAGGAAAACGCGGAGGAAGTCCTTGTTTTCATTAAGACCTTTGAAGATGCCGAAGCCGTCATCACGGACATTGAAGCCGTTGAAAAGTGCTGCCCAGATAAAGAGCACGAAATAACCTGTGAGGTGCTGTTCGTCTGTTTCGAAAAGTCCTCTGAAGAAAGGTACTTTAAGGTAAACAAAGCTGAGCACAACAAGCCACAGACCCATAATAACAATTCTGGTCATCATCTTCTTGCTGACGATGCTTTCGTCACGGCGGCGAGGCTTTTCGTCCATATACTTCTTGAGTGCAGGCTCGTTACCGAGCATCATTGCTCCGAGTCCGTCCATTACGAGGTTAACAAAGAGAAGGTGTGTAACCTTGAGCGGTTCTTCAACACCGAAGAACGGTGCAAAGGCACTTACGATTACGGCTGTAACGTTGATTACAAGCTGGAAAATACAGAATTTAAGAATGTTGTGGTAAATTGTTCGTCCGTACCAGATAGCATCCTTGATGGATTTGAAGTTATCGTCGAGAACAACGATTTTACCTGCTTCCTTAGCGGCTTCCGTACCGCTTCCCATTGCAAAGCCAACGTCTGCACGCTTGAGTGCGGGAGAGTCGTTTACGCCATCACCTGTCATACCTACAACGAGGTTCATTTCCTGACAAAGACGTACCATTCTTGACTTATCTGTAGGAAGTGCACGAGCAATTACACGGAGATTAGGAATAATCTTCTTAACCTCGTCGTCAGACATTTCGTTAAGCTGTGCGGAAGAAATTGCAACGTCGGAATTTGCTCTGAGAAGACCTGTATCCTTAGCGATTGCAACAGCAGTTTCAAGGCGGTCACCTGTAATCATTACAACCTGAATACCAGCCTTCTGTACTTCTTCAATAGCTTCCTTTGCTTCCTGACGTACATCGTCACGGATACCAACAAGACCGATGATTACAACGTCATCGTTGATTGTGCTTTCGGTCATTGCACTTTCAGAGTAACCGAATGCGAGTACACGCATTGCCTTTGCTGCAAGCTCATCAATCTTTCTGTTGAGGACTGCACTGTCAATGTCGTGGATTTTTCCGTCGCCGTCCATATACTTCTTAGCCTTTGCAAGAAGTCTTTCGGGAGCACCCTTGTAGAATGTCTTGCCGACACCGTCAATACGGCTCTGGCTGAACTTGTTTGTGGAGTTAAAGTTCTGACTTTCGGTAATCTTATACTCGTCTCTTGTCTGGAGGAGGTTGAAGGTATCCTCACCGATGAACTTCATAAGTGCCTGGTCGGTAGCGTTACCGCCTATAACTCTGTGTTCGGAGTCGAACATAGACTGGGTATTCTTACCGATTGCAACATCAATAAGACCCTTTACGTCACCGTGCTTGCTGAGTTCGGGAATATCAATGGAGTTGCCGTCTGCTGTGAAGAAGTCAACAACTTCAAGCATACCCTTTGTAATTGTACCTGTCTTATCGCTGAAAAGGATATTGAGTGAACCTGCTGTTTCGATACCCTCTGCCTTACGGACGAGAACGTTATGGTCAAGCATCTTGCTTGTGTTCTGCATAAGTACGAGAGAAATCATAAGAGGAAGTCCCTCAGGTACGGCACAGACGATAATTACAACTGCAAGAGTTACAGCTTCTACAATTTTTTCGATAATATCAGGAACAGGCTGTGCGAAGAATTCGCCTACGCCGCCTGCGTTGCTGATAAAGAAGATAATGTACAGAACAGCAATTACGATTGCACCGATATAACCGAATGTGGAAATCTGCTTTGCAAGCTTTGCAAGCTTTACCTTAAGAGGTGAGTCAGGCTCATCCTCCTGCATTTCCTCAGCCATTTTACCCATCATTGTTTTCAGACCGACTTTTCTTACATCAAGTACACCCTCGCCATCAAATACAACTGCACCTCTGAAAAGGGAATGCTTATCAACGAAAGTATCACCTGTGATATCGTCAGGAAGCTCAAAGCTTGGGTCGGCTTCGGTTTTCTTACATTCCTCAGCTTCACCGTTAAGTGCGGAGTTGTCAACGTTGAGGTGTCCAGAAACGAGAATACCGTCGGCAGGAATTTTATCGCCTGACTGGAGGATAATCTTGTCACCGACAACAACATCGTCAACATCAATGATTGTAACAAGACCGTTTCTGATTGCCTTACAAGTATCCTTCTTGGTGCTGTCCTTGAGTTCACGATACTTTGTATCACTTGCTACACCTGTTTTTGCGGAAACGAATGCAACGATAAGGATAGCAACGATTGTTCCCACAGGCTCGTAGATTTCTGCATAGCCCAGGCAAAACATCACAATCATAATTGCCGCAATTACCAGGAGAATTTTAATCATCGGGTCGCCGAAGGTTTCCTTGAATTCCTGCCAGAACGTGGTGGGTTCGGAGTCGGGAATTTCATTTGAGCCGTATTTTTCACGGGAAGCTTCAACTTCGGAGTTGTTAAGTCCTTTGTAGTTCATAGTTATAAATACATCCTTTCAAGTTATGCAGCGTACACCCCGAATTACTGCTTTTAATTAATTTGCACATAATAAGGAGAAACCGCAAGCAGTTCCCCCTTATGCTCAATGATTACATATAATTCTTAATCATTTCACCAAGACCCGGGTCGTTTGTCCCCTGTCCTACAGCACTGAACTTCCATTCCCCGTTATGTCTGTAAACCTCACCGAAAATCATAGCTGTCTTGCCTGAGTAATCCTCTGTAAGGTTGTACTTGTACATTTCTGTACCCTTGTTTGCGTCAACAAGTCTGATGAAAGCGTTCTTGATAAGACCGAAGTGCTGCTTTCTTGCAACAGACTCATAGATGTTTACTACAATTACAATTCTGTCGTAGCACTCAGGAAGGCTGTTAAGTTCAACAACAATCTGCTCATCGTCACCGTCGCCTGCACCTGTGAGGTTATCACCCATATGCATTATAGCACCTGAGCTGTGACGGAGGTTGCCGAAATATACAAGGTCCTTCTTAGCCATAAGCTTGCCGTTCTGAAGAAGAATTGCGGAAGCGTCACAGTCGATTGGCTGCGGCTTAGGTGCGAAAAGACCTCTGCTCTGCTTTACTTCATCCCAGCCGAGACCGATAAGAAGCTTGGAAAGACCTGCCTGCTCCTTTGAAAGGCTTACCTTCTGACCCTTCTGAAGACTGATAGACATATTAAATCATCCTTTCAATTTTTATTATCAGATATTATTCTGTATCAATTCCGTAGTTTGCACAAAGTGCTGCAAGACCGCCCTGATAGCCGCCGCCGATTGCGTTGAACTTCCACTCGCCGTTATGCTTGTAAAGCTCACCGAATACAACAGCTGTTTCGATGGAGAAATCTTCACCGAGGTCGTAGCGGAGAAGCTCCTCGCCGTTGTTTTCGTTGTAGATACGGATAAATGCGTTGTTGACCTGACCGAAGTTCTGGCGGCGTTCCTCTGCTTCGTAAATTGTTACTGTAAAAGCAATTCTGGAAATGTTGTCAGGAATTGCAGTAAGGTTAATTCTTATCTGCTCGTCGTCACCGTCACCTGCACCTGTCTTGTTATCGCCGAGGTGCTGAACGGAACCTGATGTGTGGTTAAGGTTACCAAAGAAAATGAATTCCTTTTCAGTAGGGCATCTTCCGTTGTCACCGAGCATAAAAGCTGCTGTGTCAAGGTCGAATGCACCGCCGTTGTCGAACTGGTTAACATCCCAGCCAAGACCTACAACTACATTTGCAAGACCCGGATTTTCCTTTGTCAGACTTACCTTCTGACCCTTGTTGAGAGATACTGGCATAATATATTCCTCCTTAAAATTAAGCTACATCAATACCGTAATGTGCACAGAGTGCTGCAAGACCGCCCTGGAAACCGCTGCCGATTGCATTGAACTTCCACTCGCCGTTATGACGGTAGATTTCGCCTACAACGATAGCTGTTTCGATAGAAAAATCTTCACCCAGGTCGTATCTTACAAGCTCTGTATTTGTTGCTTCATCAACAATACGGATAAATGCGTTGTTGACCTGACCGAAGTTCTGACGTCTTGTATCACAATCGTAAATTGTTACGGTAAAAGCAATCTTTGAAACATTTGCAGGAATTTTGCTCAGGTCAATGAGAATTTGTTCGTCATCGCCGTCACCCTCACCTGTGAGGTTATCTCCGAGGTGCTTTACGGACTCTGAACCGTGGACAAGGTTGCCGTAGAAAACAAATTCCTTTTCTGTAGGACACTTGCCGTTTTCGCCGAGCATAAATGCTTCTGCGTCAAGGTCGAAAGCCACGCCTGAGTCATACATATTTACGTCCCAGCCAAGACCTACCATTACGTTTTTAAGACCCGGATTTCCCTTTGTGAGGTCAACCTTCTGACCCTTTGCTAAACTGATTGACATAACTTTTTCCTCCTAAGCTTATTTGAAATTAATTCCGTCAAACCTCGCCATTGCCCTGACAAGTGCTGTCTGATAGTCAATGCGTTGTTTTGCGGCATTATTCTGTAACTGTTTGAACTCGTCGATACTGCCGACGATTGCACTGTGAAGCTCTGCAAGCTTCGTTTTCTTCCCCTGTGGAGCAGCCTTGAGCTTCTGTTCAAGCTGTTCACGGTCAACGTTATCCTTTGCGTTGGCAAGGATTTCCTCCTCCATACGCTTGTTTAGTGCTGCCATTGCCTTATCTTCAAGCGTCTGACGCTTCAATGAAACCGCCTGTGATAGCGACTGATTGAAAATCGGAAGCGTCACCAGAAAAGCTGTATTGATTTTATTCATCAGGTTGGAGTTGCTCAATTCCATAGCCTTTATCATCGGCACGGACTGGATTGCTATACTTTCTGCAATTTTCAAATCGTTGGTACGGTTTTGCAGCAGCATAAGTGCATTTTCAAGGTTTTCCATTTCGGGAAACATCGACTTATCGCCTGTTTTAGCGAACTCGTCCTTTAATTCATTGAGATAATCCTCAATTTCACGGCAGCCCTGCTCCCCTGCGGCGATATATTTCACAAGCTCACGGTAATAAGCCGTATTTGCTTCAAACATAAGGTTAAGGCTGCGGTTTGAGTTGCCGATTTCCGCTTCATACTGTTTAAGGCGGATAAAGATTTTATCCGTTTCCTCGCCTATGATACGGTACTTCTCATAAATCCTGTCAGCCTGTTTTTCGGTGCTGCCAAGAAGCTTGTCGATGAAGCCTTTTGCTTCTGCCTGAATTTCATCAATGTTGATTTTCGACATCAGCTTTGCAAGCTCGGTCATTACCTCGTTTGACTCGGAAATCTGAGCCATACTGACGTTTTTCAGTACGGCGTCCGACGCCTGTGCAACCTGCTCCGCAGCCTGCCTGCCGAAAGAGGTTATCGTATTCAGGTCAGCGACGTCAAGGGTGCTTACCACAGCGTCAAGCTCATCCGTACCCACAAGGCTTTCGGTTATAAGCTGTCTTTCGGCAGCTATATCATAGGGACGGAATTCTTCAAGTTCAAATTCGCCTGCCATCAGATACCCCTCCCGAAAATAAGGTCTTTAAGGATTGAGCGTTTTATGTTACTGAAATCGGGAATTCCAAGGTCGTACATATAATCGCCAACCTGATGCTCACAGAATGGCGTAAATGTGTAGTTGTTCTCAACGCTTCTGTAGCCGGTGGGTACAAAGAACACCACATCAAAGCCTATAAGACTGAGAAGTGCCATTGAAATTGAGTCCTCAACGGGAATTGGCGTTTCGGTTGTATTGATATATATGATTTTCGGATTTTTTCTTGTAAAGTCGAAGTCCTGCATTTTACGGAGCAGATGCTGGTCAAAGTTCAGTGCTTCGGCAACAATTGTATACTCCATACCGTTGCGGAATGTTCCTGCGATAAGACCGCTGTCGAGAAGCATCTGAATTTTATCAAGAATATGCTCCTGCATTTCCTCACGGAGATGACCGTATTTATAGCAGGGGTGGGACTTGATTGCATCACACTGTAACTGTCCGTTTTTAAGGAAAGACGGAGCGTGCTTCTTAATTGAATTTTCTGCATTTTTATCCACAAAGGAAGGGTTTTTCACGATAACCGCATTATCCGTCATAAGAGCTTTTATTGAGCCCCAATAGCTGCTCAGGTCTTTGTTATGGACACCTGACACCTTGGCAAAGATAACGGGGATATCCGCTTCTGCCTTGTCTGTATCGAAGTTGGGACGGAATTTCAATTCCTGGTCCCAGAGTATAGCAATTTCGTCATAGGTTGTTTCAAGAACTCTTGCGGCAGCTTTTCGGTACTGGTTTCTGCGGAACATTCCCGAGCCGCTTTGATACATCATCGTGTCAAGCTGACGTGCGGCATTTGCTGCTGCGGTACTTGTGTGCATATTCGCCTTTGAGCAAGGGTACTCCGCAAGTTCGACGGACTCGTCATAACTGATTTCGCAGATTGTGCCGTCTTCAAGCTTACATTTGCTTTCGAGATTTGGAACAAGGATAAGCACATCAACAGGCAGCTTCACAAGCATTTTCACAAATGCTGCTTCATTGCCGTTTTTACAGCCGCCAAGGTAGACGAAACAGCTTATTGCATCTGCGGCACGCCCCTTGAAAAGCTGGGACTGATATCGCTTAATCCAGCAAAGCAGATAAACCGCCTTGCTTGTTTCCTTGTTGATATTCTGACTTTTTGCGTACTCCTCACGCATTGTTTCGCAGAATGCGTTTACCATAGCTTTCTGCAATGCAATATCGGAAGGAAAGCTGATATTTGCGGAAAGTGCCGAAATCATTCGCTCTGCGGAGTCATAATTTCCTCGGCGGATTGCCGCAATCTCGTCATTTGTCGGAATAGCAACTGTATTGTTGATAATAAGCAGGTTACGCTTATTGTTCTTCACGTCCTCCTGAAGCTTATACAGGTCGTTGATGTAGGCATTCTTTTCCTCTGCACCGTTAATGCGGTAAAAGCAGTTGTAAATCACACCGCTTTCCGTGCCGCGCTTTGAAACGGGAGTTTTTATATCATCAAACGGCTGTTTTTTTATCCAGCTGTTTGTATACATCTTTGCCGCACCTGTTGTCTGCACGGGCTGTACAGGTGACGTGTGGGACGGTGTAAAATTAAGTGACGGATTGAAATTCTGCGTAACGCCTGTCGGTCTGCTTGTCTGAGGTGCAGGAGCGGGAGCTGTCGGCTTGGGAGCAGACTGATTTCTCAAATCCTCACGGATTTTCTTTACAGAATAGCCCTGCGAAAACGCTGTAAGTCCCGTCAGATTTAGTTCGTAAGAAATTTTCGAATTCGGGTCCTGTTTAAGGTACTCCGCATCTCCTGCATACTGGAGAAGAATTACGTCACAGCCGCACTCGCACAGCACATCAAGGAGCATAAGCTCGTATTTGCTGACATTTGCTTCGTAAAGAATTTTCGGTACACTGTCTGCACCGAGACTTCCCACAATCTGCTGAAATTTGTAATAGAGCCAGCACATAAACTTGATATACGCATTTTTCAGCATATTCTCATTTTTGCCCGAAGCGGCAAGGCTGTCAAGTACCTTGCATATTGAGCCTGAAACGGAGTCAACCTGATATTCATTCATTCTCGGCAGCCATTTTTTAAGGCTTGCCGCAATGAATTCCTTGTCCCTTTTGAAATCCATACCCATCATTTCATTGTAATAAGCAAGGTTTTTCTCATCGGGATTTGGAATATTACCCTCGATTACTGCACCGCATTTCATTGCTGCTTCGTAATATTTTTTCAGAAAGCTGTCAATATCACTGTTAAAGCCGTTTATTCTGTAAAAGTAAACGCATTTCCCATTCCTGTCATTGGCAGGCTTGAAAAAGTCGCTGAGGTTATTCAGTTTTCCGCGAACAAACATAACGTCACCTTTTATTTCTTTTTATTGAGTGCATATCCTGTCACTGAGCCTACCGCTCCGCCGAGGATATGTGTGAAATTCGAAACATTATCAGATATGAACAAGCCGAGATAAAGCTGTTCGCCTATATAAATCAAAGCTACAAGAATAAATGTGAGAGGAATTTCACCGTTTCTGAAGCCTGTTATTGACGAGAGGAGAATAAGTGCAAAAACTACTCCGCTTGCTCCGAGGAGCTGGACGTGCGGAAATAGGAGCACGTTTGCAACGCCTGTCACAACCGCTGTTATAAAGATTATGCAGCCGATATTCCACGAGCCGTACTTTTCTTCAAGAAGCGGTCCTACAACAAGTATCAGCATTATGTTGCCCATAAAATGCGAAATATCAGCGTGCCCGAAAACGTGCCCTACAAAACGCACATATGTCAGCGGACTGAGCAATGAGGATTTGTAAACGCTGAACAGCAGGTCATTGGTTTTGCCGTTTGTGATATAGCTGAGAATAAGTGCCGCAAGGCATATACAGGTAAAGCCGATTATCACGGGAGAATTGAAGGTAATTTTCAGCTTTGGCTTTCCGCTCATCGTATCTCTCCTTTTATCAGTTTTTCAGTCCCATAAGGAATGTATTTATATATTCATAGCTTACAGCAAGGTTAAGGTTCTGACCTGCGTCAAAGCCTGCGGTGCTTATGCCGATTACCTCACCGTTCATATTAAGAATTGCACCGCCTGAGCTGCCGTGGGAAATAGGTGCGGTAAACTGTATCATTTCCACGCTGTCGATAAGTCGGAAGCCCGAGATTATTCCGTCCGAAACGGAATTGAAAAGTCCGAGGGGACTTCCTATCGCAACGACCTTCTGACCTCTCACCGGCTTTTTGCCGCTGTAGATTGGAATCGGGTCAAGCCGTCTGTCAATTCTTATCACAGCAAGATCAATTACAGGATTGTACTTGATTATTTCGTCGGTACGGTAAACCTCATCATCGTCCTCAATGCGGACGGAATAGAAGCTGCCGCCTCTTGCGACGTGGTTGTTTGTAAGGATATATCCCTTTTCGGAAATCATAATTCCTGAGCCTGTGCCGATAACATCGCCCCTTGAATTATGTACTGCAATCATTACTATCGAGGAAGCAAGACCTGCAAGCTCCTCCATAGATTTTTCTCTTGTTGCTGTATGCTGTGCAACAGTATTTACAAAATTTGCTGCCGCAGGGATTTTTTCTGCACGTCTCGGAATTTCCACACGGATATTTTCCGTTCTGTTCACAGGCTGCACGGCACTGATTTCCTGCCGCGGTTCGGATTTAGTAGGATTATATTCGGGTACAGGGTCACTGCTGAACATTCCAAGTGAAAATTTTACGGAAAAGCCGTACTTGTCAAGATCAGCACCTATATCCTCTCTGCTTTGTAACAGCATCACGTCAAAGCCGCACAGAGTCAGCATATAAAAGAACAGATACTCCTGTAGTTTTGTGACATTGCCGGCACAAATCTTAACCGTTTCTTTGCTGTTATATCCGTTACGGAATTCGGGCACGGTTTTATCAAACCAGTAAAGAAGCTTTACCGCAAAATTGTCTTTCATCGACTGACTTGCATTTTGTTTGGCATTGCTGAATACGTCAAGGGTTTTATGCAGTGCCGAAGCAAGTGTTTCAGCAAGCGGAATTCCTGCCGTACGCTTGATTTCAGCAAATTTTTCACCGCTGTTTTTCCATTGGCTAAGGCAGATATTGTAGTAATCCGCATCATCTGCCGAAGCAAGCCTCGGCAATGAAGAAATACGGTTATACGAAATCCTGCCGTCAGAAAGCAAAGCGTCCATTTTTGCAATGCTTTCCGCAAAGGACGCATTTACCCCGATTGCACGGACAAAGCTAACGTCCTTGCAGCCGTTGTTCAAGCCGCCCCGTATATTGCAGAAGCCCTCAACCGAAGAAATATTCATAACATTATGCCTTACGGAACTGACGCAGTTACTCATATAACACCAGATTTCATCAAATACTTGTAAAAAGAACTACAATTCACCCATTTTACATACTATAATTATACATCATCAGCTTTTCACTGTCAACATATTTCACATATTTGCGAAAGCGTGCAAAAGCAAAAAATCGAGTGCAGACAAGCTACACTCGATTTCTGATTATCATTTGATTTTATCATACAGAAACTCAATGTATAGCCATTCAGATATACAATGAGTCTCGCAATTTAAAGCAAGCCAGAACAGGAAAATTCCTGAACGAGTAACTGTTGACTTGCTGCGTCTTAACGCCTGCTACTCCCTCATAATGTATGCATTATAGCATATTATTCCGAATTTGTCAAGAGCAAATTATACAGATTATTCTACAGCAAAATTTGTCCTAAAAACAGCGGATTGCTTGACAATGTGTGCATAAAACTGATATAATAAAGTAATTGTGCAAATTATGTCAAAAAGGGGCTTTAATATTTATGAGTACAAAAACAAACAAGTCCGAGGGTAAGGGCGGTTTCAGCTCAAAGCTCGGATTTATTCTTGCGGCGGCAGGGTCTGCTGTCGGTCTCGGAAACATATGGCGTTTCCCGTATCTTGCGGCTAAATACGGCGGCGGGATATTCCTGCTGGTTTACATTATTCTAACGGTAACCTTCGGCTTTACGCTGATGATTACTGAAATCGCCATCGGAAGAAGAACAGGCAAGAGCGTTATCGGTGCTTACGCTGACATCAACAAGAAGTTCACACCGCTTGGCTTGCTGGCGGCGGCTGTACCTGCAATAATTCTTCCGTACTACTGCGTAATCGGCGGCTGGGTAATGAAGTACGTTACAGTGTATCTCACAGGTGCAGGTGCTGAGGCTGCTGCTGACAAGGGTGCTTACTTCGGCAATTTTATTGGTCAGACAGGTCAGCCGATGATTTTCTTCATCATATTCATTCTGATTACAGCGGTTGTTGTAATGCTTGGCGTTGAAAAGGGTATTGAAAAGGTAAGCAAGCTGCTTATGCCTGTGCTTGTTCTTATTTCGCTGTTTATCGCTATTTACTCCATTACTATGGACGGTGCGTGGGAAGGCTTCATTTACTATATCAAGCCTAATTTCAGCAACTTCTCAATCAAGACGGTTGTTGCGGCTATGGGACAGCTTTTCTACTCAATGTCGCTGGCAATGGGCATTATGATTACATACGGCTCATATATGAGAAAAGAGGACAACCTTGAACAGTCCGTACGACAGATTGAAATTTTCGACACGGGCATTGCGTTTCTTGCAGGTATGATGGTTGTTCCACCTGTTTTCGCATTTGCAGGCGGTGACCCTTCAAAAATCAACAGCGGACCGGGTCTTATGTTTGAGACACTTCCGCAGGTTTTCGGCACAATGAAGGGCGGAAACATCATCGGTCTTGTATTTTTTGTACTGGTGCTTCTTGCGGCACTTACTTCCTCTATTTCCCTTATGGAAACCATTGTTTCGGTAATTATGGAAAAGTTCAGGGTTAAGCGTATTCCTGCCTGCCTTATTGTAATTGCATTTTCCTTTGCACTTGGACTTGTTTCCGTATTCGGCTTCAACATCTGGAAGAACATACAGCCTTTCGGTCAGGACGACCTGCTCACATTCTTCGACTTCCTCAGCAACAACATTATGATGCCGATTGTTGCACTTCTTACCTGTATTCTTATCGGTTACGTTGCAAAGACAACATACGTCGAGGAAGAGGTACAGATTAACTCCCCATTCAAGTCAAAGGCTATGTACCGCATTATGATTAAATTTGTTGCACCTGTATTTATGGTTGTAATTTTCCTTTCTTCAATTTTCGGATATGTATAATATTGAGCCGCTTCCTTTGTAGAGGCGGCTTTTTCACATCAGATATTATTCTTTCTATTGATTTTTATTGCTCTGTATGATATAATAATTAAAATTTATAAAAGCAGGAGTGAATATTCTATGAAACTTGCAGAGTTAGAACAAGAATTAAAAGTGCAATTTCCAAAGGCATTTCACAGGATTTATGAAACAGGTGCTATGAAGTGGCTTGAAATGAGTCAGAAAGAATTTACAGCCAACAGAGGAGAATACATAAACGACTCAAAGGCTTTTTTAATGTTGGATTGCAGTTGTGAATTACTCATTTTCGATAAAATATCAGAAGCAATTGATGACTTAAAGGAATGGATTGGCTGGCAGGAAAAAGACAACGACGTTACTCTTTCAGAAGATATAACCTTAATTCCTTTCGGTAAAAACGGCGGCGGTGATTTGTACTGCTTCTTGTATTCAAGCGAAACAGAAGAACCTATGATTATTTTGTATTGTCACGATGAATATGACAATCCGACGATTGAAGGTCACGATTTTGACGAGTTTATCTATACTCAAATGCTTGACGCTGTTGCAAATGATGAAGATATTGAAGGTGAGCATTTCACAGAAAATCTGAACTATTTAAGTGATAAGTACCGTCAAATGATAGCTGACAAGGATGCTGACACTCTCATTGACGAGTTTGATGCACTTGAAATTGACGAAGCTGAAATATGGGAATAAACCCCACCGGTGTTATAAGCCGCTTCCTTTGTGGAGGCGGCTTCGTGTATAGTGTGGAGTTTGGAGAGTGGAGTGTGAAGTTGCTGAAACAGCAAAAATTATGGAGTAAAATGTTATGAATAAAAAAAGGACAGTTCTGTTTTTTCTTGTCGGAATGTTGACAGGCACTATTATTATGTCCATATTATTTCCAACTGTTATACTGCCTCATATCAGTTATAAAAACGGATATGACAACGGATATAATGCAGGTTATATGGACGGAATAAAAAAATCGGCTGAATACTATTCTGAAGAGGAATAAACCGCCTATTTTCCGTATGTAAAAGCATTTTGACACGGAAATTTCGGTTTGTAAAAGCAATTTGATAGACAGATGATGTTTTTTCTTTTATTATGAAGTTGTTCCAACACGGAACAATATTATTCGAGGTGATACAGATTATGGAAATCGGAGCAATTATCAAAAAGGCAAGAAATGAAGCGTCCCTTACACAGGAACAAGCGGCCGAATCCCTGGGCGTAAGCAGGCAGACCATTTCTAACTGGGAAAACGGAAAATCCTATCCCGACATTATAAGCGTCATTAAGATGAGCGACCTTTATTCCGTAAGTCTCGATTACCTCTTGAAGGAGGAAACATCTATGAAACAAACTTACAAGGAATATCTCGAAGAAAGCACAAACACCGTCAGAAGCAATGACAGAAAGTCTAAGCTTACGCTTACGCTGGTTACGCTGGGAATATGGGTGCTGTCAGTTGTTGCATTCTGGCTTGTGCAAAGCGGCACTGTTGCAAGCGGATACAGTCTTGCGGTAATGTGGGGCGTACTGCCTGTTACATTCTTTGCAGCTTCATTCGTTATGGGTGCTCGTGATTATTTCGGCAAATTCAAATGGCTTGCACCTATTTGCTTTGGTCTTATGCACGCTTTAAGCGGTTACGTTACAATGATTACCGTTGGCAATGAAATGTATAAACAGGTTATTTGGCCTGACTTTACAAAGTTTCCTATTGGTATGGCTGTTGCTATTGCAGGAATAGCAATTGGTATTGCTGTAAAAAACAAGAACAGGGAAAATGCGTAAATCTTGCATTGACAAATATATGCAGATATGCTACAATCAAAGCGTGGATTGAAATTCTTTCCACGCTTGAATTTATAAAAAGGAGATTTTTGTTTGAAAAATTACACCAATAAGGCGATAGTGCTGTAACCGGGAGGTTACTCACAAAGCAACCTCTTGGAACTTCGGATATTTTATATTTGAACTATTTTGAAATTTTCAGGAGGAAACTACCAATGAACAACAATTTTATTATCCGCAACGAAACACCTGACGACTACCGTGCAGTTGAAAATCTTACCCGTGAAGCTTTCTGGAATGTTTACAAGGAGGGTGCTGACGAGCATTATTTCGTGCACGTTATGAGAAGCCACGAGGATTTCATTCCCGAGCTTGCTTTCGTTATCGAAAAGGACGGGCAGATTATCGGTAATGTTATGTACACCAAGGCGAGGCTTGTTGATGAAAAGGGCGAGGAAAAGGTAATTCTTTCTTTCGGGCCTTTATGTGTACATCCTGATTTTCAGCGTAATCACTACGGCAGGACGCTTCTTGAACACAGCTTTGAAAAGGCTAAGGAAATGGGCTACGATGTTATTGCTATTTTCGGCAATCCTGCAAACTATGTGGGATGTGGCTTCAAGAGCAGTAGAAGATACAACGTTTGCCTTGATGGGGATTACTTTCCAACTCCTCTGCTTGTGAATGAGCTTAAAGAGGGTGCGCTGGACGGCAGAAGATGGTATTACCACGAAAGCAATGCAAGTGCACCTTGCGGTGATGTTGAGGCTGTTGAGAAGTTTGACTCTACCTTCCCGCCTAAGAAAAAGGAATGGAAACCGAGTCAGGAAGAATTCTACATTTACAGCCATTCTTCGGTTAACGAATAACAGAAACGGTCTTGGAATTAATTTTCCAAGACCGTTTTCTTTTTATGCTTTTTCAACAGGCACCCATATCTGCCCTTCTCCGGGTGAAATATAAAATTCAAGGTTGTAGTTGCCGCTGAGTTTATATTCCTTGCAGTTGGGAATCCACTCGCTCCATATCTGAGTATTCACGTCCTGCAAAGCCTTCGGACATTCTCCGTGATATGGGAAAACTGCCCACGTTCCTGCGGGGATAACTCTTGTTGTGCAGCCCTCGGGAATATCATTCCAAGGGAAATACAGGTCTGCTATAAGATAATCAATGCTTTTTCCGTTACTGTCCATACAGGCACCGAACATTCCCTTTATTATTTTGCCGCCGCCTGTCTGATAATGCTCACCCCAGAACTTCGGGATTTCTGTGTAAGATGTTTCGATGTTGAACTGCTTTGATTTTCCCATAATTGTAAATGCTTCTTTTTCAACGATTTTGTATTCCATAGTAGTACCGCCCTCCAATGTAAGCTTTATTCGTAATGGTGCAAAGGCTTTCAGCTCTGCACCCTTTTCCTTTGCAGCCGAGGGAGAAATTCCGTGGAATTTTGTGAATGCACGGGTAAAGCTGTCGGGTGAGTCGTAACCGTATTTCATAGCAATATCGATAACCTTTGCGGGCTCTGCGGAAAGCTCCTGAGCCGCAAGTGTCAGTCTGCGGTTTCGGATATATTCACCAACCGTGAAGCCGCACAGACAATTGAAAATTTTCTGAAAATAGAATGCCGAAACGTACGCTTTCGCCGCTATATCCTCGATTTCCAGTTCTTCGGTAAGGTTATCCTCGATATACTGTATTGCACTCTGTATGCCCTCTGCCCAACCGTTCATTTTCACACGTCCTTTCTTTCAGCTGTGATTACATTGTATCATTTACATTGGAAAACTTCACGACTTTTTGTGTTTCACTTTGCAGGGTTATGCAAACAAGCCTTTCAGCGTGTTGTCCTCAAATGCAGCAAGGTCATATGCCGCATCAAGCATTGCTTCGAGATTTTCCTCGCTGTACTCGATTTCCTTGGAATAATTCTTTGCAAGCTGTGCACAGTCCTCGCAGGTAAGCGTACCGCTTTCAAGCCACTTGCAAAGGTACATATAGCCGATTGCCGCAACGCTTGCCGCCATAAGCTTTACACGGGAAACTATTTCCCCATCAAACGTCCCCTTCATAAAATACCGCCAGATAAAGTACACGGCGATATTGCGGAGATATTGCTCCGCTTCGGGATTATTTTGCAGGAATTGCTCTTTTTTATTGCAGGCTGTATCATACATTCCCGTTATTTTTTCAAGGTATGGCAGCCACTTTCCGTCAATTGGTTCAAGTGCTGACATAAATGCAAGAATATCGTCAAATCGGTGTTCAGCGTGTTTTACAGAAGAAATTATTTCGGGAATGTCGTATATATTATTGTCAATGTTGTTCTGCACAGCTTCGGCATAGTCTATAATGTCACGGATTTTCACTTTGAGCGGCAAGCTGTCACAGGTAAGATATGCAAGAATTCTCTCACGGACTTCCAAAAGGCAGGTGTACAAAGCGGTTTCTTCAAAGTCGTTTTCCTCGTCGGGGATTTCAGTTTCGTATGTATCAGACGGGTTTTCCGAGGAAATAATTACCCTTGCCGCTTCCTCACAGCACAACCCGATTCCGCCTTCCTTTATGCTGCCGAACCACTCGTAATATCGTGGATGTTCTGTGCAGATATTGCACAGTTTTTCCTCCCCGAGAGTAAGAATTATTTCGCAGAGGTTGCGGTTGTTGAGGAACGGACAGCGTTCGTTTTCGCCCAAAATAAAGCTTCTCGGCTCAGTATCGGAAATATTGCTGTGCAGTTTTGCACCGAAATCGTTTGTTATACTGTCATAATAAGCAGCGGTATCACTGTCTATATCAATTTCCCAGCCAATACAGCAGTTGTCGCCGCAATTATCGGCAATGCAGGTAAATTTTTTGTAATATTCGGGCATTTTTAAAATCATAGCGTTACTCCCAAAAGCATATTTTTATCATTATAGCACAATAATTTCGCTCTTTCAACACACGCTATAATATATGTAGTAAAAAATTTTGCTTCATTACGAAATTTTTGATTTTACATCTTGCATTTTGTGCTGATTTGTGCTATTATAGTAGTCGAGAAAAAATGCTGTTTTTTTATAACAGTAAATTCAATTACGCATCTTATGGTGCGAGTAGGGAGAAAAGTATGCCAAAGAAACAAGATATCAACAAGATTATGATTATCGGCTCAGGTCCTATCATTATCGGTCAGGCCTGCGAATTCGACTATTCGGGCACTCAGGCGTGCAAGGCGCTGCGTAACCTCGGATACGAAATCGTGCTGGTAAATTCAAACCCTGCTACAATTATGACAGACCCTGATGTTGCTGACATCACTTACATTGAGCCTCTCAATGTTGAACGTCTGACACAGATTATCGAAAAAGAACGTCCTGACGCTCTTCTTCCTAACCTTGGCGGTCAGTCCGGTCTTAACCTTTGCTCCGAGCTTGCTGAGGCAGGCGTGCTTGAAAAGTACAATGTTCAGGTTATCGGCGTTCAGGTTGACGCTATCGAGCGTGGTGAGGACCGTATCGAATTCAAGAACACTATGGACAAGCTTGGCATTGAAATGGCACGAAGCGAGGTTGCTTACTCCGTTGACGAGGCTGTTGCAATCGCTGAAAAGCTGAAATACCCTGTTGTACTCCGTCCCGCTTACACAATGGGCGGCGCAGGCGGCGGTATGGTTTACAACGTTGACGAGCTTAAGGTTGTCTGTGCAAGAGGTCTTCAGGCGAGCCTTGTCGGTCAGGTGCTTGTTGAAGAATGTATTGCAGGCTGGGAAGAGCTTGAACTTGAAGTTGTCCGTGACGCTGCAAACAACAAAATCACAGTTTGCTTCATTGAAAACATTGACCCTATCGGTGTTCACACAGGTGACTCATTCTGTTCCGCACCTATGCTCACAATTTCCGAGGACGTTCAGAAGAAGCTTCAGGAACAGTCCTACAAGATTGTTGAAGCTATCGAGGTTATCGGCGGCTGTAACTGCCAATTCGCTCACGACCCTGTAAGCGGCAGAATTGTTGTTATCGAAATCAACCCTCGTACCTCCCGTTCCTCCGCACTTGCTTCAAAGGCAACAGGCTTCCCTATCGCACTTGTTTCCGCTATGCTTGCATGCGGTCTTACACTTGATGAAATTCCTTGCGGCAAGTACGGCACACTTGACAAATATGTTCCTGACGGTGATTACGTTGTTATCAAGTTTGCTCGCTGGGCTTTCGAAAAGTTCAAGGGTGCTGAGGACAAGCTTGGCACACAGATGCGTGCTGTCGGTGAAGTAATGTCCATCGGCAAGACTTACAAGGAAGCGTTCCAGAAGGCTATCAGAAGCCTTGAAACAGGTCGCTACGGTCTTGGCTTTGCTAAGAATTTCAATTCAATGTCTAAGGACGAGCTTCTCAAGCAGCTTCGCTTCCCATCCAGCGAAAGACAGTTTATTATATATGAGGCACTTCGCAAGGGTGCTACAGTTGAAGAAATTTACCAGCTTACCAAAATCAAGCACTGGTTCCTTGAACAGATGCTGGAAATCGTTCAGGAGGAAGAAGCTCTCATCGCACAGAAGGGTGCTGTTCCTGCTAAGGATGTTCTCAAGCAGGCTAAGCTTGACGGCTTCAGCGACAGATATCTCAGCCAGCTTCTTGCTGTTCCGGAAGATGATATCAGAAATGCACGCTACGAATACGGTATCCGTGAGGCGTGGGAGGGCGTACACGTCAGCGGTACTGAAAATGCTGCATACTACTACTCCACTTACCACCTTGACGAGGACAAGAGCCCTGTAAACACTGACAAGCCTAAGATTATGATTTTGGGCGGCGGTCCTAACCGTACCGGTCAGGGTATCGAATTCGACTACTGCTGTGTTCACGCTGCACTTGCACTCAAAAAGCTTGGCTTTGAGTCCATTATTGTAAACTGTAACCCTGAAACAGTTTCCACTGACTACGATACATCCGACAAGCTTTACTTTGAACCGCTTACACTTGAAGATGTTCTCAGTATCCACGACAAGGAAAAGCCAATCGGTGTAATTGCTCAGTTCGGCGGTCAGACTCCGCTTAACCTTGCGGCTGACCTCAAGAAGAACGGCGTAAATATTCTCGGTACAACACCTGAGACAATCGACCTTGCTGAGGACCGTGACCACTTCCGTGCTATGATGGACAAGCTTGGTATTCCAATGCCTGAGGCAGGTATGGCTGTAAATGTTGACGAGGCACTTGAAATTGCCAACCGTATCGGCTACCCGGTAATGGTTCGTCCTTCCTACGTTCTCGGCGGACGCGGTATGGAAATCGTACACGATGACGAGATGATGAAGGTTTATATGTCTGCGGCTGTTGGTGTTACACCTGACAGACCTATCCTCATTGACCGTTTCCTCAACCACGCTACAGAATGCGAGGCTGACGCTATTTCCGACGGCACAAACTGCTTTGTTCCTGCTGTTATGGAACACATTGAGCTTGCAGGTGTTCACTCAGGCGACTCCGCTTGTATTCTCCCATCTATGAACCTCTCCCCTAAGATGATTGAAACAATCAAGGATTACACAAGAAAGATTGCTATTGAAATGAACGTTTGCGGTCTTATGAATATGCAGTACGCTATTGAAGGCGACACTGTTTACGTTCTTGAAGCAAATCCAAGAGCATCAAGAACTGTTCCGCTTGTTTCCAAGGTTTGCAGCATCAATATGGTTAAGATTGCTACTGAAATTATGGTTTCTCAGTTCACAGGCAATCCTTCTCCCGTTGCTGACCTCCGTGACCGTGAGATTACACACTACGGTGTAAAGGAAGCTGTATTCCCATTTAATATGTTCCAGGAGGTTGACCCTGTTCTCGGACCTGAAATGCGTTCTACTGGTGAGGTTCTCGGTCTTTCCGAGTCCTTTGGTGAGGCTTACTACAAGGCTCAGGAGGCTACTCAGGTACATCTTCCATTTGAGGGAACTGTTCTCCTCAGCGTATGTGACCGTGACAAGCCTGAGCTTATTGAGATTGCTAAGGCATTCAACGAGCTTGGCTTCAACATCATTGCAACTGGCAAGAGCTATCAGATGATTGTTGACGCAGGTATTCCTGCTAAGCACATCTTCAAGATGTACGAGGGCAGACCTAATATTGCTGACGAAATCGCAAACGGCGAAATTCAGCTTATCATCAACACTCCTGCCGGTAAGGACAGCGTTACAGATGACAGCTACATCCGTAAGTCTGCTATCAAGCACAGAATTCCTTACATCACAACAATGGCTGCTGCAAAGGCAAGTGCAGAGGGTATCCGCTTTATGAAGAACAACGCTAACAAGGTTGTCAAGTCCCTTCAGGCTTACCACGCTGATATTAAGTAATAGAAAACAGGTTACCGTCAGATGATGGTAACCTGTTTTTATACAGAAAAGCTGCTCTCCAAAAGGAAAGCAGCTTTATTTTATCTCTTTACAAAATATTCCTCATACCATACAAGGAATGTGTAGATAGTCCAGATTTTACGCCAGTTGTCAGAGTTGCCGCCGATATAGTCCTGCCAGATTGCGTCAACCTCGTCAAGATTGAAGAACTCTCCTGCCATTTCGCTTGTCAGCTTCTTCTGCACGTCCTGATTGTAACGCTCATCTGCGAGCCACATTCTGATTGGCACGATGAAACCAAGCTTCTTGCGAAATGCGATTTCATCGGGGATAACGTTTGCCGCAGCTGTACGGAAAGCAACCTTGTTCTGTTCCTCGTTCACCTTGAAGCGTGACGGCATTCTTGAAGCAATATCAAAAATTCGTCTGTCGGTCAGAGGCATTCTTACCTCAAGACCTGCGGCGGTACTCATCTTGTCAACGTTGAGATAGATGTCGCCCTCAAGCCAGACCTGAATGTCGATATCGGACATCTTTGACAGCGGGTCAAGTCCCTCATTTTCCTCGTAGATATGCTTAACGAGGTTGATAGGGAGAATGTCCTCGTTGTAATGCCTGAGAATACGCTTCTTTTCGTCCTCTTTCATAATGTTGGTGTTGCCAACATAGAAAGTTTTCAGATTTTCACCGTAACGCTCAGCATTGCGGTACATATTGTAGCCGCCGAAAAATTCGTCAGCACCCTCGCCTGAGTAGCAAATCGGTGTGTGCTCAGCTGTTGCCTTGCAGCCAAGTGCAAAAGCAATTGCAGAAGCGTCGCCCAAAGGCTGCTCCATATTGTACATTACATATGGAACGATATCGAAATAAGCTTCCGGAGTTACAAGACAGCGATTGAACTTCCTGCCGAGAATATCAGCGGTCTGCTTTGCAAGTCCCGACTCGTCAAAACGCTCGTCGTCATAGCCGCAGGAGTTGCACGCTTCAACGTCTGTCATTGCCAGCACATAGGACGAGTCAACGCCGCCTGAGAGGAATGACTCGGCTGTTTCATCAGCTGTCTTGACCTCGGGAATAATCGCCTTGAATGTAGAGTGGATTTCCTCTGCCCAGTCTTCAAGGGACTTGCTTTCGTCAGGTTTGAATGTAGGCTTCCAATAGCGTGTTATATCCATTTTACCGTTCTTCCACACGAGATAATGTCCCGGCATAAGCTTCTTTACACCCTTGAAGAAGGTGTCCTCACCTGCAACATAGGTAAGGCTCATATAAATCTGCAAAAGCTCCTCATTAAGCTCCTTGACAAAGCCGTCCTGCTCCATAATGCTGCGGATTGTTGTGCCGCAGAGAAGCTTGCCGTCGGATGTTACATAGTAGTAGAATGTCTTTGTGCCGAAGTGGTCACGCAGACAGAAAAGCTGCTGATTTTCCTCGTCCCAGAGTGCAAAAGCAAACATACCGTGCATATGCTCCGCCATATCGAAGCCCCACTTTTTGTATGCCTTTTTCAGGATTTCGTTTTCACGCTCCTGACGGGAAAGCTGCTCCGAAATTTCAAGCTCAGCACAAAGTGCCTGCCAGTTTCTTATATGTCCTCTGTAATCTTTAATTTCAATCATAGGTGTTACCTCATCTCAAAAACTATATATAAAATAATACCACAAATCAGTATATTAGTCAATCGGAAATATTATTACCATGAAATTTCAGTTTATTAAACTTGCAATATTGACATATCTGTGTTAAAATTGTATAAGATAAATAAAACGGCAAAGGAGAATAAAAATGTATTTTGACGAACTTACACTCGGTCACGAGTTTGATATTCCGCCTGCTGTAATTGACAAGCAGCAGATGATCGATTTCGCAAAGCTTTACGACAACATTCCCCTTCACACCGATGAGGAGTACGCTAAGACAACCCATTTCGGACAGCTTATCGCACCGGGTATGATGTCCTTTATGGCAGTTTGGGCGAAGTACCTTGAAGTTGACCTTTTCGGCGATGACCTGCTTGCAGGCAAGTCCTCAAAGGTTGAATGGTTCAAGCCTGTTTTTGCAGGGGACGTGCTGACGGGTAAGGGTGTTATCTCAAGGCTTACCCCACGAAACGAGAAGAATGGAACAGCTGAAATTACCATTACCGTAACAAATCAGCACGGCGAGGTTGTGCTTTCTAATGTTACGGAAGCGGTTGTTAAGAGGAAAATGAAAAAGTAATCAAAACCACCCGTAAAACGGGTGGTATGCAAAAGCCCTTAAAGGGCTTGGTACGACCCTTACCACTCAAGTGGTTCTGAAAAGTCTGCCAACCGCATTTGATTCACGGGCAGCCCCTCAAGGGGCTGTCTTTTTATT
>JAZQBN010000028.1:0-4355 GCA_045545795.1 Oscillospiraceae bacterium
CATCACTGATTACAAACAGGGTGATCAGCGCAACTGCATACGCAATCGCAACCGCTGTAATGATACGAACCAATTCAACGGTAAATTCTTATTTATCTAACTAACTCTCTGAAAACCCTTGATTTTACTGGATTTTTCAGCAGTTTCATACTCATATTTAATGTATTTTCCCTTGTTTTTGCCCTTATGAGCGAAAACAAGGGAAAGTTTTGTTTTTAGCCGCCGACTACCTTGTCGAGCAGTCTTGCGGAAGTACGCTTCGCTTCCCTTGTAGCGTGAGCATACACATTCATTGTGGTACTTACATCGGCGTGTCCTAAAAGCTCCTGCACATCCTTCGGTGCTGCTCCGTTGGAGAGCAAATTACTTGTGAATGTGTGGCGGAGTTGGTGGAAATGAAAGCCATCCAAACCCTCTACTTTTTGCTTCGCCCTTTTGCACATATTCCCAACCGTACTTGGAGATTCGTATGCTCCATCCGGTCTAAGGCATACAAAGGATATTTCTTTGTAGCCTTCGGGAACTTCTTCCGTTCTCGGTAAGCTGTAAACCTCATAATAGGTGCGGTCTTTTTCTTTGACTTCGCAGTAATAATTGAGGCTGTATAGCTCGCTATATTTGAAACGGTTTTTGTGCTGTTCGGCTTTGGCAGTTCGTAGAATTGCCGCCAGCGTGTCGCAGAAGTCCACTGTGCGGATCTTCTTGCGTTTGGTAGCTCCTATTTCGGTTTTGTGCCTTGTCCCGTTGTATCGCATACTGCGGCGTACCGTAAGGTACTGCTTTTCAAGATTTATGTCCTGCCAAGTCAAGCCGCAAACCTCGCCAATGCGAAGTCCTGTGTAGTAAGCAATCTGTATCGGGAGCAGTGCGGGATTATCCTTTGCTTTCAGGAAATCCTCAAGCCTTAGATACTGTTCGTGAGTTAGCGTTGGTGTGGAAGTTGTTTCGCCATCTTCATCCGAAAACAGTTCGTATTTTTCCTTTTTCCCTCGCCATACAACATACTGCATCGGGTTAAAGGATATTAACCTTTTTGGGAATACCGCAAAGCGGAACGCTCCTTGCAGAACGGCGGAGAACAATCGCAAGTAACCCTTGCTGAGTGCCTTTGCTGTTGTGCCGTCTGGATTTGTCCCGCCGAAGCTGAGGAAATCCATAAACGCCTGCAAATGGTCGGCGGTCACACTTTTCAGTTTTCTGTTGCCGATGGGGTACTGCTTGATACGATTGACCGTACCTTGATATGCCATAACCGTACCGTTGCTCAGATTGCTCGGTTTCAGTTCTTCTTCCACCCACATATCGAGCAACATTCCCACCGTTGCGTTTTCGGATTTTGCTACGAATTTCTTTTCTTCGTAATCTTCCATTGCCTTGCGGAGCAGGGCTTCCGTTTCGCTCTTGCTTTCCGTACCCGCAAACTCTCGCTGTACCTGTTTTCCGCTTTCATCTTCGATATAAAAGCGGTAGTACCACTTTTTGCCTTTCTTTCTTACAGAACCTTTTGCCATAGATAAAATTTCTCCTTTCTATCCGTGGCAATCGGGACTGTGACATATGGTGTGCGTAAAGTAAATAGTGTCACTTCTGCCGATTGTTTTCAATCGGCATTTTTATTGTCAAGGTGCCACGGAATTATTCTTTTCAGATAGCCTTTCTTCGGCTTCTGTCACTATCCCGAAGAGATCGCCCATCTTTACAGCGGTACGACCTTCATCGTAGATATGTAAAATCCCGTCAAGAAATCGTTTCATATCTTCGATAGGTAATTCCATTTCTTTGCGATAGACTCTTTCGGTTATCGCTCCCGACTCAATAGCATACCGCATAAGCGACTGCTTCAAGCCTTCATCCTCTGCCACACGGTCAACCTCTGCCATAGCATCGGCAAAGTGGTGGCAAAGCACAGAGTATAAATCAATTAGCTTTCCGAGAAATGATGTGAGCAACTGTTGGTGCGGCTCTCCCTTTACGGTGGAAGATACCGTATCAAGATATTTCTTGATGTGTTGCTCAATGTCCTTTTGGCAGAGTGTATAGGTATCGTATTCCTTATCATCGGAAAGACCTGTCAGCCATTCGGGAGTGGTAAGAAGTGCCTCGGCAAGACCGTTGATAATCATTGTTCGCTTCGGATCAACGCCGTCTGCTTCATACCTTTGAATGGTGGACTTGTTCACGCCGATACGCTTGCCAAGCTCCGGCATAGAAAGTTTCAGTTCTATTCTACGCTCTTTAATGCGTTCCCCGACTTGTTTTGGGGTAAACATTGTTTCTTCTTTCAAGGTATTCACCTCCTGTTTGAGTATAGTATAGCACAAACAAACTCAATTTGCAACCCTTATTTGCAAAAAATATTAAAAATAATTCTTAAAAGGTTGCAAAATGGGTTGACAAGTGATAGCAAAATAAGTATAATGATAATACCAAAGTTGCATTTTGAGTATTTATGAAAGGAGAACAACACTATGAACGCAATCAAAATGGGAATGACAATCGAAGAAGCGGCAGAAACCAGCGGCATCGGCAGGAACACAATGCGAAAGTTGGTGGACTGGGGCAAGCTGCCTGTTCTGAAGGTCGGGCGTAAAACCATTATCCGCAGGGATACCTTAGAGCGTTTTATGACCGTCAATCAGGGCAGAAACCTACTGTGTCAGGATGATGTCCGCAAGGTAGAGTAAACCGTTCTCAAAGCCCTCGGCGTTTGAGAGCGAAATACACCCCTCGCACAAATCTACGATTTGTTCAAGAGGTATTTCGCCCTTGCAGGGAGCCTGTATCACAGCTTGTCGGCATACACCGCCGCTATGATACAGAGAAAATTGCCACCGCAATTTTCAATGGCTGTCCCGTCAGCTTTTGCCGCCGAAACAGCCGCAACCGACAAGTCGGTTGCAAAATGAGAACGCACCTTTACAACACAGAACGGAGATGATTTATGACACGCCACAGCTTTATTCAGATGTCAAAGCTGTCCAATGTCAAGGGAAGAATATCGTATATTACAAGCCACGCAAGACAGGAAAACCTCTATGCCACCTACCGCACCGCAGACAATGTCTTTTGGGGCAACCTCGCAAGGGAATGTCAGCAGGAGTTCAGGCGAAGCGGAGCAGACGGAAAGTGTATCGAAGCAAGGGAACTAATAATCGCCTTGCCCGAAGTTTACACCACCTATGAGCCGCAACAGGTACTCGAAGATTTCACAGAGGAATTTCGCAGACGGTACGATGTGGAATGTGTATCGGCTCTCCACCACAACAAGAGAAAGACCAATTACCACATCCACCTCATATTCAGCGAACGGCGGTTACTTGCCGAGCCGGATATAAAGATCGCCACCCGAAGCGTATTCTATGATGAAACAGGTAAGCGGGTACGCACCAAGAAAGAGATAACCGATGAAAGCGGCAAAGTCCGTGAGAGCTGCACCGTTATCCCGAAAGGTGGCGTTTATGAACAGCACCTTTTCACCGTAAAGGATGACCGTTTCAAAAGCGACCCTTTTCTTCGGGAAGTAAAGGAAATCTATACCGCCCTTATCAATCGGCATATCTCCGATCCCGAACAGCACCTAAAGGTGTTCAATCCCGACAGTATCTATCTGCCGACCAAGAAGATCGGCAAGAACAATCCCAAAGCCGCAGAAATTGAAGCCGACAATGCCGCAAGGCAGGAATGGAACAGAACGGCGGATATGGCACTCATATCGGGAATTGAGGAAACAAAGATACTGGAAATCAAGAAAGAGGAGATCCACCAAAAAGCAAGTCAGTCCATTAAAGCGAATGGATGGCTGCCCAACCTATTCCGCAGTATCGTAAGCAAGGCAAAGGAATTTTTGCAGAACTTAATACGGCAGACGGCGTTACCGCCAAAGCCGGTACTCAATATGGATATGGCAGAGTTCCGTACAATGCAGAAGCTGATGATACGGGTACAGGACAGGGCGAGAGAAATCCGCAGCTTGCAGGATGAAGTACCCAAGTTAAAGGTACAGCTTGCCGAAACAAAGGGTATTTTCAAGAGCAAGGAGCGAAAGGCGTTAGAAACACAGATACAGCAGACGGAAACCAAAATCTCCGCTATGCTGGCAGAATTACCCGATATTCTTAAAAGTGACGGTTATCCAGATGTACGGGCGTTTATGGCAACCTACCGCAAGGCAGAAGCCATAGTCGAAAACTACAACCGTGAGCTTGCCGAGTGGGAACGCAAGGCAAAAGAAAACCGCAGACCTACCGAAAAAGAACGGTATGCACAGCCCGAAAGAGAAAGTGTCCGTGACCAGCTCAGACGGTTACAGGCAGAGGGCAAACAGAAACCCAAGCACCGATCCCGTGACAGAGAAA
>JAZQBN010000029.1:0-29749 GCA_045545795.1 Oscillospiraceae bacterium
GCTCAAAAGGGTAGAAGCACTTGAAAACCGTCTTACCTCTGTTGAAAACAGCATTGATATTATAAACAACTTTGTTACAGCTATTGTTGAAAGTCAGTCTATCGAGGAAACAATGGACGAAATCGAGAGTATGACAAAGCAGCTTACAAAGTGTGAAAACGCAAAATTTTACTGCTATGACGGTACAAACGATAAATTTTTCAGTCACGGAGATTATCGTGATTGGCAGGCAACACAATCAGCAGAAGAAATAAAATCAGCGTATGAAAACAAGGGCATTATATCCGACAGCAAAGAAGCTGTTATTCCTCTTGTTTCCGCAAACGGCAGCTCGCTGGGAGTTATCGTTGCAGAAAAGGAAAGCGGATTTACACCCAATGATTATGACTACTTCCGTCAGGGCGGACAGGTTGTAAATACCGTTGAGCTTGGTTTGCGCAAGGAGTTTGAGCATCAAGGCAGAATTACCGATGAGCTTACCCACCTTAAAAACAGACAGGGGCTTAACGAGTACCTTTCCAATACCCTTGTGGGCAACATAAACAGCGGACGTGACGTAAATATTCTTATGGTAGATATTGACCATTTCAAGAGCGTCAATGATAATTACGGACACGACGCAGGGGACATAGTTCTGAAAAATGTTGCGGCGGTATTGCAGGAGGGTACAAGAACAGGTGCGGACTGTGCGTTCAGAATGGGCGGCGAAGAAATCGTCTGCATTTTAAACTGCACACCCGAAAAGGCTGTTGAAATAGCGGAACGTCTGCGTGAAACGGTTGAAAGCACAGTGCATAGCATAACGCAAAACAATGAGCCTGTTGATATAAAGGTTACGGTATCAATGGGACTGCATAATATGTCACCCCAAGCGGAAATGACCGCCGAAAACGCAAGAGCCGTGTTTGACAGCGAGTTTAAGTTTGCTGACGAAGCGGTGTATAAGGCAAAGGAAACAGGAAGAAACAAGCTTGTATGCTCCGACGATAAAATGCTTATGTCCTACCTTGCACTTAAAACAGCAGAGTTTTTATGCGGAGATGACCGCAGTAATATTGACGAGGTTAAACAGGAAACCGTGAAAATGCTTGTAGATGACAAGGACATTGAAACTGTTGTTGAAGCTTTGCAGGCTTATGGGGAAGAAAATCCCGACCTTGCGGATATGGCAGTAGAGCTTGTATCCAAGATAAATGAAACAGCAAATTTAATTGAAGAAAAACAAACGGAGGAAATTGATATGAGTTACGAAAACAGAGCACCTAAATATTATAACAAGGAAGCATTTAAGGAAATCGACAACAAGACCTATCTTAACACAGACGCAGCAACAGCGTTTCAGATTGCACAGAGAGCAACGGCGGCAAATATAGAATTTTCCGCAAAATATGACGGCGATAAGTCTGTTGTTACAGTTGACGGAGTTAAGGACAGAGGTTTTATTGAAGCTATGAGGGCAGAATTTAATATTCCTGAACAGACACATTCCGCACCCGTGCAGAATAAGGGATATTCCAGACGCCAGGCAGAACAGCCGAAACAGGACAAGGGAGCTACATATTTTAACCGTGAAGGCTTTAAGGATATTCAGAATAAGACATATATCCGTACTGACTCCAAGACAGCATATTCCATTTCAAAGGAAGCTGAAAAACAGGGTGTTGAACATTCTGCAAAGTATGCCGGTGAGAAATCTGCTGTTACAGTAGATGGCGTAAAGAACAAAGATTTTATCGAAACAGTTAAAAATATGGCTGAATGGGCGGATAAAGTGCAGGTACGAGAAGCACAGAGTCAGAACAAGTCAAGAAATACCGAAGCACGTTAGTATGGTGCTTTGTCAGCATATTGTCTTATAGATTAAATCAGAGCCTTTCATAAATATCCAGATTTATGAAAGGCTTTAAGATAATATAGCGGAATAAATAGAGAGAAAAGGAGGTGCGGAATGGTACGCACAGAAATAAATCCATATAAGCGGAACATATCCGTCACCGAACAGATAAATGAGCTTGGAGAGAAAAAAGCAAAATTTGTACAGCTCCGACAGGAAAAACAATTGGAGCTTGACGTTATAAACTCGGATATTTCAAGCATCGAAGCACAGATAGCAAACATTCTTATGATAAAAAGGAGCAGAAAGAAATGAACGTTGATATAAATATTAAGGCTGATATTATTCAGCAACCGGAAGAAAAGAAGCCTGTCAGCAAAAGTGATAAGGTTGCCGAAAAGCTGAACGCTCTCCGTGAAAAGCTGGGCAAGGCAGTTGAAACACAGACAGCCGCAGAGAAAAAAACAAAGGATATAAAGTGTGAAATCGCAAAGTGCGAAAAGCTCCTTCACGATGAAGAAGTAAGACAGCTTGACGCAGTATGCAGTGCAAAGCAGATTACATATCGTGAGATTACCGCCTTTATTACAGCGGTTACAGATAAGATGACAATTTATGAAGCGGCGGAGCTTCTTGACACAAAAATATAGGACTTCCGCAAAGGAAATCCTATACATAACTATTTATCAAATTTTGCAATAGCTTCTTCGGGAGTGAGCAGAGGGACACCGAAATCCTTGTAATCATCAAGGTTGCGTGTGATTATGTATGAACAGCCGTTTGCCAAAGCACATTCAGCAAGCAGTCTGTCCTCAAAATCCTTTGCTTTTGCCACAAATGCGGCAAGGATATTTTCATTTGTAACAGGCAGTATTTTTATAATATTCAGCAGAAAACCAAGACATTTATATGCCAGCTCGGTATCGTGAGTGTGTCTGCGTACAATATAGAAAATATCAGTTACGGTAGAAGCGGTGATATATCCGTGTATAACCTTATTTTCGCAGAGAGTGAGAATTTTGTGGGAAGCAGGGAAAAACGGCTGACGTTCTGTAAGAACATCAATGATGATGTTGGTATCAATCATTACCTTCATATTTCATAAAACGCTCCTCTCTCAGAGAAGTTTTATCAATATCCATACCTGCAAGAATACCGCTTATGGAGTCAACAGCACTGACGTGAGGATTGCTCATTTTAGCAATGGTTTTGCCGTTCTTGGTGATGAAAATATCTTCCTGAAGCACAGGGATAAGCTCAAGGTATTTTCCGAAGTTTGTTTTAAATTCAGTAGCAGTAATTACCATAGGTTTACCTCCTTCATATATTCTTTTCTATATATATTATATGCGAAATTTGAGAAAAAGTCAACAGATTTAGTGCGAAATCTGAAAATATATTTTAAAAATCGAACGATTTTAAGAAAGGCTGATAAAAATGACCGATAAAATACACATTCAGGGCAGAATAAGCGAAATGCCTGTTACAGAACGCAACAGCGGATATACGTTTTTCGTAATTCCGCATAATTCAGACGAGCCGATTAAGGTGGTTGTACGCAACGGAATGGGACTTGCAAAGGGATACAGAAGCGGTGACAAGGTTATCGTTTCAGGTACAAGTGCAACAGCAAAGATTATCGAGGACGGTTTTGTGAGATGCAGAAAAATTGTCCGTGCAGAAACTATTATCCTTATGCCGCAGAGGGAGGGAACGTAAATGACCGAATATATCAATAAGGACTTTTACAAGGCTATTCCTCCGCAGGAACGCCATTATATAAATCTCAACGGAAACAGTATCAGAGCTGTTATGGATAAGCTTAACAGCGAGGGTATCGTGTATTCCGCTACAATCAGCGATTACAAGAATGTTGTTACCGTTCACATTGCAGACCGTGAAAGAGCTTCAGCCATTGCCGCAGAATTTACTGCCGCAAAGTCAGCAGATGTAAAGATTATCGGTAATACCGAGTATAAATATATTTCCGATAAAAGATACATCAATATGGACAGAGAAACTGCATTAAAGGTTGCAGCGGTACTGTCAGGCGATAACAGAAGTCATTTTTCGGGACGTATCGTAGGAGATAAGGCTACAATTACTGTTAGCGGTGATAAGAACGCTGTCGCAGTGAGAAGAATAGCAGAAAATATAAAGAATATGGACTTGCTCACAGAGCTTGAAGCAGCAGGATTTGAACGTCTGAACACCGATAAAGGCTTTGACGGTTTTGTTCATTTCAGAAATAAAAGAACAGGTGCGGAAGAAGGCTTTGACGGTCTGGATATGGTGCGTGATATGTTCTATGATACGGAAGTAGAGTTTTTCCACCCGACAGCGTATAAAATCGACCTCACCTCCGACGCACATAGCGACGTATACTATATTTCCCGTTATGACCTCACCACAGAAAATGAAAAAGAGCCATACACAGATAAGAACGGTGATTTGGTTACATTCGATACAGTTGAGGACGCTGTTAATTTCGGTTACAAAAACGATATTCCCTTTACAAATCCCCCCGCAGAAATAGCAGAGTGGAAAATTGCCGATGATAACAGGGAAAGCAAGAGTATTTCAGCGGAAAATATCAAGCGTATTGAAGCATTCCCAATGCAGAATTATATCTACCCCGACCATATTCGTTTTAACGAAAAGGACAACAGCTTCTATTGGGTATATTTCAATCCCGACGCAGATAACGGTGACGGAGCTTTTGTCGAGAAATATATTTCCGAAGAAGATATTTACGCAGCATACAAGGCAAGGGAAGAAGCAGAAAGCGAAGCTGACGGACGTAATGCCTTCATAAGCTATATCTTTGAAAACTGCCGTGAAAACAACATTGATACAAGCACAGCATACTTTGAAGATTATGCCGTTGAATATATCAACCGTCCCGAAAATACGGTTGAATTTTACGGTATCGGTGCAGAAAGCATTTATGTGGAGGAAGTAACTGCCTTTATTACTCTCCTTGAAGAAAAGTGTCCTTCCGTTGTAAAGGATAAGCAGGCTGAAAAGCCAAAGGACGTGCTTGACCTTGACAGTGATAATATCGAGATTGAGGGTTACACAGGCACTTGGTACGTTATCGAAGCGGAGCATATCAAGGGCAAGGATTTATTTCTCCTTGAAAGCGAATATTACGGTGATGAAGCAGCTTGTCTTATTGTTGACGGCGAAAGAAATCTTGTAATGGACGATGTTCACAATAGATTTGCCGATTATCTTGAAAGAATTGCCGTACCCGAAAATCAGATGATAATTCCTGATGAAGATGCACAGGAAATGTGGACGTATGGCTTTGATGTGTATATGAACGGCGAGAAGCTTCCTCCGTTTATTGAGGGAGAAGATGAACGTAACCGTCAGATATATGCTTCAATGGAAATTAAGGAGAACTATGTTTCAGCAGTAAAGGAAGATGTTTCAACATATCATAATGCGGACAGTATTGCAACAACAGTTTTTGAGATTAGCGAAAGCTATAACGGAACACCCGTAGCAGGAGAGCCGTATTATCTTTATCTTGATAAAAATTATGAGGACTATGAGTGGCAGAATTGGAAAAGGGAATACAACAGTTATCAGAATACTATGTATTCCCTTACACACGGTCTGGCACAGAATGTTGAGGATTATCTCCTTAATGTAATGAGCGATACACTTGTTGTTGCCCAGCGTGAAAGAGCACTTGCAAATGTTAAGCTTGTTTCTCTTTTCAAGACAGAAGAACAAAAGAAAATTGCCGAAGAAACACCCGCTGTTGAAGAATTAAGCTATTCCGAACAGCTTTATGAAAAGGTTAATGGGGAGTATAACGCTTTTATCAGCGATATTAAAAAGGAAAGCCCCGATGTGCTTATTCAGTCTGCTGCTGAAATTGTTGACAAGGACAGAATAAGACTTTACCTTGAAGAATATGTCCCCGAATTGACCGACGAGCAGTATAAGGCGTTGCTTTCAAGAGAAAATCCCCTTGACGAAATCTATGAACAGTGGACGGAGAACAGTGAGCTTCACGGACTTGAAGATGTGGGAATTGCACTTGAAGAAACAGCAGACCGTATCCTTGTTTCACTTGAACGTGAACAGCCTGCACCTGTTATTGAAGAAATACCCGTAAACAATGCAGAGTACAGCTATATCAACTGGAACGGCTTTGATAAGCAGAAATATGACGAGCTGGTATCCAACGTAAAAAATCATATCAGCGGCAGTGATTATGCTTTTCTGTTTGTTGACAAGAAATATAATAACTATCAGCTTGAGCTTAATATCCGTGAGCTTGGTAACGAGTGGGCGTTGGATTATGATATTTACGACAATGATACAGAGGAATATATCCACTGCGGCGGATATTATGGAAACGCTGAATTTCCTTCCTTTGATATGTTCATTTCACAGGTTGAGGACGAAGTTAAGAGTATGCTTGAAGAAAAACAAAGACTTGTTTTTATGGTAGAGCAGAACGGCGAAACAGCTTTTTTCCGTAATGATGAAATGACCGTTGAACGTCTGAAAAGGGAATGTGTATTTTCAGATAAGCCGTTTCTTTATGCTATGAATAACGGCAGCAGAATAAGCGGAATTACATTTGCTGAAATCTCACAGACCGAAAACGGACTTGCCGTTGAAATAAATGTTGATAACAAGACGGTACGCATATACAATAACGATTATGCGGACGAAAAGAGCTTTGATGAAATTCGTGATGAAATTACAGCAGCGGATATATCCGAAGCTCTCGACCTTGAAAACAATAACCTAACCTTTTCCGTAGTATCAATTGACGGTGACGAGGACTTTGTTGTAGGCGGATTTGCCGATAATGACAGGGTAATGGAAACCGATGAATATATCAATTTTATAGACAGCCACGATGTAGATAACGTTACTGTGAGAGTTGACTTCTTCAGCGTTGGCAACAATCAGCTTGAAAGCGAAGATATGTCAGAGGAACAGGTAAAGTATGTTCGCGACCACCTTGATGATGTAATTAAAATTGCAAGTGTGCTTGATGTTCGCAGTTATGATATTGAGCCTGAAATTGATGATGATTATGAAATTGCAGAAGAAACACCGTCAAAGCTTCAAAGGGCAATCAACTACATAAATGATTATATATCAAAGAAATTTAATATTGAAGCGTCAGTTGTATCTGATGAAAATCTTGAATACGTTAGCCTTGGTTATACAGAGCTTGGGGATAATGCAGAATATCCATTCCAGGTTGAAGCTGACCTTAAAAACTTTGCAATTAATTATTATATCAATAGAAATCTTATGCGAACAGACAAGTATGACTCCATTGATGAACTTACAAAAAAGGAACTTGAAAACCTGAACTTTGAATATTTTGTCGTTGAGGGTAATTCTCTCCTTGAAGAAATGCTGGAGAAAGAAGCAGAAAAATCTGCTATTGAACAGGCAAAGGAATATATCCGAGAATATGTCGGTGATAATTACGGAGAGAATGAATATTTTACTAATATGAAAAATATTTCCCTTGACCATTGTACAGTGGGCAGAGTGAATGAATATATTTTCAATATGGTAGCTAACCTTGAAAATTTTTCAATCAGATATATGATTGACGGAAATACTGTTCAGACGGAGCAGTACAGCTCTATTGAGGAAATGAATAATAAGGCATTGTCACAGCTTGATTATACTGCAAATATGGCATTGGCAAATCGTTTGTATGAAGAATATGAACGCAAGCAGTATGAGGAGCAGAGCAAGAGAGTTGAAGCCGCAGTAAAGGCAGCTATTAAGCCTGATACCTTTATCGAGCCTGAAAAAATGCCCCTTTATACAAAGAGCATAAGCGAAGCAAAGGAGCTTGACGAAAGAGATAAATATTTTGCTGACCGAAAAGAAAGCGAAAAGTGTGCGTCTGCAATAGACAGAGCAATTTCCGCAAATTATAACAATAACAGGCTTGATACGGATAGTGTACTTGCTGATGTGCTTAAAGATTATACTTTTGAAAGAATTGCATTTGTTGTTGCATCAAGAGTAGCAATGCTTGATTATGACGGACGTATCGACAAGGCAAATATTGAATGGGCAAAAGCTGTTGTTGCACAGCAGCCTGATAAGGAAAGCTATCATCTGAATTCACATCCGGGACTTATCAATCTTTTTGCTGACACTGTAAGAAAAGAAATCGACAGAGTAAGAGAGCAGGAACAGAACGCACCCGAAAGCACTGTTACAGCGGAAGCCGAAACAGTTGAAGTTCCCGTAAGAAAAGGCTTTACATCAAATATTGCACCTACAACAAATATGATTGATAATATTCTGCGTTGCGGCAGTAACGAGCCGTACAGCCTTGAACGCATTGTCCGCCAGTTCCAGAAAAATAAATCAGTTGAGAAAAACGCTGAATTTCTGAAAAAGGAGTTCGGAGAGGACGGCAGAGGATATATCATCAACGAATATTCCGAGTTTAATGTGTCTGCGTGGTTTAACGAAAATGGTATTACCGTTGCAGTAGGTGAAACAGCTTTCCCAAGCGGAAGTAAAGCACATATTTCTTGGGAAGAAGCCGCCGAGCGAATTAAGGCAATGCTTGAAAAGGGTAATTACTGTTCACAGGAAATTATCGACAGTGCAAGAAATAAAGATATAAAGGATATTGCCGATAACCTTTGGTATCTTCACCAAGATAGTAATATCAAGCCATTCTTTATTCCCGACTACTTTTTTGACGGCGGATTTGACAATAGCACAGATAGAATTGCCGAAGCACTGCACGGAATCACGCCGATTAATGAAATTGCAGAAGGACTTTCAAGCTTTATTGATATGTACGAAAAAAATCCCGAAGTTATGCGTTTCCATTTCCATAAACCTGCCGAACTGCTTGAAAGGATTAAGGATTTGAGAGCAGAATACAATCAGGGCAAGGTAAAGTTTGAGTATCCCGAATTTAAGACAAACGCTGATTTCAGTTTTGAGCCGAAGCATTTTATTACAGAAGATGAAAAGGACTGGCTTCTTTTAAACGGCAGCGGTGTATCAGGCGGTAAATTCAGAATACAGGAATTTTTCAAGCAGGAACACAACGCAAAGGAAAAGGCGGATTTTCTTAAAAATGAATACGGCACAGGCGGTGTAGGCAGAAGCGGATATTCTTCCAATCACGACAGCAAGGGCATAGACCTTTCTAAAGGCAGAGAAGAAAACAAGTGTAAAGCCGATATGAAGTGGGGAGAGGTTGTAAAGCGTATCGACAGACTTGTTGAAGCAGACGTATATATTTCCCCAAAGGACATTGAAAATCGTATAAGAAATGCCAAAAGAGATATTGCTCGTGGGGATTACGCTGACAGCTATGACAAGCACGTTATGGATAATGCTATGAAAATTCTTGACGAGTACGGCATTGAATATGAAATGCCGCAGGCTGTAATCGAAGCAAAGAAAAACACTTATGAAATCTATCAGATTCCACGAGGCGAACAGTACCACGATTTGCGTTTTCTGCGTTATGAACAGCTTGAAAAGACAGGACAGCAGCTTGACCCGAAGAACTATGAAAAGGTGTACAGCGGAAGTCTTGACGATATTCCTTATGCAAATAAGCTGGAGGGAATTTTCACAGTGTTCAATATCGAACACCCAAAGGATTTTGAGGGACACTCATTAAGCGTTTCGGACGTTGTGGTTATTGATGATGAAAACGGTAAACACGCATATTATTGTGACAGCGTAGGCTATAAGGACATTACCGATATGTTTCTTAACCGTTCAGCACAGACCATTGAACAGCCTGCCGAGGAAGAAACGGAAAAGGTTAATGCCGAGCCTGCCGTTACAATAGGTGTTATCGAAAAGTATGGTCTTGAAATTGATTTTAACAGCATTGTGGGAGTTGATATTGAAAGCGAGGAGCTTGCATATATCGGTGGTATTGACAGCGACGGACACGAACGCAAAGACAATTACGGCGTTAATTATGTAACTACAAGTTTTGAATATACAGATGACCTCACTAAGAGCATATACATTGACAGAGAGCTGACAAGCTTTTCAGAGGTAACGCTTTCTGATGTACTTGCAGACATTGAAAAAGCTCTTGACGAGCGTAATAAGGTATATATCAATCATAAGGACGGCACAAGAGAGCTTATCGACGCAAAGAAACTGCTTGATGAAAAAGAAAAATCCGAGCAAAAACAGCAGAATGAAACTGCACCACAGAGAAAGTCAGGCGATGAGGTTGAGGTAGGAGATAAGTTCCTTTACAAAGACCGTGAGTACACTGTTACATCTATGCTTGGTGTATATCCGAATGACGTCGGTGTTTCATATTTTGAGCAGTCCTCACTCCGTACATATCAGGTGACAAGCAATATTGACAGATATGAGCTTGCGAACAATGGTGTTTATCTCGGCAATCCTATGAGAGAAAAGGAACAGGAAATACGGGCAAGTGAGCAGACAGATGTATATAAACCAAGTGTTTATGATGTAGTAGAGTATGATAATCAGTTGTACAGCGTGGCTGATATAAGTGACGGCAAGGTAACGCTTGTAGAAATGGATTCCCTTTTCGGCAACCATATTGTTGTTCCCGAAATCGACCTTGTAACAAGTGACAGCCTTTATGTTGTAGAGAGCCAGCAGAAGCTGATTGATTCTTACAGAAAACCAAAGGGCACAAACTTTGTTATAACAGACGATAATTTCGGAGTACCCGGCGGAGCAAAGGCAAGATATGCTGATAATGTTGTAGCTATAAAAACGCTGAAACAGATTGAAGCTGAAAACAGAACAGCTACACCTGAAGAACAGCAGATTTTATCCAAGTACACAGGTTGGGGAGCTATTCCGCAGGCGTTTGATATGAGCAATGAAAAGTGGAAGGAAGAATATGCGGAGCTGAAGGAGCTGCTTTCTCCCGAAGAATATTCAGCCGCAAGACATTCAACAATGAACGCACACTTTACTTCCCCCGTAATAATCTCCGCAATCTATGAGGGACTTAAAAATCTTGGATTTGAAAGCGGAAAAATCCTTGAACCTGCAATGGGTATCGGTAACTTTTTTGGTACGCTCCCCGAAGAAATGCGTAACAGCAAGCTTTACGGCGTAGAGCTTGACAGTATTACAGGACGTATTGCACAGCAGCTTTATCAGACAGCGGATATTCAGATTAAAGGCTTTGAGCAGACAACATTTGCAGACAACAGCTTTGATGTAGCTGTAGGTAATGTTCCGTTCGGTGATTATAAGGTAAATGACAGAAAATATAACGATATGCACTTGCTTATCCACGATTATTTTGCAGTAAAAATGCTTGATAAAGTACGTCCGGGCGGTGTTGTGGCATTTGTAACCTCAAAGGGTACTTTAGATAAGGAAAATCCCGAAATCAGAAAATATCTTGCACAGAGAGCAGAGCTGTTAGGAGCAATCAGACTTCCGAACAACGCTTTCAAGTCTAACGCAGGTACAGAGGTAACATCCGACATCATTTTCTTGCAGAAGCGTGACCGTCCCATTGAAATCAATCCTGATGAAGTGGAGTGGCTGCATAAGTCAGAAACCGCAGACGGATTTTCAGTAAATAATTATTTCGTTCAGCACCCAGAAATGGTGCTTGGTAAAATTGCAGAAGCGAAGCATATTTACGGCCCGACAGAAAACACACAGGTGTTACCTGTCGAGGGAGCAGACCTCAAACAGCAGCTTGCCGAAGCTGTGAAAAATATTAAGGGTGAATATGTGGTAGGGGAGATTGAAGAAAACAAGGATATTGACGAAATTCCCGCACCTGCAAATTCCCGAAAGTACAGCTTTTATGCGGTTGACGGCAATCTGTATTACAGAGAAGCCGAGGACACTATGCGTAAGGTAGAAGTACCAAAGGATACCCTTAATCGTGCGGTAGGCTTGATTGAACTCCGTGACAATGTTCGTGAACTGCTTGATTTACAGCTTGAAAATTCAGACGGCAGCCTTGATAATGATATTGTCGAGAGTAGAAAAAATCTGAATGAGCGTTATGATTTCTTTGTTGCACAGTACGGCGAAGTAAGTGACCGCAAAAACGCAAAGGCTATGCAGGGCGATGACGGTTACAACATTGTTTCAGCACTTGAAAATAAGGACGAAAAGGGACAGGTAACAGGAAAATCCGATATTTTCTTCCATAATACCGTTAAGCCGAAAGTCCTTGCAACTCACGTTGAAACAGCACAGGAAGCATTGATTTTGTCCGTTGCGGAAAAAGCAAAGGTCGATTTTGAATATATGACCCAGCTTTGTGGTATGGAAAAGGACAAGCTTATCAGTGAGCTTGAAGGACAGATTTTCCGACTTCCGCAGGAGGAAGAAAAGTATGTGACAGCAGACGAGTATCTGACAGGCAATATTCGCAAGAAAATTGCAGAGCTTGAGAACGCTCCCGAAGATATGGACGTTACAAATAACAGAACAGCTCTTGAAAACGCTATGCCGCCGAGGGTAGAAGCAAAGGACATTTCTGTTAAGCTTGGTGCCCATTGGGTAGACCCCAAATACATTGCAGACTTTATTATTGAGAAATTCAGACCCGACTATGACACAAAGATGGGAATGGACGTTCAGTACAGTGCTGTTGCAGGTACTTGGAAAATCGAAAATGTAAAGGGTACAGCGAAGAATAACTATTATGCTACAAAAACTTATGGTACAAACCGTAAGAACGCATACGAAATCATCGAGGGTATTCTGAACAACTCCGATTTGCAAGTCAAAGACAGAGTTAAGGACGAGTACGGCAATGATGTCCGTGACTCTAACGGCAAGTACGTTCTTGTTGTAAATGACGAGGAAACAAAGGCAGTCCGCAGATGTGCAAATATTATAAAGTCGGAATTTCAGGATTGGATCTTCCAAGACCACGAACGCCGTGAAGCTTTGGTACAGAAGTACAACGAAACCTACAATTCTATCCGACACAGAGAGTATGATGGTTCTCACCTTAATTTCAGCGGTATGAATAGTGAAATCACACTTAAAGAGCACCAGAAGAACGCTGTCGCACGAGGTTTGTACGGCGGTAACTGTCTGCTTGCACACGCCGTTGGTGCGGGCAAAACCTACGAAATGATAGCTATTGCAATGGAAGGTAAACGTTTGGGTTTACATAATAAATGCCTGTTCGCAGTACCAAATTCTCTTACGGAGCAGATGGGCAATGACTTCCGCAAGCTTTATCCTAACGCTAATATTCTTGTTGCAACACAGAAGGACTTTGAAAAGTCAAACAGATTAAAACTGTTCGGCAAAATAGCCGCAAACGATTGGGACGCAGTAATTATCGGACACAGCCAGTTTGACAGAATGGGACTTTCTCCCGAACGTGAAAAGTCATATCTTATGGCAGAGGTTGAAAAGCTCCGCTTTGAGCTTGAAATGGCTGCCGCAGAAAACGACGGTAAAAAGAGCTTTACTGTAAAGCAGATTGAAAAATCCATAGCAAACTATGAGGATAAGCTGGAGAAGCTTAATGACGCACAGGTCAAGGACGGATTTATTGACTTTGAACAGCTTGGCTTTGACAAGGTTTTCGTGGACGAAAGCCATATGTACAAAAATCTTGCAACAGCAACAAAAATGCACAACGTATCGGGACTTGGTACACAAGGCTCGGCAAGAGCGTTTAACCTGCTGATGAAGTCAAAGTACCTTGATGAGTTTACGGGAGGACGTGGCTTGACATTTGCAAGCGGAACACCTGTTAGTAACTCTATGACAGAGCTGTACACCCTTATGCGTTATCTTCAGGCAGGTATGCTTAAAGATTTGGGCATTAACCACTTTGATGAGTGGGCAGCCGATTTCGGTGAGGTAAAGACGGATTACGAACTTAAACCCGAATCTGACGGTAAGTATCAGCTTAAAACAAGATTTGCGAAATTTACAAATCTTCCCGAACTTATGGGTATTTTCAAGGAAGCCGCAGACATTCGTACAGCGGACACTCTTGACCTTGATAAGCCTGACGCAGTAGTAACGGAAGTAGTGGCGAAACCGTCGAAAATTCAGAGGAGAGCCATTAAGAGCCTCGGCAAGAGAGCTGCCGAAATCCGCACAGGCACGGTTGACCCTCGTGAAGATAATATGCTTAAAATCACATCGGACGGAAGAAAGATAGGACTTGACCAGCGTTTGCTCAATCCTGCACTCCCCGATGACCCTAACAGCAAGGTGAATTTGTGCGTAAAGAATGTATTTGATATTTATACGCAGACAACGGACACACGCAGTACGCAGTGTATTTTCTGTGACCTGTCTACACCAAAGGCTGAATCACGTCAGGATAAGTTTGTTATTTTCCGTCCTGACAGCAGAAAGCCACTCGGCTATGACGTTATCCGTAAAAAGACAGGTATAAAAAAGGATATGGATTTTGATAAAATCCGTAAACACGTTGACAGCAAGGCAGCAGAGGAAGATGACAAGCTTAAAATCGGTGATATAGCTGTAATCCGCAGACCTTCAGAGGATATGACTAAAATTATCTCCGAAGCGGGTATTTATGAAAACGGCAAGTTTATAACAGATGAGTCAGAAAAGCTTCTTGAACAGCTTGGAATGTCACCTATTGAGGATATGCCGCCGAAGGAGTTTAACGTTTATGACGATATAAAGAAAAAGCTTATGGTAATGGGTGTTCCCGAAGATGAAATTGCTTTTATCCACGATTATGACACCCCCGAACAGAAACAGGCACTTTTTAATCAGATGAACGCAGGCGAAGTCCGTGTGCTTCTTGGCTCAACCGCAAAATGCGGTGCGGGTATGAACGCACAGCAGAAAATGATAGCACTTCACCATCTCGACGCACCAATGCGACCTTCTGATATGGAACAGAGAAACGGTAGAATTGAACGTCAGGGCAACGAAAATCCCGAAGTGCAGATTTACCGTTATGTTACTGACAAAACCTTTGATGCATATTTGTATCAAATGTTAGAGAATAAGCAGCGTTTTATATCACAGGTGATGACAAGCAAGACTCCCGAACGTACCTGTTCCGATATTGATGAGGTTGCACTCGATTATGCGGAGGTAAAGGCTCTCTGTGCCGGCAATCCTTTAATCAAAGAAGAAATGCAGTTGCAGACACAAATTAAGGAACTGAAATCGGAAAAGTCACGCTATTCAGAAAAAATCTATGAATTGCAGGACAATATCCGTATTAACGTCCCTGCAAAGATTAAGGCAACAGAGCTTCATATTAAACACAATCAGATTGACCTTGATACTGCAAATGCACAGCCAAAGGTTGTAAATGATGAAGGTAAGGAAATGTATCCTATTAAAATCGGTGACAAGGTTTATACAGACAGAGCCGAAGCAGGTGAAGCTATTAAGGACGTTCTTCTTAAAAATTTCGGTAAATTGGCAGAGGGCAGCACAGTACATATAGGCGAATATCGTGGAATGAAGCTGTCATTCTTACACGATTTGCGTTTTAAGACAACAAAGGCTTGTCTTGAGGGTGAGAAAAACCACTACTGCGACCTCAATATTGAAACCACAACGGGTAATCTTATCCGACTTGATAATTGCATCAACAATATCGCAAAGGACATTAAGGAGTCACAGGAAAAGGTTGACACTATGAAAGCCGAGCTGGAGCAAATGAAAATTGACGTTGAAGCACCATTTCCGAAGGCTGACGAGCTGTTCAAGGCTGAAACAAGGCTTGAGGAAGTACACGAAGCGTTGACAAAATTTGAACTGTCGGACGATACAATGCACAGGGATATTTACGAACGCTTTGCGGATAATTTCTCCAACGTTCTTTTTGGAAGGGTAGGAGCGATGAAATATGAAGCAGGAGAGGGTTGGGATACCTTATCCGTTGAGCTTAACGATAATGTTTTTTCTATCGCACACACCTATGTACAGAATGGCGATTTGATGTATGACCCGATGATTAGCTTCATTGTTGACTATGAGAATGAAAAGGTTATTCCAATAAGCTATGAAAACAGCGGTTTGGGCATTTACGAAAGCTACGACCCAAATGCAGAGCCCACTCCTCAGTCGGTACAGAACATAAACGGTGTCCTTGAATTTATGGATACTTGGCTTGATAACATCGAGCAGCAGGGGTATGAGCCTGCTGTGCCTGATGAGGATAGGAGCAGAAAAACAGAAAATATATCATTATAACAGGCTTTGAGTTAAAATCGTCCGTGCTGATATAAGTGCGGACGATTTTCTGTAATAAATAACAGAAAATATTGTGCAAAACGAACAAATGTTCTTAAAAATATTGATATTCAGAAATTTTAATGATATAATACAGATGAAGGCAGGTGATATGTGTGGAGAATAAAAGTTATATTGCGATAGATTTGAAATCCTTTTATGCTTCGGTTGAATGTGTAGAAAGAGGACTTGACCCTTTAATAACAAATCTTGTTGTTGCTGATGAAAGCAGAACGGAGAAAACAATTTGTCTTGCTGTTTCTCCCGCATTGAAATCATTTGGTATACCGGGCAGACCTCGTTTGTTTGAAGTGATACAGGCTGTTACAAATATAAACAGGCAGCGTAGCTTTAAAGCACCCCAAAGGACATTTACGGGGAAGTCATATAATCTTCCTGATTTACAAAGCAACCCTGCTCTTGAAGTTGATTATATAATAGCTCCTCCGCAGATGGCAAAATATATGGAAGTGAGTGCAAAAATATATGAGATTTATCTGAAATATATTGCACCGGAGGATATACACGTTTATTCCATTGATGAGGTTTTTATTGATGTAACAGCATATCTTGCAACGTATAAAATGACAGCTCACGAACTTGCAATTAAGCTGATAAGAGAGGTTTTAAAGGAAACAGGAATAACAGCAACAGCAGGAATAGGCACAAATATGTATCTGTGCAAGGTAGCAATGGATATAGTAGCCAAAAAAATGCCTGCCGACAAAGACGGAGTACGAATTGCAGAACTTGATGAAATGTCATATCGAAAACTTTTGTGGAGTCACAGACCTCTGACAGACTTTTGGAGAGTAGGCAAAGGATATGCGAAAAAGCTTGAAAACATATATATTCATACAATGGGCGATATAGCTGAACTATCCTTGCGTAATGAAGAAGTGCTATATAGGCTGTTCGGAGTTAATGCAGAACTCCTTATAGACCACGCTTGGGGATATGAGCCGTGCACCATTGCAGATATTAAAGCATATAAGCCGCAGAGCAACAGTATAAGTACAGGGCAAGTATTGCAGCACCCGTATGAATTTGAAAAGGGCAGGCTTGTTATACGGGAAATGGCAGACCAACTTGTGCTTGACCTTGTGGATAAGGGGTTAGTTACAGACCAAATAACGCTTGATGTAGGGTATGATATTTTGTGTACAGCTAATTATGACGGGGCATATACAAATGACGGATACGGAAGAAAAATTCCGAAGCCTGTTCACGGCTCAATAAATCTTGGACGTCAGACAGCTTCTACAAAAATTATTTTGGAAAAGGTAACGGAATTATATAACAGAATTGTTGATGACAGGCTGTATGTAAGAAGAATGTCTGTTGCGGCAGTTCACGTTGTTCCCGAAGCAAGTGTTAAGGAAGAAACCGAAATACAGCTTGATTTTTTCAGTGACTTTGCAGCAGAGGAACGAAAGCGTGAGATTGAAAACAAAAGGCTTGCCCGTGAAAAGAATATGCAGAAGGCATTGCTTGATATAAAGAAAAAATACGGTAAAAATGCTGTTCTTAAAGGTATGAATTATATTGAAGGGGCAACAGCAAAGGAAAGGAACGGACAAGTAGGCGGACACAAGGCGTAGGAGGTATTATGTATAATTGTGATAATAAATATGAAAGCATAATAAATCTTCCCCGACCATCATCGAAGAAGCACAAACCAATGGCTATGATTGACAGGGCTGCACAATTTTCACCTTTTGCGGCTTTGACGGGATATGATGATGCTGTAAAAGAAACAGCACGTCTTACCGATACGGAAATGGAACGTGACGAGGATTTAATGGCATTACTTAATAACAAGCTGAATATACTAATTGAAAAAGAATATGAGTATCCCGAAATTACAGTGGAATACTTTCTGCCTGATGATAAGAAAAGCGGCGGTGCATATCGTCAGTTTAGCGGAACGTTCAAAAGGGTAGATATGGCGGAAAGAAATATAGTGTTTGCAAGCGGAGAACAAATCCCTATTGATTATGTATACAATCTTTACGGTGAAATATTCGACATTCTAAATATATGATATAACAAAGGAAGCTGTGGCTGTCTTTCAATAAGGACAGTCACAGCTTTTATTACTTATACAAGCGTTTTGAGAAAAGCAGGCAATGTATCTGCTTTATCATCGGATAAATGACGGAAGTAATCCACAAGCATTTTCTCTTTTGAGTTGAGATATGATACATCGTCAGTTTCGTTGAGCAGGTCAGAAAGGGATAGTCCTAATGGTGCGGCAATTCTTGTCAGAGTGTCAAGAGAAGGGTTTTTATCACCACGCTCTAAATCTCGGATATGCGTTTCAGATACGCCTGATAGCTGCGAGAGCTTGTAAACGCTTATATCCTTTGCCTTACGCACTTCCTTTAATCGTTTTGAAATATCCACGCAGCTCATCTCCTTTCATAACTATAAAACTATTATATTACAAAGCAACGCAAAAATTAAGCCAACTAAAGCGTTGACAGTACCAAATTATAGCGTTATAATTATAAAAAGGCACAGGTAAATGCTAAACATAAATAAGTGTGTCATTTTTGGGACAGCAAATGTAAAATGCAATAGCTGTCCGTATTTTTACACACATAGTATGATAAAATTTTAGTTAAGGAAAAAATACCTAAAAATATGTAAGGAGAGTTGTATTATGAAAAAAGCAGGTACTATTGTGGCGTGGATTTTCACGGTGATGTTTGCATTGCTGACATTCAGCGGTGTAGGAATTGCGGCAATATTTTTTGCAATATTTACTGCGATGATTATTCCGATACCTAAATGGCAGCAGTTTAAAAAAGAAAAACTGAAAATTGGTAAGGGAATGAATGTTGTTATTTGTATAGCGGCTTTTCTGATTGGAGGACTTTGTTTGCCCGAAACAGAGGATAGCAGTATCACCCAAACAGACAGTCAGGTTGAGATTACGGATAATTCAGATGAAAGCACCACAGCAATAGAGAATTTGTTAGTTGAGGAAACGGATTTTGTACAGACTGAAATAAGTGTTTTGACAGAAACTGAAATATCAAACGAGGTATCAGAGGAAACAAAAACAAATGCCGAAGCTCCCAAGGCGGAAACAACAGCAGCTATTACGGAAGCGATAGTAACAACAGTAAGTGTTGCCGAAACCGAAGCAGCACCCGTTAACTCTACATTTTCAATACATTTCATTGATGTTGGACAGGCAGATGCGGCTCTTATCGAGTGTGATGGACAGTATATGCTGATTGACGGAGGAAACAAGGAGGATTCCAACCTTATTTATTCTGTACTGAAAAAAGCAGAAGTACCCAAGCTTGATATAATTGTAGGCACTCACGCTCACGAGGACCACATCGGCGGCTTGCCCGGTGCATTGAATTACACAACAGCAGACCTTGTTTTATCGCCTGTAACGTCATACGATAGTGAAGCGTTTGAGGATTTTATGAAATATGCCGACAAAAACGGCGGAGGACTTGTTATTCCGAGAGCAGGTGACACATACAGTCTTGGCAGCTCAGAAGTTAAAATTATAGGTGTTAATGAAACAGATGATACAAATAACACATCAATCGTATTGAAGATTACATACGGACAGACTTCATTCCTGTTTACGGGAGATGCGGAGAGAGAAGCGGAACAAGCTATTTTAGACAGAAACACTGATATTTCTGCAACCGTTCTTAAAGTAGGACATCACGGTTCAGACACAAGTACAAGCTATGTTTGGCTGCGTGAGATTATGCCCGAATATGCGATTATTTCCGTAGGAGAGGGCAACAGCTATAATCACCCGACAGACGAGGTGCTGTCAAGACTTCGTGACGCCGATGTAAAAACGTACCGAACAGATTTAAACGGTGATATTTATTTAACATCCGACGGAAAGACAATAACTATAACAACAGAGAAATCAGCTTCCAATGATGAGATTTTCAAGGCAGGAATAGTTATAACCGAAGCCAAAACGGAAACGCAGGCAGTTATTACCGAACAGAATGACAGTGCATCAGCAGGAACAGATTATGTTCTCAATACGAATACAAAGAAGTTCCATTATCCTTCCTGCAAATCTGCAAAGACCATCAAGGATAAGAATCGTGACGAATACACAGGCACAAGAGATGAGCTTATAGCTATGGGATATTCGCCTTGCGGTAATTGTGATCCGTAAATAATAAAGCCGTTCACTACATAAGTAGCGAGCGGCTTTATATTATGGCATATAAAATGATATTCATTGTTTTCCCGAAATTTTTAATTTTGGGAAATCCCAAGAGTAAACCCGTTACGCAAACCAAATTCCATCTCCTGCTGACGTCAAATCCGACGGCTTAAATTATCCGAAAACACATTCCGAATACAGCCTCATACAAGCTTCCTTACGCTCCATTGAGGAATGAACATAACGGTTAAGCGTAAGCTCAACACTGCTGTGACCAAGAATTTCAGACAGCGTTTTCACATCAAAACCAATCTCCACACACTTCGTTGCAAAAATATGCCGTAACGAATGAAAATTGATATGGGGCAAATCAAGCCGTTTCAGAATTTTGTCAAACCGATAGCGTACCGTCCGAGCCTCAACAGGAGTTACCCTACCTGACATAATATAAATGTCATCACTCCGCTTGAATTTTTTTAGCAAAGACAACAAAAGCTCCGACAGGCATATAACCCTGACAGAGCTTTTACTTTTTGGACTGTTCACGATAATTTTCGTTGCACCGCCTGCACAGCTTATACGCTGAACCGTGCGCCTGACGGTCAATATTCTTTTTTCAAAATCAATGTCACCCCATTTCAGTCCGCACAGCTCTCCGATTCGTATTCCCGTTGTCATAGCAAGCAAAATTCCCGCATTTGAGCAATTAGGATTTTCGGCAAGATATTTCCGCAGCTTCGTCTGCATTGCTTCATCAAAATGCAGTTCCTTTTTTGGTGCGTCACATTTTAATTTCAATATCAGCAGCGATTTGTCGGCGTAATTGCATACCCTGTGCAGATATCTGAACATTGCTTTCAGCACGGCAAGAATATCCGAAACATATTTTGCAGACAATCCCTGTCTAATTTTCGTATCAGCAAACTGCGAAATATTTTCAGCCGTCAGCTGTCTGAATTTTATCCTGCCAAGACAAGGGATAATATGATTGTTCAGCTTGACAATATATGCGGACAGCGTAGACTCCTTGACATTATGCTTTATGGCGGAAATCCAGACCTGCGAAAGCTTTTTTATGGTCAGATTGCAGTCAGTTTCATTTTCTGCAAGAGCCTGCTTTTTCAGAAAAAGCTTCTCACGGACTTCACGGCAGGTCTTTCCGTAAACAGACGAGTATTTAGCTGACCCGTCAGCTTTGTAACCGCTTTTGTAGCGACCCTCCCAGCGTTTGTCCCTGCGAAGATAAATGTTTTCTCCTCTTTTCGGCATAATAAATCCTCCTATGACCATAATTTTGACGGTTTATATGCTTTTATCATACCTCATTTTGGAGAGATTGTAATTAAATTTTGTGAATTTGTAAATTATTGGTTAAAGTTGTGAATGTTTTAGCCGACATATATTCTTGACAGGTTGTTTATTTTAGAGTATAATTATAGTAATGTTGAACAAAATGGAGTCATATTCTTTATTTTGATTTAGTAAAATTTAGTTTTCCCAAAATTAAAAATTTCGGGAAATTAAATATAATAAAGATTTGTATAAAATATAGAATACGCATTAGTTTTTATTGCTTTGGGAGAGTGCTTGAATGATACAGCTGTATGAACATAATAAAAATACATATGGCAATTTGATACAGCTTTTTAATACTCGTAATAGAGTGGCATGTGTACAGCCTACAGGCACAGGCAAAAGCTTTATTATGTTAAAGCTCATTGAGGATAATCCCGATAAAATGTTTCTAATCACTTCTCCGTCCGTTTACATTTTCGAACAAATCCGAACACACGCTGAGGATAATGGCATGGATTTATCCAACTGTATGTTCTGTACTTATCAGAAGATTATATATATGGACGATGAAACAATAGCAAATATTGATGCTGATTATATCATCCTTGACGAATTTCACAGACTCGGCTCATCGGAGTGGGGTGGGAAAGGCATTGATTATTTGTTAAATTCACATCCTGAAAGCAAGGTGCTTGGAACTTCGGCAACTCCTATCAGATATCTTGACAGTATGCGTAATATGGCTGATGAAATATTTGATGGGTGCTATGCTGTTAATATGACTCTTGCTGAAGCAATCAGAATGAAGATACTTCCTTTGCCGGTTTACATAACTGCTTGGTATTCATTTGCAGATGAGATAGCTAAAATTGAGAAAAGGTATGCTGCAATTGATAATCAGAGCAGGAAAGCTAAACTGTATGCAAAAATACAGCGAGCCAAGGCGAAAATAGCTAATACTGATTGTGGAATTGAAGATGTTTTAAAAAAGCACATAGTAAACAAGAATGGCAAATATATTATTTTTTGTCCTAGTATAGAAACCTTGCTGACAGCACAACAGGATTGTAAGGTATGGTTTGCGGGTGTTAATCGTAGCATAAAGGTTTATTCTGTGTATACAGGCGTTGATGATGTTAAACAGCAGTTTGAAGAATTTAAAAGCAGTTTTGCTTCAAATGCACTGAAAATTTTGTTATGTGTTGATATGTTGAATGAGGGAATACACATAAAAGGTATTGATGGGATTGTTATGCTTCGCTCAACAACGTCGGCTAATGTTTTTTATCAGCAGCTTGGAAGAGCATTATCCTGTTCAAAATCGAAACCGGTTATTTTTGACCTTGTGAACAATTATGAAACCGGAGATACTGCTAATCAGTATTCGCAGTTAATGGAACTTGGCAGAACATATAACGAGAGCGATTATTCAAAAGATATTTCTTTTGAAATATATGATTATGTCCGTGATATTCGTGAGTTGCTTGATGATATTTATAACACATTCGAGCAATCGTGGGACGAAACCTTTCAGATGCTATGCAAATATAAGAATAAGTATGGTTTGTTTCCGTTAAGAACAGAAGAATACGAAGGATACAGACTTGGCTCTTGGTGTGCAAACCAACGTAATTTATTTAGCAGTAGTAAGCTATCAGGATTAAAAGTTAAAGCGTTAGAAGAAATAGGCTTTCATTGGTCAGCATTTGATGATATATGGGATAGAAGGTATTTGGAATTGAAATCTTTTGTTGATATAAACGGTTTTATTCCAACCCAATCAAATGCCAAAAAAAATAAAGAATTACAGCCAATTTGCTCTTGGATAAGGACGCAGCGTATAAATTATCAAAGCGAGCGGTTATCTGATAAAAAAATTGAAAAATTAACAGAATTGGGAGTTGAACTGAATTTCCTTTCCGCTGATGAGCTTTGGGAGAAAAACTTTAATGACTTGAAATGCATATGTAATGAAATACAGTGTTTTCCGCTTGCTGAAGAAATTAATGACATCAAATTGAAAAAATGGGTTTCTAACCAGAGAAAAGAGTATTTTGACGGCAAGCTTTCCGAGGCAAGAGTTGAAAAGCTGAATACGCTGAATTTCCCTTGGGATAGAAAAGCATATATATGGGAACGCCAATTTAAAATATTGGAAAGATATGTTTCCGAATTTCATCATGCTCCATCAAATAGCGATAAATACTGCAATTTTTCTGTTGGTCAATGGTATAGAAAACAACTCAGGGAAATGAAAAACAATACATTATCAACGGAGCAGGCAAATAAACTTCGTGTTCTTGATATTTCTTATGAAAGGTATTCTGAGGAACAATGGATGGATAAATTTAAGCTGCTTAAAAAATTTATCGCGGATAAAGGCAGAATGCCCTACAGTAAAGAAACATATGAGGATGCTGACTTGTATGCCTGGATATCCTGGCAGCGAACAAGATTAAAAAAAGGTACACTTGATGAAAAATATATCAATCTGTTTAGGAGCATTAATATAGATTTAGAAAACTTTTCGTCTGAAATATATATGACAGAAAAATGGCAGTTGAGATTTGAGCAGTTAAAACGATTTATAGCTGAATATGGCAGATTGCCACGCAATGGAGAGGTTTACGAAGGCTCAGATGTATATGGATGGATTTATCGTCAGCAGAAGCGATTGAGAAATGGAAAGCTGAATAATAGCTGTCTTGAACAACTTGCAAGTATTGGAGTTGATCTGGAAAACTTTTCGACACCAATAAGCAAATAAAGAGGTGTAAGCGTGAGAAAATTCCTGAAAAATAACATTCTTGAGATTTTCAAAACCATTTATGAAGCACACGAAATTGTGAAAGGCTTCATCGATAAAAAAGAATACGAAAACGCACAAAATCTCCTTGCAGATTGTCAGGACACGGCAATCCAGCTTGGCAACCTTATTGAGGAGTCCGAAGGCGAAGGTTTTGTAACAGTATCTTTCCTTGAAGAATACTGCGAAGCACTTTATGAAGCTGCAACAAGTTTGTCCGAGGAAAGTAACGGCTACAAGGTGCAGAAGCAGCTTGACAAGAAGATTATCAAGGCTGAAAACAGTGCAAAAAATGATATAAAGGTAAAACTTGAAATTGTTTTTATGCCTTATAAGGCTTCTATGTTCGATTCGTTGGAATCAATATGGAGGGCAGCTGACGAGGACCCCGATTGTGACGCTTATGTTGTGCCAATTCCGTACTATGACAGAAAGCCCGACCATTCATTTGGCGAGTTCCACTATGAGGGTGGCGAGTATCCCAATTATGTGCCCGTGGTGCATTATGAGGCGTACGATTTAGCTGCGAGAAGACCTGATGTTATTTATATTCATAACCCATATGATGGGAATAACCTTGTTACATCTGTTGACCCGAGATTTTATTCAAGCGAGCTGAAGAAGTATACTGATAAGCTGGTTTATATTCCTTATTTTGTTCTTAGCGAGCCAGACCCGGAAAACGAAGAGCATGTGAAAAAAATATCACATTTTGTAACAGTTCCGGGAGTAATAAATGCAGATAAGGTTATTGTTCAATCGGAGGCAATGTGCCATGTTTACATAAAGGTATTACTTCAGAGATTTGGCGATACACCTAATAACAGAAAAGTTATTGAAGATAAGATTAAGGGAACTGGTTCTCCGAAATTTGACAAGGTTGTAAATTCACGTAGGGAGGACTATATTTGATGAATAATTTACCTCAAAAGGTTTTATTGATATGCAATCATTTCGCTCCTGACAATACCATTGCAGCCGTTAGAACAACAAAATTGGCGAAATACTTGATTAATTCCGGATATGAAGTTATGGTTATTTCTGAAAATAAACATGAGAAAGATATAGATACTATTCTTTTAAGCGACATTGAAGGAATTAGCGTTATTCGTGCGGAAAATTCAAAGAAAGTAACAAATTTTATAAATAGATATAAGGAAGTAATTTCAGCAGTAAAAGATAAGCGCTTTGATGATTTGAATAATAGGGTAAGAGTCAATCCTAAAACTGGGAAAAAAGAATTCTATACATTTCAAGCTGCATACCCTTTTATAGCAAGTCTTGATTACATAACGGAACTTATTCGCCAATATGATTTGTTTATTAATATTAAAAGGAATCTTGACAATTATTCTGATGTTGATTATTTATTCACATCATATGGTAGTTTTTTTTCATTTTATTCAGGAAGATATTTAAATAAAAAAAATAAAAAAGTTCCCTGGATTTTTGATATACGAGATTCAATATGCAGATATAAATTTACACCTAAATATATGAAGTGGTATGCTCTTAAATCTGGAAAATATGTATGGAAAAAAGCGGATTGTATTACAGGTGTGTCAAAGGGAATATGTGAAAGAATCCCGGAAAAATATAGAAATAAAGTCCATCTTGTAACTAATGGATATGATTTAAGTGATAAAAAGTATATATCGGTTGAGAAAAATGCAGACGAATTGGTATTTACATATACCGGTTCGATGTATGGCGGATTACAAGATTTATCACCATTTTTTTTATGTTTGTCAGAAGTAATTGGAGATATTCCGTCATTGAAGGATAAGTTAAAACTCTCTTATGCAGGTAATGCACTGGCATACGAAGTTTTTAAAAGTCAAGCTGAAAAATATGGTTTGGCATCATATTGCTGTTATCAAGGAAAATTAGAAAGAAAAGATTCACTCAAACTTCAAGCTGAATCAGATGTTCTTCTTGTTGCTGCATTTGATTACAGCACAGGCAAATTAGGTACAATAACAGGCAAAGCGCTCGAATATATGATGGCAGAAAAGCCGATTATTGCTGTTATAAACGGTGATTTGAAAGAGAATGAACTTGCTAAAATAATCAGAAAAGGCAATCTTGGATTTGCTTACGAAGAGTCTAACAGTGAATATGACTTGCCTAAAATAAAAGAATACCTCAGAAAAATTCTTTGCGAATATAATGAATCAGGTAAAATATCGTTTAATGCTGATAATGAGTATCTTAAAAAGTTTGATTATCAAAATATTAGCAAAGAATTGATTGATATATTCAAAAGATTAAAATAAGGAGAATTCAAAATGAAATATGCACTTATTGGCTGCGGAAGAATATCGCCTAATCATATTGCTGCTGCACAAAATAATAATCTGGAAATAGCAGCAATATGTGATATTGTTCCAGAAAATATGGAAGATAAAGCGTTGAAATTCAAACTTGATAATAGTGCTCACAGATATACTGATTATAAGGAAATGATAAAAGAAGAAAAACCCGAACTTGTCGCAATATGTACAGAAAGCGGCAAGCATGCTGAAGTGGCCCTTTATTGTATTCAACATAGTTGCAACTGCATTATTGAAAAACCCATTTCTCTTTCGTTAAAGGAGGCCGATGCGATTATAGCAGCTTCTGTACAAAACAATGTAAAAGTATGTGCTTGTCATCAGAATAGATTCAATAAATCTGTTCAAAAAATTCGTCAAGCAATTGATATGAATAGATTTGGAAAACTTTTTCACGCAACAGCTCATATTAGATGGTGCAGAGATCATGAATATTATGACAGAGCGTCTTGGCGTGGCACATGGGAACAGGATGGCGGTGCACTTATGAACCAGTGCATACATAATATTGACCTTCTTCGTTGGATGATGGGCGGTGAGATTGAAGAAGTTGTGGGAATGACAGATCGTCTTGACCATGATTATATTGAAGCAGAGGATCTTGGAATTGCTCTTGTAAAATTTAAGAATGGCAGTTATGGCATTATTGAAGGCACAACGAATGTTTATCCTAAAAATTTAGAAGAAACACTTTATATTTTTGGAGAAAAAGGCACAGTAAAGGCGGGCGGTCAATCTGTGAATATTATTGAAGAATGGCGTTTTTCTGATTTGCTTGATGACCCTGAGGAAGTTAAGGCAACTTTTCATGAAAATCCGCCGAATGTTTACGGATACGGACATACTCCTCTTTATGCAGATGTTATTCATGCTATCGAAAATGATTGTCAGCCTTATGTTACAGCAATGGATGGAAGACGTGCTTTAGAGCTTGTTCTTGCAATATATAAATCCGCTGCCGAAGGCACAAGAATAAAATTTCCTCTTGAAGAATGTTCTACCCTTGATTTTGTAGGAAGATTTGATAATAAATAATTGGTGATAATATGGAATTCAGAGATTTAAAAAAACAATATAGTTTGAATAGTTCTAAAATAGATAAGGCTATTGTCGATGTAATAAGCAAGGGGACTTTTATCGGAGGAACGGCTGTAGATGAACTTGAAGAAAAATTATCTGAGTATGTAGGCGTTAAGCATTGTATCACATGCGCAAACGGAACAGATGCTCTTCAGCTGGCACTTATGGCATGGGGTATTGGTAAAAGCGATGCTGTTTTTGTTCCTGATTTTACATTCGTTTCCAGTGGTGAAGTAGTTTCTTCGGTTGGCGCAATTCCTATATTTGTTGATATAGATAACAAAAGTTATAATATCAATACAGTTAGTCTTGAAAAAATGATAAAAAAGGTAATAGCAGACGGCAGACTTACCCCAAAAGTTATTATTGCAGTTGATTTGTTTGGACAGCCAGCAAATTATACTGAAATAAGAAAAATTGCCGATAAATATAATATGTTTTTATTAGAAGACGGAGCTCAAGGATTCGGCGGTAGAATTGATAATAAAAAAGCTTGTTCTTTCGGCGACATTTCAACAACAAGCTTTTTCCCTGCAAAGCCATTGGGATGTTATGGCGACGGAGGTGCTGTTTTTACAGATAACGATGAATGGAGTAAACTAATTCGTTCGCTTAAGATTCATGGTAAAGGTACCAATAAATACGATAATATCCGTGTCGGAATGAATTCCAGATTGGATACAATTCAAGCTGCGGTTTTACTTGCAAAACTTCCTGTATTTCAAAACAAGGAACTTGATAATTGTAATAAATTTGCTGAGTATTATACCGATAAACTTAAAAATGTTGTAATTACTCCAAAGGTGGATAACGAATTTTATTCAAGTTGGGCACAATATACTATTCAACTTGAAAATAAAGAAATACGAGATGGTTTGCAAACTTTTTTAAAACAAAACGATATCCCGTCAATGGTATATTATATGAAGCCTATGCATAAACAATTGGCATTTTCTAATATAGCGTATGATGACAGTGATTATCCGAATACCAATAAACTTTGCGATACTGTTTTGTCGTTACCGTTTCATCCATATCTTGATTATAAAGATATGGATGTTGTAACAGAAAAAATAAAGGAATATTTAGGAGCATTTTAAATGAGTGATTATTTTGTGCATGAGAGCAGTTATATTGATGACAATGTTTCTATTGGCAATAATACGAAAATATGGCATTTTTGTCATATTCAGCATGGTGCAAGGATAGGTAGTAATTGTTCTTTGGGACAAAATGTAAATATATCAAATAATGTTGTAATCGGCAATGGCGTTAAAATCCAGAACAATGTATCCGTATATGAAGGTGTTGAACTTGAAGATTATGTTTTCTGCGGTCCTTCATGTGTTTTTACAAACGACCTTACGCCGAGAGCTAAATACCCTAAAGGGTCAATCGGGTATAAAAAAACAATAGTAAAAACCGGTGCAAGTATAGGTGCCAATGCAACGATTGTTTGTGGACATACAATTGGCAAATGGGCATTAATTGCTGCAGGTGCAGTAGTTACAAAAGATGTTCTTGATTATGCATTGATGGTCGGCATACCTGCAAAGCATATAGGATGGGTTTGCGAATGCGGAAACAAAATACCTGACGATTTATCTTGTGAATGCGGAAGAAAATATCAGTTGAGTAATAATCGACTCGAGAAAATAGAGGGTGAAGAAAATGCAAATCGACAAGGGAATTAATCCTGATTGGCGCGAACGTATTTCAGAAAAAAAGGTTATCTTTTTTAATACAGGAGTTTCATCGCTTTTAAAAGGAAATAAAAAACATATCGAAAAAATCAATTTTGTATTTGATGAATTCAAGAAGCATCAGGATGTTGTATTATGGTGGAGACCGCACCCCTTAGAAATGACAACATTAGAGTCTATGTGCCCTATGCTTAGAGATTATTATATTGAAACTAAACAAAGATTTAAAAATGAAAATATTGGTATTCTTGATGAAAGTTCAGATCTTAACAGAGCTATTGCTGTTTCAGATGCTTATTATGG
>JAZQBN010000030.1:0-3359 GCA_045545795.1 Oscillospiraceae bacterium
CAATCAAAATGGCGGCTGTCGCCGCCACAAGTTATAACGACAGGTCAGAAAGCTTCTTGTTCTCGCAATGAACACATAATGAACAAAATATCTTCTCTCTGAAAACAAAAACTCCCAAACAGTTGTAATCAACCATCTGGGAGTTTCTTCTGCTGGTGACCCGTACGGGAATCGAAATGAATTTTTCAATTTTTACAACTTTGCAAGATATTGAAAAAACGGCGTAACTATGCGGTTTAAAGGCACTTAACTTTTTGCACTACCCTGCAAAATATTGCAAGTTTTCGTGTTATTAAAGGACAAATAAAGGACAGATTTTATGAACACCTCTACATTGTAAATCACGTTTCACTCAAAAGTGGAACGTGATTTTTACTTACACTGCTTTTTTGCGTACAGATTTTCTAAGATTTGATAAAAATATCCATACGCTGATGAAGGGTGATAAGGTTGTCGAGGTTGCGGAAATATGTGCCTATTTGTTGTTGTTCTTTCTTATACTTTGGCATCAATACATCGAAATTAGCAAAAATAGAAATCCAATGTCGCTCGTGTGTCGCTGGAATGTAGTCGATATTTCGCAGCACATTAAAAGCACAATATACATCATCTTCCGCATCGCAAAGAGAAAGTAATTTCATCGCTGAACTCTTTACTTTAAACGAAAAGTCGACATAATGCGATGATGTTGTGAAATCATCAAATATAATAACTGGATTTTGTGGAGTGGCATATTTAATGCCGTTTTTCTCATCTGTATAACCTAAAATGAAACTTTGTCCTGCTGTTAATACTGGCGTTTCAAATCTATCATCATAATCTGTGCTATCAACGATATAAGGCTGGGGCTGTTCATAATCGAAGATTTCTCCGAGCTTACGCTGTTCCCAAGCAATTTTACCATATATTTTCATCTATTTCAGTCAGTACTAATTTGTTTTTTATTTTTATTGTGCAAATAGCTGTTTTTATATTGAAAAAAACAATATTTTATGGTATAATTATCCTATATTCATATTTTCGCTGAATTACAGCGTTAAAACTGATACACTGTCCATATTCAGGCTCAGTTAATATGTTACATTTACAGCAAGAAGTCTTTTGATTCAATAAAAATTTCTTAGGAGGACACTACTATGGCGGAAAACGAAAACAGCAAAGACCTTTTGAGCGTTCTTTGGGCGGGAGCTGATATTCTCCGTGGCAAAATGGACGCTAATGAGTACAAAAACTATCTCTTGGGTATTGTATTCTACAAATACCTCTCAGATACTTTCCTTACTCACGTTTATGACCTTTTATACAACAAGAAACCTGAAAATATGACCGAGGCTCAGAGAGCTTACGAGGAAATCTTTGAAACAGAAGATGCAGAGGAACTTCTCGAAGATATTAAGGAGAGCTACCACTACACAATCTCTCCTGACCTTACATACACAAAGATTGCCGAAGCTGCTAACAATAACTCTTTCCAGCGTGAAAATTTGCAGAAAGCATTTAACAATGTAGAGCAGTCAGACAGTATTTTTGCAAATCTGTTTGCCGATGTAGACCTCTATTCTACACGACTTGGTGCAGGCGAACAGAAGCAGTCAAGCACTATTGCAGAAGTCGTTAAGACTATCAACGAAGCTAATCTCCTTAACCACGAGGGAGACGTTCTCGGCGATGCGTACGAATATCTTATCGGACAGTTTGCAAGTGAAACGGGCAAGAAAGCAGGAGAATTCTATACTCCGCAGGCAGTTTCGCAGATACTTACCCGTGTTGCTATTCAGGGACAGGAGGACAAGCAGGGACTTCTCGTATATGATGCCGCTATGGGTTCAGGTTCACTTCTTCTCAATGCGAAGAAGTATTCAAATAAGCCTGATTATATTCGATATTTCGGACAGGAGCTTTCCACAACTACATACAACCTTGCAAGAATGAATATGTTCCTGCACGGCGTTGACCCCGAAAATCAGACACTCAGAAATGCCGACACTCTTGATGCAGACTGGCCGACTGATGAGGAAACCGATTTCGATATGGTTTTGATGAATCCTCCTTACTCAGCCAAGTGGTCTGCTGCACAGGGATTTCTGAACGACTCCCGTTTCTCTGATTACGGTGTTCTTGCCCCTAAATCCAAAGCTGATTACGCTTTCTTACTTCACGGCTTCTACCACTTGAAAAACAGCGGTACAATGGCTATTATTCTTCCTCATGGTGTTCTGTTCCGTGGAGCCGCAGAGGGTAAAATCAGACAGAAGCTCATTGACAGTGGTGCGATTTACGCTGTTATCGGATTACCGTCCAACCTTTTCTACAATACATCTATCCCGACAACAATCATTGTTCTGAAGAAAAACCGTGAAGGTCGTGACATTCTCTTTATAGACGCTTCAAGTCATTTCGTGAAGAAAAAGACACAGAATGATATGAGTCAGGAGAATATCGACCACGTTATTCAGCTTTACACAGACCGCAAAGACGTGGAAAAGGAAGCTCATCTTGCAAGCTATGAGGAAATCAAGGCTAATGACTATAACCTCAACATTCCCCGTTATGTAGACACTTTTGAACAGGAAGAAGAAATCAGCCTTGCAGATATTGCAATCGAACTTTCGGAACAGGATAAGGAAATCAAGACAGCTCAGACTGAACTTCTTGCTCAATTTGCAGAGTTGACAGCCTCCGACGAACAAGCACAAGCTGAAATTTCAGCTCTTATGAAAACTCTGGAGGGATTATTCTGATGAAAAATGAACAGAATGTACCACAGGTACGCTTCAAAGGTTTTACTGATGCTTGGGAACAGCGTAAGGTTGGTGACCATTGTGATATGTTCAATGGCGATAGAAGTTCAAAGTACCCCAATGCACAAGATATGGTTACAGATGGAATACCATTTATTAACGCTGGAGACCTTGAAGATGGTCATGTAAATCTCGTAGCTTGTAATAAGATTACCAGAGAAAAATATGAGGATCTTGGTGGGGCAAAATTACAGTTAGGCGATATTGTTTATTGTCTTCGTGGAACCCTTGGAAAAAACGCATATATTGATAATTTCAATGAAGGAACAGTGGCATCATCATTAGTTGCATTACGCCCAAAAGACATAGACGGAAGATACCTGTTCCATGTACTTAATTCGGATATCGAATATAGACAACGAGTAGTTCATGATGAAGGTGCGGCACAACCCAATCTATCTGCCAAGAGTGTTTCCGAGTTCATAATGCCTGTACCAGATATAGAGGAACAGAAAAAGATCTCTGAGTTTTTAGATGGACTGGATAACCTTATCACCCTTCATCAGCGTATGGATATTTTTATCAAATCTTAGAAAATCTGTACGCAAAAAAGCAGTG
>JAZQBN010000031.1:0-4283 GCA_045545795.1 Oscillospiraceae bacterium
CCTACACGACCATACTTAACGCTGACTGTACTGTCGTCATTTTCGGTGATTTCGTAGAATTTGTTGTTGTTTCTTACCTCATCGACTTGAATGAGATACGCATAATTTTTTGCCATACATCATACCCCCGTTTATTAACAAGGATTTTTTTGGAACATATTTTCACCGCAGATATATTCCAATTTATAATCCTCATCATTTTCTGTGATTGTGTCCAACACAAGCACAAGGTTGCCATCATCATTTTCATAGCTGCTTTCACATCTTACAAAGTCAAGGGTATAGCCATTGTCGCTGTCAAAGAAAGCATCCCAGTCAATGTAGTTGTAAAGAGGGTGGCTTTCATATACCTTGCGGTATTCAGCCTTTTGTTCAGGAGAAAGCGTCGCAAAATGCTCTGCATTTGTCATAAATTTTTCCTACCTTTCAATATTATAGAGAAGAGGGAGTAGGGCTACTCCCGTTATTCGTGTTCTTCGTTTGTTTGTGTATCCTTTTTAGGAGTCGCAGTTTCTTCCATCTGATAGTTTTCGAGTTCTTCACGCATTTGCGTCAGAGTCTTTTCACTGAAAGTTGTCTTTTCATTCCACAAACCAGAAACGCAAGCATCATACAGCTTTTCTGTCAGAGAATGAATGTTAGAGCTGTCAATTGCAATAATTGTCTGAAAATCTGGATATGAATGTTCAGGGAAGAAGTTCATCAAAGTATCGTCTTTCAGATTGTGAATTGAAGCTTCAACAATTGGAAAATACTTGTCGTCGTCTGGAGTGAGAATCAATTCAAAATCAGAAGTGATAGGGAATGTTACTGTTTCTTTGTCGGCAAAAGCTTGCTCAACAGCCTGTTCGATTTCCGCAGGCATATCACGTTCGCTATCAAGCAAAACTGCTCTTGCAAGAAGCTGGTCTAAAGAAATACCTTTTTCTTTCAGAAGTGTTTCTGCAACTTCAAAAGCATCTGCCTGTTCGCTCTGTGTCATCATAATATCACGATGGTCGCCGCTATTGAGACCAGCATCTTCGCAACCCCAAACAGTCATTGCAAAAGCAGCAGTGCCGTTAGGATACAAATTTACATACGCATTCATTGACATATCTGTATCTGCTAAAGCTTCGTTATAAGGCATTGTCATTACTTGTGCGAACCCGCATCTATTTGCAAGTTCTTGGTATGAAGAATCCGAAAGAGACATTACGATATTTACAGCGTTATCTTCTGCAAGAATTTCTGAATTGATGTCAAAAGAGCCTCTGTACAAATGTAATGTTTTATGAAGCTCTGCATCACGCACATTGTCAAGTAATGCTTTAGCTGCATCATTATCTTGTAACCGTTCAAGGGCAATCAGCACATTGGTATCTTTTCTCATAAGAGCGTCTACCAAAAACTGCTTTGCTTCTTCGCTGTTCATTTCCTTATCAGGAGATAAAATTTCAAATACAGGTGTTGCAATTGCTGCGTTCTCAACGATTTCATTGGCAATTTCTTTTGCCGCAAAAGGCGTAAGAGCGTTATAAATCGCATCGAATTGTCCGTAAAGCTCGTAAATGCGTTCTTCTTTCGCAATTTCGGCATCAACGCTTAAATCTTCAGCGGCAGAATAAGAAACATCCAACTCAAACTCTGAAAAACTTTCTGCGGCTTCGTGCATTACTTCTCTCGCCAGTCCGTTTTCTAATGCGTGTTGAATAACTTCTGTTCTTTGCTGATAAAGAGCAGTAGCGTCATAATGAGTGCCATCGCTCAATGTAAAACTGTGTAAACCACCGCAACCTGCAATAGCTGCAAGTGTTTCTCTTTCCATATTCATTTCCCTTTCTTTTTCTATTAAAGCATCATATGCTCTTAAAACATCAATGACTTGACCAGCAGGTTCGTGGCTATTCAAATCTCCATACCAAGAAACCAAGTGTTCTGTTTCAGGATGTTTTGCAAGTTCGTTGCACATATCCAGAATAGAAGTATCACTGTATTTAGCGAAAAAAGCTTCTGTTTCTCTTTGTACAGAAAGCTGGTCAAGCTGACGGCTTAAAAGAGCAGCTTCTTTTTGAACAGCTTCTGCAAGAAACGCCGCATTGATATTTTTTACATCTTCAAGAGTGCTTTCAGGAATAACGCTTTGCGAAACCAACGCTTCAACCTGTTGCTGACGTTCTTCGCATTGTCTCTCTACATCCAAAAAGTTTACATCCTGTACGAAAGGAGTAGGAGAGTTAATGCCATTCAAGACTTTTACAGATGTGCCTTTCCATTCGTCCAGATTTTTATTGTAATCATCAAGAAGAATACTGATGTCGGCATTCCCTTTTACAAATTGAGACTTATCCGCACCGATAGGAGCAAAGCAGATATTTTCTTCAGGAATAAAGGAGAGATGCTCCTGCACCCACTCCCATTTATCACGAATTGTATCTCTGTAAGCAGCACTGATAATGCAAACATCAGCACCTGCTTCTTGAAGTTGCTTTGCAAGCTCTACAATTGTTTCAACGGGTTCGATTGTACGGAAGTAATGGTTAGTCGGGTCAATCATCTCTTCCAAAGAAAGACCTCTGCCGTCCGCATACCATTTGCCAAGTGTGCCGTCAATATCGAAATAGATAGACGGCTTATCACTCATAGGATGGTTGCCGTGTGAAGCAGATTGCCATTCTTCGTGGTCAAGAGAAGTATATTCTTTCAAAGCAGGAGAATCATCTGTTCTCCAAATAGGAAGGTTATTTCCTGAATCGTAAACACCAAATTCTTGTTCAGGAGTATGACTTTTCAGTGTTTCTGCCACTCCGATTGCTTCACGAAGAGAAGAAAGATGACGTTCTTCAGAATTTGATTGTGCATCGACGCTTTTTACAATATAGCTCATTTTGTTGCCCCTTTCTGTTTAACCCAAAGAATACTCATCGTTTTTGTTGGACTTTCGATTTTCAATTTTTTCATTGTCGATTGGGGCAGGTTCTTGCTTATCATAAATTCCAGCGGCTTTTGCTGCAATTTCATAATCTTCGCAACTCTGTTCAACCGTTTTATTTTCTTGAAAAGCGGAAGGAGAAAGGGGAGCAGTAGAGTCAAGCTGTTTCATATATTCCAGAATCTCGTGCTGATAAAATTCGCCGCCAGAAGTGCTTCTGTCACAAGGCTGACTTTCGCCGCCGTTCCAAAGCATTGTAACTGCAAAATCACCAGAAGACATTTTTGTCAAATCATCCATATTCGTTTCGCTTTGAAGCCACTCAATATCGCTTTTGTCAAGAGTTTCAAAAACTGCTTTTGGGTCAAACTCTTCCCAGTGCATCACAGCAGAAATAGGAATGGTATGGAAATACGCAGAACAATTATGAGAACTTACCACTTCGTATTTTTCGTTGCCTTCTTCACCGCCGAGACTTCTGAAAAAGGTTCGGTTAGGGTCAGCGGCAATTTGCTCATCGGTTTGAGCGACAAATTCACCGTTTTCAACAGTCATCCAAAAGCCGTTTCCAAATCCTTCATCAGTCACCATCTGAAGCTGGGCAGATACCATCGTGCTTCTGATAGCATCGTAATGCGGAGAAGAAAACGCAACACCCATAATGGCATCTTCGATACCAGAAAGAATTTTTATGGGAGTAAGGTCTTTTTCAGAAGACTTGGAATGCTCCCAATTTTCTTTTGCTTTGGCAAATGCTTGCATCACCTTATCATTTTTGTCCGCTGCGATGTCTTCAAAATAAGTCTCAAACTTCGCCATATATGCTCGTTCGATAGTGCTTTTGGTAAAGACCAATTCTTCTTGAAAAGCGTCTGCAATAGCCATCAAGCTGTCTTTTGTGTCGGTGTATTCTCCTTCAGCTTCTTCAGCTCCGTATTCAGCAAATTCACCGCTTGCAAAATATTCTGCCATTTGCTCTTCAACATTGTAGTCGTTAGCAGCTTTAATAAAGTTTTGGACAAAACTTTCGTTATCCGTGCATTCAAGATTGATTGTTACACCCCAATTTTCAAAAGAAAGCGACGGGCAAACGACTTCCATACTGTATGTTCCATCTTCAGAAAGTGCGATGTTTTTTACATCAGCTCCATAGTGTTCAAGAAGCTCGATGGTGCTTTCGTGCAAAAAATCAGAGGGTTGAATATTTTTTCCCATTTTCTCTACTCCTTCTGTAAAATATTCGTTATTTGTTAAAAAACAAAAAGCAGATGTCAGAATCGTTCCAACATCTGCTTGTTTCACGACTTACAATGGGTTTGCTTGTCGTCGTTGTCCGTATTGTATCTACACTATAAGCGTAGTTACACAATCT
>JAZQBN010000032.1:0-2697 GCA_045545795.1 Oscillospiraceae bacterium
GTACTTGTGTGGCAAGTGACTTGAAAAGAATCGAAACTCTTGTTGGCAAACACGGGCTTGATGGTACAAGCGTTCCAATTCTTAAAGTTGAAGAGCTTTTGAAGATTTACAAAGTTCAAAGAAAGATTGTTGCTGTTGTACGAGACTGCCATCCGTTCGTTTGTGACAAACTGAACCCCGACGATTATAAGGAGTGATTTTTATGAGCAAACTTATCAGCTTTTCAATGAACGAGAACAATTCTGACGAAGAAATTCTTGTAAGAAACGAAGGCGATAATCAGTTTACTATTGTTGCTATCGTGGATACAGAAAGGGACTCCCCTACCCCTGATGAGAACCGCTATATGTTGCTTGATGCAAAGATTGACCTGACAGATTTTATGGAGAAAGATGAAATCGAAGCTGCAACAGCAGGTGGCAAAACTATCGAAGAAGTTGTAAAAGACTTGGTAGCTGGTGATGAGTTCGATACTTTCTTCAGCCCGATGGCACTTAACAGTGTGTTTACTGCCGAAGACAAAGAAAGCTTCCTGAAAATGCACAGAGAAGATGACACGAACTATACTCTGTATAATGGCACTATGAAATACGGCGTAACTGAAAAGGTGCAAAAGGTGCTGGAAGGCATTATGTATTTTGAGCATTGCAAGAGAATAGACAGTGCCGAGCTTGCGAGAGCGGAAGGCGTAGACAGAGCAAAGTACACTGATGCTGAACGCCAAGAGCTTCAACACGCTGTAAATGAAGAAGAAGCTTCTATCTTGGATAAAATGGAACAGATGGAAAAGCTTGGTGTACCTAATTGGGTTGGTAACGGTGCAATGCAGTTCGGTAGGGAAAACGACCTTCGTGTTCATTATATGTCTGAATTTTTCGAGCGAGGCAAGTATTCGGAAAAGGCAAATCAGGAACGAATGGCAAAGAGAAAACCTTTCGTTGACCACGAAATGTAATTGAGGAATGATAGAATGACGAAAGTTGTACGGATATATCTTATCAGCGAGGTTGTTGATAAGAACGGAAACAATGTAGATTACAAAGATGTCTGTGATATTCTTTGGACTCTGCAAAGGCAGACTCGTGATATTAAGAACAAGAGCGTTCAGCTCTGCTGGGAATGGCTGGGCTTTTCCAGCGATTACAAAAGGCAGACAGACACCTATCCGAAGGATAAGGATGTACTGAATTACACTCTTTCTGGATATGTTTATGACAAAACAAAGGAAGGACATTATCTCAATTCGGCTAACAGCTCCACTTCTACCAGAGATGTCTGCACAGCATTCAAAAATGCACAGAAAGAAATGCTGCAAGGCACAAAATCTATTCTTTCTTATAAGGCAGACCAGCCTCTTGACCTTCATAACAAAACTATTTCTTTGTCCTATGATGGCACAAATTTCCACGCAAAGCTTTCTCTTTTGAATCAGACAGGAATGAAATTGTATAACATCAAGCAGTTTGATTACCGTTTGGTAGTAAAAGAAAAAAGTGCTCGTACAATTCTGGAACGCTGCATTGATGGCGTTTACAAGGTAAGTGGAAGCAAACTTATCTACGACAGAAAGAAACGAATGTGGTGTTTGAATCTCTCTTACTCTTTCGAGAAAGAGGTCTCCCCTCTTGATAAAGATAAAATTCTTGGTGTTGACCTTGGCGTAGTTTATCCTATTTGTGCTTCTGTTCACGGCGACCTGAATCGGTTGATTATCAAGGGCGGCGAAATCGAAGAATTTCGCAAGCGTGTAGAAGCAAGACGCATTCAGCTTCTGGAACAAACAAAATACTGTGGTGACGGAAGAATTGGTCACGGACGCAAAAAACGTATTGCTCCTGCTTTCAGAGTAGAAAATGTGATTGCTAATTTCCGTGATACTACTAATCACAAGTATAGCAGAGCCTTAATCGAATTTGCAAAGGCACAAGGCTGCGGTACAATTCAACTTGAAAAGCTTACAGGAATCTCTTCTCAAAATGCTTTCTTGAAGAATTGGTCATACTTTGATTTGCAGGCGAAAATTGAGTACAAAGCAAAAGAAGAAGGCATTGATGTAGTTTACATCGACCCAAAGTTCACCAGTCAGCGTTGTAGTAAGTGCGGACATATTGATGCAGACAACAGACCTGAACAAGCAAAATTCTGCTGTACAAACTGTGGCTTCAGTGCAAATGCGGATTTCAATGCAAGTCAGAACATTTCTATCAAAAACATTGATAAAATCATTGCGGCTCAATTGGACAAGCAGAATACATAAGGAATAGGAAAAATGAGATATTTTTAGCGGTGCGAATATGAAGCTCCCATAAAATCACTGGGAGTTCCGCACTTGCTTTCAGGGCGACTTAACGTCCTTAAATCGAGAAAGTGTACATAAATCTTGCTTTGGCAAGTTGTAAATACTCTCGGTAAGGTATCTTTGCTTAACAGTAAAGTGAAATTGTACACACAAAACCCGTGTACACAGTTTACATTTGTATATTTTGCAGTTGCAACTTATACGCAAGCGTAAGTTGTAAGGAGAAGCCAATCACCCCCCCCTGTGGTTCGTCCAGAACGTTGCAACTTATACGCAAGCGTAAGTTGTAAGGCATCGGCTTACAGCGTGGTCTCCTGCCGTTTGGTGTTGCAACTTATACGCAAGCGTAAATTGTAAGAGAAGGTTGCGTAACTGCTATATCAAGAACGATTGCAACT
>JAZQBN010000033.1:0-11104 GCA_045545795.1 Oscillospiraceae bacterium
CGGATACAAACCAATGTTCCAAAGAAGCAAAGATTTCATCAAGTATATCAATAAAGTAAAACAAAATGTTTCTTTTGAAATTGATGATAAGATTTCAGAAGAGATGATGAGCCGCCTTCAAGCACTCCAGAATGCTCGTGAAGGCAATCAGATGACTGAAGAGCATACGGATGCCAGAAATCCTTTCAAAAAGGAAGCGAAGCCTGCCAATCGGCAATTTAGCACCAGTTGGAGAACACAGCCCACGCAGAAGCAATCTGAACCCGTTCCAAGCGTTTCAAAGCCCAAGCAAGAAGCTGCTGCAAGAGAATTTCGTGTGGTTGTTCACGATAAAGACGGCAAACTTCTTTGTGATGTGAACCAAGATGATTTTGGAAGGAATAATCTTCGTGATGCTATTTTCTTCGCAGATTGGTATGAGCAAGAAGCAAAAAATGAAAAAAGTTATTTCTATGGTGTAACTGTACAGCGTTACGGAGTCCCTCGCACAAGTGAATTGATGCAGTCTATCAAACCCGTAGAAAAAGCTCCAGACCCGCCAAAAGAAATAAAAAAAGAACCAGAAATGGAACAAATGAAACTTTGGTGATTAACCTCAAAGGAGAGAGAGTATGTTTCAGTTAGGAATGTGGGAACGTCTTGCGTATGATGTTCCAAAAGATAAAGTTTTGACTGCACAAGAAAGTGCCCAGCTCCTGAAACAGTGTATAAAAGCTGGGGCAATCAAAGAACAAGTTGCAGATGAAAAGCGTTTTCTTCTGATGCCCGTCATTGATAATAAGACTGGGAAGCGTTCTGTGGAAGCTGTGAGCTTTCCTGAAGTAGCGGATGCTATTTTTCACGATGTCAATGCACAGCATCATCTGCGAAACGAGTTAGAATCTCACGGTATTAAAGTTCATTTTTATGATATGGAGTGCCGTCCTGCTTTGTTCCCTGACAGAAATTACTACGCAGTAATTGACATCAGCACAATGGAAATTGTCAAAGCAGTAACGCAGGAAGAAGTAAAAGAATATAGCGAGCTGATGGAAAAAAGTATTGAATACTACAATAACAGACCTATCGGTACGACGGAAGCTCCCGAAAAGAACTCTGGCAAACAGGAAGGAGATTTGGTATGGTACAAGTAAACAAAACATCGACGACAGTAGCACCAAGCATTAACTATGTTGATGCACTGGTTCTGATTTGTGATTGTGTACATCACAATACGCTTGATTTGAAGACTGTAGAACAAATCAAAGATGGAGCTGATTTCTTGGTAAAAGACCCGAAACAGCGTTATTCTCTGGAGATGTCTCTGCGTGAAGCAAGAGCTTTGCAAGCGTCAAAGCCTTGACAAAAATGCACGAATATGGTATAATGATAGGAGCGAAGAAACAAAAATGAGAGAGAAAGGTGGAGACTTTATGTTGACCCACGAAGGTTTCAAGAAGTTGTGGGAATCGCCTGAAATTCAACGGTTTGTACAGCAGGAAAAAACCACACGCTTTCATATCTATACAGATACAGCAACCAAACAGAAGGTGCTGGATGCGTGTGAGTTCCTGAATGTAAATCAAGGTGATTATCTGGTGTGTGTGCTTCTTTCTTTTGATGTAAGAGGCATTCCCGACAAGCTTCAAACTACATTGGAAAAGACAAACAAACTGCTCCGTTCGGAGAAAGTGAAATTCCCCAAAAAAGCATACTATGGTTTATTGAACAAGAAGAAAGGAGATATTCCTATGGCGAAGAAGGTATCTGATGTTCGTACTGAACAATTTCATATGCGTGTATCAAAGGCGTGTTACGACGAAATTAAAGCAAGAGCTTCCAGCTACTCTATGACGGTAAGTGACTATGTAATGTTTGTACTCACACATTATGATGTGTACGAGACAAACAGACGAGTTGATGAAATCAACGATAAACTGGACGAGCTTGCGAAGGTGAAGAACGAAATCAACGACAGGCTGAAAACAATTATGAAAAAGATGGATGTTCAGTAACACTATGGATAAGAAAGAAAAGAAAAAGTTCCTCAAAGAACTTGCAGCTTATGGCATACTGGGTGCAGCAACGCTGTTTGTATGTCTTTTTGTGATTCAAATTGCTGCTGTAAACGGCAATTCTATGAATGACACTTATCAGAACGGCGACATTCTGATTTGCAGAAGAATGGGAACGCCTGAAAGAGGCGATGTAGTCGTGTGCTCTTGTGATAATGGGAAAACGCTGATTAAGCGTGTTATTGCTGTAGCAGGAGATACGGTAGACATCGACTTTGAAAAAGGGACAGTTACACTTAATGGTGAAGTTCTGGACGAACCGTATATCAAAGAGCAAACAAATCTCAACAGAGAAGCTTTTGATTATCCGATTACTGTTCCTGAAGGCTGTTATTTCGTAATGGGCGATAACCGCAATTATAGCGATGACAGCCGTACCAAAGGCATTGGCTACATCAAAAAAGACCAGATTCAAAGTATTGTTATGTTTGAATTTTTGACGTAACAATTTCAACAGAAAAGAAGTGATATTATGTCAAGAACAATTATTGTTCCGAACGAAAACGACCACGATGCAATAGTTGCTTTTTACAAAGAAGAAACTGAAGCGTTAATGCGGTCTGTAGGCAGCGAAGAAATGAATCGGTTGTTCCATTATGAAAAATGTGAATTTGATTCTGATTTTGTAGCATTCATTGAGAATTACGCCGACTTATCCGTTCTGCCAAAAGATATAACCGTCATTGACATCGGTTGTTATATGGGTGTGCAAGGCGATTACTTCAAAGAACATAATGCTTATATCGGCGTAGAACCTTTTGTGCCATTGGAATGGAGATGCAAGGTTGATAATGCTCAACACTATCAGATGACTGGTCAACAGTTTATCAGCGAAATTCTTCCTAAACTGTTGAATGAAGGTCTTGACCTTGACCGTACTTTCTGTATCTGTTCCGCTGTTCCTGACGATAGTCTGCGTCAACAAATAGCAGAAACATTCCCGTATCACAGAGTAGCGTATCCGTCTTTGAAAACGCTGGAACATTATCCTTTCGATACTCCAAATACAGTCAAACGACATTCTGAACAAGACAAATCTCAAACGAAAACAGAGCTTGACAGAGATTGATTGACAATTTACACAAAAGTACAGAATCCCTTTTACAACGCTGTTTCTGCGTATGTGAGAGGGATTTTTTCGTTGTTTTCAACAAAACTGGACTGTAATTTATACCTATTTAGTAGACATAACGGAGAAAGCACGGAATAACTATTGACATTTTGCACAAACTTTAGTATAATGTGGTTATGGTGATAAACGCCATTACATCGAAATTGATAGGTTTTACCTATCTTCCCCATTTCGTCGTAATCCATAACCCCAAACCCAAACACCTATATTTGTTTCTGAAAAACTGCCGTAGCCTAATAAGCTGCGGCATTTTTTTGTGACAGTAAGGATAATATACCGAAATAGTGCATTCTGCATAAAACGACGCAAAAATAATAACGAATATTTTACAGTGATTCCTCTTGACAAATGCACGGATTTGGTATATAATATATATAGTGAATGAAACACAGAAAGGCTGGATTAAAATGACTGCATTTAGAAAAAAGTGGGACAATAAGCAGATTGAAGATGCTGGTGCTTATATGAGCAAGGAAGCAGACAGCTTCTGCAACACCTTCCGCAATATGTTGAAGCGTATTGCCAAGACGAAGGAATTTGAGGTTGTTTCTTTTACAAAGGGACATTATTATCTCTCTGCATTCTGCAAAAAAGATGATACCTTTGTGTATCTGAATTTTGACATCCCTCGCCACAAGTCTTTGTGCTTCTATAAGGACAAGTGCCTTGTCCGTTATGCAAAGGACGCAAAGGATTACAGAGGCGAACACAACCAGTATTGCAGTCTTTATGATTTGCCTGTAAAGCTGGACGCTATGTTTGAAAGAAGAACTATGTTGCCATATTAAAAAGGAGAGAAGCATTATGACCAATTCCAAACGTTTGGAGTATCTGAAACGGATGCTGGACGATTATAAAATGGGAGATGCCGAAAAGTACAGAAAAGAAATCGAAGTGTTGAGCTGGGCGTTCAAACAGTGTCATAAAAACGCTTGTCGCAGCCTTAATTTGAAACGCAATAAGCAGATGAAGAAATGAGGTTGCGAATGCGAAACAAAATACCGAAATGGTGGCTCAAAAGCGTTGAGGGTAAACCATTACTGTATAAAGTGTGGCATATCTTCAAACTTTGGTTCTGGAGCTATGGTAATCCGATATGGGATATAAGAGACTTTTTGAAGAGGAAGTTGAGGAAATAATGGCGAAGCGTTTTGAAAAAGCGAAAGCATATACAGAAAAATACAAGCATCTGTTACAGCCTTGTCAATATTGTGGCAATACAGATATTCACATTGTAAGCGATAAAACAAGTGTTTGGGATAAACCGAAGGACGGATATTCTGTCTGTTGCTCAACGCCGTATTGTGACTGTACAACCGTTTTTACAAGCGTCAAAGCGGCAATTGAAAGTTGGAACAGCCATCGCAAACGCACAATGGCTGACCACATTCATAGAGGGTGACTTGTTTTTTAACAAAGGAGAAGATGATATGTCTGACGAAATGAAGGAAATGATGGGACAGATTTATGCAATTCCTTGCATTAACGATTGTCCAGCTTGCAAGAAGAAATACGGCACACAATGGTGTCCGAAGCATTATTGTGACGAATACAAGAGAGCCACTCTCGCAGCGAAAGCCAACGAACATAAGATTCGAGAAGTTATTGAATCAATGGCTGACAGCAGATAACACAAACAACAGAAAGGCAGGACAGCAGGATGAAGTGGAATTGGAAAATCCCGAATACAATGATTGCAATTGGACTTGTAATTTTTGTGATTTGCGTATTCTGCAACAAGATTACAGAATATCTGATTGCTTGTGTAACGATTTTGAGTTTTGCGGTATCTGTGATATGCTTTGCACTTCCTTCGGTAATGGAAAAATGCAAAGATTCTCGTATCTGGATGAATACAAAGACAGTTTCTATGTGGTCATATCCAATAGGAGTTATCACGATGATACTGGCAATTGCAATTCCAATAGCTATTTTTGGCATTTAACATAAAGGAGTAAAATATGGAAAGCAAATTCAAAGCTGGCGATGTAATCAATTACGGTGTTTTCAGCAATGTGAAAGTTGTTGAGGTCACAGAGAAAGAATATATCTTACAGGATAGCGTGGGTAACACCTTGAAGGTGTACAGACGTTTGGTTGACAAGTATGGAGCTTTCGTAATCAAAAAGTGATGGTGGAATAGTATGAAGAAAATCAATATTGACCTGTACGGTGGCAAAGGGCTTTTCGGCGGTAGAGAAGAGCCTCTTCGCTCCGAAACTATCTTCTGTAAAGACTGCGAAAATTGTTCCCTGTACAAGAATGGTAAATGTCTGAACGTTGCTGACCGCTTTGGCGGTTATGCAAAATGTCCTGTTGGGAAAGTAGAACACGCAAAAGGGTATACTCACCGTGCGGCAAAGTATCAGGATTTCAGAGAAAAAGTAGTGAAAGATGAAGTCTATCATAAGCTTTCTTATCCGCAGAATTGCGATTTTGCAATTATCGGAAATGGGATGTTATTCCTGAACCTTCGCTATGTTCGTGTTTGGAAACCGTCTGAACAGGAAATCAAGGATTGGCATTATGTTACTGATGCACTTGGTTATGCCGTAAGAGAAAGAGTGGTTGGCAAAGACTGGATTTGTCTTCCCGCTGAAGAAGTTTCAATAGAGCTTTTGTATCGGATTCTTTCTTACCAGCCGATTGCTATGATGGGTGGTGTTATCAAAGAATATCAAGACAAAATTGTTCCGAACATTTTGGATGGAATGCGAAGAACTGCTCCTGAACTCTACAAACAATTAACAGACGTTTATCCAGACTTAAAGGAAAAAACCCCGAATTATGTCGGTAGATACGCTTATATTATGTCGCTTCGTGACGGTCTGGAAATTTCTGATAACGGCACAAAGGGCATTAAGCAAGGTGACAAAATTTTTGTCAGCAACTTCACCAGTTCGTTCTTACCTTTCAACGGGAAGAATGCTATTTGTGAAATTACTATTGACGAAAGAGCAACTATCAAAATTCTGGACAACAATTGGGTAGACGACAATACAATATTTGAATAGCAAGGGGAAAACAATGTCAAAACTTTATTCAGCATTGGATATATGTGATTATATCATCCGCAAATACGATAAGCAAAATCGCCTTATCAATCCTTTGAGATTGTACTGCTTGATTTTCTTCTGCAAAGCATACTTTATTGTAAGCCAGAATAGATGCTTGTTTTCCGAAAAGATGTATGCAGTAGACTTTGGAGCAATCGTTCCAGAAGTCTACGATGCGTTCAAATGTTATGGCGGCAGTTCCATCATCGTGATTGATGGCAGATATTTGACAAAAAGCGTTTTTTACAATTCTGCTTTTAGCTATAAAAATACGATTCCCGCACAAATTCAAAGAAAAGACACTGAAATTCTCGATGAAATTATCAGAATTACAGATAATTATTCTTTCACAAAATTGCACGATTCCATTCTTTCGTCACTGGTGTGGCGTAAAAGAAATCGCTGTTTTGCTTGTAATGAGCCAGAAATGTTTTCGCCGTTGAAAGAAATCACGGATAATGATTTCAGAGAAATGCTGACAGAATACATTAGGAAACGAGATGTTATTTCTGAAGAATAAAAGGAGTGTATAGTCGTGAATAACGAAACAAGAATCGAATATAGAGTGGAAATTATCAACCAATATGGCGAATGGGTACGACCTGTTACTGTTGCCGCATCGAAAGGGGTCGCTTTTTCCATTGCCAAAAACACTCCTGTAAATGAGAATGAAAGTGCCGTGGTTTCTTGTTATGTATATTACAAAAACCAATTGACACGCACTTTTATAATTAAAGAATAATCAGAAAGGAAACGAAGTTATGAAAAAGACGCTTGCGATGATGATGAGTCTGCTTTGCTTGTGTGCTTGCTTGACAGGCTGTGGAAGCGGTGAAGAGGTAAGTATGGTCGAAGATTCTGAAGGGAATCTCGTACCTGCTACAAAGCCTCAAATCGTAGCAGAAGAAGTAGAACTCATTCAAGGAACAACTGAATCCGAAAAGATTCAAGCCACTACAACTGAAGTTGCTGCAACAACCGAATCTATTTCGGAAGATGCAGAAAGTGCAGAAAACGAAGAGTATGAATATACGCTTACGCCTCTGACAGAAGCTAACGTAGGAGAAGAGTACGCTTTTCATCTGGTAAGAATCAACGGCGTTGAAATTGACCTGACCGACATTCATTTGGCAGAACTGCTCACACAGACCAATACTGTTGCAAATCCTTTTGGTAGTTGCTATCTGGAAATGGATAACTACTTATTTTCTGGTGGTCATCTCGGTGTTGAAGCAAAGCTGGATGAAAATATGGCTGGTATGACAATTACGATTGACGGCGTGGAATATTCCGCTGCGGATTTTCCTACGCTCGGAACATCCATTGCTTATGAAGTCGTAGATGAAAAAGGTGAACTGGTCTTTGATGACGAACTCAACCTTGAAGAGGCTGAAAATTACAGGGTCGTAGGCATTAACCACAGTTGCTTCTGGGTAGATGAAGAGTATCCTATGGAAGTGACTTTCTTCGGCGGTATTACAGTAGGTATCTCTGAACAGGAACTGATTAACCTTTTTGGCGAAGGTACTCTGTACGAAGAAACATTTGCTGATGAACGTTATTATTACAATGGCAATTCTACGATGATTGCGACGGTTGAAGAAGAAACAGACGAAGCTGGTAACAGCGTTCGCATTGTAGACGAAATCACTATTATTATGGATTAAGCAGTATACGGCGGTTGAGGTTTTCCCTTGACCGCCATTTTTAATGCACATTTTCAAATTGTGCATTCTTACAAAAAAACTCCCAAAATAATAACGAATATTCTACGGAATAACTCTTGACAAATGCACGGATTTGGTATATAATAAAAGTATGGAAAACACACGAAAGGAAGTTTCAATATGGCATTCAAAAAGTACGAAAAAGCTGTAATGAAAACAGCAAACGAAATGAAAGCAGGAGATGTATTCCGCTGCGAATATGGTGATTATGATAACTGGTGCAATTTTGTATTTGAGAGCTGTAAGACTCACGACAAAAGAACCACGGAAATCACATTTCACTGGATTGGAAGAACAGAAAGCGAAAAATGCTACGAGTTCACGCCTATCGAAAGGATGAAATTCGAGGTAGTCGGCGAAGAAACAACAGAAGTTCAGGAAGCGGCATAAGCCCTTCCTGCTTCTGAAAAGAGAGGTAAGAATAATGGCTGCAAAATATATGAAGAAGTGGTGGATAGAGCATATTTTCCCCGACGGAAAGATTTTCAGAGGCTGGCTGAACACCACTGCTGATAACAAAAACGACTTTCCCGACAAGCTTCACGGAACGCTCTGTGCTTGGAGAGACGAAGTTGGCTTTCACGGATATTTTGTCTTGGATGGACAAACTGAAGAGGAAGCAAAAGAGAAGATGCAGTATCTTTATTCTGCTGGTGTGCTTCCGAAGCCTCTTCCTGTACATTATGGCAGTCTTTGCAGAGCGACCGCAGAGAACATTCTTATCAACAATAAGGTAATTGAAGATTATCAATTCCCCAGATTTGACGCACGAATCGAAGACTGCGTTAAGCCTGAAAGCACTTATATCACATCATATTGATGAGGAGAGCTGTATATGAATCTTACAAGAAATTGTACATCGCTGCAAAACGGAGAACAAGTAGTGTTCAACATCTTTTCCGACATCTACAAAAGAAAAGTGCCTGAAACAGGTAGTGTAAAGTTTGTAGACGCAGCACGCAAAACGGTATGTGTATCGTGGCTGGAAGGCTACAAAGACCGAAATGACGATATTCCTTTCGAGGATATGCTTGCTGTACATAATCCTAACGCACCTGTAATGAAGTTTGAAAATATCTCTGGAAAGAGTGATTTGCTTATTCCAGAGTAAAGGAGAAACTATGAAAAACAAGTTGGATGAATATGATGTTGACAAGCTGACCGAAGCGGCAAGGTTGATAAATGAAGTCGCAGAATACAATTACGCACCAAGCAGTTCTTTATCCAAAAAGCTTCAGACTGTTCTTCGCAAGCTTAAAGACATAATCGAAACAGAACAGAAAGGAGAATAGTGTATGGCAGACCGTTCGATAAAAGAGGTAATTGCCGAACTACAAGAAGAAATTGAAGAGCGTAAAACTCACATCGAAATGCTGAAGAGTTTTAAGGAGCTGTCTGAAAGAGGGTTGACTGAAGAAGAATATCATTCTCTTTGCCTTTCTTCTATGAGATATACTGATGAGCTTGGAAAAGCTCTGCTTCAAGTGTTCCCGTTTCTTGTATATAAAAAAAGACAGCCGAATTGGTTCTCGTACTCTATAAACGACACAGAAGTAGAGGTAAGAATCCCTAATTCAGCCTGCGTAGGAGTGGAAATTTCCGTTGTTTGCTACCGTTATGATGAGAACAGCATCCAGAAGACGCTGCATACAAAGTATCTTTTACAAGAAACACAACTGTCTCAATTGATTAAATCGGCAAAAGCGTTTGAAGAAGCTAAAAGCATAATTCAGAAAGCAAAAATTGTTTGCAATTGCCGTTATCGCACTTGGTTTGCAGTTCTGTATTATCTTTACAGAAATCCGAAAAAGAAATACAAAAAGTTCTACGCAAAAAAGAGAATCGAAGCAGAAGCGGAGCTTGCAAAACTCACTGCTAAAAAAGAGCAGGAATATCAAGACCTTGTTGCTGAACGCAATGAACAGCAAATGCTTTTTGCGAGTCTCGCAGAAAAATTCCTTACTTGGACAAATCGTGTTTTGATATACGACCACAATAGTAGTCGCAGCAAAGCGAATTTTGTAATGAAGGATGGAAAGCTTCAAATGACAGAAACGCCGTGGTAATGCGTTTAGAAAGGAGTATATATGAAAGAGCTGCGTTTGTGGCTTGACGACATCAGAGCCGCACCGAACGGCTATGTGCTGGCTCATTCAGTGAATGAAGCTAAAAATATCATTCTGGAAGCAGAAAGAAATGGAGTTGAAAAATTCATTCTTGACCTCGACCACGACCTTGGCGATTATGCTAAAGATGGTGGCGATGGTATCAAGCTCATTGATTGGCTTGCTGAAACAGAGCGGTATTACGATGTTTATTTACATTCCGCAAACCCTGTCGGAAGATACAATATGCAAATGACTATCAACCGATATTGGCGTTACACAAAATAATAAGAAGGGGGTGGAAATATGACAACAAAAGAACTTGCAGTCGCTATTGCGAAAAAAGTAGAAAATGCTGGCGGTAAAACATATTTTGTTGGCGGTTGCGTTCGTGATGAACTTCTGGGTGTTCCCGTCAAAGATATTGATATTGAAGTCCACGGCATTACCGTAAATCAGCTTCGCAGTATCCTTACTCTTTTTAACGGAGAAGAACCTGCTGTAACAGGGAAATCTTTCGGCGTGTTTGGCGTAAAAGGCTACGACCTTGACATTGCAATGCCCCGAAAAGAAAGACTAACAGGGGACAAACACACAGATTTTGAAATAACGATTGACCCATTTCTTGGAGAATACGAAGCTTCCAGACGCAGAGATTTTACTATCAATGCGTTGATGAAAGATGTGCTTACAGGAGAAATCAAGGATTTCTGGGGCGGTATGCAGGATTTGTCGGATGGAATCATTCGTCACATTGATGATGAAAAGTTTTCTGAAGATACGCTTCGTGTGCTCCGAGCCGCACGATTTTCTGCGAAACTGAACTTTTCTATCGCTATGGATACCAAAGCCTTATGTAGATTACTCGACTTGTCCCATTTGTCAAAAGAAAGGGTTATGAGTGAATTACAGACAGCTCTGTTAAAATCTCCGAAACCAAGCGTTTTCTTTGAAGCAATGAGAGATTTTGAACAATTGGATGTTTGGTTTCCTGAACTCAAACAAACTATTGATTCCCCACAAAGCAAAG
>JAZQBN010000034.1:0-9681 GCA_045545795.1 Oscillospiraceae bacterium
TAAATAGCGTGGTTTTAAGAAAAGTAAGTAATCACAGTATGATTACTAATGTAATCACGGTATGATTACTTGTAGATGTTTTGATTTTCTTTTGATTTTACTGGTTAAAATGTCAATTGACAAATTCGCCAATAACCACAAGGGATAAAATAACGATGTTTGTACAGAATAACGATTGACATTTTGCCACAAATCTGGTATAATGATATTGACGGAAATGAAACAAAGATTTCAATTCAAGCAAAGGAGCGTGAACAGATGAGTTTTGTGAATGTCGGAAGCTCATTGAAAGACGCTGATGTAACCTTTGAACAAAGAGAGCGTGACCTGAAAAAACAGGAACGCTTGGAAGAGCAGCAACGCAGAGAAAATGCGAAGTCTCCGTTCCAGCGATTTGCACAGCAGAACGCTGATATGCTGGATGTGATGATGGAGCTTGCTGATTCCCCTCTTGCAATGAAGATGTACTTTCTCATTGTCAAGAAGATGAATAACAAAAACGCTCTTGCTGCAAGCTATCAATTCTTTATGGATTATTTCAAGGTAAGCAAACCGTCCGTTTGCAGAGCTGTGAAGACACTTCGGGACAAGAATGTGCTTCAGGTTAAGCGAAGGAACGGTATGACAATTTATCTTCTGAATCCAGAAATCGTCTGGAAAGGAAGAGGAAATGCTGTAAAGTATTGTGAGTTCGAGGGTACAATTCTGATAACGGAAGGAGAGTGGAACGAAGATGACGAAGAATAAAATTCCACTGCCTTGCGGCGGCGTTGTAGAGCGTCAATTTGAAAACGCTTTGTTAATGGATATACGGTATCGGGAAAGATACGAAGAGCTTCTGATGGACAATACCAGAGAAGCAATGGTTCTGATTTTTGTTTTGACGCATATGGACAAGTGCGGAAAACTGACAACAAACTTTACTTCTCTTACAAAGAGCTTGCATTGTTCCAGACTGACCATCAATAATGCAATTGCCTTTCTCCAAGAGAAGTATGAAGACCTTGTATCTATCAAGAGAAAGCACGGTGCTATTGATTTTTCCGTAGACACCAACCGTTGTTTCAAAGCGTAAAAGTTTCAAACGTAAAGGATGAGTGGGTATGATTACGATAAGCGAAAAAGACGGAGCTACAATTATTGTAATTGAGAATCCGTCTGGAACAGAAAAGGCGTTGATTCAGAAAGCAAAACAGGCATTAAACAGCAATGAAAAGGCTGCTGGTTTCTGGGCAAAGCACAACAAGGAAAGAGGCGTTCCTGTAAAGGAAACCCCTGTGCCTGAAAATCAGAAAACAGATTCCGAGGACTGGAATCTTGATGATTTTGAAGAGATTTACAATCCCAACAATCCCAATAACGACCCGCCGTTTTAACAAATAAGGAGATATAAGTATGGCAAAGAAAATACGCCGTCCTACTCCTCAATCTACTAAAGATGTTCGTAGTGCAGTTGGCTGTATCATCGGAGCATTGATATGTGTTCCGTTTATGAAAGAAATGTGGCTGTTCTTTATCATATTCGTCGTCTGTGCTGTAATGCGTATCCTTATGCGAAAAAAGCATAAAGAGGCAGAAGCGAAAATTGCTGATGTAATGGATAAGCTGGATGCTTACGGCGATGAAGAAGATGAACCTACCAGTCTTTTCGGAAGACTCCAGAACAAGATGTTGTATCAAGACGATGAAGAAGACAGACAAAAGAGATATAGTCAGTTTGTAAGCGAGCTGGAAGACCAACTTGGTGACTTCGAGGACGAAGACGATGAAGAATAACAATGCAAAATTTTTGGCAGAGCAGTTGGATGTTTCGAGAAAACAGTTTGTTTTACTTGAAAATCAACTTAATGCCTTGAATGAACAGTTTGCAACGATGCAATCTGCTTTGGATGTTCTTCAAAGCGTTGCAGAGCAAATGTTCCCTGAAGAGTTCAAAAAGGAGCGTGAAGAAAATGGCTCTGAACAAAGCGATTGAACATAACAAGGAGCATCGTAAGCCATATCGTGGCAGCAAATGTTTTGATAGCAGTTGCAGAAATCACGGTAGCTGTGACTTCTGTAAAGGCAATCGGTTGTATCAAGCAATCAAAGCACAAGCCAAAATTGAGTATGGCAAAACCGAATACGAAAGGAATGAAACAAGTTGAGCACAGTGTTTATCACAGAGAAGCATTCTGTTGCAGAAGAATATCGTAAGGTACTGAAAGTGCGGTCAAGTGGTGGTACGGATGGATATGTGGAAGGCTTCTCCCCTGTTCTGAACAAGAATGTTGTCATTACTTGGGCTGTAGGACATCTTATCGGTATTTGTTCTCCTGAAGACCAGAACCCCGATTGGGGCGGTCGTTGGGCAAAAGAAAAACTTCCGATGATTCCGAAGACTTTCAAGTATGAACCGCAGAAGTCAACTGCAAAGCAGTTTAAGATTGTCAAATCACTCTATACTCGTAAGGATATTGATGAAATCTATTATGCTGGTGACTCTGGGCGTGAAGGTATTTATATTCAGGCTCTTATCAGAAATCAGATTTTCAAGACTGCTCCGAAGGGTATCACTGAAAGAGTTGTCTGGATTGATTCTTTTGAAGAAGATGAAATCTTGAAGGGAATCCGTGAAGCAAAACCTTACATTGACTATCTGCCGATGATTGACTCTGGCTATGCAAGAGCAATGGCTGATTGGCTTATCGGAATGAATTTTACAGAGGCGTTCACTTTAACATCTGGCAAACTCATTAACACAGGTCGTGTTATGACTCCGACACTTGCTATGGTAGTAAAGCGTCAGCAGGAAATTGACAGTTTCACAAAGACTGACTATTACGGTGTAAAAGCAGGTGACGGTATTCATTGGAAGGCAGTTGAAGGCAGTCGTTTCTTTGACAGCCCTGACCTTTACAACGAAAACGGATTTGCCAAGCTTGAAAAGGCAAACGCACTGGTAAATGAATGCAATACCGACAAGCATCTGAAAGTAGAAGATGTTAAGGTTCAGCAGAAGACAGAATACGCTCCGTACCTTTTCAATCTTGCGGACTTGCAGGCGTACTGTTCCAGAACATTTAAGATTTCTCCTGCACAGACACTTTCTTATGCACAGAGCTTGTACGAGAAGAAGTTCACAACGTATCCGAGAACAGATAGCCGTTTCCTTTCAACATCAGTTGCTGATGCTTACAAGAAAAAAGGCTATAACATTCCGAAGCGTTATGTGGACGACAGCAAGGTTACAGACCACTACGCCATTGTACCGACGCTTCAGGGTAATGCTTCTTCCCTTTCGGGAACAGAAAAATCTGTGTATGAAGCTATTCTGAAACGCTTTATGGATACGATGAAGCCGCCTTTTATTTATGATGCTGTATCCGTTGTATATCTTCACAGTAACGGCGAAAGATTTTTTGAATCGTTTCGCAAAGTGAAGCAGACTGGATTTAAGGAAAGCGTTCAGGATGAAGATGTATCTAACAAGCCTGTACCTACAAAGGGCGATGTAATTGCTATTCCTGTTTTCTCTGTAAGAAATATGGAAACAAAGCCGCCTGTTGCTTATACAACTGGTACTTTGATTATGGCGATGGAAAAAGCGGGAAAGCTCATTGAAGATGAAGAACTTCGTGAGCAGATTAAGACCTGCGGTATTGGAACTTCTGCTACCAGAGCATCCATTATTGAGAAGCTTGCTGAAAAGGAGTTTATCACCATCGACAAAAAGCAAAAGGTTGCACCTACGGAGTTTGGCAAAGCGGTTATTCCAATTATCGAAAAGTATGACGAAACGCTTATCAGCCCTGTCAAAACTGCGGATATGGAAGCCAAGCTTCACGCAATTGCCGATAGAAAGCTTTCTTTGGCAGCGTATCGTCAGGAAATTGATGCCTATGTATCCAATACTACCAAAACAATTCTTTCAGGCAATAAAGAAAACTTGAAAAGCTTCAACAGCAATTCAAGCAATTCTGGCGAAGCACATTCTTGCCCGTGCTGCGGCAACACTCTGAAGTATGGCAGATACGGCTGGTACTGCGATTGCAAATTTTCTTTCGGGCTGGAAATCTGCGGTCACAAAATGAAAGAGTCTGACCTTGAAGATGTTATCAAAAAAGGAAAAACCAAGACGTATTCTTTCAAAAGTAAGGCTGGAAAAAGCTTCAAAGCCAAGCTGGTTCTCAACAAGGAAACCAAAAAGCTTGACTTCGAGTTTGATAACTCTGCACCGAAATCATCTGCCAAGAAGTCATCTTCTTCAGGTTGGGGAAGTACCAAGCCCTCTTCCAAAGGATGGGGCAAAAAGTAATCGTCGTCATCTGCATCAAGCAGTGATAAATAAAACAATTCTCAATTCAGAAAGGAAAGAAACACTATGAAGAACGCAACTGTAAACAGAGGCACTCTGAAGGAACAGATTGCCGCTAACCACGGTATTTCCAAGGCGAAGGCTGGTCGTATCGTCGATGAAATTTTCAACACTATCTCCGCTGAAGTTGCAAAGGGCAACGCAGCCTGCATTACTGGCTTTGGCACTTTCGAGGCAGTAGAAAGAAAGGCAAAGGTTGGTCGCAATCCCCAGAACGGCGAACCTATCAATATCCCCGCTACAACTGCTCCTCGCTTTAGAGCAGGCAGCGATTTCAAGAAGGCTGTAAAGCAGTAACAACTCCATACACAGAAAAGGCAGTTCTCAACGAGCTGCCTTTTTTATTTTCTCTTTTTGTTCTTTAGTATATCTTGCTATACCGAATAATATTTTTGAGCAAATCTATACCAAAATAGTGTACACTATAGGTAGTCCGACATAAGCATTTCTTTCCTTTTGAACATCACCCTGAAAAATTTTGAAAAAACGCTTGAAACCCTGTGTTTTAGGGCTTTTCGAGGCACGCAAAGAAGTTTAATATATACCGAATTTTTCGTTACCGAAAGTTCTCGTTACATAATAAGGATGAAACCACTTAACGAGAAAGAAGGCGATACGATGGCTGATTTCAGCAAGTACGGTGCAACGAGTGTGGGACGGTTGTTCTTGCACAATAACCGTATGAGTGGAGACGGCGTACATCATTCCAACGAATCCATTGATGATGAGCGAACGGTATACAACTATCACTTGAAACAAGGTAGCGTATCGGATGTTCAGAAAAGGCTTTCTGAAATCTACACGTTGAAGAAAAACAATGCAACCATTTTAGGTGAAATGGTCGTGACTCTTCCTGCTGATGTTCCACGGGAAGACGAGAGAGATTTCTTCGAGGCTGTATATGATTTCTATGCACAGGATTTGGGAGAAGAAAATATTATGAACGCTGTTGTTCATAAGGATGAAAAGACTCCTCATCTGCATCTTGACTTTGTTCCCGTTGTTCCGATGGAAGAAACAGCAGAAACAGTAAAGTATGCCAAAGACCGTTATCAAGAATGGATTGACACGCACGGACACGAACCAAAAGAGAAGCTTTGCTGCAAAGATAAAATCTCCAGAAGCTATATGGAGACAATGCACCAGAGGCTTTCGGATTTTGTGGAAGAACGTTTGGGGTATCGCACGGGCATCCTGAACGGTGCAACCATCAACGGGAATCGCAGCGTGTTGCAGCTCAAAGCAGATACACTTCGTCAGGAAGTAGAAAAGCTTGAACGGCAAAGAGAACATCTTGGAAAAGAAATCCAGTCGATGCTGACGCTTGCAAAGAACAATGGTATGAGCAAGGATGACGTTGGCTTGTATCCGTTGATGCAGAAAATCGAAGACCTTGCACATCAGAATGCTGTTCTGAAAAATGTTATTACGAGACAAGGCTATTCTTGGAAAAGAGAGGAGCTGGAAGATTTGAAAAGTAAAAAGTACACTCCTTCTAAAAGCGTTTCGGTCAATATCTACGATGGAAAATTGATTGACGCTGACATTGATAAGAATGCAATTCTTGTAATCGAACTTCCCGATAAGGTGAGTCGCCCTTCTCCTCAAAAACTCTTAATTGAGCAAGACGGAGATTTGGAACGGCAGGCAGCGTTTGTATCGTCATCAGCAAAGCAGGTAATGTGCAGACAGTCCAGAGTCAGCGACCGTATTTATCTTTTTGTAAAAACGGATACAACGCAGCAAACAATGGAGAATCTTCTGTTGCTGGAAAAGCAGCTCCGTGAACTTGGCGAAGCCCGAAAAGGTCGTCGGATTTTTATGGAACGTATCAGCAACGATGACTATGATGTTGCTCGCAATGTGCTGATGAAAAATGATTTTGAAGCACTTTACTTCACTGGCAGAACAGAAGAGCTGGTGAAGGATGGCGAACGAGAAGAACCCAACCTTAATAAAGATAAAGGAGAGTAATTGAAATGGTGAAGAAGAATACCAAAAAGAAGAACAGCTTTGCTGGTAAAAAGCCCCCGAAGATTGCTCGTACAGTTCAAGAGATTCTTGACTTTCAGGGAATCACAGCGGATGGCATCATTGTTGCTGGAGATTGCTACAGCAAGCTTTACAGACTGATTGATGCCAACTTTGTTACAGAGAGTGAAGATAAGCAGCTTGATATGATGATTTCTCACACCAAGCTGATGAACAAGTTCCCTGACAATGTAGACATCACAATTGTAATTGTAAACGAGCGTAATACGCAGGAAGAAATGGCTGCGGCGTATCATATCAAAATGCAAGGCGATGATACAGATAAGTTCCGTAAGGACTATAACAAAATCATCGACGCAAAGATTGCAGAAGGACATTCTGAAATTTCCAAGGAAAAGTACATTATGCTCACTATCCACGCCAAGGATTTGACCAGTGCAGAAGTTGAGTTCAGCTCTGCGGACATCTCTTTACAGGAAGCGGTTAAAGCAATCAATGCCGTTGGCGTAAAGCAGCTTGATGCCATCGAAAGACTTGCTGTAATGCAAAAGGTTCTTCGTGGTTCAGAATGTATTCCGTTCCACAAGGAATTTGAAAGATACATTGCAGTATCACACGATGGTGAAGGCAACGAAAAGCAGGTTCTGAATCAGACTGCTCTGAAAAAGGCAGGTGTATCTGTAAAAGACCTGATTGCTCCGCAGTGCGTTAAGAAAACACATCAGTGCCTTCAGCTTGATGATGACCGTTGGTGCAAGAGTATGGCGTTTACTAATTTGCCCCAGCAGCTTGATACCAAATTCCTTACTCACGCTACAGATATGCCTTATGAGATGGTTACAACAATTCAGTTCAAGCCTGTTCCTCGTAAAAAGGCGACAACACTTGTTAAGACGCAGAACACTTCCATCAAAGCTGACGTTATCAAAGCGTCACAGGCGGCTTACAGAAACGGTTACTCTACAGACCTCATCAACGAAGATTTGGTGCAGGCAAGAGATGATGCTGCAAGGCTGCGTAATGATATTGTCAACGAAGGCAAGAAGCTGTTCTTTACTACAATGACAATTACTTTGTTCGGTGAAAGCGAAGAAGAATTGAGAAACATTCAGAGCCAGTTCACGGCAAAGTGTGCAGACTTCTCTGTCACACCTTCGTATCTGATTGGACAGCAGATTCCTGCGTTGAACACTTCTATCTTCTGCAACAACAGCAAGATTGTCATTGACCGTATGCTGACTTCCGACCAAGCTTGTGCGATGTTCCCCTTCAACATTCAGGAGCTTTCTGATAAAAAGGGACACTTCTACGGGTCTAATGCTATCAGCAAAAATATGATTATGTACGACCGTAAGAGGTCTGCTCTTGCAAACGGACTTATCTTCGGACAGTCTGGTTCTGGTAAGTCCTTCTTGACAAAGGGCGAGATTATCCCGAACTTGCTTGACGGCAAAGACGATATGATTATTCTTGACCCTGAAAATGAATACCATATCGTTGCAGAAGCGTTTGGCGGTATCACCATCGACCTTGAACTGAAGGCTGATTATCACATCAACCCTTGTGACCTTTCAATGGAATGGAGTGACCCGAAGGCGACTCCTCTTACGACCAAGTGTGACTATATGGTTGGTCTTGTGGAATCTATTTTGGGTAAGGGTAAGGAATGTACCATTCTGCAACAGAACGCTATTCACAGAGCGTGCAACAGAATGTACGAACCTTACATCGAAGAAATGACCCGCAGACACAAGGATGGCTGTGAAGAAGGACAGTCTGATGAGCTGGATACAGCACTTTGTCCGACACTGGTCGATTTCTATAACGAGCTGATGTCTGAAGCTTCTATGGAATCCACCCAAGTAGCAATGTTCATTGAACAGTATGCAATCGGCAACTACAATTTGTTTGCTCATCATACTAACATCGACACTGATAATCGTTTGACCGTATTCAACCTGCTTCATCTTCCTGAAAAGATGATTGAAATGGCAATGAAGGTTTGCCTTTCTACCATCTGGACAAGAATTGTCAAGAACAGAGAGAACAACGATAAGAACGGAACTAACAAGTCCATCTGGGTTTATATGGACGAGTTCCACTACTTTTTCAAGACAGAGACATCTGCATCCACCATCCTTGCTTACTACAAGAGAGTTCGTAAGTACGGCGGTATTATGACTGGTATTACACAGGACGTAGCCGACCTGCTCCGCAGCCAGCAAGGTACAGGTATGTTCAACAACACAGGATTCTTTGTGTTCCTGAAACAGTCTCCTATCGGTCGTGACCAGATTCAGACACTCTACAACGTATCTGATACTTTGATTGATTTCATCAAGGACAAAGGCTCTGGTATCGGTCTGGTATATAACGGTTCTGTGCTTGTTCCTTTCAACTATCGTTTGCCGAACGATTCTGAACTTTATCGCATTATGAGTACCAACCCGAACGATAAGGCGAAAAAGGAAGAAATCAAGAAGCAAGCAAACAAAGAAATGGAAGATATGGGAAAAACTGAATCCTAACTTCCAATATTTTGTCGTTTCTGTAGAAGATGCGACTTATCAAAGAAAAATATTCCATTAGCGATAATGGAAAGGACATTGACCCTTGGGTGTGCTAAAATAGTAGTAGAATCTATTTTGGCACATTCGAGGGCTTTGCACTGAATGATAGTTTGAGTAACGACAAAAGCGGTGAATCCTTGAATAGTGCCTTTCTTATTGTCTGCACATCACAAGTGCAGCGATACCGTGCATCTATTCTGATGCAATTCCCCAGATTACACAAAGGAGTGCTGATATGAAGTTTCCGTCTGAAAACTGCTTGAAAGCCTTCCTGAATGACGAACCGTTTTATGCAACCAAAGATTGTTTCTGCTTGGGCAAAACACTGACAGACGCTGGCAGGGTTGTCAGGAAACTGATGGACGACACAAGAACGGAAGCAAAGGAGAGGAAAGGTAATGTGGCAGTGGATTATGGATGCTCTGAACAGAGCAAGTAAAGCGTTGGAGTGGTCAAGTAACGAAGACCGAGAAGATGCTGTTTCCGAGACAATGTTTTCCCTTTGCGGCGATGAAAAACTTGCAAAGAAAATTTATGAAAGCAAAGAAGTAAGGCTGCTTTATGTGATTCTTCGCACGAAACGCTTTGAACAAAAATGCGGCGACAGTTTTGAAAACAAGATGGAGTTTTCACGCTATCTCAAAATCATTGCTGCGTGTAATGAACATAATATTGAGCCAATTCCTGATAATGCTTATAAAATTGCAGCAATTTTGGAAGATGACTCACACAATTTTTCAATTTCAAGCGTCAGAGAAATTT
>JAZQBN010000035.1:0-4146 GCA_045545795.1 Oscillospiraceae bacterium
CGATGTGGGTTACACGGTGCGACGGCTCACCCCACAGGAATGTGCATTGCTGCAAGGTATGCCGACATGGTGGTGTGAGGGTATTGGAATTGAGAATCCAACCGATAAGGATATGGCGTTCTGGCGTGATGTATTTGAAACACATAGGCTCGCTGTGTCTCCCGAAAAAAAGCCAAAAACAGGTAAGCAGATTCAGAAATGGCTGAAGAATCCGCATTCGGATAGTGCAGAATACCGTATGTGGGGAAATGGGCTCTCGCTCCCGACGGCTTGGTTCGTTCTGGCTGGAATCGGCTATTATGCACACAAAAATCAATCCGAATAAGGAATTCTGAAATAATCCAGATACGCTTTGAATGTATCCTGTGCTGACAAACAGGTATCTATCAGATAACCACACTGTTCATTCCATTCATGTAATCCACGATAATAAAACATCTTGTGCTTTTCGTCTATGATAAATGGCGTTATATGATTTCTAAGGCATTCCATAAACAAAATAAGTCTGCCCACACGGCCATTTCCGTCCTGAAACGGATGGATTGCCTCAAACTCATAATGAAAAGCAATAATTTCTTCTAATGTTTTTTCTTTAACTGCATTATATGCTTTCAGAAGATTACGGAGTTTTTCAGCAACTTCTTCCGGTGCTGCTGTAATTCTTCCGCCTACTTCATTTGGTAGTTTCTTGTACTCCCCTACAGCAAACCAATCTTTTCGAGAATCACTTGTTCCATTTTTTAGTGCATAATGCAGGGATTTAATAAAAGATTCACTAAGCTGCTGTGTTGCATGGTCTATTACCATATCAATACAGCGAAAGTGATTTACAGTTTCAACAATATCATCGACATTTACTGCACTTTCTTCCACACCAATCGTATTCGTTTCATAAATATACCTTGTTTGGTCATGCGTCAATCTGCTGCCTTCTATATGATTTGAATTGTATGTCAGTTCAATTTGCACCTTGTGATATATTCCGCCCTTGACAGCACTTTTCTTTTCAAAACGCAGTACATCAAACAATGTTCTTGGAGCGTCGTTTTTCTTGTTTTGGCGTTCAGGACGCACAGCATTTTCAGGAATATTCCAAGTCTTTCCCGTCAGAAACGCATCCTCAATACGTCCCTCAGCACAATAATTACGGACAGTTCTTTCTGATACATTCCATTTTTTTGCCATTTCGGTAACAGATAAATATTTCATACAGAGCCTCCTACGTTTATTCTAATAATATTATACCATATTATCGGCAAGAAATCAATAGAAATTAAATCGAATTAAGTATATTTTTGCCGATAACGGAATTTTACTTCATATAAAGTGTAATCTGCACAAATATGTAAGAAAATATTCTGTTATTTTTCTCCGTATAATAACTTGCAATTCTGTGGTTTATACGGTAATATGTGACTACCGAAAAAACAAGGAGGTATTGCATATGACAATCAAATTCAACTGCACAGGTGCAGAACGAAAAAAACTGGTACAGGCAATAAGTGAAATTATAGGGTTAAGTGCAGAATATCAATATATGCCAACCTGTGCTTACAACATCGGAACTATGACGGTGGACAAGAAAGGTACGCTGCACTGTGAGGACGGCACGAATATTGATGGACTTCTGCAGGAGCTTCGCAAGCGTGGATTCATTACTGAAACAGAAAATGATAATCATCGACTGACTATCTCCTTTCCAAAAGAAATACTTAATGAGCAGACGCTTTCTAATCTTGACAGGATTCTGGAGAACAAGGGTACACTCATCAAGCACGCCTTGCAGACGGATTCGCTGGAATACACAGTGACGGAAACAGAAGTGCAGTTCCCTTGGTTTTCTGTTAATGATTCAGAGGACGCTGACGCTTACAGTCGTTTTATTACAGCACTTATTGATATGGCAAAAAATCAGAAGCGTATCAATAATAAGCCGGACACAAGTGATAATGAAAAATATACTTTTCGATGCTTTCTTCTTCGATTAGGTTTTATCGGCGGAGAGTTCAAAGGCGTAAGAAAAGTGCTGCTCCGTAATTTAAGCGGAAGTTCTGCATTCAGACATGGAGGTACTGACAATGAAACATCCGACTGAAAAAGAATTAACAGCACTTCGTGAAAAATATCCAACAGGAACTATTGTAAAGCTTATCTCAATGGATGATGTACAATCTCCTCCTGTCGGTACAATCGGCGAAGTAACTCTGATTGATGATATGGGATCTGTTCATGTGAATTGGCAGAACGGCAGTACACTTGCACTTATTCCTGATGTTGATTTATGGGAAATTCTGAACAAGCCTTGAGGGCCTGATTACATGAGAACCCTCTCCCATTGTAATGTATTTTACCATACAATTGCAAATTAATCAAGGGTGTATATCACACAAAGATTTCGTTGATATACACCCATATATTCTGTAGATTTAGCGGCTTGATATATCCTCCAAAAGACGGTAATATGTGTATACCGAAAGGGAACAAACCCCTACGGCAAGCTAAAAAACACTTTGCGGAGGAAAGAAAATGAACGAGAAAACAGTACAGCAGATTGCAAGAATGAAAGAACAGACAATCGGAGTTGAGGTTGAAATGAACAACATCACCAGAGAAAAGGCAGCAAGAATTGCCGCCGACTTCTTCGGAACACACCGATACGAAAACACAGCAGGCAGAAACGGTTATTACACATGGTCAGCATGGGATTCACAGGGCAGAGAATGGAAATTTCAGAGAGATGTTTCAATTGCAGGACCCGACAGCGAAAAATGCGAACTTGTAACACCGATTCTTCACTACAGCGACATTGAAAACTTACAGGAGCTTATTCGCCGCCTCAGAAAAGCAGGAGCAATAAGCCACGCAGGAATCGGTGCAGGAGTTCACATACACATCGGTGCAAACGGACACACACCTCAAAGCCTCAGAACACTTGCAAACATTATGGCAAGCCACGAAAATCTTATTGCAGAAGCATTAAAAATCGACCAAGGCAGAATGAACCGCTACTGCAGAACAGTAAACCCAAAGTTCATTGAACAGGTCAACAAGAAAAAGCCTTCAACAATGGCACAGCTTGCAGACCTTTGGTACACCTCAAACGGTGCAGACTACGGCAGAAGTCAGCATTACAACGACAGCAGATACCATATGCTCAACCTTCACGCAACCTTTACAAAGGGAACAGTTGAATTCAGGCTTTTCCAGTTTGACAAGCCTGCCAACGGCAAGAAAAACGGACTTCACGCAGGACAGCTTAAAAGCTACATTCAGCTTTGCCTTGCACTCAGCCAAATGGCAAAAGACCTCAGAACAGCAAGTCCAAAGCCACAGCAGCATGAAAATCCAAAATTCGCAATGAGAACATGGCTTATGAGATTAGGTTTTATGGGGGAAGAATTCTCGTCAGCAAGGGAATTCCTTACAAGAAACCTTGAAGGAGATGCAGCTTTTCGCTACGGCAGAGCCTGAAAAATGCTCACCCATTGGCAACGGACGGCAGATTGCCTGCAGGGGCTCCCTGCCCGTTACGTTGCCCTGTGTGAGCGAACAAGGATTCCTCCGCAAAGTTATCCTCATTAATAAAACAAGCCACACAGGGCACAGAAACCGCCTTATTTCGCAAGGAATATTCTACACAAATACTGCACATTAATAACAACATATTTTCTGTAGTATTAGCGGCTTGATATTATTGCTGTAAAGAGTTACAATGTGATTACCGAAACGGAAACGTCAAGGAATTCATAAAAAGGATTGATTTCAATGAAAAAATATTACATTGCCTATGGTTCAAATCTCAATGTTGAGCAGATGCGTTATCGCTGCCCCGATGCACGAATTGTCGGCACAAGCGTGGTTTCCGACTATCAACTGCTTTTCAAGGGCAGCAAGACAGGCTCGTACCTCACCATTGAAAAGAAGAAGGGTGCAAACGTACCTGTTGCAGTTTGGGAAGTGTCCGAGCGTGATGAGCAAAGACTTCATCCCTACGAGGGGTATCGCAACTTCTACTACAAGACTGATATGCAGCTCACGGTCAAAAGCCACATCACCGGACGCAAGAAAAAAGTTGATGCTTTCGTATACATTATGCACGAGGAGCGTGAACTGGGTATTCCGAGTTCAGCTTATGTGAGAACTTGC
>JAZQBN010000036.1:0-5811 GCA_045545795.1 Oscillospiraceae bacterium
TCAAATAATTCAATTATTTCTTTTTCATACTGCTGTATGTGTCTGTAACTTCTGCGCATAAAAATTCCTCCTATGGTATTTTTTATTATACCATAGGAGGCTGTTTTTTTCTATTGTCCGTTTTTACTGGACTTGTGCAAACTTTCCTGACCGTCATTTTTATGCCTGAGCAAACTGGGAATTATAAAGGGATGCGTAAAATCCGTCTTTTTCGAGAAGCTCAGTGTGGCTGCCCTGTTCGATAATATCGCCGTCCTTCATTACAAGGATAAGGTCGGCGTCACGGATTGTTGATAAGCGGTGAGCGATTACAAAGCTTGTTCTGCCCTTCATAAGGTTGTTCATTGCCTTCTGGATACGAATTTCCGTTCTTGTATCAACGGAGCTTGTTGCTTCGTCAAGGATAAGAATTCGGTTATCCGCAAGGATTGCTCTTGCAATTGTAAGAAGCTGTTTCTGTCCTTGTGAAACGTTGCCCGACTCCTCATTCAGCACGGTCTGATAACCGTCGGGAAGTGTTCTGATAAAGTGGTCAACGTGTGCGGCTTTAGCGGCAGCAATAACTTCCTCATCGGTTGCTTCAAGTCTGCCGTAACGGATATTTTCCATAATTGTTCCGTTGTAAAGCCAGGTATCCTGCAATACCATTCCAAATGCCTCACGCAGACTGCTTCGGTTGAAGTCACGGACGTCGTGCCCGTCAACCTTGATTGCACCGTCGTTTACATCATAGAAACGCATAAGCAGCTTAACCATCGTGGTTTTACCTGCACCTGTCGGTCCGACAATTGCTACCATCTGACCCTTTTCAACCTTGGCACTGAAATCCTTGACGATGATTTTATCGGGGTTGTAGCCGAAGCGGACGTGCTCAAACTCAACGTTGCCCTGAATTTCAGATGGGGCAATCGGATTTGTTTCGCTGTTTGGTTCTTCTTCTTCATCGAGAAATTCAAATACTCTTTCGGCGGCAGCAGCTGTTGACTGGAGCATATTTGAAACCTGTGCAATCTGATTGATTGGCTGTGTAAACTGGCGGACGTACTGGATAAACGCCTGAATATCGCCGACAGAGATTGTTCCCTTGATTGCAAGCCACGCACCTGTTGCAACAACTCCAACGTAACCGAGGTTTCCGACAAAAGCCATTACAGGCTGCATAAGTCCCGAAAGAAACTGTGCCATAAGTGCGGATTTGTAAAGAGTTTGGTTGTCGCGTCGGAATTCTTCAAGAGATTTTTCCTCACGGTTAAAGGCTTTGATTACAAGGTGTCCGCCGTAGACTTCTTCAACCTGACCGTTGACGTGACCGAGATATTCCTGCTGCTGCTTAAAATATTTCTGCGATTTTTTGACAACGAGAAGAATTAATGTTGTTGAAATCGGCAGGATTACAAGTGCAATAAGGGTCATCATCCAGCTGATTGACAGCATCATTACAAGTACGCCCACAAGGGTTGTGATTGCTGTAATAAGATTTGTAATGCTCTGGTTAAGGTGCATACCCACTGTGTCAACATCGTTTGTCACACGGGAAAGCACCTCGCCATGGGTATTGCTCTCATAATATTTCATCGGTATGCGGTGAATTTTTTCGGAAATATCCTTACGCATACGGTAAGTCATTTTCTGAGAAATTTCCGTCATAATCAATCCCTGAATGAAGCTGAAAGAGCCGCTGAAAACATACATAACCATTACGGTCATTATGATTTGGAAAATCCTATCGAAGTCAATACCTGCACCGCCTTGTACCTTGCTGACAAGACCGTTGAAGATTTCGGTCGTTGCTTTACTGAGAATTTTCGGTCCGACGATATTGAATACTGTTCCCACAACTGCAAAAAGCAATACAATAATCATTCCCGCCTTGTAGCGGCTGACATATTTAAGAAGCTTTTTGGCAGTACCCTTTAAATCCTTTGGTTTTTCCATTGGAGGTCCGCCGTGTCTTCTTGGAGGTCTGCGTGTTTCTGCCATATTATTCAGCCTCCTTTCTTCTATGCTTTAATTCCGACTCGGAAAGCTGTGAGCTTGCTATCTGGTTATAGATTTCGCAGTTTTCAAGCAATTCCTCGTGCTTGCCGATACCTGCAATTTTACCCTCATCAAGTACGATAATTTTGTCAGCATTGAGAATTGTGCTGATACGCTGTGCAACAATGATTACCGTCGAGTCCGCAACCTTTTCGTGGAGTGCCTTACGGAGTGCAGCATCGGTTTTATAGTCAAGTGCGGAGAAGCTGTCGTCAAAAATATAAATTTTCGGCTTCTTAACGATTGCTCTTGCGATGGAAAGACGCTGCTTCTGACCGCCTGATACGTTTGTACCGCCTTGTGCAATCGGACTTTCAAATTTTTCTTCCTTTTCCTCGATAAAGCTTCTTGCCTGTGCAATTTCTGCGGCTTCGGCAAGTTGTTCAGCTGTTGCATTTTCAAGTCCGAAGCTGAGGTTGCTGGAAATTGTACCGCTGAAAAGTACGCCCTTCTGCGGTACAAGACCGATATTTTCACGGAGGTAATGTTGTGTAAAGTTGCGGACATCTGTGCCGTCAATGGTAATTTTACCGCTTGTTACATCAAAAAATCGTGGAATAAGATTGATGAGCGTTGTTTTACCGCTGCCTGTACTGCCTATTATTGCGGTTGTTTCACCGGCTTCGGCAGTAAAGGTAATATCGTGAAGCACCTGCTCCTCAGAGTCGCCGTAGCTAAAGGAAACGTTATCGAAAACAACCTTACCTGCTGTAATACCTTCTTCTGCGGCATTTTCAGTATCCGTTACAGACGGTACGCTTTCGAGAACTTCATTGATACGTCCCGCAGAAACAGCTGCTCTCGGAAGCATAATGGAAATCATTGTAAGCATAAGGAAGGACATTACAATCTGCATTGAATAGGTAAGGAATGCCATCATATCGCCGACCTGCATATCTCCGTTGTCAATACCCTTTGCACCAAACCAGATTATCAGTATGCTGATACCATTCATTATAAGAGTCATAAACGGCATCATTATCGTCATTACTCTGTTGGTGAAAAGCTGGGTTCTCATAAGGTCTGAGTTTGCCTTGTCAAAGCGTTCTTCCTCATATTCCTCACGGCTGAACGCACGGATTACAGGCAGACCTGTGAGTATTTCACGGGTTACAAGGTTAAGTCTGTCCACAAGCTTCTGCATAATCTTGAATTTCGGCATTACAACAGCCATAAGAATTGCAACAAGAGAAACAATTGCCGCAACCGCAACAACAATAATCCAGCCCATTCCAGTGCCTGTATTGACAACCTTGATGATACCGCCGATACCCATAATCGGTGCGTAAAGAACCATTCTGAGTATCATAACCACAACCATCTGAACCTGCATAATATCGTTGGTTGAACGTGTGATAAGTGAAGCGGTAGAGAATTTGTCCATTTCGCTGTTTGAAAATGAAATTACCTTGCAGAAAATCTTTTCACGAACATTCATACCAAACAATGCTCCAATCTGTGCAGCGAGATATCCCACAACGATTGTTACAAGCATCATTACAAAAGCTATACCGAGCATTTTAGCACCTGTTCTGAAGATATAATTCATTTGCAGGGAATTCATATCTGTGCCCTGTGCATTGAGTTCTGCTCTTGCAAACTCAATTGCCATCTGTGACAGCATTATATCGCTGTAGCCTTCAAATCCGGCGTTTATCTGCTCTATAACAGGTGCACGCTGTTCCTCGGGCATTGCAAGCAATGCGTCGGTAAGCGTCATTCCCTCGGGTAAAGGCGGCATACCCTCAATTTGGGTTAAATCTGCATTGTCAAGTGTGTAAACAATTGCCGCAGGGTACACAACCGCCTCCTCGGCATCATCATAAACACGGCTGTAATTGCCGTCATCGTCATTGGAATAATATTCTGTCAGCTGATCGTCCTTATCAAACAACAGCAGCTTCTGAAACGACTCATCACGGATTGTTTCAATTGCGGCTGATTCAATGCCGCCCTGCTGGATACCCACGTCAACAATATCTGACGTATACTGTGGCAGTGTCAGGTCGCAGAATGCCTGAATTATCAGCAGGATAACAATTACGGGTATCCACATTGCTGACTTGCCCAGATGCTTAAGTATTTTAATCATCAGAGTCCTCCTATTTATTTATTAACAACGCTATTAATTATAGCACTGTGAAATATTACTGTCAATTATTGCATAAAAAGTTTCATCTTTTTTACACAAAAGCTGTTACTGTATTGTAACTTGACAGGGATTTGCATAGATGCTAAAATTATTATATTAAATCAGTGGAGATTATACATATGAAAACAAAATTAATTGCGGTGCTGCTTGGTGCTGTTATACTTACGGGATGCGGAAGCAAGGTGCCCGAAGCACCGCCGATTGTAACGGTTGACGCAGGAGGCATTTCTGTTTCAAATACAACAAATATTTCCGCTTGGGACAATACCGTTTACCTGATTGACGCAACAGCATCCGACTGGCTTGCTGAATACGGTGAGCCTGTGTTTTTCCCGTTGGGGACAGTGTTTCGTGTCACAATACCCGAAAAAACGGCTCTGCCTGACAAAATTACCGTTACTGATACGTTTATCAGTGAGGATGGTACACCCAAATATGATAAAAAAGCTGCTGTCAATGAGATTATTCCTGAAATTGAAGAAAATGCTGTTGTCTTTTCTCTTGACAATCACTGGGCAACAGGACTCAGCTCCAATTCAGAGGATTATCAGGAGGGAGCAGCTTGGCGATGCTTTGAAATTACCTGCACTTGGGGAGAAAATGTCTGTGTTTATACCTTTTGTGTAAGGTCAAATCCTATTATGATTATGGATGATGTGCAATAAAAAATATTTTGCGTTGGGTATTGACAATTCATTCAGAATTTGGTATAATAATTAAGCTGTCAAATGCGGATATGGCGGAATCGGCAGACGCGCTAGATTCAGGTTCTAGTGGTAGCAATACCGTGTGTGTTCAAGTCACATTATCCGCACCACATCAAAAAAGCACTTTCAAGGTTTTGGCTTTGAAAGTGTTTTTTATAGTAAAAGCTCACAGCGAATGTGAGGGGATTATACAAAAATTACGGTCAGAGGAAAAATCCCCTGACCGTTTTTATGTTAATGTAACGTCGTAACCACAAAAATGGTTTACTGGCAGTTGCCTCTGAAGCAGTTAAGAATGTACTTGATGATATCGAAACAGCTCATTTATTTCACCTCCGCTATTTATTTCCGTTTCGGTTACAACCCGGTAACGGATTAATTAAATTATAACAGAACGGTTACAGCAAATCAAGCTGTAAGTTATGGAAGGGGAGGAAGGTATTACCTGAGGTTATTTTAATATTGCAAAAGGTACTAATCAATAATTAGTTTTACTCCTTTTTCAGTTAATTCGTTTGCTGTATTTTCATCTATCTGATTTTCACTAACATATATTATTTCTAATTCAGGACACTGCAATAGATAATCGTAATTAGAAATTGAACAATTTGATATATCAAAATATTTAAGCTTTTTTAAATTGACAATCAAAGATATATCTGTTATTAATGTATCTTTTATAACAAGCGTTTTTAAATTATTCATTTCAGTTATAAAATTCATATTTTCAACACGACAGCTACGTATATTTAAGTATTCAATATCAGAATAATTTTCAAGAAAATATAAATCATTAACATCTGTATAGCTATTCAAAATTTCATCTACCTGTTGTTCATTATCTTCAGTACAATATACTGTCACATTATATTTAAACGGATGTATAGATATCTCCATTAAATTTTTAAATTCTTC
>JAZQBN010000037.1:0-10525 GCA_045545795.1 Oscillospiraceae bacterium
CATTCTCTTAAGCTCGCCCAGCTGTCCGCTCTGCACTATTTCACGAGCCTTTGCAAACATGGGATTTGTACGCTGATTGAACATGATACCGAATTTTACACCCGACTTTTCTGCCGCTTCGTTCATCTCACGCACCTGTCTCGCATAAACGCCCGCAGGCTTTTCCGTCAGAACGTGGATGTTGTGCTTGAAGCATTCCTTTGCAACAGTTGGGTGGTCATAATGAGGAACAGCTATAAGCACTGCATCAACAAGTCCGCTTGACAGCATTTCCTTGTAGTCTGTAAAGCAGGCCACCTCGGGATGCTCCTTTGCCTTGTCCATCTTTTCGGGAACAATGTCACATACAGCAGTAATTTCAACAGAGGGGCACTTACCGCCGAATACATTGTAAAAATGTCCGCTGCCCATATTACCTAAACCTACTATACCAAGTCTTATCTTATTCATAATATTACTCCTTTATAAAAGTTCCTTAAGTGCGTTTACTGCAGCGTCGAAGGCTGCTCCCGAAGATGGATAGCAATATCCCATCTTTGTTTTTTCACTGGCTTCCAGCTTATCAAAGCCGTCAAACACCGACAGATGCGGCTCTAAAGTGAGCACACTTCCCTTGTAATTTTCAAGCAGGTAAGGAAGATTGCCGATACCCTTTCCTGCAGGTACAACCGAACCGTCTGCCGTTGCATCCTTTATGTGCATATACTCAACATAGGGTTCAAGCTTTTTCCATGCTTCCTTTGTATCCTGTCCGCACTGGATAAAGTTTGCAGGGTCAAAAACAGCTCTCAGCTGAGGAAATTCCTTGTGTATCTCTTCACATCGGGAAGCAATATCGCCGTAAATACCCTTTTCGTTTTCGTGGCAAAGGATAATTCCGCTGCCCTTTGCAGCATTTATCATTTTATCAAGGCGCGCCATTACTTCATCTCTGTATCGCTCAGCGTCATCTGAGGGAACATAGAAGCTGAACATTCTGATGTGCTTTGCTCCGAGGATTTCGGCAAGTTCAAGACCGTGCTTAAACTTGTCAAGGTGAGGTGCAAAGTCGTCGCAGATACCGATTTTACCATAAGGTGAACCAAGCGACCACACTGCAAGTCCTGCATCGTCAAGCTGCTTGCGGACTTCCTTTGCTTTTTCCTTTGTGATGTCGGAAATGTTCTCTCCGTCAACACCTCTTATTTCAAGGTAGTCTATGCCGTTTTCCGTCATTGCCCTTATCTGTTCGGAAATTCTTCCGTCTGCTTCATCGGCAAATGCCGCTAACTTAAAGTTCATAATCGTGCCCTCCGTTTTATTTGTTGTTTTAATTTTAGCACGAATGAATTTGCATTTCCATTGCCAATTTAAGCGATATATATTGCAAATTCACGCATAATGTGCTAAAATGAAATCAGAGGTGAGATTATGCTTAACGAATACAGCTTTGACAATATTTACATAAGGCACGCTGTTGATGATTGTCCCGATGATAAGGATTTTACAATGCACATCCACGAGCAATGCGAAATATATTTCTTTGTTTGCGGAAATGTGGACTACATCGTTGAGGGTTCAAAATATCCTCTTGACGAAAACAGCCTGATGATAATGCGTCCTGCTGAGGCACACAAGCCTAAAATTGTTGGCAGGGAAAAATATGAACGTTATGCGATAAACTTTCCGATTGATTTTGCAAACTTCATAGACCCTGCGGGCAGGCTCACAAAAGCTTTCTCTGAACGTCCTCTCGGCAAAAACAATATGTTCGGTGCTTCCGAAATTGATATGGTGCTTGTAAAAAAGCTGTTTGTTGAAATGTGCGGTGCAGGTAATGATTACGACAAACAGCTGACAATCAGGACTCACTTGCTTATGCTGCTTGATATGTTGAGCCGTGCATTTGCTGTTAAGGGCAACACTGAACACAAGCCGCAGAGTACGGCGGAACGTGTTGTAATGTATGTAAACAATCATCTTTTTGAGGATATTTCCGTGCCGAAGCTTGCGGAGCATTTTTACCTCAGTCCGTCACAGTTCAGCCGTATTTTCAGGCAGGCAACGGGTGCGGCACCCTGGGAATACATAACCAAGAAAAGGCTTACCGTTGCAAAGGAAAAAATCCGCAGCGGATATAGCGCACAAGCTGCTTGTGACATCTGCGGATTTAACGATTATTCGGCTTTTTACAGGGCTTACACCAAGCATTTTGGCTGTGCACCGACGGAGGATAGCTGAAATGTAAGTTTTGTTGCCGTATAAAAAAGGAGTTATGGTAGTTGCAATACCATAACTCCTTTGCTTTTGTTATTCATTTTTGTGTTGTCTTATTGCAAAAGCTTTTTAGCATAACTATTTATTTGCATTAATCCTCCGTAACACAAATTCCGATTAGCAAAATAACTTTACATTCAGATAAATCTATCCTTTTTAAGTCTCTCCAGCGATGCAATAATACTTTCTTTTGCATTTGTTTCAATAAGCACCGTTGCACTGCTCATATATTTTTCATAGCAGCGGTAAAAATCCGAAGTATCAATACTTCCCGCACCCCAGGCAAGGTGAAGGTCACTAATTCCGTCATTATCATTTATGTGGATATGCTTAACATATTTTCCAAGTGTTTCTGCCCAGGTTTTCGGCTGCACGGGAGACAATGCAGCATGTGCATAATCAAGACAGATACCGAAATTAGCGTTTTCACAAAGTCTTTCGGAAATTCTCGCCATTATATCGGGAGCTGTATCAAACATATTTTCAAGGTAAACCGAAATGCTCTTATGACGCTTCAAAACGCTGTCCCAATACGCTGAATTCGCTTCAACAAAGGAATTTATATATGTTTCGGAATTGAGGAAAGGATTATAATTGGTATGAAAAACCACTGCTTTTGCACCGATTTTTTCAGCAACAGCAATACTTTGTTCAATTCTCAGATTGGATATTTCCTTTATTTTTTCATCAAGGCTGAATGGAATTACATCAAAAAAAGCACCGTGAAGCGTACAATATTCAGGAAGCTTCACGCTTGTGTATTCACCGATAATTCTGTCTGAATTTTCTGCATTATCAAGCACCTGCGGAATAAAAAAATCATTATACTCAAAACCAAGTGAATATTTTTCAGCAAGCATAAGACTATAAGCAATATTTTTTCTGTCAGGAATAATGAGCAACTGTTTCATATCAATCCTCCTTATCAGCATTGTAATTATTTATACCTTTAACTGAATATACAAATACACCTTTTGATTTACCCTTCAAAGGGATTTCACCGATTTCTTCAACTGTAATACGGTCTTTGACCTGTTCATAAACAGAATTACTTATATAAACAGCACCTCGCGGAGCATTTGCTTCAAGTCGTGCGGCTGTATTGACCGTATCACCGATTGCGGTGTAGTCCATACGGAAATCACAACCGATATTGCCTACAACAGCAGGTCCGCAGTTTACACCCACTCCGAAGCCGACATGCTTGCCGTAACGCTCAACAAACTGCTTTTCAATCTTGTTTCCACCCTGAACAATATCCCATGCCGTAAGTACAGCCTTATAAACATAATCGTCCGTATCAAAAGGAGCATTGAATACCGCCATTGTTGCGTCGCCAATGAACTTGTCCAATGTTCCGCCGTGACGAAAAATACAGCTTGTAGTAAGTTCAAGATAGCTGTTGAGAATATCAACCACCTGTTCAGGTTCAAGACTTTCCGAAAGAGGTGTAAAACCGCGTATATCAACAAAAAGACAAGCAATATTTCGGTTTTCACCGCCAAGTCTCAGTTCGTATGTTCCATTCTTTGCAATTTCTTTTACGACCTGCGGGGCAACATACTTGCTGAAAGCCTTCTCAATACTTTGCTTTGCAGCTCTTGCACGGTAATAGTGAAGTGCTACAAAATATATCCCGATAAGCACGGCTATGAGCACTACAGAAAGGTTATCCCAGCTATATCCTGCATAAAAAATAAAATATCCTGCCAAAAGCTTTGCGGCAATTGCCGATACACATACAATAATAACCCTTGCCACACTGAGCTTTTCACATATAAGCATCAGGGCAAGTGCAATAATTGCCGAAACAACTCCATTTAACCATTCAGGAACAGCTGCAAGTGTTTTATTTTCCATAATAGCCTGCAATGCATTGGCGTGGATTTCAACTCCATACATCTGCTGCCCTTTATCAACAGGAACATAATACGAATCCATCATTCCATCTGCATAAGCTCCTACCAGCACAATGCAATCATCAAAAGCCTGCGGCGGAACTGTTCCTTCAATTACATCAATAAGAGAAACGTTTTCATACTCGGAAACGCCACTGCTGTAACGAAACTGAAATGCTGATGCATCTGTCGGGTAGACAGGCTCTTCACCGAGAGAGCTCATATATTTTTCATAGACCGCAGAAACAAAGCTTTTATTCCGTTTTCCGTTATCATCAAGGTAAAGAAAAGCACTTCTGATTACACCGTCACGACTATCCATAAGTGCATTGACAAAGCCTTGTTCTGTCGCTTCATTAAGTGCAGGATACGGCAGCACTGTTTGATCAATTGCCATAGTATTTTCAATTAGCCTGTTGCTGTCATCGAAGTAAAGCTCCTTACTGAAAACATAGTTTGAACTTGTTATAACATTTCCGTTTTCAGCACAAAGCTCAGCAAAACGTTTATCTGCTTCATCACCATTATCTGATGTAAACAGGATATCGAAACCAATTACTGCCGGACGCATCTCCTCCGAAACACAGAGTTTTTCCATTAAATCAACATAGACTGACCTGTCCCAGTCAGAAAAATCCCCTAAGGTGTTCATTGTTTTGTCATCTATTTTAATAATTTTAATATTGTTGTCAACATTTGTAGGATTGTGATAAAAAATATCCTCAAAGGATTTGTCCGCAACACCGAAAATATTGAAATAACCACATATAAAAGCAATTACTGTGACTATTGCAGCAATACTGTAATTTACTGTATTATTCATTTTGTATCAACTCCATAATACTGAGAACGCATAATTATTACAGCACTCAAAGTCTCCATATATAACAACCACCGCATATAAATATGCGGCAGCTGCTCATTTTCATCATAACTTAAGAGCGTATACAAGCGATTTAATCTGACCGTCATCGCCATTTACAGCTATCTCACTCATCTTTTTGGCAAAGTCCTTTTTGTCAAGCTCAAGATATATGTTTGTAAGAGTAAGTGCAATACTCTGTCTGCTGTAATCATCGGAAATCATATCCTCTTCAATTGCTTTCGATAGATAATCCGCTGCACGCTCCGCACAGTAAAGCTTCATTGTTTTGTCAGCTGCGTCATCAAAAAGCCAATAAAGGTTAAGCCACATTTTTCCGATAAGCGTATAGTCATTAGCATTGCAGGCTTCATTGATATGGATTGCCTGAATATACCTGAGAAACAGGTGGTCAAACGGAGTGTTAAATTTATATGCCATTTCAATGACCGGCTTGTGCTGTTCCTTAAGAATACGCTGGATTAATGTTTTCTTGAATGGAAGCATTCTGAAAAAGCTGAGGTAATAGTTGCTGTAATGACAATATGGGCAATTCCATATATCATACCACAGCGGCTCACATTCAGCGTACCTGATACGTCCGTCACTGCCGAGCTTATGCATACTCATTATACTCTTTTTCAGATTAAGAACAGTTATATTCTTTCCACATACAGGACAGGCTGCTGTTATTGCTTCAGTATAATTGAGGTTATGTGCAGGCTCTTCCACAACGTGACTGAAGGAATATTCCGAAGGTATGCCAAAAACAGGCAATTTTTTATTCTGTACGAAATGCTCACTTTTATACAGTGCATTGTCAAGTCGGCGAATTCGTCCGCTCATATTTTCCATAAGCTTCATTGCCATATCAGGACAAGCAGCAAAAAACGTTTCAAGCTTATCTTTGCCGATTGCAATGCAGATTGTGTCCTCGAGAGCGATACAGGAAGCACTTCTCGGCAGATTGTCGAAAATAGACATTTCGCCGAAAAAGTCGCCTGCAAGAATTCGTGACACCTCAGCCTGAGTACCGATGGCACTTGTAACAAAAATGCCTACGCTGCCACGAAGAATTATGTACATCTCATCCCCCGGCTGTCCCTCGTAGCAGATATATTCACTTGCTTTAAAGGTCTTTGGGGAGCTTATCTGCATAAGTTTTTTTACGGTTTCGTCGTGTATCATTTTATGGACCTCCTGTTTAATATTTATCAGCCTGTTCTTGTGAGGGTGAAGGTTACTGAGTATCCCTGACCGCAGTCGTAGGTATAGGTTATGTCGCCTGTGATATTTGTAAATATACCTGTTGTTGGGTCGAAATCTGCGTTTGTGACGTTGGATACCTTGGTCGGGTCGAAGCCTTCAATTGTTGAGGTATCGAAGGTTGTTGCGTTTGATGGGATTGAATAGTAATTACCATCACTATAAAACGCAGAAATGTTAGGGTTATTTGAAATGTCTACAAATGAAAGTTTACTATCATTACACCACAAAGTACTCAAAGTCGTATTATTGCTTACGTCAAGGCTTGATATTTCATTACAACTACACTGGAGTTCTTCTAAAAGCAAATTTTTACTTACATCAAGACTTGTTATTCTTGTCTGACTACAAACCAAATATGTCAATGCGGTGTTGTTACTTACATCAAGACTTGTTATACCTGTCCAACTGCAATTCAATTTCGTTAAAGCTGTATTATTGCTTATATCAAGCACCGATATTCCAACATTACTACACATCAGTTCCTTTAATATAAGATTTGAACTTACATTAAGACTTGTAACGCTTGTACTGCTACAATTCAATTTTATCAATTCAATAAAATATTCTACGCCTTTTAAAGAATATACAGAAGTTCCACCTACATTAATCTCCGTAACCGCCGCAATTTCTTCAACGCTCAGCATTCCGTCGGTATCGCTGTCAAAGTTTGTGCTTATGTAATTACGGAAAACGGTATCCGGGAAGTTGGTATCATTAATTGCAACGCCCAGGTTTATAGGCTTCCATACATAATACTTGCCGTCGTCTGCCTTATCGGCTTCGGTGAGGGCATAGACATAGGTTGTACCGTCGGAGTTTGTGAATGTTCGCTCGGCTTCGGTTGGGAAGGTGTCGTAGACTACGCGTTCTATAGCTCCACCTGCTGAATTGGTTATGTAATCAGCGGGGTTATTGGATATTTTTACAGAACCACCATTAACTATCAAAGCACCCGTTTGATAGTTAAAAATCATATTTCCTTCAAATTCCAAAGAACCTCCATTCACTTCAAACGTTTTATTATTATTGACATGTCCATTAATAGCATAATCTACAGGTACTGTACAGATGATTTTAATTCTTCCACCATTAAGTGTAAATTGATTATGATTATCAATTCCATACCCATTAGTTGAGATTAACAGATTACCATTTGTAACTTGAATTACTCCGTTTGCTCCAACATTTTGAATTCCCATTGCTGTACTATATCCATCGTTGCTCTGTGCAGAAATATCAATCTCAGCACCATTAATGTATAACTTACCATATGAGAAATTTGATATACCGTATTCAGTAGTGATTAAAGAAAGATTTCCTTCATTAATATATGCATTTCCTGAATTGCTGATACAGGTATGTCCCTCTAATACTATAGTTCCTCCATTAATATACAGTTGTTCCTCATTTTGTAAACAAGTTATATCTGAAACTACATTCCTTACATTTAAAGAACCACTTTCAATCTTAAATTCGCCTTTATTCCAAATATTATTATCAAATTCAACCTCGGCATTGTCAATGATAAATGCACCTGTATTATTCAAGCATACCATTTCACTATTGCCTATTAACTTTCCTCCTTTGACTGTAAATGTGCCATTATTCAAGTAACACTCGCCTGATGCATTTTTAACTGTTACATTACCATTTACAAGTGTAAAATTACCATTATTACACAACGATGCATCATTAATTTTAAGACTTCCGCTGTTCACCGTAAAATCACCAGGATTATCCAATCCAATACCATTAATTACGCTTTCTATAACAGCACCGTCAACAGTTATCGTTCCATTATTAAAAAATTCGTTGTTTAATTGGACAGAACCACTATTAAACCCTATAGTTGAATTTTCATAATTACAAAGTGAATCAGCAACTATTTTTCCGCTATTGATTTCGATAATTCCTCCGTTATTTTCAATATTACCATTAATATTTACTTCATCAATAGTAATATTAGCACCACTTTCAACTGTAATCGCACATTCTACAGCTGCCGAGGAATCTCTCTGAGAAATAACATAATCACCCGTATATTCAACCTCATTGTTGCCCTGTGTATAGCCTGTTTCAGTAATTCTGATTGAGCCGTCCTCGGTATAGAGTGTGAATGCAGAAAGCTTATCAAGAATTTCGTTTTCGATAACTTCGCCGCAGACCGTACAATAAGTCTTGACATAACCCTCCTGTGTAAAGGTGGGCTCTACACGCTCGGTTTCCTCGGTATGACCTGTTGCTGTTCCTGCATCGGTAATTGTATTTTTTGCACCGCATCTGCATCTTGCTGTTTTTGTTCCGTCCTTAGTGCAGGTTGCATTATTATCGGACACATACTCGCCGAAAGAATGAGTATGTTCTGTTACGGGCAAAAACGTTGTCGTACTGCCTGTATTTGTTAAATCACCAATATCAGGGTCAGATGACGGCGGCAAGGTTACAGTGCTGTCATCATCGTCATCGCCTGATTTATCATCAGGGTCAAAAACGTCATCGTCATCATCGTCTGATTCATCGTCAGGGTCAAAAACGTCATCATCGTCATCGTCTGATTTATCGTCAGGGTCAAAAGTGTCATCATCGTCATCGTCTGATTCATCGTCAGGGTCGAAAACGTCATCGTCATCATCGTCTGATTTATCGTCTGGGTCGAAAGTATCATCGTCATCCGTTTTGCCATTTTCAGATGAAACTGTAACAGTTGTTTCATCAGGTTCTTCGTATCCGTCAGGGACAGTTGTTACAACAAATTCATCATCATTTTTCGGAGGAACATCGGGATAATGTCCGTCATTTTCCGTCTGCGGACTATCAGGTGTATCCTTGTCTGATTTATCATAATCAGGTTTTGGGTCTTTATTATTGCTGCCGTTGTTATCTTTCTTTTCTTTATTTTTATCTAATTTGCCGTCACTGCCACGTTCGCTATCAGTTTTATCTGATTTTTCTTTATCAACACGCTTCTTATAGTCAGGATACTTTTCAATTTTTTCGCTGTCATATGCAGATTTATATTCGTCAATATCAATTTCTCTTTCTTCAATTTCCTGCCACAATGTGTCAATATCCAAGAACATTTTATGGCCGTGAATTGCTGCATTATAAATATCTACAAGGTCCCAGTCAGGGATATCCTTTACATTAATCGGGTCAACCTTGTCTTCCTCTTCCTCAATAAGCTCTTCAACGTAAATTGTTACAATTTCGTCCATTTTAATGCAGGCTTTGTAGCCTTCGTGCACGAGAACCTCTTCATCGACAATTGTTCCATCAGGCATAATTCGTCTGCAGGCAACTGTTCCGCCATAAGTATAAACATCGGTATATGCATCACCGTTCACGTCTTCTCTTACCACAACACGGAAAAATGTACCTCTTACTGAAAGAGTAGCATTCGGTGTATTTACTTCATAAATTTCTTCCTCGTTCAATGGAACGGTTATTTCATTTGTAAGAACGCCCTGTTCCAGATTGATTACAGTTTTCCTGTTTTTCTTTGTGCCAAGTTCTTCAAAGGAAGCCTTACTTTTTTCTTCAAGCTTAATATATTTTTCACCATCAAGTATCATACGGGTATAGCTGTCTATGTCAGTAGTAAGAATATCCCCGTCAGTCAATCTCATATTTTTATATGCTTCATATTCCTTACCATCATTTTCTGTCATAACACTTCCGAAAATATCAGAAACACTTATTGTTCGATAGCCTTTTCCTATTCCCAAAACCAGAAAAAGTACAAGCAGAAGTACGATTACAACAAGACATACTGCGGCAATAATTATTTTTCCCTTTTTTGAACTGACAAAACTGTTCATATTAATATCCCCTTTATTAATTAAACATATATTATGCCAAACAACTAAAAACACCTAATTAGTATTATATCACTTCACATTATTTTTTTCAACAGATTGCAACTAAATTCTGAAATTTTTGGTGATAATACAGGCAAAATAATGAAATATGAAATAGTCAATAGATAGTAGACATAAAAAAGCCGAAGTTAAGCTGTCAGTTCAATACGAAATTGAACTGGCGGCTTTCTGTTTAATTTACGAAGAGGTCTAATGAAATTAAAGTAATGAACAGTCTGAGAAATTACAGAATAAAGGTCATCACACTTTGCAAGATGCAAGTGTGAACGTAGAACATCCTTAAATCTTCCGAAAAAAGATTCAATGACAGCATTATCTCTTGGAGTTCCTGCTCTTGACATACTTTGAATTGTGTTGTATGA
>JAZQBN010000038.1:0-36195 GCA_045545795.1 Oscillospiraceae bacterium
TGAATTGCTCTGTTCTCACACTTGCCTTTCTTTGTTCAATTTTGAGGATGCTAAATCTTCAATATGCACCATTAGCTCAGTTGGTAGAGCAACTGACTCTTAATCAGTGGGTCCTGGGTTCGAGTCCCCGATGGTGCACCATTAGTCCTGTGTCTGATGATGCGGGACTTTTTTGTTGATATATGCCTCAAAACCTGAGCAAAGGAAGTTTTTGATTATGAAAAGGAAAATTTTATCTGTACTTATGTCGGCGGCTATGCTTACAGCCTGCGGAAACACATCGGCCGAGGAAACAACAACTGTTGCTTCTGAAACAACCACAACAAGTGAAAACATTGTTACTTACGCTAAATTGGAATACGAAATTGACCCGTCCAAGCCTATGGTTGCACTGACATTTGATGACGGTCCGAACACCACAACGACCAGCCAGGTGCTTGACAAGCTGGAGCTTTACGGCGTGCCTGCATCGTTCTTCCTTATCGGAAATAACATCAGCGTCGGTTCGGCTGAGGTTGTAAGACGTGCCTACGAAATGGGTTGTGAGATTGACAATCACTCAAAATCCCATAGCTATATGAACCAGATGACTCCTGAGGAAATCGCTGCTGAGGTTCAGTATGTTTCCGACAAGGTTGAGGAAATCACGGGCGAGCCGACAAAATTTTTCCGTCCGCCTTATATTGCAACAAATGCTGATATGTATGCAAACATTGATATGCCATTTATCTGCGGTGTCGGCTGCAACGACTGGGATAATATGGTTACTGTTCAGCAGCGTATCGACAATACCATTAATCAGGTTCAGGATGGTGCTATCATTCTTCTGCACGACTCACAGGGCAATGCACAGACTGTTGAAGCACTTGATACGATTATCCCGACGCTTATTGAGCAGGGCTATCAGTTTGTAACTGTTGCTGAGCTTTTTGAAGCAAAAGGTGTTCCGATTGACCCTGACGATGAAGCACTGTACACTATAGTGCAGAATGTAAACGGGTGAATAAATGTCCCTTGAAGAATTGTTGGTTCTTCAAGGGCTTTTTCTGTTTGGGGCAACTGTTTCCGAAACAATAATAAAACCGCCCACGGTACAACCGCAGGCGGCACACGTTATTCAATTGCCTTTGCGATAATTTCCACAGCCTTGTCAATACCGAAACGGTCACTGTCAAGATTTAAGTCATAGCTCGAATGTGATGCCCACTTCTTGTCGGTGTAGAAATCGTAGTAGCACTTTCTCTGCTTGTCATTTTTCTTGATAAGCTGCAACGCCTGCTGCTCGGTAACATTCATACGCTCCATAACACGCTTTACTCTCACTTCTGTGGGGGCATAAATAAACACATTCAGCAGCTCAACTTCCTCGTTTCTGAGTATGTAGTCGGAGCACCTGCCTACAATTACGGCATTTTCAGTTTTGGCAATGTCCTTGATAATCTGGGATTGAAGCGAAAAAAGCGTATCATTTGTGGAAATATTCATATTGATACTGGTCTGACCCGTCTGAGTCATAGCTGCGTAAAGCCAGGGGTTAGCAGCTTTTTCGTCAGCTGCACCGAGTGCTTCGTGGCTCATTCCGCCTTTTTCAGCCGCAAGGATAATCAGATTTTTATCGTAAAACGTATAATTCAGCTTCTGTGCAAGCTTTTCGCCGATTTCACGTCCTCCGCTTCCGAATTGTCTGCCTATAGTAATAATTTTTTTCATAAGCATACCTCCTTGCTATGAGTCTATAATAGGATTATATCACTTTTGCACATAAAAATCAAGTGCTGTTGAAAAATATTTTGGCAAAACAACAGGGCTGCACATTTCTGCACAGTCCTGAAAGGGAATTATGTAATTGTAAATTACTTGAGGAAGCCGAGACTTCTGATAATTGCAGGGTCCTTAGCCTGACCGTTGCAAATCTGTGCGAATGCAATAATTCTGAGCACGATGCAGGTGAGAATGCCGATAACGTAAGCAATCTGACCGAGGAAAGGAATAATGTTAACAAACACGAGAAGTGTTTCAACAACCGTGAATTTAAGTGATGTACGGATGTGGAAGGTAACATACTTGGATGTGTTTGTCATAAGCATAGCAACGATAAGACCTGCAATACCGAGAAGGTAAGGAAGCATTGCGATTACCTTGTTATCGGAGATATCCTTAGCGTCAAACTCAGCTGTGTGGTCATAGATATCAGCTGCAGCAGGTGCTGCAAAGATAGCCTCGCAGTTAGGACAGGATACAGCGTTATCGTCACACTGTGCACCGCATTTTGAACAGTATTTCATAAAAACCAAACCCCTTTTTTAATAATATATTTATATTATAATGCAAAAATCGAAATATGTCAATACAGTGATATAGTTAATGAATAATGCTTTAAATCACCGAAATTTGTGCAGAAAATAAAAAGGCAGCGGAAATGCCGCTGCCTGTAAGGACTAAGTAATTATCAAGCCTTCTGGGAATTAAGCCATTCGGTATATTCATTCTCAGAAATTTTCTTTGTCATAACCGCAAACTGAAAATCGTGAGCCTTAGCAATAAAAGAATTGAACGCCTGCAAATCGCCGTCAAGCTTGTACTGCTCCTGCTTCTGACGATAGATTTCCTCATACAATAAAGCCATAAAACTTCTCTCCCTTTGCAACAATCTGTTGGTAATTATAACATAAAAACGCATAGGTTTCTATAGTATTATTGTACAAAAACAAATATTTTTACTGTCACTTTTTCCGAATTAACAAATTCGCTTTATTTTTGCTTGAATTATTAAAATCTGTATGTTATAATAAAAAGTACACCTAAAAAAGAAGATCTGCAGGGCCGTGCAAGCGTTGGTTTGCACGGCTTTTTCAGTAAGAAATGTCGGCTTTTTACACACAATGTTTTTAAACGGATAAGCATAATTTGTTCAAATCAAGGAAATTTTTTTAAAACAATATACATTTTGCGTCAGGTGTTGTATAATGTAACTGTTATGCAAATTCAATTACAAAAGGAGATTATACAATGAAAAAGTTTTTAACAGCTGTTCTTGCCCTTTCACTCTGCGGAGTTATGCTTACGGCTTGCGGCAGCGAAGAAGCAACCGTTGAAACGGAAGCAACCACAACAGTTTCAGAAGCTGCTGTTGAAGCAACAGAGGCTGATACAGAAGCAGTTACCGAAGCTGAAACAGAAGAAGTAACCGAAGCTGAAACCGATGCTGCTGAAGCGGTTTCCTCTGCAAGCTATGAAAGCCTTGACGATTTTGTAAAGTCAGGTGACGCTTTTGGTCTTGATACGGATATAATTTCCGCGTCCGACAGTCTTACATATAACTGGATAAAGGTACTTGACGGTGCTGACAGCATTTATATGGACGTTGAAGCAACTGACGGCAGCATGACAATGGTTATGGGTATGTCCGAGGATATGATTTCCATAAAGATGTACGAAGCAACAAGTGCTACAAATATGTCCATCATCTTCAGGGACTCCAAGATGTATATGCTTGATGAGGCTACAAAGAGCGGCTACTATATGGCTTCCGATGAAACTGTGATGGAAGATTACGACATCGGCGAAATGCTCGGCGATATGGATTTTGACGCTGAAATAGAAAATGCGGCTGATGTAAAGTCTGCAAAGCTTGAAATCGGCGGCGAGGATTACACATTTGAGGTAGCTGAAACAGGCGGCGGTTTCCTTTTTGACAAGGATGAAAAGATTGTTGCAATTCTTTCAAATGATACAGAGTCTGAGCTTACAGCACTTAAAATAAACGAATTCACAGGTGAAGCACCTGCTGAGCTTTTTGAAATACCTGCTGATTATCAGGTAGTTGACCTTGAAGCGGCTCTTGCTGAGTCACTTCAGTAAGCTTGTCAAAAAAGCCTTTTCGACAAAGAATATTGAATAATGAAGAATGAATAATTAAGGAATTGCCTTCGGCAATAATATTAAAAATGTCCGCAAAGCGGACACCTTAACTATTCACGATTTATTATTCATTAACCTGTCGACCTTATCGACAAGTTTAAGGCACCCAAGTGGGTGCCTTTTGTTTTTATCAGTTCTTGCCGAGAGGGAAAACCTTGTCGGGGTAGAGGGACTCAACCTTTTTTGTTGCAACTTCAAGGTCAGCCCACACGTCAGCGTGCTCTGCACCGTTGTTGGAGCACCACATCATTGAGCCGTTCCAACCGTTTGCGAGGGTGTTTTCGTAAGCGTACTCATAAGTCTGATTTGCACCAAGACCGAATTCGCCGAGGAAGGAAGGCTTTGTACCGTCAAGACCGAAGTCGGTAGGGGACATATCAAACGGGCATCCCATATAGCTTCTCATCCAGTCGTAATAGTGCACGGAATAGAAATCAAGGCAGGCATTTTCTCCTGCGTAGGACTTCATAACCTCGTCGGAAACCATATTGCCGAAATATTTTTCGTTATCGGAGTTGTATTTTACCATACCCATACCGACTGTAACAAGTGCGTCAGGATTTGTTTCGTGGACAGCGGCTGTGCACTTTGCAAAGAAGTTGGAAAGGTTCTCCTTAGGCAGCTTGCCGCACTCAGCATTTTCCACAACCCAGTCAGGCTCGTTCATAAGGTCGATGCCCAGCAGGTAAGGATTTGAGCCGTATCGCTCAGCGAAAGGCTTGACGTAGCTGTCAATGTAGGACTGCATAGCCGTATCGTCGGTGATTACTGCACGCCATCTGTCAACGTACTGACCGTTCTTGCAGTGGTCAAAGGAAAGCAGGGTCGGCATAAGGTAAATCTGATGCTTTTCGGCAATTTCGAACAGCTTGTCAATGTCTGTCCAGTGCTTTTCCACAACCTCACGAACCTGTCCAGAAGGTTTGAGCTTGATTGCAACCATCGAGTCGCAGTTTACCCACACACGGACAGCGTTTACGCCGATTGCGTGCAGGTCGGCAAAGTGGCTGTCCCAGAAATCGGGCTGGAAAGCGTCCGAGCCGAATTCGTTCCAGTTCTGCCAAGGGGTGTTTACGCCGTTGATGATGAGTTCCTTTCCGTCAACCATAAATTTTGTCCCGTCAACGGTAACCTTGGCGGAGGCTGTTTCCACAATCGCTTCGGTGGTGGTTTCTGTTGTTTCGGCGGTGTCTCCTCCGTTTGTACAGCCTGTCAGAAGGCTTGCGGCAATTACTGCGGAGAGGATTGCTCCGCAAAGCTTTTTGATTTTCATTTCATATTCTCCTTATATAAAATTATTTTGTGACGTAATTTATTTTCGGCAGTTCGGCAAGCATTGCACGGAACGCTTCTTCATCATTTCTGTCCTTAACCATATAGGACGTTTTCAGCTCCGTGACAAGTGTAAGCTGTTCAAGCTCCTTGAAAACGCTCTCCTTGTATTTTTCAGCGTCAGCTTCGTTGTCGAAGCCTTTCCAGTCTGTTCCCTCAAAGCTGAATTCAACGGTGTGATTTTCAAAATCAACGGGAATTATGTGCCTGTTGAAGCAGTAATAATCAAAGCTTGAACCGTTGAGCTTGTAGTTCGGCATTACATAATGTTCAAGGGAGTGATAGAAATATTCTCCATTTTCGTTGCGGTAAAGCCCTATACATTGTTCGTCATCGGAGTAGGGGCTGAGTCCCTGAACTGTTCCGCCGAGGGAAACGGGCTCGCTTCCGCTGAGGTCGAACACGTTCATATAGGGGGTGTCCATATCCCATCCGACGTAGGCAACCTCAGGGAAGTCGTCGCCGTTGAAGTCGAAAAGGAAGTACAGGTCGGTGGTGTAATCGCTTTTGTAGTCGGAGAGGAAGTTCCATATTTTTTCGGTGGGGTCGGGGGTGGAGATAGGGACAGCAGACCATACGTCTTTGCCGTAAATGAGTTCGTCGGTAATTTGTGTGTCTATATAGCCGTATGCTCTTGATTCCTCATAAACTCCGTTTCCGTTAAGGGACAGATACCGTTCTTCATCTCCGCACATAAACCAGTAGGCATAATATCCGCTTGTGTAAATTGCTTCAAGATTGTCAAGCGTGTCAAGATATGCCTTGCCGTCCGTGACGTGTGCTTCGAAATCTTCGGGAGTAATTTCCTCAATTGCAAACTGACGGAATTTGCCGTCAGAGCAGAAAGCAAACGGGAAAGCGGTAAACTGATATTTTATGTAACAGGTGAAAAAGCCGTTTTCGTAGTCTATAGCATGGCTGTCGCCTACATCAAATGCTTTTTCGGGCATACCGTTTTCAAAGCTGTAAATATCATAATAATATCCGATTGCTCCAGCGTAGGTGTTGAGCTGCATAAATCTGTAGCCGTCAAAATCAAGGATGCTTACTTCAATATGACAGCCTCCGCCTGACATAAGGATTTCGTACTTTTCATCATCTACATAAACGCAGTAGCCTCCACCCAAATAGAAATCAGGTGTGTAGTGCAGACAGATAACACTCTCGTCTTTGCCGTCATTATCAAAGTCATAGGAAACGCCATTGGAAAAGCGGATATCTTTGGCTGTTTCGATAGGCAATCCGTCTTCGTTCTCTATCCCTTCGTTGTAAGAAGCAATTTCTTTGGTATTGTTATTGAAGCAAAGTTCCTTCGCAAACTCCAAAGCTTCTTTGTCGGGGAAATCTTCTTCCGTTTTTATGACAGGAAGCTCTGTAATTTCGCACGCCATAACCTCAAATTGTTCGCCTGACGGTATGGGACGCATAACAGGGTCAGCTTCGGGGTCGGGTTGTTCCTGTGTGGTTGTTTCGGAAGGCATCGAAGCAATTTTCCATATGCCGTTCTCCTGCACAAAATCAATGTACAGCGGCGGATTGATGTAATTCGGGCGGTCCTGACCGAAAGCATAGGAATATATTTTTGCGGTTATGCCGTTATCGGTTTCCAAAACATTGTCAATAATCATATATGTAAATGGATTGAGTGCCCCTTCAACCCGGTACAGTTTTCCGTCAGAAGCCTTATATTCTCCCTCAAAAAGAGCGGTGAAGATTTCCTCTGCGGCTTCCTCGGTGCAGAATTTATGAAGCCTGTCCATAAACTCATCTTTTGTACGCAAACCGTCAGCTGTTATTTCATTATACACGTCATCAACGAGTTCATCACTGCACTCGCAGGTACGCAGTTCCCAACGAAGCTTTGTAAGTTCATCAAGAGCATCAGCGGCAGCTTTTGCCGTGCCCTCGTGGGTAATCGGGCGTTGTGATGTTCCTTCAAAGCGAAGCTTGTTTTCGTCAAAGGTAAAGGTGCATTTTGTTATATCAAGCCAGTTGTAATCCTCATCCCATTCAAATGGGAGATAGGCATTGAAGCTGTCGCCGTTGCCGTAACAGCGGAGAAGCGGGTAGTTTAAAGAGTCAAGCTTTTCGCCGTCAAGATACCACTCAGCTTCACGGATTTTACCGTCAATTGCAAAGTACAGGCGGTAATGAAGCTGAATTATATCGTCTGTATAGGTGTAAACCGAAAAACAGGGCGGCAGGTCAAAATCGTAAAAAATCGGCTGCCAATAACAATCTGTATGCCAGTCATATTCGGAATTTGTGATGCTCATACTGTCGGTTTCACCGTTTTCGTCGGCAAGGTGAAGCGTGTATTCGCCGTTTTTCTCCGTGGTATAAATTGTGTAACCGCCGCCGATATCCTTTTCGGAAATCTTTTCGGGAGCAGTTTCAGCTGTTGTAACAGTCGTCTCCTCCGTCGCAGAAGTCACAGCGATTGTAGTTTCATCCGCAGTAACCGATGTTTCGGTAGCCGAAGTTTCGGTAGCCGAAGTCTCGGTTTCCATAGGTTTAGGAGCAGGTTCTGTACACCCTGCAAGAAGCAAAGCGGAAAGGGTCAATGCAAGCAGTTGTCTGTATTTCATAGCAATGTCATTCCTTTTTGGTTGTATATCAAAATTATATCAGTGCAGGGAAAAATAGTCAAGCGGTAAATTGTAATTTGTAGAGTTAGGAGTGTGGAGAGTGAAGTGTGGAGTTAAAGAGAACCATAGTTTACACAACAACTCCACACTCCACTATACGAACTTGTTCGTTTTCCACACTCCACACTCACAGACAAATTATAATTTATATTTTTGCTGAATCCGCAGATAATAAACGGTAAAGAATACTTGCAGATACCTTGACACCTTGACAAATATGGTGTATTATGGTATATGGCGGAAATTTGGAGTTGATGTGCCCCAATCTCCGTTTAACCTAATTTATTGAAAAGAGTTGTTATTATATGAGAAAAACCAAAATCGTCTGCACTATCGGACCTGCTACAGATGATGATAAAATTCTTCGTGAGATAATGCTGGCAGGTATGAACGTTGCACGTTTCAATTTCTCCCACGGCGACTACGAAATGCACGAAAGACGCTTCAAGCAGGTTGTCCGTCTCCGTGAGGAGCTTGGTCTGCCGATTGCTACAATGCTTGATACAAAAGGACCTGAAATCCGTCTGGGCAAATTCGTAGACGACAAGCCTGTCGAAATTTTCGACGGCGACACCTTCACCCTTACAACAGAGGATATCCCCTGCACGGCTGAACGTGCTTCAATCACCTTCAAGGGTTTGCCGGGGGATGTTTCCATCGGCACGAAAATCCTTATCAATGACGGTGCTGTTGAGCTTGCTGCGGAAAAAATCACTGCAACCGACATTGTCTGCAAGGTTCTGACAGGCGGCATTCTTTCCAACAACAAGGGTATCAACGTGCCCGGTGTTGAGCTTTCTATGCCGTACCTCTCCGAGCGTGATATGAGTGACCTTGAATTCGGCTCAAAGATGGGCTACGACTTCATTGCGGCTTCTTTTGTACGCACCTCTGCGGACATCAATTACCTGAAAAAATTCACTAAAAGCCTTGGCTGGACAACCCCGAGAATTATTGCTAAAATCGAAAACATCGACGGCGTGAACAACATTGACGAAATCATTGAAGCTGCTGACGGTATTATGGTTGCACGCGGCGATATGGGCGTTGAAATTCCTTTTGAGCAAATTCCCGCTATTCAGAAGGACATTATCGAAAAGGGCTATCTTGCAGGCAAGCAGGTTATCACGGCTACTCAGATGCTTGAGTCGATGATTACCAATCCGAAGCCTACCCGTGCCGAAATTACGGACGTTGCAAACGCAATCTACGACGGCACTTCCGCTATTATGCTTTCGGGTGAACCCGCCGCAGGCAAGCACCCTGTCGAAGCGGTACGCACAATGGCACTTATCGCCGAAACTACCGAAAAGGACATAAACTACATCAGCAGACTTTCAAAGCGTCCCGTTTCCATCGAGAAAAATCAGACAAATGCTATCTCTCACGCGGCTGTTACAACTGCACACGATATCGGTGCAAAGGCTGTAATCACGGTTACAAAGTCAGGTTCAACGGCGAGAAATCTTTCGAAGTTCCGCCCGTCCTGTATGATTATCGGCTGTACACCGAGCGAAACCGTGCTCCGTCAGATGAATATGAGCTGGGGTGTGCTCCCTGTTCTTATGGACGAAAAGCAGAGCACCGATGAGCTTTTCGACAGTGCTATCAAAGCAGCTGTTGATGCAGGCTACATTGTCAAGAGCGATGTTGTGGTGCTTACCGCAGGTATTCCTCTCGGTATCGCAGGCACGACAAATATGCTGAAGGTTGCTTCTGTGGAATAAAAAATTAATCCCTGAGAATTTGAGTTCTCAGGGATTTTTGTCATTCATAGGCATAATTCTTGTATACATAAGGGGGTATGCCATATGCAGCAACGACGAGCATTGTAAGGAAATCGCCGCCATAGAATATGGAGCACGCAAACTGTTCTATTCTATCTCAATAAGCTTTTGGTAAATTGTTTCCGTATCGGAAAAATCATCATTGAAATATATTTTCACGCACTGAACAACCTTGCCCTGACGTACAAAGAAGGTAACATCATCCCATGTGAAGTTGGTTATGGAGATTATCCTGTCGTAGGCTGTTCCTTCGGCGTTGTGTTCCTTTACTGAGATGTTATAGCCCTCATATATTCCTTCCCAGAAATCTGCAAGCTCGTCAACGGCGATTTTTGCGGCAAGCGTGCTTTTGAATTCATAATACTCACCGTTAACAGAAAATGCTGCGGTCTCTCCGCTGTTATTGTAATAGCCCTCAAATTGGTCATATTCGCAGTATGTGTCGGTAAGTGCCGATTCACGGGCTGTCAGACTTGAGTCGACATAAAGCCATCCTTCGGCGGCAAGAACTTCATGGGGAGCAAGCTCGACAAAATCCTCTGCGGTTATTGCGTTGTCGGGAAGTTCGGAAAAATCTCCCTGACGGGAGCTATTCACAAGTCCGCAGTGCCAGTGGAAAAGAATATCGCCTATCGAAATCACAAGCATAAGAACTGCACAGGCTATCATTACCGCATTTGCAGCAACAGATTTTGCGGCTGATTTTTTATTTTCGATACAGCCTGCAATAAATTGACCTGCACGAATCACGTCAACAAGATAAATTATCATCAGCATTCCGATAAAAACTGTTGCCACGGCGGAGGAAATCAGCATTCTTGTTTCTATCTTCAAATCATATTCCAACAGATACAGCACGGAGTAATCCAGTACATTGTAAAAAATGAACATTCCTGCATACAATGCAACAAGCATCAACAGGAAAACCACAAACATTATAAGCGAGGAACGGTGGAATGTCTCGATAACGTGTGCATATTCCGAACGGTCTGTGTGAAGCGGAACAGCGTTTTCGTCCTCGGTGCAGTATATGTTTGCGTCAGTTGCCCTTGCAGCAAAGCTCCAGCCGCATTCCTTGTATGCCGCAAGCTTTTTCTTCCTCGGCATATGTGTGTCAGCCTCTATACAGTAACGCATTTTCTTCGGCCCGCCTTTTCTGAAAACAGCAATTCCCGCACACTGACTTGATATAAATTCACCCTTTGCCGCAAACTCCTCAAGCCTTTTTTCATCAGCGGCAGGTTCGTATTTGTTTATCTGCATATATTTAAGTCCCATAATGTCACTCCTTACAGTTTTCGGTTATGTTTTCAAAAATCATTTCAGGTGTAAAACCGCTTTCGGGCGGAATTGTTGTATTTATCGTGTGCACGGTATCATCTGCCTGCAAAACCATATACAGCGAGTAATTTGTGAGCAGATATTCTGCCTTGTCAAAGGGCGTGCCCTCGGTGTCAAGCTGAATTCTGTCGGGGCTGTCGGAAAAGAAATAGCGTTCGTATTCCATAAATTCCTCTGCACCCTTTTCCGCAAGCCATTTATTTTTGAATTCGGTGTAGGTATTGTGCACGGCTATTTTTCTGCCCTTTTCCTTGCCGTCGGGTATGTATGCGGCGTGCTGCCAATACTGATAATGACAATCGGTAAAAACGGAGGTTATAGCAAATGAGTAAGGCAAATACGCTTCAATTCCGTGTTCCCAGAGCTCGGGGTCAATATATTTTTCAGCAGCCTCGTCCGTCAGCAGAAACTCAATGTTTTCGTCATAGATTTCGTCAATGGTTATAATGCTGTCGGGAAGCTGTGAAAAGGGGACTTTTTCAGAGGTGTTATTGAGGGAAGAACAGGCATAGAAAAGAATTACTGCCGCATTGATAACAAGGAGAAAAACGAAAATTGCCGTCATAATATTGTTGCGGCGGGAAGCCCTTTCAGCGTCGGCTTTGTTCTCGATACAGCCTGTTACAAATTGTCCTGCCTTGATAAGCTTACGCAGATATATCAGCAGAATGGGGTACATAATTACCGCTAACCAGATTGATATTTTAAGAAACTCTTTTTGAAGACCGTACATAAGGGGGAGAGTGAAAATCACCTGACACTCGCCGAAGGTTATAAGCGGAAAGAAAACAATGGGCATAAGTATATAAAGGAGAGCAAACAGGTAAAGATAAATATGCATTGCCAGAATGTGACGGTGATATTTCTTGACAATGTGTGCAAACTCCGAACGGTCGGTATGAAGCGGAACAGCATTTTTGTCCTCGGACATATATATGTCAAAGCCGTCACCTCTTGCGGCATAATTCCAGCCGCATTCAGCATAGGCATTTCTATGCTTCTTGTTTGCTTTGGAAAAAGAAGGCTCTATACAATACCTGATGTTTTTCGGTTCACCCTTTCGGAAGAATGCCAAAAACCACAGGTGCCGCTTTATAAACATACCCTTCGCCGCAAGTTCTTCCAGCTTCTTTTCATCAGCGGCAGGTTCGTACATATTTATATTCATAAATTCAGTGCTCATAACAATGCCTCCTTAATCGTCAATAATCGTGCCGTCCGAAACCATTGCTTTCAGGCGGTTGTACTCCTCTTTCAGTGCCGCCTTTCCGCTGTCGGTTATTGCGTAGGTTTTTCTTCTGCCGTCGTCCTCGGCAATAAGAATAAGACCGTCCTTCTGCATACGGGTAAGCACCCCGTAAAGCGTACCGGGTCCCATTGAAACACGTCCTCCCGAAATTTCGGAAATAGCATTCATAAGTCTGTAACCGTGCCCGGGGTTCATAAGTGCAAGCAACACATAGTACATTGCTTCGGTCATAGGTCCTCCATTATATGGCATATTGCTGTCCTCCTAACTATTATGTGTCACGATATTATGTCATACGATATATCGTGTGACATAATAGTAGCATACAAAAAAACGTTTGTCAATATCTTTTTGCAAAAATATTGACAAACGCCAGAGCCTGTCGATAAACTCGACAGGCTAATGAAAAAAGAATAATGAATAAAGAATAGTGAATAGTTAAGGTGTCCGCTTTGCGGACATTATTAATTTTATTGCCGAAGGCAATTCCTTAATTATTCATCCTTCATTATTCAATATTCACTATTAATTCTCCTCCAGCCCCAGCTTCTTTATCCTCGCACGGATTGCACCGAGGGAACGCTTGTGGTTGTCGCTTATCTGCTTGACGGTAAGACCCTCCTCCATTTCGATTTCCAGCATTGAGTCCTCCTCGTCAGTCCAGGGCTGACCTGCACTTTCGGTATAGACAGGCTTTGTAACGGCAGTACGCTTCATATTGGGGTGCGTTTCAACATAATTCGAAATAAGCGTGCAGAACGCTTCGCCGTAGCTTTCCGCTTTCCTCTTGCCCACGCCTGCAACGGAAAGAAATTCCGCCTGACTTTCGGGCAGCTTCCTGCACATATCCTTCAAGGCGGCATCTGCAAAAATTATGTAGGCAGGGACGTGAAGCTCTGCGGCAAAGCTGCTTCTCAGCTTTTTCAGCTCCGCAAAAAGTCCCATATCCACGCCGTAATCCACCGCTGACGTCCTGATTGAAACGGCAGCTTCCTGCTCCTTTTCAAGCTTCATTTCGACCTTTATTCTGTCACGGACAATCTCTGCCGATTTTGGAGTTGTTGCAACAACGGAAAATTCTCCCTCAACAGCAAGCCAGCCGTTTTCGATAAGGTAATCCATAATTTTCACAATCTTAATCTGCGTGAAATCGGGCATAATTCCGTAGGTTGGCAGCTTGTCAAGACCGAATTGGGCAATACGCTTGTTGGCACTGCCCTTTAAAATATCGGCAATCAGCTTCCGTCCGAAGCTTCTTCCGCTGTTCTGGACACGATAAACGCAGGACACGATTTTCTGCGCTTCGGTTGTAACATCGACGGTTTCAAAGTTGGAATTGCAGGCTGAACAATTTCCGCAGTAGGCAGGTGAGCGCTCTCCGAAATAGCGTAAAATATACTCACGCAGACAGCCCGTAGTGTTGCAGTAAAAGGTCATTGCTTTAAGCCGCTCCAAATCCTTCTGTCGGACAGCTGCACGCATTTCCTCGGTCATATCGGTGTTTTCCTCACTGCCCTTTTCGATAAGGAAACGGTTTGTACGCACGTCCTGACCGCTGTAGAGAAGCACACATTCGGCAGGCTCTCCGTCACGTCCCGCACGTCCTGCCTCCTGATAGTAGCCCTCGATATTTTTCGGCATATTGTAATGCACGACAAACGAAACGTTGGACTTGTCAATGCCCATTCCGAAAGCGTTTGTGGCAACCATAACCGTGCTCTTGTCGCAGATAAAATCCTCCTGATTTGCACGTCTTTCCTCGTCAGGCAGACCTGCGTGGTAGCGTGCTGCGCAGTAGCCGTCCTCACAAAGTCTTTCGCAGACCTCCTCAACGGTTTTTCTTGTTATGCAGTACACAACGCCGCTTTTGCCACTGTTTTCGTCAAGGATTTGTTTCAGCTCGGTGTATTTGTCCTTCGGGTGACGTACCCCGAAATAGAGATTTTTTCTGTCAAAGCCCGTGGTAACGGTAAACGGGTTATTCAGCCGCAAAATGTTGCTTATATCATCCTTTACCTCAGCCGTAGCTGTTGCGGTAAAGGCACTTACAACAGGACGGTAGGAAAGCCGTTCGATGAACTCAACAATTTTCAGATAGCTTGGTCGGAAGTCCTGTCCCCATTGGGAAACGCAGTGTGCTTCGTCGACGGTTACCATTGAAATTTTAGTGCTTTCCGCAAAGGAAATGAACTCGTCCGTGGTAAGCCTTTCGGGTGCAACGTAAATGATTTTGTACATTCCCATACGTGCACGGCGGAAAACCTCTCTGTACTGAGGAAGGGTAAGTGAGCTGTTTATGTAAGCCGCCTTCACGCCCGACTGGACAAGTGCACTGACCTGGTCGGACATAAGGGAAATAAGCGGAGAAACAACGATTGTTATTCCGTCAAAAAGAAGTGCAGGAACCTGATAGCAAACCGATTTTCCTGCACCTGTAGGCATAATGCCGAGTACGTCACGTCCCGAAAGAATGCTGTCGATAAGCTCCTCCTGACCCTGACGGAATTCGGTATGCCCGAAATATTCACTTAAAACCCCGTACTTGTTCATTTTGTTTTACCCCTTATTCTGAGTGAGGAGTGTGGAGTGTGGAGTTAAAGATACTCGCCTGTGGCAGGCAATTTTAAATTTACCTGCTGTGGACAAATACAATAACTCCTCACTCCAAATTCCACACTTTTACACTTTACATTTGTATCCGTTAAGGTATTCCTTTAAAGGACAGCTTTCGCATTTCGGATTTCTTGCCGTGCAGAAGTCACGTCCGAAAATTACAATTCTGTGGCAGAAATCGCTGCCCTTTTCCGCAGGTATGATTTTCAGCAAATCCTGCTCAACCTTTTTAGGGTCGGTTTCCTTTGTCAGACCAAGTCTGCCCGTAATGCGTATACAATGCGTGTCAGTAACAATCGCAGGCAGACCGTGCACATCACCCATAATGAGATTGGCTGTCTTTCTGCCTATACCCGAAAGGGTTGTAAGCTCGTCAATTGTTTTCGGAAGCTCTCCGCCGAAGTCGTAAAGCAGACGTCGGCACGCTTCAACAATGCTTTTTGCCTTTGTTTTATACAGACCGCAGGGCTTCACGATTTCCTCCACGTCCGCAATATCAGCTTCGGCAAAGGCTTCAAGGGTGGGGTACTTGGCAAAAAGGTCTTTCGTTACGATATTGACCCTTGCGTCGGTGCACTGTGCGGAAAGACGTCCCGCAATCATAAGCTCGTAAGGGTGGGTGTATACAAGGGAACATTTTGCGTCGGGGTAAATTGCTTCAAGTCCCGATACGGCAAGTGCTGCACGTTCTTTTTTAGTCATCTTCGTTACCTCCGTCATCATAGTCGCCTGTAATCCTGCCCTTTACCTCAAACCAGAATGTGCTGCCCACGTTAAGCTCGGAGCGTACGCCGAATTTGAAGTTATGCTGCTTTAAAATCTGCTTTACAATCGACAGACCAAGACCCGTGCCTATAACCTCACGGCGGCTTTTTTCCGCACGGTAGTACCTGTCGAAAATCAGCGGCAGCAGCTCAGGCTCAATACCCTTGCCAGTGTCGGTGATTTCAATCCGTGCAGTAGTTTCGTCCTTGATAATCTGTGTGATGTATACGGTTTTGTTTTCGCCCGTGTAATTCACGGCGTTGTTTATAAGGTTGTAGAGCACCTGCTCGATTTTTATCACGTCAGCTTCGATTTCAAAGTCCTTTTCGGTGCTCAGGTGGAAGCTGTAGCCCTTCTGCTCCACAAGCAGGTTATAACGGCTCATTATATCGTGGATTTTTCTCGTGATTGAGAAGGTGGATTTTTCAATTCCTGCCGTGCCGCTTTCCAGCTTTGAAAGGTCAAGGATGTCGTTTACAAGTGCGGCAAGTCTGTCGCTTTCCTCAATGATAATTCCTATATGCTCCTCACGCTTTACGGGGTTGTCGCCCGATAAATCCCTTATCATTTCAGCGTAAGCCTTTACCATTGTAAGAGGAGTACGCAGGTCGTGGGAAATATTTGCGATAAGGTCACGCTGTAAGGTATCAACCTTTGAGATTTCCTCGGCAGCGTGGTTAAGGGTTTCCGCAAGAAGCTCCGTTTCGGTGTAGCCCCTGCCGTCAAACTGCACGGTGTAATCGCCCTGCCCCATAACCTTTGCGGACTTTGTAATTCGTCCGATTGGGGTTTCGATAAGACGTGCAAGAAAATATGAGATACCCAGACCCAGAATAAGCAGCATAATACTTATCCAGAAAATCTGACGGTAAATAATAGCTTTTGTGGACTCCAGCGGTTCAAGGGACGTATTCAGGTAAATATATCCGCTGGGGTCGTCCATTTCACCCAGCACCATTACAAACAGCATAGTGTTGTTGTTGAAGCGTGGATTTTTCACCTCGGCATAGTAAATTCCCGAATTGCTGTCAAGTGCAGCGGCACGGTATTTATGAAGCTCCATTCCGAAAATGCCGTGAATAAGGCAGTTGCTTGCCATCATATCATAGGAATAAACAGGGTTGCCGTATGAGTCCTGAATAAGGATGCACATATTGTTATCGTAAGCAATGCGGTCAAGGCTTTCTACAGTAAATTCGTCAGCACTCCAGCCTGTGAGGATATAGCCTGCAATGTCAAAGATATTCTGTATCTTTGTTCTTTTGTAGTTTGACTCAAGCGAAACGCCGAAGCTGAACCACAGCAGAAAAAGTATGCTGCTGATGAATATTGCAAAGTAAAGCCATACCGTGTTGCGTATGCTTTTCAGATTTTTCAATGCAAAGCCCTTCCTGCGTTACGCTTCGAATTTGTAGCCCATTCCACGGAGGGTTACAATAAATTTTCTGTAATCGCCCAAAGAGCTTCTGAGCATTTTTATGTGGGTGTCAACGGTACGGTCATCGCCGTAGAAATCGTAGCCCCATACTTCTTCAAGAAGCTTTTCGCGGGAAAGGGCAATGCCCTTGTTGCGGACAAGATAAAAGAGCAGGTCGTATTCCTTAGGGGTAAGCTGTGCAGCCTTTCCGTCAATTGTAACCTCTCTGCCTGTGATGTTTATTTCAAGCCCTTCAAAGCGGATTTTTTCAATCTTTGTTTCCTCGCCAATGCCGCCCCTTTTAAGCACGGCTTTAATTCTCGCAAGCAGCTCCTTCGGGGAAAAGGGCTTTACAACGTAATCGTCAACGCCGATTTCAAAGCCGAAAAGCTTGTCGTATTCCTCGCCCCTTGCGGAAAGCATAATCACGGGAATTTGTTTGATTTTGCGGATTTCCTTCACGGCGGAATAGCCGTCAAGACGGGGCATCATAATGTCCATAATGATGATGTCGAAATCCTCCCTGCGGCAAAGCTCAACCGCTTCCATTCCGTTTTCCGCTTCGGCGGTTTCGTAGCCCTCAAATTCGGCATATTCCTTAACAACGTTTCGTATCATCTTTTCATCATCAACAATAAGAATTTTCGGCACAGTGCATCGTCCTTTCCTTGTGAAAAATATGTATTCGTCAAAATTCATTATTAATCGGTATCTGCTTTATATATTTTAACATTTAAATGTGTCGGCTTTGTGAAATTTTAGCTTAAATTCAGTGTTTACTCTTTATAATTATTGACAAAAATAACTTAATTTTGTATAATGTAATTGTAATTATATACTAATATAAGTGTGCATACTTTAGCAGAGTACTTTACTGAAAGGGGGATTTTTAGTGCATAAGGCTTCCAAAATAATTATACTTTCGGCAGCATATGTCGCTTCGTTTTTGACTGTACTTAATATTGCACTCAGAATTCCCGCTTATACCTCCGTGATTATGATAAGCTTTGCGGCGGTTGCTGTTGTTTCGGCAATTATTCTCATCAGCGTGCTTCTCAATTACGAAAGGGAAAGAATTGTCCGTGAAAGAGAAAACATCTCAAATATTATGCAGAGCATAAACGCTATGGCTGTTCTGTGGGACGCGAATTTCCGTTACGTTGAAGTAAACAGCGAGCTTACAAAGACAATCGGCTACACGTCGGAGGATTTGTCCGACATCAAAACCCTGCAGAAGGTTCTTCCTGCGGACGCTTTTGCCCCCAGCCTGCAGGCTGTCATAAACAACCGTGACGAGGAATTCTACGTTACCGCAAAGGGCGGTGCAAAGGTCTGCACGGTATGGAATACCTCTATCGTCAGCGTGAATACCTACAGGAAGAAAAAATCCTACCTTATGCTTTCCATCGGTCTTGACCTTTCGGAAACCGTAAAGATGAAAGAGGACCTCATTCAGTATTCAAAAAATCTTGCCGAGTCGGAAAAGCGTTATATGTTCTCAATGGAACTTTCCGAAATCGGTTTGCTGCTGAAGGAGTCGGGTGCAAGCAATTATCACATTTCCGAACAGCTTCAGAAAATGCTCGGCATCAATACCGAAACGGTTTCCCCGGGTGTTTTCAGAGCAAGATTTCACCCCGAGGACGTTATGATTTACGACGCTCTCGAAGGCACAATGACAAATGCACGAGGCGGCGACCATACAACCCACAGCACGGAATTCCGTATGCTTGCGGCAGATAATACCTATCACTGGTTCCAGTTCCGATATAAGGTGAACCCCGGAAAGAACCGTGTGCTTGCAGATATCGGCGGTGCTGTGCTGGATATTACGAAGGATAAGGAAAAGGATATACTTATCGAAAAAATGGCGTATATCGACGACGTGACACAGATTTTCAACAGAAATAAATTTATGCAGATTGGTCAGGAAACATTTGAATGCTCCGCTGAAGCAGGTCAGACCTACTGGGTTATTGTTCTTGATATCGACAATTTCCATATTATCAACGATACCTGCGGCTACCTGAACGGCAATAAGCTCCTGAACGAGTTCGGCAGAATTGTAAAGGATACGCTTTCCAAGGGCGGCTTCGGTGCAAGAATAGGCGGCGACAACTTTGCAATGCTTATTCACGATACGGGCGATGAAACTCTCCCTGTTACGGTGATAAAGAAAATTCAGAACAAGCTTCAGGAGGTCTGCGGCGAGTTCCTTATGAACCAGACGGTAACCTGTTCGGCAGGCTACTGCAAGATGTCGGACGGCGGCGATAACTTTGCCGCAATTCTCGACCACGCCGAGTTCTCACTCAGTATGTCCGACGGAACAAAGAACGATATTATCCGTTACGACAATAAGGTGCACGAAAAAATCCTTGCGGGCAACGCACTCGAAAGTGAGCTTGCACACGCAATTGACAACAACGAGCTGGTGCTTTATTACCAGCCGAAAATCAACCTTGCGGACGGCTCACTCATCGGTATGGAGGCACTTATCCGCTGGATTAAGCCCGACGGTACAATCGTACCGCCGAACCAGTTTATTCCTGTTGCGGAAAATTCTCTGCTGATTACAGATATCAGCAAATTTGTACTGCACGAGGCTTGCCGACAGAATAAAAAGTGGCAGGATATGGGCTTCCCGCCTGTTACGGTTTCAATCAACCTTACGGCTGTCGATTTCTATCAGACCGACGTTAAGGAGGTTATCCAGAACGCTCTGGAGGAAACAGGTCTTGAACCTCAGTGGCTTGATGTTGAGCTTACTGAGTCCCTTGCCCTTAAGGATATCGACCACGCTATCCAGCAGATGAAGGAAATCAAGGAGCTTGGTGTAAAGCTTTCTATGGACGACTTCGGTACAGGTTATTCATCACTGAGCTATATTCAGGTGCTCCCGATTACATTGCTTAAGCTTGACCGCTCATTTATAATGTATCTCGAGGAGGACGAAATATCCAGAGAAATCGTTTCTGCGGTTATAAGAATTGCAAAATCCAAGAAAATCGAAACAATCGCAGAGGGTATCGAAACAATCGGTCAGGCTGAAATTCTCAAGGAGTCAGGCTGTGACCACGCACAGGGCTACTTCTTCGGCAGACCGATGCCTGCTGATAAGTTTGAAGAATTTATGGCAATGAAGTGCGGCATAAATGTTAATGCATAAGTTCAAGGGACGCCGCTGAAAAGTGTGTGTCCCTTTTGTTTTAAAAGGAGGAAATTAAAATGGCTAAGAGAAGAATAGGTATCCTTACAAGCGGCGGTGACTGTCCGGGTCTTAACGCTACAATCAGAGGCGTGGCAAAGGCGTGCTTCGAGAGAATGGGCGAGGACAACGTTGAAATCGTCGGTATTCAGAACGGCTACTACGGACTTATCAACAACATCGCAAGAGATATGCGTCCTTCGGAATTTTCGGGTATTCTCACACAGGGCGGAACAATTCTCGGCACAAAGCGTCAGCCGTTCAAGATGATGTCCGTTATCGGCGAGGATAACGTGGACAAGGTCAAGGCTATGAAGGAAACCTACAAGAAGCAGAAGCTTGACTGCCTGCTGACTCTCGGCGGCAACGGTACTCACAAAACCGCTAACCTCCTTTCGGAAGAAGGACTGAACGTTATCGGTCTGCCAAAGACAATCGACAACGATATTTTCGGCACGGACGTAACCTTCGGTTTCCATACGGCGGTTGATATTGCAACTGACGTTATCGACAGACTCCACACAACAGCCGCTTCTCACAGCCGTATTCTTATGGTTGAGGTTATGGGCAACAAGGCTGGCTGGCTTACACTCTATTCGGGTATCGCAGGCGGCGCGGATATTATTATTATCCCCGAAATTCCTTACGACTCGGAAAAGGTTATCGAAGCACTCAACAAGCGTTCCGCAGCTGGCAAGACATTCTCAATCGTTGCCTTTGCAGAGGGTGCATATGATATTGAAGAAGCAAAGATGAAGAAGAAGGAACGTGCTAAGCTGCGTCAGGAGGCTGGCATCACAACAGCTACAAGCCGACTTGCCGCACAAATTCAGAAGGGCACGGGAATTGAAACAAGAGTGTGCGTTCCGGGACATATGTTAAGAGGAGGAAGTCCGTCAGCATATGACAGAGTTCTTGCAACAAAGTTCGGCGTCCGTGCCGCAAAGCTTATCGAGAAGGAGAAGTACGGCTACTCGGTAGCAATGGTTAAGAATGCGATTACGGAAAATCCGCTGAGTGAGGTTGCAGGTAAGACAAAGTTTGTAACGGAAGACCACCAGCTTGTTGTAACAGCAAGACATTTGGGAATTTCTTTCGGGGACTAAAAAAGCAAAATAATGGGTTTTCAAAGGGGACGGTGTCCCTGAGTCGTCCGTTGCAACGGACGAAACACCCCTATCGTTCAAAAACGGAGATAAAGGGAAGGGGAAGCGGACAAGACCGCTTCCCCTTTTATAGTTTACGGATAAACTTCCCTTGAAAACGTGCCAGCGACACGTTTTCAACGTACTTTACCTTCATCACTATACAAAAGCAACGGCTTGAGCCGTTGTTAGGGACGCCCTCTCTTGCAGGGCGTCCCTCTTTTGAAGCTACCGCTTCAAAATTCACCTTTCAGATGCGCTTCTTAGGCGGCACTGCGGTGCCAAGTAGGTTTTAAGCCGCTGGCGAGCGGCGAGCTGGGGGGGGGGGCCCCCCGGGCCCCCACCAAAGGGTGCGCACACCCTTTGGAAACCCGAGGCTTTGGAAACCGTACTTTGTTTTTCCTTGCTTTGTCAAATTGCCAAAAAAATAATTGAAAAATTCTGCGGAATAAAATGCGTAAAAGTGTGTACAAGCTTTTGAAAATATGTTATACTGTATTTGTATATTGAATTTTCGAAAGGAGGTCGTACCGTATGAAGCTTGCTGAAAAAATCAGCGGAATTTTTAACCGTGACAAATTCGAAATCGGATTTAAAAATGCCCTGAAACGTCAGCATTTCTTTATTACATCCCGTGACAGCGACAGCGTTTATGAAATTTCCAACGGCACGGCTTCTTTTAAAATCGATATCGGCGAGGCACGCTCAATTTACGAAAAAACTCAGTCCGATGAGGAGCTTGACAGGCTTATCAAACGGCTGGAGCTGGACTTCGTCACAAAAGGCAGAATGGTTTCCTTTACCAATGGTCAGGATTTCCTCAGGCTGCTGATTATGCGTGAAAAGGATGTCAGCGAGCTTATGATAAGCACTGATTTTGTTGACGGGCTCAAAAAAGTGGTTGCGTACACCCCCGATGACGAAATCGTGCACTATCTCGACGAGTCAACGCTGAAACGCTGGGGCGTGCCGAGAGAGGTCGTTTTTTCGGTTGCGGACAGAAATATGTGCAGAATTCTTTCCCGTGCCGAAATCAGTGAGGAGGAGCTTACAGGCGGAATTAAAGCACTCGAAATCAAAAGTTCAGCTCCTTCCTTTTGCAGCTCGTTTATTTTATGCAACGATTTCCGCAGCGTTATTTACGACAAATTCGGTGCAAAATTTCTCGTTGTTGCACCGTCAAGGGAAAGCCTTCTGGTGCTGAAAAATATTACAAATGATATTCTTGAGGGGCTGGGCACGGTTATCCTCAGTGAATACAGAAAAGCCAAAAATCCGCTTACAACCGATGTCCTGCTGTTTACTCAGCAGGATATACAGATTGCAGGACGGTTTTCTATAGGTCACAACGATAACAGGGAGGAATAATTTCAATGGCAAAAAAGACCTCATACAACAGGAAGAAAAGCCTTGTGGCAAGAATTTTCGTTATCATCATCGCTGCGGCAATGCTGTTGGGCATTGTCATTATGCCGATTTTGTCGGACGCTGAGGAAAGCGTGGAGGATGTTACTGTGGCAAGCTTTGAAACAGGTAAGCTTGCCGAGGCACTTGCCGAGGCTGCCGATGGCACGGACTTCAACTTCATAAAGAATGTTGCCGTGCTGGAGGGCACTCTTAATGCCGATGACTATAAGGCACTGACAAATATTCCTAACCTTGAAATTCTGGAGCTTGCTACCGCCTTTACCGAGGATGGAATTATCCCTGAAAATGCACTGACTTCAAGAAATCAGCTTATGGTTGTAACGCTTCCGAAGAACACTGTTGAAATCGGCAAAAACGCTTTTTCAAACAACAGAAAGCTCATTAAGGTTTTTATGCCGGGGACAGTCACAACGATTGACGATTATGCCTTTGCAGGCTGCGAGGCACTGAATGCTATTCCTATTTCTGCGGGAATTACATACATCGGTGAGGGTGCATTTCAGGACTGCAAGTCAATTATCGAATTCATTATCCCGAATGGAATTACCGAGATTTACGCAAACACTTTCAGCAAGTGCGGCTTTGAAAAAATTTCAATCGGTCCTGATGTGAAGAAAATCGGAATGAGTGTTTTTGCGGATTGCAACGCACTCAAGGATATTTACGTTTACGGCACGGAAGCGCCTGCTCTCGACAGCGATGTTTTCAGAAACGTAAGTGCAACGGTTCACTGCTTTGAAGAAGCCGAGGAAAGCTTCGGAAGCTGGGAACAGAACAACATTAAAATTGCCGCTGACCTTACGGGTGAATATACGCTTTCCGCTGAAATTCCCGAAGAAAATAATGAAGCTTACGCAGAAACAGCGTTGACCGTTGCTGAGGAAAATACGGAGGCTTCCGAAACGGAAGTTTCCGAAACAGAGGCGGTTACAGACGGCTCTGCTGACGAAAATGTTACGACCTCAGAGGAAACAGCGTCCGAGGAAACATCCGCACAGACTTCCGACTCAAACGGACTCAGCGTAGGTGTGGTTGTTGTGATTGTGATTATGGCGGTGGTAATTGCCGTTCTTGCAACAATGCTGGTTATGACAAAGAAAAACAGCAAGGGACAGAATTGATGTGATGAGGGGTACAAAAACGCAGCTGCGTATTGTACCCCATTTTTAAAACAACGCTGAAAGGAGGGGTACAATGAACGAAAAGCTTGTAAGGTACGGCGAACTGCTGCTGTTATGGATTTTGTGTGCGGTGAGCACATCGGCGGTGGCATACATATACTTGTCAACGGTAATCAATGCCTACACGGTAATCGGTGCGGTTATGTCAGCGGCGGTTATCCTCTTTATCGAGTTTGTGCGGAAGAAAAAATTCGGCGGACTTCTCTATGTGGGTGTGCTGATTTGCGTGTGTCTTGTTCCATCGTTCACTATAAACAGCTTTTCCGAGATGATTGCGTTTATCAAATGGTTTTTCTCAGGTTCGGAAGCGGTTGAAACCACATTTGATTTTATTTTCACGCTTACGGTGCTGGTGAGTTTCCTTTTCACATCGGTGGCATACTACTTCACAAAGGTTATTTATCGTTCGTCAATTGTAACGCTTATTTCGCTTATCCCTTTTGCACTGGCAGTAAAAACAGTTACCGAAGTACCCTATGGTTATCCCGCAATTGTATCGGCGGCGAATATCATTGTGTTTGTCTGCAACGCACGGAAAAACCTGCTGAATGACGCAAAGCCCAAGGGCAAGACAACGCTTGTTGTTTATACGGATTTTACCGTTGCGGTTATTCTTCTGGCATTGCTTCTGCCGAAGCCTTCGGTTACACCTTATTATGAAAATTTCAAGGAGCTTACCGACAGATTTCAGATTGGCGGCAGCAACGAAAATCGTTACACGGGTGAATATAAGGATATGTCCGGCAACACCGACATACTCAGACGAGGGGAAAATGTACTGATTTATATTGCAAGCACCGCCGACCCCGTTTATATGAAAACTCAGGTGTTTGATATTTACGACCGTGAAAAGGGCGGCTGGGTTGAGGCTGACGAAATGAGCGGCAGCAAAAAGTGGCAGGAAACCGCTCCGCTTCTGAGCTACGAAAAGCTTTCCGAAGCTGTAAACAGCCTGTACGAAAACGGTATGGGACAATCTGATTATCTGAATAAGCTTTCGGGCATCACCGAAAAGGAAAGCTACGCTCTGATTTATACACAGAATTACCCCTCGGTTTATGTGCTTGCACCGCTTCGTGCAACGGAATTAACTCTCTCAAACATAAAGACAAGGTTCAATGCACGCACTGACGATGGCGAGATTTTCACAAATCTGTATTATCTCCCCGAAAATGCAAACTACACCATCCGCTATTATACGGAGGATATTTTTGAGCAGCTTCTTTCAAGAGGGCTTTGCGACATAGACTTCCTTGATTACGATATGGAGCTTTACTGGGCGTGGATTTATGCTATATCAATGGATATGGAGGAGGAAGCGGAGGTAATTGACGCATTTTTCGACAGCCATATCTACGCTGAGGAATATGCCGAAAAAACCGTGACAGAGGTTTCTCCCGAAATACAGGCACTTGCCGATGAGCTTACCGAGGGTATGGAGTACGACTATCAGAAGGCACAGGCTATCCAGCAGTATTTTTACAGCAACGGCTTCGTTTACGACCTTAACTATGAGCCGCCTGAGGAAAGCGATACCCCCGAATTCTTCCTGTTTGAAAGCAAAAAAGGTATCTGCTCCGATTTCGCAACGGCATATACGCTTCTTGCAAGGGCGGCCGGACTGACCGTCCGTTATGTGGAAGGCTTTGTTATGCAGTCTGCTGAAAACAACCCTGAGCTTTACTATATTTATACCGATACCGCTCACGCTTACCCCGAGGTTTATATCACGGGTGCAGGCTGGCAGATATACGAGCCTACCCCTGCTGACCTGACAGCTCCGAGAGTGTTCTCAGAAAATCAGGATAACAAAACCGACCCGCTGGCAATACTTTTCACGGCAATCATTGCGGTTGCTGTAATAGGAATATTTATCCTGATGATTATTCTTTATCTGAAAATTGCTGAGGGTATGTTCAGGTTGAAGGTAAGATTTTCCGACAGCGGCAAGGCTGTTATCCTGCTTTACAACCGTCACGCTCTGAATATGGAAAGAAATTTCGGTGAAAGCTGCAGGGCACTTACTCCCGAACAGCTGAGGGACTACACCGAAGGCAGAACAGCACTCAGCCTTGAACCGCTGATAAAGCCCTTTGTGAAAGTCTGCTACGGCGGAATTAAAACCGACAGCAATGAAAAGGATACTGCATTTGACTGCTACAAAATGCAGTATAAGGCAATACGAAAAGTGAAAAAACGAAAGGATTGATTTTATGACCGCACTTGTTACGGGTGCAAGCTCGGGAATAGGACGTGAAATAGCGATTAAGCTTGCAAAAAGAGGAGTACGCCTTGTTATTTCGGGAAGAAACCGTGAAAAGCTTGAAGCTCTCCGTGACGAAATAGGAGCAAACCGTGTGAAAATCATCGTGGCTGATATTTCAAAGTATAGCGAGTGCATAAGGCTTTATGCGGAAGCCTCTGCATACAACGTGAACATTCTTGTGAACAACGCAGGCTTCGGACTTTTCGGCAAATTCTGCGGAACTGAGCTTGACCGTGAGCTTGAAATGATTGACGTAAACATCAAAGCTGTGCACACGCTTACAAAGCTTTTTCTGAGGGATTTTTCCGCCCGTGATAAGGGTTATATCCTTAATGTAGCCTCTGCCGCAGGCTTTATGCCCGGACCGCTTATGGCTGCCTATTACGCAACGAAGAATTATGTGGTGAAGCTTACACAGGCTGTCCGTGAGGAAATGCGTGTCAAGGGCAGCAATGTCTACATCGGAGCATTCTGTCCCGGACCTGTAATGACGCCCTTCAATGATGTCGCAGGCGTGGATTTCGGTTTAAGAGGAATTACTGCGGAGTATGCGGCTGAGTGTGCTGTAAACGGAATGTTTGCACGGAAATCGCTGATTATCCCGACGCTGAAAATGAAAATCTGCGTTTACGGGTCAAGACTTATCCCCGATAATCTGCTTGCGGCGGTGACCTACAATATACAGACTAAAAAAGGTGAGCAATAAAAAATGCCTGAGAAGGAATTAATCTTCTCAGGCATTTGCTTATTTACACAACGAATAAATTGCCGCTGCAAAAATCTTTGCGTTTTTAACGAAGCTTTCAAGAGTAATAAACTCGTCAGCGCCGTGCATATGGTTGTCATCACCGGGGAATTCCGCACCGAATGCAACACCGCCTTCGGTTTCGTGGACGTAAGTGCCGCCGCCGATTGCAACGCAGTAGCCCTTTTCGCCTGTAACGGTTTCGTACACCGAAAGCAGCTTCTGCACAAACTCGCTGTCCTCAGGGACGTAGTGCGGCTCGATTGCCATATCAATCCTGTAGGCAAGGCTCTTTTCCTTTGCCTTTTCTTCAATCATAGCAATAATTTCAGCACATTTTTTATCAATCGGGAAACGGATATCCTGCTTAGCAGTAAGCGTACCGTCAGCACCGTCAATAACACTGAGTACTGTTGTGAGTCCGCCCGAAATCTTGTCGGAGCACTTTATTCCTGCACAAGCACCGTCAGTCTCACCATATGGGAACATTTCAACAAGTGACTTGACTGTGCTGTCACCTGTTACGTCAGCAACAACCGTGAGAAGTGCAGTAACAGCGTTCTTTCCGCCTTCAGGGAGAGAAGCGTGAGCGCTTACTCCGTTTGCGGTAAGCTTAACGTTTTCGCCGCAGGTTTCAGCGGTAAGCGTTACACCCTCAAAGCTGTACTTTGCAGTATCGACAGTTACACCTGCAAGAACAGCCTCCGCATATTCTGGGACAGCGTTTACAACCGTGCCGCCTTTCACACTTACGATTTTGTCAGAGATTGCACCTGTGTAGGAAGCCCTCATCAGACCCTTTTCAGCGTTGATGACAGGGTAGCTTCCGTCAGGGGTAAACAGCATTTCGGGAAGCTTTTCCTTTTTCAGATAATATTCAAGGTCACCTGAGCCGCATTCCTCGTCCGTGCCGAAAACAAGACGCACGTTTTTGGAAAGCTTCAAGCCGCTGTCCTTGATAGCCTTTACGGCGTAAAGTGCCGCAATTGCAGGGCCCTTGTCGTCGATTGTACCACGACCAAGAAGCTTGCCGTCCTTCTGAGTAAGCTCAAACGGAGGAACACTCCAGCCGCCGCCAACGGGAACAACGTCCATATGGCTCAGCACGCCAAGTTCGGGAATTGTATCTGTTTCGTAAAAATCAGCCGTACCCACATAATTATCAATGTTGCGTACCGCAAGACCTGCTTCGCCGCAGATTTTCAGCACCTCGTCAAGTGCCGCCGCAGGCTCTTTTCCGAAGGGTGCATTTTCCGCAGGCTCGCCCTTGACGGACGGGATACGGATTAAGCGTGCCAAATCAGAAATCATATCCTCGGTATGGCTGTCAATATAAGCAAAAAGCTGTTCAAAAATTTTATCCATAGTAACTTCCTTTAAATTAATTTATGCAAGGCTTGCAATGCCCACAGCGGTATCGGTTTCAGCCTCGTAGTCCACGCCGTCAGCCTCAAAGCCGAACAGCTTGATGAAATCCTTGTTGTATCCGTCAATGTCGGCAAGCTCTTTAAGATTGCTTTCGCTGATTTTGTCCCACGCCTCAGCAACCTTAGCCTGCACGTCCTCACGCATTTCCCAGTCATCAAGACGGATAAGACCCTCAGCGTCTGTCTTTACCTCGCCGCCGTAAATCTTTTCAGCGAACATTCTCTGCATCTGTTCAATACAGCCCTCATGAATGTTCATTTCCTTCATAACCTTGTAGAGGATTGAAATGTAAAGCGGAACAATCGGAATTGCAGAGCTTGACTGTGTAACGAGAGCCTTGTTTACGGAAACGTATGCGGAAACGCCGTCGATTGACTTTGTGATTTCCTTTGCAGTTTCAGCAAGGTGAGCCTTTGCACGTCCGATAGAGCCGTCCTTGTAGATAGGGTGAGTAAGTTCAGGTCCGATGTAGGAGTATGCAACCGTTACAGCACCGTCCTCGATAGCGTCAGCAGCTTTGAGTGCACCAATCCATTCCTTCCAGTCCTCGCCGCCCATAACCTTTACAGTAGCGTGAATTTCCTGCTCGGTAGCAGGTGAGATAGTAACGTTTGAAACTGTGCCTGTCTTGACATCGATAGACTTGTTTGTGAAATCGCCGCCCACTGTTTTCAGCACCGAGCTGTAAACCGTGCCGTCGGAAGTTGTTCTTCTCGGTGCAGCAAGGCTGTAAACAACCATATCGACCTTGCCGAAATCCTTCTTGATGAGTGCGATTGTTTCGTCCTTGATTGCGGAGGAGAAAGCGTCGCCGTTGATTGTTTTTGCGTAGATACCCTCAGCCTTTGCGTACTCCTCAAAAGCGGAAGTGTTGTACCAGCCTGCGGAGCCTGGCTTTGTGTCAGTGCCCTGCTTGTCGAAGATAACACCGATTGTAGAAGCACCGCTGCCGAAAGCCGCAGAAATTCTTGAAGCAAGACCATAGCCCATAGAAGCACCGATTACAAGCACTTTCTTAGGACCGTTGATTTTGCCGCACTTTTTAACATAGTCAATCTGTTCCTTGACGATAGCCTTACAGCCGTCAGGATGAGCGGTCGTGCAAATGAAACCTCGGATTTTTGGTTTAACTATCATAATAAAATTCCTTTCAATAAAAATTCATTTCAGCAAATGTAAATATACATTATTATTTTACCACTTTTAAACAAAAAAATCAAGCATAATTATCAATTGTACTGTGCAAATGTTATGAGAAATTATAATTTATTGTCAAAAATAAACCCGTCCTCGGTTGGAGGACGGGCTGACTTTTATATTATTTTGTATTGGAAAGCTTCCATCTGAATGTGGAAATTCTCTGTGCCTTTGTATTGTCGTAGGAAACGTTGCTGCAAACAATACTGAGGTCGTTATAGCGGTAATCTACCTTTGCGTCCTTATTGCCGAAGCCGATGGACTTAACAACGCTGTAGTTACGCTGGATAACAGCACCGAGCTTGTGGTGTGTTCTTTCGAATTCAACGATTTCCTTGGCAAGGATAGGCTTTGAGTCGCAGACGTTATAGACGCCCTGATAGTTGATGCCGCCGTTTACCGAAAGCACACCGAGGACAAAGTCTATAAAGTTGTAAAGACAGCAGAAGGTGAAGCCGTAATCGCCGTAGCCATAGATAAATGAGCAATTATCCTTAGGGTCAAAAATCTTAGCGTGGAGATTAGGCACATATGTCTTTGTATAAATCGGGCATACTCTTGCGATAACGCCCTTGCAGGAGCCTGCACCCTTGATAACCTTTGCAAGTGCCTTCTCGCTGTCAAATTTCATTTTTGCGTAATCGGTCGAAGGCTTTTCATCAGCAGACTCACGGATAGGCTCACGGGTTTTCTGCGGAGCGTAAACAAGGTGTGTGCTGAGAAGAATGATGTCGGTTGCACCTGCTGAAACAGCATTCTTATAAAGATACTTGTCAACAGCAGCCGACTGCTTTTCGTGAGCAGATGTAATAATATTAGGCAGGTCGTTATCTACGGAACAAGCTGTGTGAACGAGCACGTCGATTTTGTTTTCGGACATAGCCCGTGTAACTGCGTCCTTATCGTCAATAGCAGCCTGAACAAATACAAAATTAGGATTGTTGACAGACGCACTTGGAGTGTTGTCAATACCTACTACTTTAAATCCTTTAGCAAGCAAGGCCTCAGAAAGTTCGCTTCCGATGAGCCCGGACGCACCTGTAACCATAACAGTTTTCATAAAAGCCGCCCTCCGTTCTGTAATTTATATATCTATACTCTTTCATTATACCACAAAAATTAAAAAAAGCAATAGCCTTTTTGCCGAATTAAGTGGCATTTTTCTGAATAATACGCTATAATAGTAAAAAAATATACTTGAAATCCGTTGAAAATACATAAAAAAGGAGTGACGGAAATGGGGATTATTCTGCCTGACCCGGTTACTAAAAAGCGATACAATATGCAAAGCTTGTATATGAAAAAACGTTTCGGCAAAAAAACGGTGAAGATAAGTCTTAACGGCGGATTTACCTGTCCGAACATTGACGGGACGAAGGGCACGGGCGGCTGCATATACTGTTCGGCAAAGGGCAGCGGCGATTTCGGCGGAAGTCCGTGCAGGAGCATTGCGGAGCAGTTTGACGAGGTCAGAAAAAAGCTTGTGAACAAGTGGGGGGACGACCTGCTTTACATTCCGTATTTTCAGGCAAACACCAACACCTATGCTCCCCTTGACAGGCTGAAAAGGCTGTACGGTGAGGCTCTTGCCTGTGAAAATGCGGTGGGACTTGCAATTTCCACAAGACCTGACTGCATAAGTGAAGAAACGGCGGATTATCTTGCGGAGCTGTCCCGTGAAACATATCTTACGGTAGAGCTTGGCTTGCAGACAATTCACGACAGGACGGCGGCACTTATCAACCGCTGCCACACCTATGTGGATTTCCTGCGTGGCTATGAAATGCTTGAAAAGCGTGGGATAAATGTATGCGTGCACATCATAAACGGACTCCCTTATGAGACAGGGGAAATGATGCTTGCGACGGCTGAGGAGCTTGGCAGGCTTCGTCCGCACGCTGTGAAAATTCATCTGCTTCATATCATAAGGGGCACGGCATTGGCGGAGATGTTTGAGAGGGGCGAGTTTGCGGAAATGTCAATGGACGCTTACATTGAAACGGTCTGCGACCAGCTGGAGAGGCTTCATCCCGACACGCTGATTGAGCGGCTTACGGGGGACGGCGACCGTGAAACGCTTATTGCACCGCTATGGAGCAGGGACAAAAAATCCGTGCTTAACGGCATTGACAAGGAGATGCGACGCAGGGGCACGGTGCAGGGAAGTTCATATGCTGCGTATTGCAATTGAAGCGGAAATGTGTTAATATAAATTATAGTATATCATTCTGCAAGGGAGTTGGAACAATGCTGCTTACCATCGGTATGATTGTTAAAAATGAAGAAAAGTATCTCGGCAGGTGTCTTGAAGCTTTGAAGCCTATTCTTGACAGCGTCAGCAGCGAGCTGATTATTGTTGATACAGGTTCAACGGACGGCACGGTTGAGATTGCGAAAAAATACACGGACAAGGTTCTTTTTTACGAATGGACAAACGATTTTTCCGCCGCAAGAAATGTCGGTCTTGAAAAGGCTCAGGGTGAATGGTTTATGGCGGTGGACGCTGACGAAATTTTCATTTCCTGTGATGACATCATAAGCTTTTTCAAGTCCGGTGAATACAAGGAATACAACTCCGCTTCCTTTTCGGTAAGAAATTACAACAATCCCGAACGTACGGGAAGATATGTGGATTTTTTTGTGCCGAGACTTACAAAAATTCTTCCCGAAACAAAATTTATAAATCCAGTGCACGAAAAACTGAACACGCACAGACCGCCTGTTCGTCTGATTAAGGATATTGCGGACCATTACGGTTATGTGCAGACGGTAAGTGCCGAAAAATCAAAGCGTAACTATGAGATACTGAAAAAGCGTCTGGAGTCGGGCGAGGAAAGTGCTTCGCTGTACCGTGAGCTTTTTGAGGCACTGAATTCCGACAAGGAAACCGAGGCACAGGCCTACGGATATCTTGAAAAGGGTATTGCACTTTGCAAGGAAAACAAGGACGATTATGTGCTTGCGCTTTATCACTGTATGATTTCTTCATATGTTGCACGCAGGCGTTACGATGAGGCTGTCAGGGCTTATGAGGAGTATTTTTCTCTTGACAAGGAAATCAAGAATGAAATCCGCAGCACCGACCTTGAAATTATTGCATTTGCGGCAATTGCACTTTATTCATCGGAAAGATATGCTGAGGCATATGAAATGGCAAACCGCTATTTCAGCCTGTATGAAACAATCAAAAGGCAGAACATCAACACCCGTGACGTGCTTTATTCCTACAGATATATGTCGGACGAAAACGCTCTTGCGGAGATGAATTTGTATTATGCTGTCTGCTGCATAAAGACAAAGCATTACAAGGAGGCTGAAAACAGCTTCAGAAATTATCCCGTTTCCGTTTACAGCGGCAACAGCGAATATTTCTACAATCGTATTGCACAGGAAAAAAGCTTATTGAACGAGTATGACTCAAAGAAGCTTGTTTCGGTTCTTTCAGATGGAGACAGCAAGCTTCAGAAGGAGCTTTTCCGTGCGTTCCGTTCGCTGGTGTTTGAAATGGATGAAAGCGTGCGTAATGCAGTTATCAACAAGCTGTCGGCGGTAAACCTCAAATCTGCTTCACAGCGTAAGCTGGTTTCGATTTATAAGGAGCATTTTTCAGGCAGGGGAGCAGGTGAGGCACGTCTGATAACGTATGCCGAAAAACACGGCACGGATTATCCTGACCTGCTTTGCATAATGGTTGATGAGGGCATTGCACCTGTTCCGTACCTTTCAAAATGTGAGGACGTTGAACGGCTTATGGAAACAGGCTTCCGCACAATCAGGGGATTTGCTGAAAGGACTTTGAAAATTGATTTCAGCGATGTTGCAAGGGGCGATATCTACACGGCGGCAAAGGTTTGTCTGTGCGTGATAAACGGCTTGCTTAAAGTGAACACGTCTGCGTCATTCCTGTACAGCACGGCAGGAAATCTTGGAATTATGTATCTGAACGCTTTCGGTGAGAACAGTATTCCTGCTGAGATTATGGCGGCGGTTACAATGGCAGAAATTAATATTCTCAGAAACAACCGTGATTACAAGAACTGTGTTGATGCACTCCGCAGGCTGGTGAAGATTGACAGGAAATATGCGGCAATTGCTATGGACTATCAGAACATAATCAAGTCTGAAATGGCAATTTATATGAAGTAAATTCCATTTCGGGTTGACAATCGAGAACACTTCGTGATATAATTTTTAAAATTGAATGGAGGGTTACTATGCGTTCGGCTTTGAATAAATTTATTGCGGCAATTCTTGCGATTGTGATGTGTGCAGGGCTTGCGGGATGTGAAAAATCGGGCGGAGATACGTCCGAAGCTCCTGCTGTTACGGCTGTGTATACGGCTGCACCTGCAAGGGATTTGAACGATGTCACTTTCAACTACGGAAGTGGATTTTATGCTGAGGATATCACGCTTGAAATGAACTGCGGCGTTGAGGGTGCTAAAATTTACTACACCACTGACGGAAGTATTCCCGATGATACCGATACGCTTTATATGGGCGGAATTGTTCTCACAAACAATTCCAATTCTCCCAACAGACTCAGTCAGCAGACGGGGACAAGTGCAGGCGGAGATTACATTCCGAAGGGCAAGGTCAAAAAAGCAAACGTAATCAGAGCGGTTGCGTATCTTCCTGACGGAACAAAAAGTCAGGTGCGAAACGGCACATTCTGGGTCGGAATTGACCGTAACGAGGAATACGGCGAAGTGCCTGTCATATCGCTTATGACTGAGGCGGATAATCTTTTCGATTACGAAAAGGGAATTTACGTCCTCGGCAAAACCTATGATGAATGGGTTGCGGCACAGACAGGTCCTTATGAAGCGTGGGAGGCTGAGGGCAACTACTCAAACAAGGGCAGAGAGTGGGAGCGTCCCGTAAATCTTGAATACATAGACGCGGCAGGTGCAGGCTTTATGCAGGACGTGGGCTTCCGCATTATGGGTGCGGCTTCAAGAAGTGCAACTCAGAAAAGCTTCCGTGTTGTTGCAAGGGAGGACTACGGCTTAAAGGCGATTGAATATCCGATTATCCCGAATGTTCAGCGAAGCGATGGGACGGGTGAGGTTACGAAGTACAAGTCCTTCGTACTCCGCAACGGCGGTAATGACTGCGACTATGCAAAAATCCGTGACCCGTATTTGCAGAAGCTTGCTGAGGGCGGCAGATTTGACACAATGGCAGCAGCACCCTGTGTTGTATACCTTAACGGCGAATACTGGGGAATGTACACTATGGCGGAGGATTACTCCGACAACTACATTGAAAACAACTACGGAATTGACAATAAGAATGTTGTTATTGTGAAAAAGGGTGAAATCGAGGAAGGCAATGATGAGGATATCAGCCTTTACAACGATATGTTCGATTTTATCACTTCAAACGATATGACGGACGAGGCAAACTATGCAAAGGTTTGCGAAATGATTGACATCGGCAGCTACGTTGATATGCTTGCACTTAACCTTTACATATATAATGAGGACAGCATTTTTGAGGGCAACAACTGGCAGATGTGGAGAGTAAGGGACAAGGGCGAGGACAGCGTTTATGCTGACGGAAAGTGGCGTATGCTTGTTTACGACACCGATTTTTCAACAGGTATTTACGCTGACGGAAACACCTACACAATGGACAACATCACAAAGGTGTTTGATGCTGCTGCTGAAATTGAAGCGATTACTGTCGACGAGGAAACGGGCGAAGAAATGAGAAATCCTGCGGCGATGTTCTGGTCGCTTTATGCAAACGAAGGCTTCAGGGAAGAACTTGTTTCGGCGATGTGCAATATGCGTAATGTGAACTTTGAGAAGGAAAAGGCTGTTGCACTTATCAATGAGATGGGTACGGTTTATAAGAAGCTTGTTCCCGATACCTTTGACCGTTTCGGTCCTGAGTGGCTTTCCTGGGATACGACAAAGTATTACAATGACAAGCTTTATCAGCTTGAAACCTTTATGGACAAGCGTTATCTTGTGTTCCCGGGACTTATGCAGAATGCAATGGGACTGAGCAAGTTTGCGAATGTAACAATAAATTGCTCCGATGCGGCAAAGGGCACGGTTTACGTTGAGGGTGCAAAGCTTGACCTTGGCAAGGAATTCACGGGAAGATATTTCCCTGACTACACGCTGACGGTAGAGGCTGAGCCTGCTGAGGGTGCGGTGTTCAAGTGCTGGGAGTGCACGGGTGCGGAAATTTCAGACCCGAATTCTCCTGCTGCGGAGATAACTTTCAGCGGTGATTTTACACTCAAGGCTGTTTTTGAATAATTTTAAGATCCGTGTCAAAGCTGATGTGAATTATTCAGATTGTATGATTATCAACAATATACAATAGCTAAGGGGACGCCCTCTCTTGCAGGGCGTCCCCTCTTTTCAAACAGTTCTATGAACTGTTTGAAAATTCACCCCTTGCGGAGCGCTTCTAAGGCAAAGAATTTCGCTCTCTGCGGAGAGCGAGGGGGGGGGGGGGGCCCCCCCCCCCCCCCCCCCCCTTGGAAAGGGGGGGGAAACCTTTTA
>JAZQBN010000039.1:0-3436 GCA_045545795.1 Oscillospiraceae bacterium
CAAGCTTTTCAAGTTCGTCAGCAATCTTTTCATCTGCATCTGCAAGTGCGTAAACAAAACGCTCATAATTGGTAGAAAGCTTGTTGTAAGTTGTGACTACAAGCACGCCGTCTTTATAGCAGATTGCCTGCTGGAGAGACTTGTCTTCAAAAACCCAAGAAGCGTTAATATCTTTCGGTTCGTGGAAAAACATAGAGTCTTTTTCGCCATAGAAGAAAGCCAAATCTCCGTCCTTATTCAGATAGCAATAGTCTTTCAGAACACCATTCTGCTTAATGTTATCCTGCAACACTTCGCCTGTAAGCAAATCTTCTTCAGGGAGAAGCTCGTTCGCTTCAAAAGTAGTCCTCATACCGCCCGCAACCAGCTTGGAATAATAAAACTCCTTGATTTTTCTCTCGCTGATAAGAGTATCTGTTTCAGCAGGCTGCAAAACAATTACCAATCTTTCACGAGAAGTCTGGATTGCAAACGTGTCATTGTTGATACGCTGATACTCAAACAGTTCAACGCAGGAATTGTCAGGCTTATAGCTGTCTGTAGTTTTCAACGCCAGCGTTCCGTAAGCCTTGCACCAGTCTTTATCGCAGTCATAAAGAATGCGATAATCAGCTTTTCCGTTGATGTTTACAGTATAATCCAGAAGTTCACCGCCGATAATGCCTTCACCGATAATGGTGTATGTGAGCGGCACTTGCGACATTGTGTAGTCGTCCTTTTCTACACGGTCAATCGCAATTTTCAAACCGCCTTCGCCATTTGCAAAACGGCTGCTGGATACATACTGACTGATGATAGTTTCCCAAGAAGTCTCTTCTTCGTTGAGCCACACAGTATCTTCCATAATGATTTGTTCCAGAAATGTGGATACAAAATCCTGATACACGTCTGCCGTCCAGAAAGAGGCGGGAGAGGTTTCTCTGATAACAGTGTTATTGGATTTCATCATTTCCAGCACATCAATGACGCTTTCCTTCAGTGCCTCTGTTCTTTTCAGACCGCCTCTGTAGTCACTCTGACGAAGCTCCATTTGAGCCTGCGTCATTTGAGCTTGTGCCTGCTCTTCAGCAGCTTTTTCTTCTGCACTCTTTCCACAAGCAGTCATAAACAATGCCATTGCTGCTACAAGAGCGATAGAAAATAATCTCTTTGTCTTACTTTTCATATCTATTTACCTCTTTTCATTACAAACGGATTTTACCGCCGTTTAAGAAAAACAGGGCTAACCGTTTTCACGAATTAGCCCTGTGTTCTTTGAGTTTCGGCTATTCCGCTTTTGGATAAAGCCTATACCGCTGGTGACACATCACCGTGGTTAGCCGCTTTCCGATGGTGTTCAGAATTAGGCAGCAGTGCCGCCGATAACACCAACAGAGGACAGGATGGACTTCAGTGCAGTCATAACAACGCCAGCCAGAGCCATTACAATGCCCTTGGTTTTCGCCTCGGGCTGGTTCTGCATAAAGCTCATTACGACCTCATACACACCATAGATAATGAGTGCAACACCAACGAAACGAGTGATAGTGAGCAGGATACCCAGAATCTTACCCATCATCGTTGCTGCATCAGGGGAGTCGGTAGATACAGTTACAGACTCATCGAAAGATGCGAGAGCTGTAGTTGCAGTCATAGTTGCCATTGCGGACATTACACCCATACCAGTCACAATCTTGCGGAGCAGGTTAGGCTTCTTGGTCATTGCGTTCTTCATAGTAATCATTTCCTTTCAAAATATAAGTAATAGGGTTTTGTGGACACGTTAGCGAATAATTCGCAACGCATCCTGTTTATTTATCTTCGCAGGCGTACTGGCTTGGATAGCGTTCCAGTCTGCGGGGATAACAACGTCTTCGCCGTACAGTTCAGAGAACTCATCGGCATTGTACTCAAAATCAGTCTCATTGATGTAGCACTGTGTAGAGAGATTTTCTTTGAGTACAGTTCTGATAAATTGCCAAGCGGACATTCCGTATGGCTTGAAGAATCCGAAAATCAGGATAACGCCAGCAGGGAAAATGGCAAGTTCCATACTGCCAGACAGTTTATACACACCAAAGCCAACAACAGCAGCGGCTGCGAGATAACCAGCTTCCGCAAAACTAAAGTTGCCGATGTCTTTGGTTTTGTACTTTCGGATGTCTTGTGAAATCTTAACTTCCATCAGGTTCGTCCTTCCTTTCCTTCAGAGGAGAACCTTCAAAAAGTGTTCTCACTCTTATTATGTAACGAGAACTTTCGGTAGAGGGGCTTTTGACCCCTCAAAAACCGAAAAAACACAATTTTTTTGAAAAATTTTCAAAATTTCCGAAAAAATTATGCCAAAGCCTCTTTCAGTACCTGCTTAATCATACTTGTTGCAGCAATCGCAGCGAACGGTGCGACAACTAACATACCGCAGGATTCGAGCATAAGTCCAATCGGGTTATCTGCCAAGGACTCCCAGTGTGTCAGGTCAACTGATGCAATCTGTGCTCCAGCAATAGAAACGCAGATGTACGGAATTGCAACGCAGCAACCGCCATACAGGATATGGGCAAGGAAACCTTTGATATAACGAATACAATTGGAATGTGCTCCCTGATATGCGTCAGAAGCAGCAATCGGAAGTACCGATACACGGAACAGAAGCTCAATCTTATACATAATTGCCTTATAGCCCCACACGAGCTTCAGAATCGTTCCAACCAGAAGAACAATCAAACCAATGACAATCAGGAACACTGTTGCGAAAAAGCCCCAAGTGTTTGCTCCCAAGTAGCCTTGGAATGTACTGCACGAATTGTTGAACTCATCCATCATTCCTGCCAAGGTACTGCCTTCCATTCGTGTAAGGAAGTTGTCTCCCATAGCGATAATAACGCCGATAATCTTACCGCTGAACTGAATGAATACTGTTGCGATGAACAGCTTCAGGAACGGGGCGAAAAAACTTTTCATATTCAAATCTCGCCCTTCCAGTGCCAGCTTCTGGTTCATTTCCATCAAAAAGTAAACCAGAGTTAAGCCGATACCGATGATTTGAACATAGTTGTAGATGTTAGGTACTGCACTACCCGATGTTGTAAGTGCTGCCCATTCGTCTGTGATTTTGAACCAATCAGCGTTGGGAGCACAAGCTTCTGCTACGATGCCAAAAATCGCATCCAGAAACCACTCATATACTTCACTCATAGATTTGCTCCTTTCTTATCTTTCGACAACTTCTTCGACTGCGTTTGCCTTGCCGTCAAGACCTCTGTAATACTCGATGAAGTTGATGCCAGAAGCTTCTAATGCTTTGGTAGCAGCTTTAACATCTCCCCAACGTCTATGCTTCATCAGATTCAACTTGTGGCAGACGAAAGGATTACAGTCTCGGACAACAACGATAACATCGTCTCTATTTTTGGTCGGGTCATTGATAGAAGTCGGAGGCCAAGCGGGCTTAGGAAGA
>JAZQBN010000040.1:0-14686 GCA_045545795.1 Oscillospiraceae bacterium
GTTTCATGCTTTTGACACAATTGAAGCAGCAAAAACATGTCTTAAGGATGTTGAGCAGTTGGGATATGTTATTTACGATTCCAAAGGCAATGTAGCATATCATCCTTTTGATACTTTAGCACAGTCAAGAATCCTATACCAAGCAAAAACAGTAGCGGATTATGTTAGAACTAATGGTTACACATACGGAAATGCCTCTGTTAATCCTGCTTATGACCAAGGAAAAACAGAAAAATTAGTTTCTTGTGATAGATTTGTGGCATGGGCCATTTTCTTATCCGGTTATTCAAAGGCACATTACGAGAATTCGATTCTTTCTTTATACGGAGAAAAAAATATCGAAAATTATCTTATAGCCAATGATTTTACCAGAATAGATAATATAGAGGAAGTGCAAGGGGGATACGTAATTTTCGTGGGAGATTCTCATGAACATTATCCAAACTTGCAAGGATTTTGGATGGAATATCCCGACCACGTCTTTATTTGTGCCGGAGGTTCAGAATTTGGGAATTTTTACAGATATGATGCGGGAAGTACAAGAAGAATTACAAGTGTACAACCGTCTAAAGAACCGCTTGAGTATCCCGGTAAGAATTTTAGATTTGCATATCGTGCGCCGGCAGAGCTTCCGTAAAATGCCTAAAATGGCAAAAACACCCATGTAAAATGTATTGACAAACTTCTTTTGAGGGAGTATATTATCTAAGAACATAATAATATAAACCGTTGACGCGGAGATAACGGCAATGATGCCTTCACAGAGAGCCTGTGTTGCTGAGAGTCAGGTAAGAAACAAGTTGTCAAATGGACCGTTGAGGGCGCAGTCAAAAGCGTGGTTTTGCCATGCTGAGTATTCTGCGACGTGTTGGCATACGTCAGTTGTCGGGAGTGTGTTGGCACTCTGCTAAGCGCACAGGGTCGTTCCTGTGAATCAAGGTGGCACCGCGGATACGGGCAAGTTATATATATTTGCAGCTATTCGTCCTTGGCAGAATTCTATTTTTATGAAATTCTGTCAGGGGCGTTTTTGTTTGTGCACAGCGAAAGCTCTTCTGACAGAATCAGAGGAGCTTTTTGTTTTACACGGAGGTGCATTATGAAATTTTTACCCGATATTGAAGAAATAAAAAATGTTGCAGCAAGCGGAAAATACAATATCATTCCCGTAAGCTGTGAAATACTTTCAGATATCTGTACGCCCATTGAAGCTATGCAGAAACTGAAAAATATATCATCCCATTGCTATATGCTTGAATCGGCAGCGGCAAATGAAAAGTGGGGACGCTACACGTTTCTTGGTTTCGACCCGAAGCTTGAAATCACCTGCAAGGGCGAGGATATGAAAATCGGTGATGTAAGGCTTAAATCTGATAATCCCGATGAACATATCAGACAGCTTATGTCGGAATATAGAAGTCCGAAATTCGATTATCTCCCTTCTTTTACAGGCGGACTTGTCGGCTATTTTTCATACGATTATCTCGGATATTCCGAGCCGACTGTACGAAACAGTGCAGAGGATACCGAGAATTTCAAGGACGTTGACCTTATGCTTTTTGATAAGGTTATTGCCTTTGACAATGTCAGTCAGAAAATTATTCTCATTGTGAATATGCCGCTTAATGATATTGAAACAAACTACAATAAAGCGGTTTATGAATTAAAAAAGCTTATTGAGCTTATCCGCACAGGCGATAAGAAAATCGAGTGCGGACATTTAACAGGAGAGATAAAACCGCTTTTTGATAAGGAACAGTTCTGCAATATGGTTGAAAAGGCAAAGCATCACATTCATGAGGGCGATATTTTCCAGATTGTCCTGTCAAACCGTCTTTCTGCACCCTTTGAGGGGAGTCTGCTGAATACCTACCGTGTACTGCGGACACTCAATCCGTCACCGTATATGTTCTATCTTTCAGGAACTGACGTGGAGGTTGCAGGTGCTTCTCCCGAAACACTTGTCAAGCTGGAAAACGGTATTCTTCATACATTTCCCCTTGCAGGAACACGTCCGAGAGGTAAAACCGAAACTGAGGACAAAGCACTTGAAGCAGAACTTCTTGCTGACGAAAAGGAACTTGCAGAGCATAATATGCTTGTGGATTTAGGCAGAAACGATTTGGGCAAAATCAGCAAATTTGGTACGGTTGAGGTTGAGAAGCTCCGCAGTATAGAGCGTTATTCCCACGTTATGCACATCGGCTCAAGCGTAAGAGGAGAAATCCGTGAGGACTGTGACGCACTTGACGCAGTAAGCGCCGTGCTCCCCGCAGGAACGCTTTCGGGTGCACCGAAAATAAGAGCCTGTCAGCTAATCGGAGAGCTTGAAAACAACAAGCGTGGAATTTACGGCGGAGCAATCGGATACATTGACTTTACGGGAAATCTCGACGTTTGTATTGCAATACGGATTGCCTACAGGAAAAACGGAAAGGTGTTCATCAGAAGCGGTGCTGGAATTGTTGCTGACTCCGTGCCCGAAAATGAATATCAGGAATGCATCAACAAGGCGGCGGCAGTAGTGAATGCTCTAAAAATAGCAGAGGAGGCGGATTTATGATACTTCTCATTGATAATTATGACAGCTTTTCATATAACCTTTATCAGCTTATCGGTGAAATTACACCTGACATAAAGGTGATAAGAAACGATGAGCTCCGTACAGATGAAATACGGGGACTTCACCCCGAAAAAGTAATTCTCTCTCCGGGCCCCGGCAGACCTGATGATGCAGGAGTAACTCTTACCATTGCGAAAACGCTTGCAAGAAGCGTGCCGACATTGGGTGTTTGTCTTGGACATCAGGCGATATGTGCGGCATACGGCGGCGAGGTAACTTACGCAAAACAGCTTATGCACGGCAAACAATCGGAAATAAAGCTTGATACGGAATGTATGTTGTTCGACGGCATTCCCGAAAGAATAAAGGTGGCAAGATACCATTCTCTTGCGGCAAATCCCAAAGCCCTGCCTGACTGTCTTAAAGTTACAGCTGTAACCGATGATGGCGAAATTATGGCAGTACAGCACAAGGATTACCCCATTTTCGGAGTACAATTCCACCCCGAATCAATAATGACGGAATACGGCAGACAAATGCTTTTGAACTTCGTGAAAGGAGATTTCTGATATGATTAAGGAAGCAATAGTAAAAATTGTAGATAAGCAGGACTTGACATACGATGAGGCATACACGGTAATTACCGAAATTATGAGCGGCGAAACAACACCAACACAGAATGCGGCATTTCTTGCAGCACTTTCCACCAAAAGCACCAAAGCCGAAACTATCGAAGAAATAACAGGCTGTGCGGCGGCTATGCGTGACAAGGCAACAAAGCTTGTACACAACCTTGACGTAATGGAAATCGTAGGCACTGGCGGCGATAATGCGCACAGCTTCAACATTTCTACCACCACAGCTATTGTCTGTGCGGCGGCAGGACTTAGAATTGCAAAGCATGGCAATCGTGCGGCTTCCTCCGACTGCGGAACAGCGGATTGCCTTGAAGCGCTTGGGGTCAACATAAACCTTGAGCCTGAAAAGTGTCTTGAATTGCTTGAAAAGGTAGGTTTCTGCTTCTTTTTTGCACAGAAATACCACACCTCAATGAAGTATGTGGGCGGCATCAGAAAGGAGCTTGGTATCCGCACGGTGTTCAACATTTTAGGCCCCCTTACAAACCCTGCAAGTCCTCAAAGACAGCTTCTTGGAGTTTATGACCCGTCGCTTGTTGAGCCGCTTGCACAGGTACTTATGAAGCTTGGCGTGAAAAAAGGTATGGTTGTTTACGGTCAGGATAAGCTTGATGAAATCTCGCTTTGCGCCCCCACAACTGTTTCCGAGTTTAAGGACGGCTGGTTCAGGACTTACGAAATCACTCCCGAACAGTTCGAATTTGAACGCTGTACCCGTGAGGATTTGCGGGGAGGCAAGCCTGCTGAAAATGCGGAAATCACACGCAGCATTTTAAGCGGTGAAAAGGGACACAGAAGAAACGCTGTTCTGCTGAATGCAGGTGCGGCACTTTGCATAGGCGAAAAGGCTGAAACGATTGCTGACGGAATAAAGCTTGCCGAAGAGATTATCGACAGCGGAAAGGCAATGGAAACTCTTGAAATGCTGATAGAACTTTCAAATTCGTGAGGTGAATTATGACAATACTTGATAAGCTTGCCGAACACGCTTTTGAACGTGTAAAAGCGGCAAAAAAGAGTGTTTCGCTTGATGAAATAAAAAGCTGTGCATTTGCTCTCCCGAAAGGTGACTTTGAGTTTGAAAAAGCACTCCGCAAGCCTGATATTTCCTTTATCTGCGAGTGCAAAAAGGCTTCTCCCTCAAAGGGTATTATTGCAGAGGATTTTCCCTATCTTGAAATTGCAAAGGAATACGAAAAGGCAGGTGCAGACTGCATTTCCGTGTTAACCGAGCCGAAATGGTTTCTCGGCAGTGACAATTATCTGAAAGAGATTGCGGCGGCTGTTTCAGTTCCTTGTCTGCGAAAAGATTTTACTGTCAGCGATTATCAGATTTACGAGGCAATATTACTCGGAGCAAAGGCTGTACTTCTGATTTGCTCCATTCTTTCGGCAGAGCAAATCAGGGAATATATCGGAATATGCGACAGGCTCGGGATTTCTGCACTTGTTGAAGCGCACGACGAAAGCGAGGTTAAGCTTGCAGTAAATTCGGGTGCAAGGATTATCGGGGTAAATAACCGAAATCTCAAGGATTTTTCTGTTAATACGAATAATAGCAGACGTATGAGAGAGCTTGTGCCGAAGAATATAATCTTTGTGTCGGAAAGCGGTGTACAGACAGCAGAGGATGTGCAGAAATTGCGTGAAATCGGTGCGGACGCTGTGCTTATCGGTGAAACACTTATGCGTGCAGAAAATAAGAAAGCAAAGCTTTCGGAGCTTCGTGGCGTATGACAAAAATCAAGCTTTGCGGTCTTACACGTCCCTGTGATATTGAGTATGTGAATGAGTTGCTGCCCGAATATATCGGCTTTGTTTTTGCGCCGAAAAGCAGACGGTATATTTCTCCCGAAAAGGCTGAAGTTCTGAGAGAACATCTTGATGACAGAATTACACCTGTGGGAGTTTTCGTTGACGAAAAAATTGAGGTAATTGCAGATTTGATAAAACGTAAAATCATTGACATTGTTCAGCTTCACGGTAATGAGAGTGAAAAATATATCACCGGTTTGCGGAGGGTAATTGACTGCCCTGTAATCAAAGCTTTTCGGATTGAAAGTGAGGCTGACATAGCTTCGGCAAACCAATCCTCCGCCGATTATGTGCTTCTGGATTCGGGCGGCGGTACGGGAAAAGTTTTTGACCACTCGCTTTTGAAAGATATTGCAAGACCGTATTTTCTTGCAGGGGGACTTACCCCCGAAAATGTGGAAACGGCAATAAAACAACTTGCACCCTTTGCAGTTGACGCAAGCTCGTCCCTTGAAACAGACGGATTTAAAGATAAAATAAAAATGACAGCCTTTGTTAATGCTGTCAGAAAGGATTGATTTTATGGCAAACGGAAGATTCGGCATTCACGGCGGACAGTATATCCCCGAAACACTTATGAATGCGGTAATTGAGCTTGAAAAGGCATATAATCACTATAAAAACGACCCCGAGTTCAATCGTGAGCTTACGGAGCTTTTCAATGAATATGCAAACCGCCCCTCACGGCTTTATTATGCGGAAAAGCTGACAAAAGCACTGGACGGTGCGAAAATTTATCTCAAGCGTGAGGATTTGAACCACACAGGTTCCCACAAGATAAACAACGTTCTCGGTCAGGCTCTTCTTGCGAAGAAAATGGGCAAAACAAGGCTTATTGCCGAAACAGGTGCAGGTCAGCACGGTGTTGCAACAGCCACCGCCGCCGCACTTTTGGATATGAAATGTGTTGTTTTTATGGGCGAGGAGGACACCAAGCGGCAGGCTTTGAATGTATACAGAATGAAGCTTCTCGGTGCAGAGGTTATCCCTGTGACAAGCGGCACGGCTACACTTAAAGATGCTGTTTCCGAGGCTATGCGTGAGTGGACTTCGCGAATTGACGATACACATTATTGTTTAGGCTCGGTAATGGGACCGCACCCGTTTCCCGCCATTGTCCGCGATTTTCAGGCGGTTATCTCTAAGGAAATTAAGTCGCAGATTATTGAAAAGGAAGGCAGACTCCCTGACGCTGTTATTGCCTGCGTGGGCGGCGGATCAAACGCAATGGGCAGTTTTTATCATTTTATTGATGACGAAAGCGTCCGTCTTATCGGCTGTGAAGCGGCAGGACGTGGCATTGACACCTTTGAAACTGCGGCAACAATTAACACGGGTAGGCTTGGAATTTTCCACGGAATGAAGTCGTATTTCTGTCAGGATAAATACGGTCAGATTGCTCCTGTTTATTCTATTTCAGCAGGACTTGACTACCCGGGTATCGGACCCGAACATGCTCATCTCCACGATATCGGTAGAGCTGAGTATGTACCTGTCACCGATGAAGAAGCGGTTGAAGCCTTTGAATTTTTATCTAAGACCGAAGGTATTATTCCCGCAATCGAATCTGCCCATGCTGTTGCTCACGCAATGAAGCTTGCACCCACAATGGATAAGGATAAAATTATAGTAATCACTGTCTCAGGCAGAGGTGATAAGGACTGTGCAGCCATTGCACGTTACAGAGGGGAGGATATTTATGAGTAACATCAGAAAAGCATTTGAAAAAGGAAAAGCATTCATTCCGTTCATAACCTGCGGAGACCCCGACCTTGAAACAACAGGAAAAATCGTTCGTGAAGCTGTGAAAAACGGTGCGGATTTTATTGAGCTTGGTATTCCCTTTTCCGACCCGACAGCGGAAGGTCCTGTTATTCAAGGAGCGAATATCCGTGCCCTTGCAGGCGGTGTAACAACAGATAAAATATTTGATTTTGTGCGTGATTTGAGAAGGGATATAACAATTCCGCTGGTGTTTATGACATATGCAAATGTTGTTTTTTCTTATGGTGCGGAAAAGTTTATTTCAGCCTGCTCCGAAATCGGAATTGACGGAATTATTCTTCCAGACCTTCCATTTGAGGAAAAGAATGAATTTCAGCCGATTTGCAGAAAATACGGTGTAGACCTTATTTCACTTATTGCACCTACATCAAGAGAACGTATTGCAATGATTGCAGGAGAAGCGGAAGGGTTTCTCTACATTGTTTCAAGTCTTGGTGTAACAGGAACAAGAAGCGAAATTACAACCGACCTTGCCTCTATTGTAAAGGTAGTGCGTGAGAATACTGATATTCCCTGTGCAATTGGTTTCGGCATTTCCACTCCCGAACAGGCAAGAAAAATGGCGGCTGTTTCAGATGGTGCAATCGTCGGCTCGGCAATTATCAAGCTGATTGAGAAGCACGGCAAAAGTGCTGTTGAACTTGTTGGTGAATATGTTAAGAAGATGAAAGAAGCTGTAACTGAATAATAAACTGAATCAGAACTGCCGTACAATGTATGGCAGTTTTTTTGATAAATTTTCGAATTACCTATTGACAAAGTAGGTAATTTGTGTTATAATAATATCAACCTACCAGATGAGTAGGAATAAAGGCCAGGTGATATTATGACATTTATTTTTCAGCAACTTTTAAGAGCTAATTTCCGATTCGGACGAATGTGGTGCTGTTGATTTTACACGCACACAAACCACATTTTAATCACGAAAGGAAATATAATTATGGCAAACTATAAATTTGAAACATTACAGCTTCACGTTGGTCAGGAAACTCCCGACCCCGCAACAGATTCAAGAGCAGTACCGATTTATCAAACAACATCCTACGTTTTCCACAACTGCGAGCACGCAGCCGCACGTTTCGGTTTAGCCGATGCAGGCAACATTTACGGCAGACTTACAAACTCAACACAGGACGTTCTTGAAAAGCGTACCGCGGCACTTGAAGGCGGCGTTGCGGCTTTGGCGCTTGCTTCGGGTGCGGCGGCTATCACCTACACAATTCAGGCACTCGCACAGAACGGCGGTCACATTGTCGCACAAAAGTCTATTTATGGGGGCAGTTATAATCTTCTTGCTCACACCCTCCCCAACTTCGGTATTACCGCAAGCTTTGTAAATATTCACGACCTTGCCGAAGTTGAAGCGACGATTCAGGAGAATACCAGAGCGATATACATCGAGACCTTTGGCAACCCAAACAGCGATATTCCCGACATTGACGCTCTTGCCGAGCTTGCTCACAAGCACAGTCTGCCTCTGGTTGTTGACAATACTTTCGGCACGCCGTATCTTATCAGACCTATTGAGCACGGTGCAGATATTGTTGTTCACTCCGCAACAAAATTTATTGGCGGTCACGGAACAACTCTCGGCGGTATAATCGTTGATTCAGGCAAGTTTGACTGGGAGAAAAGCGGAAATTATCCCGCAATTTCTGCTCCTAACCCAAGCTATCATGGTGTATCCTTTACAAAAGCTGTTGGTGCGGCGGCATTCGTTACATATATCCGTGCAATTCTTCTCCGTGACACGGGCGCAACAATTTCTCCGTTCAACGCATTTCTCCTTTTGCAAGGTGTGGAAACCTTGTCTCTCCGCCTTGACAGACACGCTGAAAACACAAGAAAGGTTGTTGAGTTCCTGAAAAATCATCCTCAGGTTGAAAAGGTAAATCACCCATCACTTGCGGAACATCCCGACCACGAACTGTACGAAAAATATTTTCCAAACGGCGGCGGTTCGATTTTCACCTTTGAAATCAAGGGCGGCGTTAAGGAAGCACACAGATTTATCGACAGTCTGAAAATCTTCTCGCTGCTTGCAAACGTTGCCGACGCAAAATCCCTTGTAATTCACCCCGCAACAACAACTCACAGTCAGCTTACCGAAGAAGAACTTGCAGAACAGGACATCAAGCCAAACACAATCCGTCTTTCAATCGGCACGGAGCATATTGATGATATTATCGCAGACCTTGAAAACGGATTTACGGCAGTAAAGGAGTGATTATTATGGCTAAGATATATACATCAGCCGACCAGCTTATTGGCAAAACACCATTGCTTGAACTCACACACATCGAAAAAAATCTCGGACTTAAAGCGAAAATTCTTGCCAAGCTTGAATATTTCAATCCCGCAGGCTCAGTAAAGGACAGAATTGCTAAAGCGATGATTGATGATGCAGAGGCAAGCGGAAAACTTACTCCCGACTCGGTAATTATCGAGCCTACTTCAGGAAATACTGGTATCGGTCTTGCGGCTGTTGCATCGGCAAGAGGCTACAGAATTATCATTGTAATGCCCGAAACAATGTCCGTTGAACGCAGACAGCTTATGAAGGCATATGGTGCAGAGCTTGTTCTTACCGAAGGTGCAAAGGGAATGAAGGGCGCAATTGCAAAGGCAGAGGAGCTTGCAAAGGAAATTCCACACAGCTTTATACCATCACAGTTTACAAATCCTGCAAACCCAAAAGCTCACATCTTGACAACAGGCCCCGAAATCTGGGAGGATACAGATGGAAGTGTAGATATTTTTGTTGCAGGTGTAGGCACAGGCGGAACTATAACAGGTGTGGGCGAATATCTTAAATCAAAAAATCCCGTTGTGAAAATCGTTGCGGTTGAGCCGGCTTCTTCTGCGGTGCTTTCAACAGGTATTGCAGGTGCGCACAAAATCCAGGGTATCGGTGCGGGCTTTGTTCCAGACGTGCTTAACACGGAAGTTTACGATGAAATTATCACCGTTTCAAATGAGGACTCTTTTGAAACAGGCAGACTTATCGGCAAGAGCGAGGGTGTACTTGTGGGAATTTCTTCTGGTGCGGCAACTTATGCGGCAATTGAACTTGCAAATCGTTCTGAAAATGAGGGTAAAAACATTGTTGTTCTGCTTCCAGACACGGGGGACAGATATCTGTCAACACCACTTTTTCTGAGTAATTGACAATTCCACATATTTTTGATACAATAAACGGGAGGTGTTTGATATGATGATTTCAACAAGAGGCAGATACGCTCTGCGTGTGATGATTGACCTTGCAGAACATAAAACTGACGGCTATATACCTATGAAGGAAGTTGCGGCACGTCAGGAGATTTCTCTTAAATATCTTGAAAGAATACTTCCCGTTCTTGTAAAAAATGGACTTGTTGAGGGTGTTCAGGGCAAAGGCGGCGGCTACAGACTGAGCCGTGTTCCCGAAGAATGTACCGTAGGCGAAATTCTAAGGCTAACCGAGGGTAATCTCGCTCCTGTTGCTTGCCTTGACTGCAATGCCGAGGTCTGCGAAAAGAAAGATACCTGTAAAACACTTTCCATGTGGACGGAGTTTCATCGTCTGACCAATCAGTATTTTGATGGTATCACCATTGCAGAACTGGCAAACGGCAAGTCTTTATAAAAGCTGAAATATGAGCGGTAATGCATAATCTGTATTACCGCTCATTTTAACTCTTATAAAAAAGTCCATCAGAGTTTAGCCGGTGAAGGCGGCATTAAGGAAAGGTTTATGCAAGTATAAGCCTGATTGTATTTCTATGTAGGAAATCAAGTTCACTCACTATCAACTCGTTTTGCTTTCGCTCACTGTTTTTATATCTTCAAAAAATACTCATGCACAGCGACTGAATCATCCAATTCAGGATGAAAGGCAAGGGCGAGCTGGTTGTTTTCTTGAGCCGCTACTGCCTTGCCGTCAACCTCAGCAAGAATTTCTGCTGTCGAATTATCTTCGATATACGGTGCTCTGATAAAAGTCATGGGTATTTCTCCAATCCCCTTAAACTGTGCAGTGGTATGAAAGCTACCGAGCTGTCTGCCATAGGCATTTCGCCTTGCAGTTATACCCATTGTGCCGATATGGACAGTATCATCTTCAGCAATATGCTCTGCAAGAAGAATCAGACCTGCACAGGTCCCCATGACAGGCATACCACTCAGAATCCTCTCACGAACCGGTTGTATCAGATCAAGCTCATGCAGCAACTTTCCCATAACGGTACTTTCACCGCCCGGAAGTATCAGACCATCAAAAGAACGTTCAATATCCCTTCTCTGTCTTATTTCAAACGTCTCTGCACCGCATTCGATAAGTTTCTTTTCATGTTCAATGAACGCCCCTTGCAAGGCGAGTACACCGATTTTCATTACTTGCCTCTTTCTGCCATCAGCAGGCTGATCTCATCCTCGTTGATACCAACCATTGCTTCACCGAGATCCGCCGAAAGCTCTGCCAGCATTTTGGAATCGTTGAAATTGGTCACCGCCTTGACGATTGCAGCGGCTCTCTTTTCGGGATTGCCGGATTTAAAAATACCTGAACCGACAAACACGCCCTCTGCACCAAGCTGCATCATCAGAGCCGCATCTGCAGGTGTTGCCACACCGCCTGCTGCAAAATTTACCACAGGAATTCTACCGTTTTCATGCACATACTGCACCAGTTCATAGGGTACGTGTAGCATCTTAGCTTCGTTGAAAAGTTCATCCTCACTCATGGACTGAATCTTGCGGATTTCGCTGTTCATCATACGCATATGACGTACTGCCTGCACAATATCACCTGTTCCGGGTTCGCCCTTTGTACGAATCATGGAAGCACCCTCGTTGATTCTGCGGAGCGCCTCGCCTAAATCCTTTGCGCCACACACAAACGGAACATCAAATTTTCTCTTGTTGATGTGGAATTTATCATCTGCAGGCGACAGCACTTCGCTTTCATCGATGTAGTCAATTTCAATTGCCTGCAAAATCTGTGCTTCAGCAAAATGACCGATTCTGCATTTTGCCATAACAGGAATTGAAACTGCATCCTGAATCCCCTTGATCATCTTCGGATCGCTCATACGGGATACCCCACCTGCCGCACGAATATCAGCTGGAATACGCTCAAGAGCCATTACAGCACAAGCACCTGACGCTTCTGCAATTTTCGCCTGTTCTGGGGTGGTAACATCCATAATTACGCCGCCTTTAAGCATCTGTGCCAGTTCCTTATTCAGCTTATAACGATTTTGTTCCATAATAACATCCTCCTGCTTGTATTTTTGTGGATTGTATGTTATAATGATAACACAGAAGTGACTGTATCACAAGGCTCAATTTTTTAATATTTTATAAGGTCGGTTATAATATGATTACATGTAATCTGAATGTGAACAGCAAAAATCCGCTGTATATGCAGCTTTACAGCTTCATAAAGCAGGAGATCGAATCAGAAAACATCGGGTGCGGAGAAAAACTTCCATCAAAACGTGCATTGGCCGCACATCTGAAAATTAGTGTTATTACGGTTGAAAATGCCTATGCACAGCTGCTTGCGGAGGGGTATATCACCTCTAAACCAGGCAGTGGCTTCTATGTTGAGAATTTTGCAGAAACAGATAAGGTCAGTTTTGCTTCGGAAATCAGTGAAAGCATACCCGAAACTATGCCAATACAATATGACTTTCGTACAAATCGCATTGATACCTCGGATTTTCCATTTTCCACATGGGCAAAGCTGTCCCGTGAGGTGCTCAGCGAACAGAGTGTAGATCTGCTCAATGCCTGTCATCATCAGGGAATATTGGTTCTGCGTAACGAAATCGCTTCATATCTTAAAGAATTTCGAGGAATGACGGTTGATTCTGAACAGATCGTGATAGGTGCAGGTTCGGAATATCTGACAGGACTCATAATTCAGTTGCTTGGCAGGGACAATGCTTATGGTGTAGAGAATCCCGGCTACAGCAAGATTTACAAAATATTCAGTGCCAACACATCGAGAGTATTCCCAATTCCTATGGATGAAAAAGGGGCAAGCACAGAGGCAATTTCAGGCTTTGGTGTCAACGTGCTACACGTCACGCCCTCTCATCATTTCCCGCTGGGTATCGTGATGCCCGTCAGTCGCAGACAGGAACTTCTGCGGTGGGCGAATTCTCGTGCGGACAGATACATTATTGAGGATGACTACGACAGCGAATTCCGCTATGCAGGCAGACCAATTCCGACTCTTCAAAGTATGGACAAAAACGGCAGCGTTATCTACATGGGTACATTTACAAAAAGTCTTGCACCATCCATGCGAATCAGCTATATGGTGCTCCCGAAACAGCTTTGCGGAAGATTTACAACACGTCTCGGCTTTTACTCCTGCACAGTTCCAGTATTTGAGCAGCTGACGCTTGCAAAATTCATGGAAAAAGGGCACTTTGAGAGGCATATCAGCCGCATGAAGAAAATCTACCGTCAGCGTAGGGATATTCTCTGCAAAAAAATCTCCGAGAGTAAGCTCGAAAACTTTGTGAAGATATCAGGATGTGATGCAGGTATGCATCTGCTGCTGACAGTCGAGAATGGTATGAAACAGAATGAGCTTCTTGCCAGTGCCGCTAGAGAAGGAGTAAAGGTTTATGGACTTTCGGAGTATTATTCCTTTCCTGTGACGAATATGCCGGAAAACATTATTGTTGCAGGTTTTTCGGGATTGAATACTGATCAGCTTGTCAAAGGGGCTGAAGCATTGGAACGGGCGTGGTGTCTGAAATAATTATACCATTTGGTTTTTATGCTGTATTTTTGAACATTTCTATATGGTTATCGTCTAAAATTATGCCCTCTTTCTCTTTTGCCGTCAACAGAAAACGCTCAACCAAAATAAAACGCACTCCACCAAAAGAAAACGGTAATCAACAAAGTCGCAATTGTATCAAAATTACCGTTCTTAGACATATCAGCACCTTAATTTTGATACAAAGTTAGGGTGCATTTATTTTTGACAAAATAACGTGTTTTCGGGAAATTCTGCAAATCCGAAACGATAGGTCGGATTTTTGCAGTGATTTCAGAGCAGACAAACGAGAAAATTTCAATTCCGAAACGATAGCCCCTTGCTATCGTTTTATTATTGGATTTTCGGAGAAAAAAGGGTGCATTTATTCATCGGCTGTGAAAAGTACGCAAAATAGGGATTCTACTAGCACACTGTAAGCTACTCTTCAGCATATATTATACAGAGGTGATATGATGGAGAGAAATATTCGAAATTATGCGGCTCTGCTCACGAAGCCCTGTGATGCATCAGCATTGATAAACGGCAGTGCAGTGTATCCCAACATTCATGGTGCAGTACGTTTTTATCGGACAAGAAACGGCGTATTGGTCGCAGCAGAGATTAACGGTCTGCCGCATTCCGGCGAAAGATGTCATCATCCCGTTTTTGCATTCCATATCCATGAAGGAACAATGTGCGAGGGGGATATGCACGATCCGTTTTCGGGAACAATGTCCCACTACAATCCTGCGGACTGTGAGCATCCATTCCATGCAGGCGATCTGCCGCCGCTGTTCAGCAATCATGGTTATGCCTTCACAGCATTTCTGACCGATCGTTTTTCGTTATCAGAGATCATCGGGAAAACTGTGATTATCCACGGAAATCCTGATGATTTTATGACACAGCCATCCGGCAACGCAGGAGAAAAGCTTGCCTGCGGAGTGATTGCAAAGTGCAGAAAAGTGTGTCCGTAAAAAGCGTGATTGTATCGAAACAAATCGCCTGATCCTGTATAATAAAACTTGACACAAATGAAACAATCAAAGTATAATAAAGCAAAAAGGAGGGAGTCAAAAAATGGGAACAGGAAGACAGTATGACGAGGAGTTTAAGAAGCAAGCA
>JAZQBN010000041.1:0-2572 GCA_045545795.1 Oscillospiraceae bacterium
CCATAAAGACGGTTGACAAACAAGGTGCGTCAAAACCTGTGAGTAATCTGTTTACAACGATAACAAGGTCGAGTTGTTCATCACGGCTCTTGAATTTGGATTTCTTTCTTGCAAGTCGGTCGTTCAGATTTGCGTTATATCCTTTGATTTCGCCAATACCGTATGTAGTACCGAACATCTTGTTGTAATCATCAAGCGACTCTTTCATCTTCGGAACATTGAGGTCTGCACTTTCAGTATCTTCATCACTTGAAACGGAATATGTAATCGCAAATTTCGGGAAGTCAGGTAAAACTCGTTTTGTTTCTTCGCTGATTTCAAGCTCTGTTTCGCCGTTTTTGACTCTTTTCAGCAAATCATAATATGCCTGTGCCCTCTGAATTGAATTAACTGTGAGCAATCCTTCATAAGTTTTTCCACGTCCGTTTGTAAATCCGAGCTTCTCTCTTGATTTATTTAGAATAGTGTCAAGAACTTTGAGCATATGCGTTTCGGTTTCGTAAATGGACAATTCTTCGTTTTCGTCATTGTTCTTTAAGTCAAGCTGACCGAGATGTTCGGTCTGGAAGCCTAAAACGGCTTGGTCACGGATAGCTTCCTTTACTGTATACTTATGTAAACAATCGCCGTAAAGCTCATTTGTAGTTCTCGGCAAATCTCCTTCGGCTGGATATGCGTTTACCTCAAAGCGTGGGGTTCCCGTAAAGCCATACCAAAGGGAATTGTGGAAGAACTGCGAGAGAAGTCGCTGTGTTCTCGGTGTAACAGCTCGGTGACATTCATCAACAACAAAAGCAATTCGCAGGCTCTTAATACGGTTATAAGCTGGTGTGCCTTCCTGCAAACGCTTCTTTATCGCAATAGACAGCTTTTGAATTGTTGTAACGATAACCTGTTGATTTTGGTTTTTCAGCTTATTTATGAGGTCGCCTACATTGTCGGTTTCATCTACATCAACAACATCATTGTTTGCATAAGACTGGAATGCCTGAGTTGTTTGCATATCAAGGTCTTTACGGTCAATAAGGAATATTGTCTTTTCAATGCTCGGAATATCCATAAGAAGATTTCTCGCTGTTTTATAACTCGTCATAGTCTTGCCTGAGCCTGTTGTATGCCAGATATATCCCGATTTACCTTGACGTGAAGCAGTTCTCACAGCTTCAATAGCGTGTATCTGATACGGACGGAGCAGAAGGAGCTTTTTGTCCTCTTGGTCTAATACAACATATTTCATTACCATCTGGTGAGCTTCGGGGATTTTAAGCACCTGTGAAGCGAATTTCAGATAATCGGAAACAGGAACATTTTCGTTATCCTGCCAACCTGAAAGAAACTTTTCATTGAGCTGTTCCTCGGTAGCTGCTGCAAAATACTTGGTGTCCACCGCATTTGATACTACAAACATCTGAACAGCAGAGAATACGCCTGTAAATTTACCCTCGCTGATATACTTTTTAATCTGTCTGAAACCGTCCATATATGAGTGCTGACGGTTTTTCAGCTCGATATGAATAAGTGGAATACCGTTAATAAGCAGAGAAACGTCAAAGCGACGGTTCTGGTCGTGAATATCGCATTCGTCGTCTTTTAAGGCTCTGTACTGATTGATAACCTCATAAACGCTTGAACCGCCTGCAATATCATCACGCTTTAAGACTGTAAGCTGAACGGTCTTGGTATCTCTCTGAACGGAAACGTGTGCAACGCCGTTTTCTCCTGCAATCCATTTTGCAGCATCATAAAAGGTTGGGAAAGAAAGCTGATTCTTTACTTGTTCAAATTCACGGTCGGTCAGCTCTGTTCCGTCAAGCTGCTCTTTGTTTCCACGTTCAAGAATGAGCTTGATATTCGCCCAAAGTTTGTTTTCATCATTAAGGTCGGGGCGGTAAGTCCACTGACTTTTCCCCTCAGTAAGCTGTTTTATTAACTTTTCTTCTATTGTCTGTTCTAATTCAGCCAAGTTAATACACCGCCTTTCATATAAACATCTTCTGGAGCATAGATTTTTTCATTTTTTTCAGCGTTTCCAACTTACGCTGATGAAGGGTGATAAGGTTGTCGAGGTTAGTAAAAAAAGCTCCTACTTTTTCCTGTTCCGCTATTGTCGGAGTAGGGATTTCCATATCTGAAATCATCTCAAGACGTACAGAATCGACGGAAGTTTTTGCTGTCATTGCCATAACTCTTTTATAGAACAAATGCGAAAACGTATGGTAAAAATACTTTGCGTTCAGTTCGTCAGAAAAGGCGTACATTCGGTAACAACGCTGATGTAGGTCGTACTTACCATTAACATAATGAAACACTTTTCCAGTACCAACACCATCGCCAACTGTAAGAACAGCTTCTTCATCATAAAGATATTTATTGCTTCTCTCTACAATGGGCGACCTTACATAAAAAGGGTACTCACCTTCGTCAATTTTGTCTTGCGTATTACTCTTTCCAGTAGAGATAGAGCATAACTCTTTAACCTCACGCTGTTCCCAAGCGTCAGTAAATCCAGCAAATCGAATTTCAGGATAAAGGCTTCCATTTTTCGGAAACATTTTTTGGAGCATAGATTTTT
>JAZQBN010000042.1:0-25582 GCA_045545795.1 Oscillospiraceae bacterium
TTAGGGCAACAAAATTAAAGTTAAAAAACGGAGGAATATACAAATGAAAGCTACGGGTATTGTCAGAAGAATTGACGACCTGGGTCGTGTGGTAATCCCAAAGGAAATCAGACGCACTATGCGTATTCGTGAGGGTGACCCCCTCGAAATTTACACAAGCAATGACGGTGAGGTTATTTTCAAGAAGTACAGTGCAATCAACGAAATGGCAGGGTCTGCGGCTCAGGTTGCTGAGGTTATGACTAAGCTTGCAAACTGTCCTACGGTTGTTTTTGACCGTGACCACGTTGTTGCTGTTGCGGGTGTACAGAAGAAGGAATTCAGCGAGCGCCGTGTTTCTCAGGCACTTGAAGAATATCTTGAAAACCGCAAGAACTATATTTACGCCTCTCACAATGACGCTAAGGTTTTTCCTGTTGAGGGAATTGACCGTCCTGCAATTGCCTGCTCACCTATTCTTGCTTCGGGTGATGTTACGGGTGCGGTTGCGTTTCTTGCCCCGAACAACGAGTCTGTTGCAAATGAAGTTCAGCAGAATCTCATTCAGGCGGCAGCACAGTTCCTTGGCAAGCAGATTGAGGAATAAGAAAAAGCTCGTGAAGAATGTTGCTTCACGAGCTTTTCTCATATTATACTCAAAATTAATTCAGTGGCAAATGCACCTATGCATCCTGCTGCTGCGACGGGAAGAAGCCCCTTGCCCCTGAATGCGAGGACAAGTGCAGCTGCGAGTCCTACAACTGCGGATATGATATTTCCTGTTGAGAAGAACACGGCGGGAATTGTCATTGCTCCGAGAACTGCGTACGGAACATAATAAAGGAAGTCTTTGACAAAGCGGGACTTGATTTTCTTTCTGAATATCACAAACGGCAGCATTCTTATAAGGTATGTTACCCCTGCCATTACTGCTATGTATAAAGCAAGTGAACCTGTCATTCTTCGTCAGCCTCCTTCCGCGGAAAGAAAAACGCACCTGTGGCTGCTGCGGCGAGAGTACATATTATAATTGCAAAGCCTGAGGACACGCTGTCGAAAATCGGGATAAATTCAAGGCAGCAGCTCATTCCTGCGGAAATTACGACTGTCACGAACACGCCCATTGATTTTCTTGCGGGCGGAACAAATATTGCGATGAACATTCCGTAGATTGCTATACCGAGTGCTGAGCAAAGCATTTCAGGCAGGATACTTCCCATAATTCCGCCGAGGAGAGTACCGCTGCTCCAGCAGATAAACGGCAGCAAAATCAGTCCGTACATATACTGAGGAGTAACGTCCTTTGGCTTGCCTGCCGACACGGCGAAAATTTCATCGGTAATTCCGAATGCCGCAAGAAAACGGTGAGGTGTGGTAAAGCTTGCGTCGAGCTTCTGAGAAAGCGACAGACTCATCAGTGCATAACGCATATTTATTATAAGCTGGGCAAGTGCCATTTCAAGCAGAGTACCTGCGGAGGCGATAATGCTCAGACCTGCAACCTGACCTGCTGAGGTAAGGTTTGACATAGATATTATTGTAGCCGCAAGCCATGGAAGTCCCTGCGAAACAGCGGCTATGCCGAAGCTGAATGACACTGACAGATAGCCGAGTCCTATCGGGATACCGTCAGCAAGTCCCTCTTTAAAGGTTAATTTATCCGAATTCATAGTCTCATTTCCTTTCTGCACAAACAGATTTATTATATCAGATTTTGCATAACAATTCAAGAGATAAACTACAATTCAGCAGAGAATTTAGTAACCTATTGAGGGAGACCCTTTTGGAAAAGGGTCATCCCTCAAACTCCCTCCCTAAAACTTCTATATGTAAAAAATTAGACTGAAAGTCTTTGGAAAGGGGTCTGGGGAATAACCTTTCTTCAGAAAGGTTTTCCCCAGTGGGTTGCCAAATTCTCTGCTAAATTATCATTTGTCGTGACAACTGTTGTAAAGTGTGCTATAATATAATAAAATTCAGATTAACACGGAGGAAACAGATATGACCGTAACCGAAAAAATAACTGCTTTGCGTGCGGAAATGAAAGCCGCAGGCATAGATATCTATATTGTGCCGACTTCGGATTTTCACGACAGCGAATATGTCAGCCCGTATTTTATGGCACGCAGGTTTCTCAGCGGCTTCACAGGCTCGGCAGGTACTCTTGTTGTTACTGCGGATGAGGCGGCACTGTTTACTGACGGTCGCTACTTCATTCAGGCAGAAAAACAGCTTTCGGGCAGCGGAATTATCCTTATGAAGTCAGGCGAGCCAAATGTGCCCACTGTAAAGAAATATGTTGGGGACGCTCTCCCAAGCGGCGGTGCAATCGGCTTCGACGGACGTGTTATCACAGGTGCGACAGGTGAGGGGTACGCAAAAATTGCAGAAGAAAAGGGCGGAAAGGTTATCTGCGGCATTGACCTTGCTGACAAGGTATGGACGGACAGACCGCCTCTTGAGCATACGGAAATTTTTCTGCTTGATGAGAAGTACAGCGGCAAAAGTGCGGCTGAAAAGCTTGCTGAGGTGCGTGAAAAGCTTGCTGAGGAGAAAGCTGACGTGCACATCATTACAACGTTGGATGATATTTCCTGGCTGTTCAATATCCGTGCAAACGATATTGAATGCTGTCCGATGGTGCTTTCCTATGCGGTGATAACGGCTGATAAAGCGTATCTTTTTGCTGATGAAAACGCCTGCAATAATTCTGTGCGTGAATATATTGAAAAAAGCGGTGCGGAAATTCTGCCATACTATTATATATATGAGTTTGTCGGGGCACTTGCCGACAAGCGTGTGCTGATTAATAAAAGCCGTGCAAATTATCGTCTGGTGCAGCTGCTTGAAGGGTGCGAAATTATTTCTAAGCCTGCACCCTGTTCACTTCTTAAAGCAGTTAAAAATCCGATTGAAATTGAAAATATCCGCAAGGCACACCTTATGGACGGCATTGTAGTTACAAAATTTATGTACTGGCTGAAAAACAATGCGGGCAAAATGAAAATTACCGAGTGCGATGCAGGTGCATACATTGACAGCCTGCGTCAGAAAATCGGCGGCGACAGCTTTATCGGTGTAAGCTTTGAAACAATCAGTGCTTACGGGGCAAATGCGGCAATGGTGCACTATTCCGCTGAGACGGGTAACAATGCTGAGATAAAGCCTGAGGGTATGCTTCTTGTGGACAGCGGCGGGCACTATCTTGAGGGTACGACCGACATCACCCGCACCTTTGCTTTAGGGAAAATCACGGACGAAATGCGCAGTCATTTTACTGTTACACTTCGGTCGATGCTAAATCTGTCGGCAGCTAAGTTTATGCACGGATGCACAGGCGAAAACCTCGATATTCTTGCACGTGAGCCGATGTGGAAGATGGGGCTTGATTATCGTCACGGCACGGGGCACGGCGTCGGTTACCTGTTAAGTGTGCACGAGTCACCAAACAGCTTCCGCTGGAGATTGAGGGAGGATTTACCGAGGACAGCCGTGCTGGAGGAAGGAATGGTTACAACCGATGAGCCCGGAGTGTACATTGAGGGAAGCCACGGTATACGGATTGAAAACGAGCTGCTGTGCAGAAAGGCTGAAAACTGCGAATATGGTCAGCTGATGGAGTTTGAAACCCTTACCTATGCACCGATTGATTTGGATTGTATTGACCTTTCTCAGATGGAACAGCGTGACAAGGACAGATTGAACAGCTACCACAAAATGGTTTATGACAGGCTTGCTCCGCATTTTGAAGGTGATGAGCTTGAATTTCTGAAAAAGTATACAAGGGCGATTTGACAACCTGCTATACACAAAATGGAAATACAGAATATTACATTTCATATGTATTATTAACTCAAATAGTGTATTTTGTGTTAAAAAACTGCATATTAATTGTGCAATATTACACAATGTGAACATTCTATTTGTTCAAAATGATACTTGACAATAATTGATTAAATATAGTAAAATTAGAGTAATCAAAGGGCGTGTAAACGATTTTACTTTATACATTTTGCCCTAAATTAAAAGGAGAGATTTATTATGAAGAAATCAAGAATTCTTAGTGCTATCGCAGCTGCAGCTATCGCAGCTACAACATTCGTATCTATGGCTGTTCCTGCTTCCGCAGCTGACGGCTACAACGCTTACCTCGGTATTCAGGAACCAACAGGCTGGTCCTTCAGAAACAAGTGGAACGACCCTACATACGGTAAGGGCGTAACAGGCGAAGACGGTATGGTTTACTTTGAACAGATTACAGGCTGGGACGGTTCTGTTGCTCTTGATAAGGGCGGCGACTTCACAGACGCTCAGATTACAGGCGACGGCACTTACAAGGTTAGCCTTACAGGCGATTTTGACCTCGGTGCAGCTGAAGCTCTTTCCCTTCTCTTTGTTTCCACAGATATTCCTCTCGATGCAGGTGTATCCGTAACAGACGTTAAGGTTATCCTCGACGGTCAGACAAAGTATACATTTGATGAATATTTCCAGGATCCTGATGAAAAGGAATATGTAAACCTCCTCTGCATCAACCAGTGGAACTCTGATATCAACGAACTCTTCGGTTATGTAATGCCTACATCTTCCGTTGAAATTGAATTCACAGTTTCCGGTCTCCCTGCTGCAGGTGCTGCTGATACAGCTGACACAGCTGAAACAGAAACTACAGCTCCAACAACAGGCAATGTTCCTGCTGCTGTAATGCTCTCCGTAATGGCTGTTGCAGGTACTGCTGCAGTAGTATCCAAAAAGAAGAACTAAGTTCTTCTTTTAAAAGAAACTAAGTTTCATTTCTAAGAGAAACTAATCGACAAATTTAATCAGCTTATTCCAGACTGCTGCTACCGCATAGACGGCGGCAGCGGTCTGAATTTTTTACCGTGTAAATCGTTTTCAACAATTATCTGTAACGTCCAGACGAAAGGACTGATTATTAAATATGGCATCTGATATTTTGACTCTTTCCGATAAGGAAATAAAGGCAAGGAACAAGCAGAGATTTTCTGAGCCGAAAACAACAAGCGAAAAAATTGCGGACGTGCTTTACTGGATACTTCGTATCGGTGTTATCGCAAACGTTGTTATGCTGTTTTTCCCTGCATTTAACCCTATCAGAGTCAGCGAAAATGTAAACAAGAATATGTCGTTGTTCTCATGCTCACTTTCGTATGAGTCAATGCTTAATACCTTCAAGGCTACGCTTCGCCGTCAGGAATGGCTGGAACCTGCTTTCCAGACGCTGAGCGTAATCGGTGTGTTTATTCTTATTGCAACAGTTATTGCAATTGCGGGCGGCTGTATGTCACTTGGCAACACAAAGCTGAAAAAATTCGGTCTGTTGTTCAGTTTTACAGGCGGTATCATTGAGCTTATTGCTGTGCTCCAGATTAATCCGATTGTTCAGGATTTGGCAAACAAATCAGGTGCAGTCGGAAAATTCGAGGATATGAAGCTTTTCTTCCCTCCTGTTATTACTGCATTTATAATTCTTTCAATCGCTTATATAGTAATTTCTGTAGCGAACTTCGTTCTTCTTCCAAGAATTAACAAGCTGGAAGGCTTTGAAATGGAGCCTAAGTATCAGCTTTTCCTTATGATGCTTCCGTTCATCGCCTTGGCTTTCGTGTTCAGCTACCTTCCTCTTTACGGCTGGAGATATGCTTTCTTCGAATACAAATCAGGCGAAACACTTTCAATGGATAAGTTTGTCGGCTTCAAGTGGTTTACTCAGCTGTTCCAGAACGCTGCTACAAAGCGTGATATCGTGACCGTGCTGAAAAACACTCTTGCAATGAGCGGTCTTGGTATCGTTACAAGCTGGATTCCTATGGCATTCGCTATTTTCCTTTCCGAAGTAAAGAACACCCATTTCAGACAGCTTGTTCAGACCTTTACTACAATCCCTAACTTCATCAGCTGGGTTCTTGTTTATGCGATTGCTCTTGCAATCTTCTCAACAGACGGCTTCATCAACACAATGCTCACAAGCATTACAGGTGAGCCTGTTACAACAAACTATCTGATGAACAGCGACCATATGTGGCTGAAAATGCTTGCCTGGGGCCTTTGGAAGGGCGTGGGCTGGAGTGCTATCATCTACATTGCTTCCATCTCAGGTATCGACCAGGGACTTTATGAGGCTGCTACAGTTGACGGTGCAGGCAGATTTGCAAGAATGTGGTACATAACTGTTCCTGAGCTTATTCCTACATTCTGTGTACTCCTGCTTATGTCTATCGCAAATATCCTCTCCAACGGTATGGACCAGTACCTCGTGTTCTCCAACGCGGTAAACCGTGAGTCCATTCAGGTTCTCGACCTCTACGTTTACAACCTTGGTATCGGCAACGGACTTATTCCGCTTTCAACCGTTATCGGTATGGTTAAATCCGTAGTCAGCGTAGTGCTCCTGTTTGCTGCAAACGGTGTGTCCAAGGCTGTCCGCGGCGAGAGCATTGTTTAAGGAGGTACGGATATGAGCGAAATAAAACTTACTCGTAAGGAAAGACTTGAAGAAAAGAAATATTTTAAGGAGCACAGCCAGAAAATCAAGCTGACTCCTGCGGATATTGTGTTCAATATCTTCAATTACCTTTTCTTTGCAATTTTTACACTTAGCTGTATTTTCCCGTTCTATTATATTTTTATCAATACAATTTCCGATAACGAGCTTGTAACAAAGGGTGCTATCACGCTTATTCCAAAGGGTCTGACAATATCCAACTACATTCAGATGGGTAAAGTTAACGACCTGTGGAGTTCAGTTGGTATCACATTTATCAGAACAATTCTCGGTACGGCACTGATGGTTTTTGCATCTGCACTTGCAGGCTACCTCGTTACCAAAAAGGAAATGTGGCACAGAAAATTCTGGTACCGTTTCCTCGTTATCACTATGTACTTCAACGCAGGTCTTATCCCTTGGTACCTGAATATGGCTATGCTGGGTCTTACAAATACATTCGCAGCATACATCATTCCGGGTATCGTTTCCCCATACAACATCATTCTTGTTAAGACCTACATTGAGTCAATTCCTGCTGAAATTGAGGAAAGTGCTTACATCGACGGTGCAAGCTACTGGAAGATTTTCTACAAGATTATCTGGCCGCTCAGCTTGCCTATCCTTGCTACAATCGCTATTTTCGGTGCGGTTGGTCACTGGAACTCCTTCCAGGATTCCCTTATCCTCAACGCAAACACACCTGAGCTTTACACTCTCCAGCACAGACTTTACATCTATCTTAACCAGAGCTCCAACCTTTCAGCGCTGGTTCAGCCGGGTGCAAGTGCTTCGGATAGTGCAACCATTGCGGGTCAGATGAATACAAAGATTATTCAGTACACCATTTCAATGGTAACTATAATCCCGATTCTGTGCGTATACCCATTTATGCAGAGATACTTTGTAAAGGGTCTTATGCTCGGTGCGGTTAAGGGATAAACAAGTCGTTATTTCAAATTGAAATAAATTATTTAGGAGGAAAAATATGAAACTCAAAAGAATTCTTGCAGGGCTTACCTCAATGGCAATGCTCGGCACTCTCGCAGGCTGTAGTTCTTCAACGGTTGCTCCTGAAGTAGCTCCTGAAGTAACTACTGCAGCAAACACCAACGCAGCAGAGGGTGATTCATCCGCTGCAGAAACAACAGCTGCTCCCGAAAACGCAGTTCCTACACTCCAGGAGCTCTACGGTGACGATACAATTGAAATCACTGTATTCAGCCAGCTTGCTAACTATTCAGGTAAGCTCACAGGTTGGTTCGCTGAGGTTATGAAGAAGGAATTCAACTGCGAAATGACTATCATTCCTGATACAGACGGTATGTTCGACACTCGTATGGAATCAGGTGACCTTGGTGATATCGTAGTTTTCGGCTCCAACGGCGACCAGTATCAGCGTGCTGTTACAGAGGGTATGCTCTACGACTTCAACGAAGACGACCTTCTCACAAACTATGGTGCATATCTTAAGGAAAATATGCCTTATGCACTTACAAACAACGGCAACCTCAACGAAACAGTTAACGGTGAAAATGTTGTTTACGGCTTCGGTCACAACGTTGCTTCCAGTCCTGATGACCACGAAGCTTTCTTCTACACAATGGACGTTCGCTGGGACCTCTACAAGGAGCTTGGCTACCCTGAAATCAACAACCTTGATGAATTCTATCAGCTTCTCGTTGATATGAAGGGTATCTGCCCAACAGATGAAAACGGCAACGAAACATATGCGACCTCCCTCTGGCCTGACTGGGACGGCAATATGGTAATGTACATCAAGTCATTTGCTACCTGCTACTGGGGCTATGATGAAATGGGCTTCGGTCTTTATGATGTAGAAACAGGTGATTTCCACTACGCTCTTGAAGAAGGCGGTCCATACCTTGAAGCACTCAAGTTCTTCAACAAACTCTATCAGGCAGGTCTTATCGACCCTAACTCTATGACTCAGACATACAATGAGATGAGTGAAAAGGTTACAGCCGGCGGTACATTCTTCTCCATCTTTGACTATGCAGGTTCTCAGCTTTACAATACAGAAGCTCACCTTACAGAAGGCAAGGCTATGTACCCAATGGTACCAAACGATGCAACTCCTCTCTGCTACGGTATGAACGTTCTCGGCGGTAACAGAATCTGGACAATCGGTGCAAACACTGAATATCCTGAACTTTGTATGGCTATTATCAACTACCTCACAACTCCTGAGGGATATATGACATACAACTACGGTCCTAAGGACGCTTGCTGGTACTACGACGAAGAAGGCAACTGCTACCTTACTGAACTTGGCGAAGCTGCACAGGCTGACCGTAAGGGTACAATGATGCCTGAAGAATGGGGCGGCGGTAACTTCAACGACGGTACATTCCAGGCTAACAACACAACATGGTCCAAGGATGCTTCCAACCCTGATTCCAACGGTGAAACATACAACTACATCAACTGGAAGTCCCAGCGTAAGGACGAAACATACGACATTCTCCAGGATTGGAGAGACAAGTACGGTCAGTACACATTCCAGGAATATATGAACACAACAAACTTCAAGGTTGCTCTTGGTACATCCTACACAGAATCCAAGCGTACAGATGACCTCAAGATTATCTGGGAACAGGTTGCTGAATGTCTCGTTAACTACACATGGCAGGCAATCTACGCTGAAAACGATGATGAATACAACAGAATTGTAAACGAAATGATTACAAAGTGCGGCGAATATGACCCTGATGGTCTCTGCCTTGCTTGGTGCGAAGCAGAAGCTGACCTCAGATGCTCACTTGAAGACCAGGTTAGATAATTGAATTTGCGTTTTGGGGTACGTCACAGGCGTGCCCCAAAATTTCACTTGAAAGGAATTTCTTATGGCAGGTTTATTCAGCACGGACAGCAAGCTGTACCGTTTTATGTGCAGGCTTACAGACCTTGTAAAGCTTAATTTTATGTGGCTGGTGTTCAGCTTACCTATCGTAACCATCGGCATTTCAACAATAGCGGCACACTATGTTGCCTTGAAAATTGCCGAAGGACAGGAGGGCTACATCGTCAGCGACTTTATCAAGGCATTCAAGGAAAACTGGAAACAGGGCATACCAATGTCATTTATCTCGGTAATCTGCATTTGGGCGTTGTATCTTGATTTTCAGCTTATCGCAAATGCCGAGGAGCATCAAATCCTGTTCCTTATTACAGGAATAGTTGCGGCATACATATTTGTTTTTACAATGCTATATGCCTTTGCACTGTTTGCACGTTACGAAAATACGCTGCTGAATACTCTACGCAACGGCTTCAATATCAGTATGAGATATTTTCTCCGCTCAATGCTGCTTGTGATAATTGTTGCGGTTGAACTTGCAGCAATGCTGTGGAGTCCGAAAACAATGATACTTATTCTCATTTGCGGACCTGCATTTGTAATGCTGACCGTGTGCAGCGTGGCGATAAATATTTTCCGTGATATAGAAAGCAAAAATCCTGAGTCTGTCGAAAGAAATGAGCCTTCCGAACAGAAAACGGATGAAGAATAAAAAAAGCACTTCCGATTATTACTGTCGGAAGTGCTTTTTTTACTTTGAAATAATAAAATCTTCAGTTAATGTTACGCTGTCAGTGTTTGATTTTTTCTTTTTTTCTTCGTTACGCTTCTTGCGTTCATCGGCAAGCTTGCGTTCGTTTTCTTCAAGCTTGTGCTTGTCCGGTTTGTGGAGAGCGTTATACTTTTCCACGAACTCGATTGCAGCTGCTTCATCAAGCGGCTTGCTCATAAGGAAGCCCTGAATGTAGTCGCAGTTCATATCGGTAAGGAAGTCATACTGACCAACTGTTTCGATACCCTCCGCAACAGTGTGAATACCGAGATTGTGCACAAGGTCGATAATCGAGTCGGTAATTGCATAGTCACGCTTGTTGTTATTGATTTCATCAATGAAGGACTTATCAATTTTCAGGCACTTAATCGGGAAATTCTTAAGGTAGTTAAGGGACGAATAACCGGTGCCGAAGTCGTCAAGTGCAAGGGCAATTCCCAAATCATTGATTTCATTAATAACGGTATTTTTGGAGTCAGTGAAGTCAATAAGGGTGCTTTCGGTAATTTCAAGCTGAATATTTTTCGGATTTACCTGAGTAATGTCAATAACCCTCTTGATATGCTCGATATAGTTATCACGTCTTAGCTGAACAGGTGAAACGTTGATTGACATAATAACATCGGGATTAAGATTTTCGTTGATTTGTTTGAGCGTACGGCAGGCATTTTCGAAAATCCAGGAACCAATCTGGACAATCGTGCCGCTTTCCTCCGCAACATTGATAAACTCAGTCGGCGGAACAACGCCGAATTCGGGACTTATCCAGCGGAGAAGAACCTCAAAGCCGTGAATGTCGCAGGTTTTTGCGGAAACAATCGGCTGATAATGAAGGAACAGTTCGCCGTTTTTGAGAGCCTCGTTAAGGCTGCGTGCAATTGCTGCCTTGCTGTAGATACTGTTATTCTTGTGTGAGTTGGTATAGAAGGCAACTCTGTCCTTGCCCGACTCCTTTGCACGATGAAGTGCCATTTCAGCGTTACGCAGCAGCATATCGGGGGTAAGGTCATCATCGGGGTAAATAGAAACGCCCACTGAAAATTTGATGTAAATTTTGTCGTTGAGAATTTCAAGGGGCTTATTGAAGCACTTATGCAGTGTTTCGATAATCTCATAAACAGCGTCGTAGTCGGTATCGAATTCCTTGACAATAATGAATTCGTCACCGCTGAAACGGAAAATTTCGCTGTCGGGATGAACGTGCTCTTTAAGTTCCGCAGCAAAACCGCTGAGGACTGCATCGCCGAAGTTATGTCCAAGGGTTTCGTTGAGCCACTTGAAGTTGTCAATATCAACAAACATTACCGCAAAACGGCTTCTGCCTTCCTCACGGGTATGGATTATGTCCTCCATATACTCATAAAGCTTTTTACGGTTGTTAAGTCCTGTAAGGGTATCGGTGGTATTGAAGCTGCTGATGATAGCCGCCTTATCCTGAACCGTTTCGGCAATTTTATTTACATTTGCAGCAATTTGTGCGGTTTCGCTTTTGCTTCGTGTCTGCTTTATACGGTAATTGAAATTTCCCGCAGCAATTTCTTCTGTACATATCTGTATGTCTCTGATACGCTTGCTTTCGCCGTGAAGAATATTGAGACCGATGATAAACATAAGCACTGCAAGACAAGCAAGGATAACAAGCTGCTGCGTAAAGGTTGTATAAATATTACCGTTGATTTCAGAGCTGTCAAACAGGACAACTACATCCCAGCCTGTAAGTCTGCTTGTTTCCATATAATAATAAATTCTTTCATCATTTTCGGAAACATAGCTCTCAACGCTTGCCGAAACAGCAAACGGCTGTGCGATTATATTCAGCAGAGTACGGTCGGCAAGGGAAAACTTCTGTGCGAAGTCAGCGTCTGACGGGGTGTATATAATTTCCGAGTCAACCGCAACGACAGGATAGCTGCCTGTGTTGAAGGTGTATTTTGAAAGAACGGAAAAGACGCTGTCAACGTTTACCTCTATTCCGCAGAATGCGTAAACGTTTCCTTCTGTGCCGACAGGAACAATAATAGAAATAACTCTTTCGGACGGACTGAAAATACTTGCTTCAATGCCGGTGCAGATGTATTCTGACTGACGGGTTCTGCCCATAACAAAATTCTGATACCATTCCTTGTCTTCAAGCATATACTCGTCGGCATAAAGCAATTCTCCGCCGCTTCCTGTCAGATAGCCTTTCTGTTCGGAAATCACCCACGCTGAAACGACATCGGAATTTTCGCTTACAACCTTACCGAGCATATCGGTAAATTCATCCTTGTATTCCGCCGAATTAGGGTCATCGGAAGTATTGAGGCTGACGATATATTTTTCGAAAAACGGCGAATTGACAATCGGAGAAAGTTCCTCCGCCGAAGCTCGTATATGGTCGTCAAGAAGCTGTGAAATGAGGCTTCCCGTATTGTTCATAGTCTGACGCGTGCTTGAAGATATATTCATCCGCATAAGCGTATATGAAATAACCCCGAAACAAACAAGAAGGATTACGATGAGTATCAGATAATACAAATTGATACGCCGTGCAAAGTTACTGCGGAAAGTTTTATTTTTCTTAGGCATACAAGTTAATCTCCCTTGATAACTTTAATATACTAACTATAAGGTAAAAAACATAAATAATCCAAAATAATTATAACATATTATATTTAAATTTAAAACACATTTTTTTCACTTTCTGCATTTTCGCCGTTTTGTATAAAAATTGTATTTTATAATATGCAATTTTGTTAATTTCACAATGCGTAATTTTACCAAAAATAAAACATTGCCGCACATATTTGCTGTTGACAAAAACGGGATAAAAAGCTATACTTATTTTAAGGAAAACTATGAAAGGAACATTCTTTTATGATACAGAGTCTTAACGGTGAATGGATGGTCAGCAGCAGCTGGCTTGATGAAAAAATTCCGATAAATATCCCTGACTCGGTTTACGGTGCATTAATGGATGCAGGCAAGCTTGCTGACCCATATTACGGCGAAAATCAATATAAAACCACTGAGCTCTCCAACAAGGAATATGTATTTGAAAAAAGCTTTGAAATGGATGCTGAGCTTTCCGAGTGCAAAAAAATATATCTTCGTTTTCACGGTGTCGATACACTTGCCGATGTTGAACTCAACGGCAAAAAGGTCGGTAAAACGGAAAATATGCACTGCACCTACGAATTTGACGTTACAAATGTAATTTCAAGGGGCGGAAATATTCTTCGTGTAAAATTCTATTCTCCGATTGAATACATAACAAAAAAGCAGGAGTGCAACTACACCTGGGGCGTTGAAACAACTATGGAGGGCTTCCCGCACATCCGTAAGGCACACTATATGTTCGGCTGGGACTGGGGTCCGCAGCTTCCCGATATGGGAATATGGCGTGATGTTGAGCTTGTGGGCGTAAAGAGCGGACGTATCGAAAGCGTATACGTTCATCAGGAGCACTGGCAGAACAATGTCAGACTTGTTTTTGATACCCGTATTGCAGACATTTCCTCAACTAATCTCCGTCTTGATGTATGTATCACATCTCCGAACGGCGAGGATATTCTCATTTCCGCACCTGCAAACAAGGATGTACTTACTCCCGAATGTCTTATTACCGACGCTCTGCTCTGGCAGGTAAGGGGATACGGCAAGCAGAACCTGTATATGATTAAGGTTATGCTTTTTGACGGTGACGAGCCTGTGGATATGCAGGAATTCAACATCGGTCTGCGTAGGATTGCCGTGCTGCGTACACCTGACAATGACGGTACTGACGGCGAAGAATTTACATTCTGCGTAAATGGTATAAAAATCTTTGCAATGGGTGCAAACTATATTCCTGAGGACCAATTCCTGTCACGCTGTTCTCCTGAAAGAACAAGGGCACTGCTGAAAAGCTGTGCGGCCGCAAACTACAATATGATAAGAGTATGGGGCGGCGGAATCTACCCTGACGATTATTTTTACGATATGTGCGACAAGCTTGGTATTCTTGTTTGGCAGGATTTCGCTTTTGCCTGTGCTGTTTACAACGCTGACATTGACTTCTGCCGCAACATAAAGGAAGAATTCATCGACAACATCAAGCGTATCAGAAACCACGCGTCCCTTGCAATGTGGTGCGGCAACAATGAAGTTGAGTCCGCAATTCAGTACTGGTGCAAGCCTGTTTCAAAGGAACAGAAGGAAGGCTACCTGCGTATTTTTGAGAAGCTTATTCCGAACGTGCTTAAACATTACGACCCGCAGACCTTCTACTGGCCGTCATCACCGTCCTCAGGCGGCGGCTATAACGACTCAAGTGCAAGCAATAAGGGTGACACTCACTACTGGGACGTATGGCACGGGCTTAAACCATTCACTGAATTCCGAAAGTACAAATTCCGTTTCTGCTCGGAGTACGGTTTTGAGTCAATCCCTTGTATGAAAACCGTACGCACCTTCGCCGATGAAAAGGATTTGAACCTTTGCTCACCTGTTATGGAGGCACATCAGAAATGTGAGGCAGGCAACGAAAAGCTGCTTTACTACCTTGCACAGATGGTTCACTATCCGTACAGCTTTGAGAGTCTTGTTTACGCAACGCAGATTGTTCAGGCGGACGCTATCCGCACAAACGTTGAGCATATGCGTCGTAACCGCGGCAGATGTATGGGCTCTCTCTACTGGCAGGTAAACGACAGTAACCCTGTTATTTCCTGGTCGTCCATTGACTACTACGGACGCTGGAAGGCACTTCATTACTATGCTAAAAAATTCTATGCACCCGTGCTTTGCTCTGTTGACGACAGCGACAAGCAAAATCTTGTTGTGAACGTGTCAAACGAAAAGCTGACCGAATTCAAGGGCGAGGTGCGTTGGAGAGTAAGAAAGAACGACACCGAAATTATTTCTCAGGGCAACACAACGGTAACCGTTGCACCTCTTACTGCGGCGGATGTGCTTGCTCTTACCCCGAAAATGACGGGACTTACAGAAGAAATGTACCGCAACCACTATATCGAGTACGCTCTTGTGCAGAATAATACTGTCATCTCGGGCGGCACGCTTATGTTGGTACTGCCTAAGAAATTCGAATTCCTCAACCCTGAAATAGATGTCAAAATTGACCAGCTGGGTGAAATGTACCGCTTTGAATTCAGCAGTAAGAATTACGCAAAGGGCGTGTACCTTGATTTTGACGAGTACGACTGCGTATTCGGTGACAACTGGTTTGACCTGCACGGTCAGAAACATTCGGTGCTTGTGAATAAAATGAATTTCCCGCTTAATGTTACAATTGAAGCACTCAGGGAAAACCTCCGCATAAAGAGCTACTACGATATTATCTGAAAGGCAGAACAAAATGAACCTGAAAGAAGAATTCCTTGAAATCTACAAAAATAACGTAACCCGTGAGGGTGCGGATAAGCTGCTGGAGTACCTCCTGTCTGACAAGAGCGACTTTTTTACAGCACCTGCCAGCACCCGATTTCACGGTGCATATGAGGGCGGTCTGCTGGAGCACAGCCTTAACGTGTACCACTGTTTGAAGGATTACCTTTCCCGTGAGCGTGCAAAAAACGTGTACGGAATGAATTATTCCGAGGAAACCATTGCAATTGCCGCACTTCTCCACGATATCTGCAAGGTCAATTTCTATAAGGTTGACTACCGCAATGCCAAAAATGAGAGGGGACAGTGGGAAAAAGTGCCTTACTACGCAATTGACGACAAGCTGCCCTATGGACACGGCGAAAAATCGGTGTACATAATCACAGGTTTTATGCGTCTTTCCCGTGAAGAAGCGTTTGCGATACGCTATCATATGGGCTTTTCCGCAAATGACGACCCCAATCAGGTCGGCAAATCGTTTGAGATGTTTCCGCTTGCGTTTGCACTGAGCGTTGCGGATATGGAGGCTTCATATTACCTTGAAGGCTCGGTAAAATAAAAAGATAACCCCACGGCTTATCGTGGGGTTTCTTCATACCTATAAACAAGGCTGTGAAGAAATCAATCTTCACAGCCTTGTTTTCATTTAGTTATTGCCTGCAAGCTCTCTGTACAGACCCATATAAAGCTCAGCGGAAACATCCCAGCTGTAGTCATTCTTCATAGCTGCAACAACAAGCTTTTTCCATTCAGCACTGTTGTCGTAGTATTCCTTAGCACGGCGAACAGCGTCAAGCATATCGTGTGCATTGTAGGTCTTGAAGGTGAAGCCGTTTCCGTTTTCGCCGCCTGCGTCACGGATACTGTCACGGAGACCGCCTGTTTCACGGACAATCGGAATTGTACCGTAACGGAGGGAAATCATCTGTGCAAGTCCGCAAGGCTCGCTCTGAGAAGGCATAAGGAACATATCCGCAGAGGAGTAAATTCTTCTTGCGAGGTCAGGCAGGAAGCCGATTGTTGCACTTACCTTGTCAGGATAACGCCAAGCCATTTCCTTGAAGAAATCCTCGTAAATCTTTTCGCCTGAGCCAAGGATAGCAAACTTGCAGCCCATATTTACCATATCCTCGAAAACATACTTGATAAGGTCAATACCCTTATGGGATACGAAACGAGTGATGATACCGATAACAGGCTCGTCACCTTCCTGGAGGTGGAGTTCTTCGAGGAGCGCCTTCTTACACTCAGCCTTGCCCTTGAGGTTCTTTGTGGAGAAGTTTTTCACAAGGAGAGGGTCCTTTTCAGGGTCGAATGTGTCAACATCGATACCGTTGAGGAAACCGCAGAGCTTATACTGCTTGTTGTTGAGTGCTCTGTCAAGACCGTGGGAGTACCAAGGGTCAAGAATTTCCCAAGCATAGCTTGGAGAAACAGTAGTAATCTTGTCAGCTGTTTCAAAAGCACCCTTCATAAGGTTCACGCAGCCATCGTATTCAAGAAGCTTTGTGTGGTACATAGGAATACCGAGAACCTCGTTGAGAACCTCCATACCGTATTTGCCCTGATACTGGATGTTGTGGATAGTGAAAACAGTCTTGATATTTTCGTAGCCGTACTGATACTTGTAGAATACGTTGTAGTAAACAGGAACAAGTGCGGTCTGCCAGTCATTACAGTTGATAATATCAGGCTTCCAGCCGATATATTTCAGCATTTCCATAACTGCTCTGGAGAGGAAAACAAATCTCTCACAGTCATCATAGAAGCCGTAAAGACCGTCTCTGCCGAAATAGTATTCGTTGTCGAGGAGGTAGTATGTAACGCCGTTAACCTCGCCCTTGAATACGCCGCAGTACTGCTTTCTCCAGCCTACGTCAACAGTAAAGTTTGTGATGAATTCAAGACCTGCACGAAGCTCAGGCTTACAGCTCTTGTACAGCGGAAGAACAACACGGCAATCCTGACCTGCTTTGTTAAGTGCACGGGGGAGAGAACCCGCAACATCGGCAAGTCCGCCTGATGCAGCGTAAGGAACAGCTTCCGAAGCAGCATATAAAATATTCATATAGCAAAATTTCCTTTCGATAAAATTTATGTTATGGGTACTGTACAGCTGCACAGTACCCACTTATATTTTAGATAACAGCACCCTTGCCTATGTACAGAGGATAGTTCGGTGAGCCTGTCAGCATACGCATATCGCTGATAGTAACGTTCTTGTCGGTGATAACAGCGTTGATATCGCACTTGCTGCCGATAACTGTATCCTGCATAAGGATAGCGTTCTTTACAACAGCACCCTTGCCAATCTTTACGCCGCGGAAAAGTACGCAGTTTTCAACTGTACCCTCAATGATACAGCCGTCGCCGATAAGGGAGTTCTTAACGCTTGCACCGATAGCAAACTTAACAGGCGGATTATCGCGTACCTTTGTGTAAACAGGTCTGTTTTCAGGGAACAGCTTGTTGCGGTTGTCAAGATTGAGAAGGTCAAGGTTAGCCTTGTAGAAGGTTTCCATAGAAGTAATCTTGCTGAAATAGCCTGTGTGCTCATAACCCATAATCTTGTATTCGCGTGTTCTGCCCTGGAGGATAGCCTGCTCAAAGCTGTAAAGGCTCTTTGAAGCAGCTTCAAGAACGATGTTCTTGAGGAATTCCTTGGAAAGAACAAACATATTCAGGGAAATATTTGCAGCACCGCTGATGTGCGGAGCAAGAAGAACATCAACAATTCTTCCTTCTTCATTAAAGCTGAAAACAGTAGCGTGCTGAGCCTGCTCTGCGTTGATAATATCCTTAGCGTAAACAGCTGTGATATCAGCACCTGTTGCGATGTGCTGGTCAATAACCTTGGAAAAGTCAATGCTTGTAACAACATCACAGTCGGAAAGCACTACATAATCAGCGTTGGAGTAATTGATGAAGTTAAACACTCCGTAGAGAGCTTCAAGTCTGCCTCTGTACATACCGCTCTGAACGTGGCTGAACGGAGGGAGAAGGTGAAGACCGCCGATTTTTCTTGCCAAATCCCACTCACGGCCGCTGCCGAGGTGGTCAAGAAGTGACTGGTAATTGGACTTTGTAACAACGCCGACTTCATCAATTCCGCTGTTTACCATATTGGAAAGAGGGAAGTCGATAAGGCGGTAGCGTCCGCCGAAAAGCACGGAGCCCATAGTTCTTTCCTTGGTTAAATCAGGAATAGTGCCATCGTGCATATTTGAGAAAATCAAACCTAAAACATTTCTGTTATTGCTCATAATTCAGTTCCTCCTAACGGTTATATGTTTTCCGAAATAATCTGCTTCGGAAGAACCTTTGCATTTTCGGATATTGTAATGTTGTGACCTACAACAGCAATGCCCCAGTCATCTCTGTTTTCAACAGCTTCGGGACGTGTACCAATCTGTGCGCCTTCGCCTACAACGCAGTTTTCACCAACGATTGCATACTCAACAACGGCACCTGACTTGATAACAGAACCAGGCATAATGATGGAGTCTGTAACTGTAGCACCCTTTTCAATTGTAACGCCCTCGTAGATTACGGAGAAGTCAACTGTACCGTCAACAACGCAGCCGTCTGTAACCATAGAGTTTTCGATAACAGCGTTCGGACCTATGTACTGCGGAGGCATAATCGGGTTCTTGGAGTACATTTTCCACTCAGGGTCGTAAAGGTCGATAGGAATGTTTGGATTGAGAAGGTCCATATTAGCTTCCCAGAGAGAGTCGAGTGTACCAACGTCCTTCCAGTAGCCTTCGAACATATAAGCAACCATCTTCTCGTTAGCCTTGAGCATATTAGGAATGATTGCCTTACCGAAGTCCTTGTCTTCATCAGGATTGTTTTCATTATCAATAAGGTACTGACGGAGTTCCTTCCAGCTGAAGATGTAGATACCCATTGAAGCAAAAGTAGAACGTGGGTTCTTTGGCTTTTCTTCAAAATCGATGATGTTGCTGTCATCGTCAGTAATCATAATACCGAAACGGGAAGCTTCCTCAAGAGGAACGTCCTGAACAGCGATTGTAGCAACAGCACCCTTTTCCTTGTGGAATTGAAGCATCTTGTTGTAGTCCATCTTGTAGATATGGTCGCCCGAAAGCATTACAACGTAATCAGGGTCATATCTGTCGATGAACGCAATGTTCTGGTAGATAGCATTTGCAGTACCCTTGTACCATTCAGCACCAAGAGCTGTCTGGTATGGTGGGAGGCAGTGTGCGCCGCCGTTGAGCTTGTCAAGGTCCCAAGGCTGACCGTTGCCGATGTAATCGTGGAGAGCGAGAGGCTGATACTGAGTAAGTACGCCGACAGTATCAATGCCTGAGTTTACGCAGTTGGAGAGTGGGAAGTCGATAATTCTGTATTTGCCGCCGTAAGGAACAGCAGGCTTAGCCATATCGTGAGTGAGAGCGTACAGACGGCTTCCCTGACCACCTGCAAGCAGCATTGCAACGCATTCTTTTTTGGTTTTATACATTCTTGTATCCTCCTATATCTATGGGATTATTTATCAGTTTTAGCAGCCGTCTTTTTCTTTGACGGAGATTTTGAAGCAGGCTTCTTAGCCGCTGTAGATTTCGCCTCCTTTGCAGCATCTGTTGTCTTGCTGCTCTTTGAAGCTGTCTTGGAAGAAGTCTTTGCAGAGGTCTTGGAAGAAGCTTTCTTTGATGCAGCCTTAGCAGTTGTTTTCTTATCAGCAGACGCATTTGCGTCGGGCTTTGCCTTAGGAGTACGCTTTTTCTTAGGTGTGCATTTGAAGTACATAACGCTCATAGGCGGAATGTCAATAACAATGGACTGCTCATAGCCGTGCATTGAGTAATCCTCAGCCTTGACCTTGCCGTTCTGAACAACACCTGTACCGCCGTACTTTTCGTCATCTGTACAGAGAATCTGCTCATAAGTTCCCTCATAAGGAACACCTATGCGGTAGTTATCTCTGCCGACAGGGACAAAGTTGCACACAGCGATGATTTCGTTGCCGCTTCTGTCAATACGGCGGAAAGAGATGATACTCTGCATATAGTCATCGTGGCAAATCCAGGAGAAGCCCTCCCAGGACTCGTCATTTTCCCACAGCGGGGAATTTGCAAGATAAAGCTTGTTCAGGTCGCGGTTGAAGTCGAGAGTCTTGCGGTGTGTCTCGTAATCAAGAAGCAGCCAGTCAAGACCCTGCTTGTAGTTCCACTCAATAACCTGAGCAAATTCCGTGCCCATAAAGTTGAGCTTCTTGCCGGGGTGTGCAAACATATAAGCGAGGAACGCACGGAGAGAAGCAAATTTTTCTTCCATACTTCTGCCGCTCATCTTATTGAACAGTGAAGCCTTACCGTGAACAACCTCATCGTGAGAAATCGGAAGAATATAGTTTTCGCTGAAGCTGTAGAAGAAGGAGAAGGTGAGTTTGCCGTGGTTGTTTGCACGGAAGATAGGGTCCATCTTCATATAGTCCAGCATATCGTTCATCCAGCCCATATTCCACTTGAAGTTGAAGCCAAGACCGCCAACGTCGGCAGGCTTTGTAACAAGCGGCCAGGCTGTGGATTCTTCAGCAATCATAAGAATGTTGCCGCAGCGTCCGAAAACAGCAGTATTGAGCTTGCGGAGGAACTCGATAGCCTCGTAGTTTTCGTTGCCGCCGTCCTTGTTGGGACGCCATTCACGGCGGTCGTAGTCAAGGTAGAGCATAGAAGCAACAGCGTCAACTCTCAGACCGTCGATGTGATATTTTTCAAGCCAGTAAATTGCATTTGAAATAAGGAAGGACTGAACCTCAGGTCTGCCGAAGTCAAACACTCTTGTACCCCAGGACATATGCTCCTTTTTGAGCGGGTCAGTGTATTCATACAGACAGTCGCCGTCAAATTCGAAAAGACCAGCAGCATCCTTAGGGAAGTGAGCAGGAACCCAGTCAAGAATTACGCCGATACCTGCCTGATGGAACATATCCACCATCTTCATCATATCCTCAGGAGTACCGTAACGGGAGGTCGGTGCATAATAACCGATTACCTGATAACCCCACGAACCGTCGAAAGGATATTCAGCAAGGGGCATAAGCTCGATGTGAGTATACCCCATATCCTGAAGATACGGAATCATCTCCTCAGCGAACTTCACATAGCTGAAAGGCTCGCCGTTTTCATATGTACGCCAGGAACCGAGATGTGCCTCGTAAATATTTACAGCACTCTGGTAAATGTTCTTGGAGTCTCTTTCCTTGAACCATTTTGCGTCGTTCCACTTATAATTGTCAATATCGAAATACTTTGTAGCAGTGTTAGGACGTGTCTCCATATGAGTACCATACGGGTCAGACTTCATAACAACGCTTCTGTGAGCAGTTTCGATACTATATTTATATGTGAAATACTGTTCAACATCAGTCAAAAAGATTTCCCATACAGATGGGTCAGCAAGCTGCTCCATAGGATTGCGGTTTCTGTCCCAGTCATTGAAATCGCCTACGATTGAAACCGATTTCGCGTGTGGTGCCCATACACGGAAGAACACGCCGTCCTTACCATCCTTTTTGCCCTTGTGTGCACCGAAGAACTCGTATGCAACATAGTTTGTTCCCTCGTGGAAGACGTGGAGCGGAAACTCGTAGCCCTCAGGGAATTTTCTGTCATTATTCGCCATATCAAAAGCTCCTTTAAATACGGGCAAATATGTCAAGCGGACACATTACACCCATAGTATACTTTTACTATGTTTATATTTTAACAGATTATGTATCATATTGCAACCCTTTTTAGTAAAGTTTTATAATCTTGACGTAAAAGACAAGTCAGTTTTGTGTAAACTTAACATAAAATTTAGGAGGTAAAACTTCAAAAAATTAACAAAATATTTATGACAGACAAAATTGTGATAATTATACATTTTTATGTATAATTATCACAATCAAAGCGTAGATTTTCAAGGCTATATTTTGTGCAGTTTCACCACATATACAGTTTTGTCATCTTTATGCAAGTTTTCACCACGGCTTGCATTTTCAGCAAATCCGATAATTCTTTCGGCACAATCCTGAGCGGTAATGCCCATACTCAGCATAAGCTCACGCACAGAAGGAAAACACTCCTCACCTATTCCGTCAGTAATCATAACAACCTCGTCGCCGTCTGAAAGCTGGATGTTACGTCTGGAAATTTCCACCGAGCTTACAATGCCGACCGGTGTTGACCAGCTTTCAACGGTTTTCACTGTGCCGTTTGACTTGATAAAGGACTGTGCCGCACCCAGCTTCACAAGTTCTGCCCTGCCTGTGAAAAGATTAAGCTTCATCAGGTCAACCGTCGCAAAGCTTTCGTCAGCGGATTTCGTCAGCAGAAGCAGATTGATAAGCCGTACTGCCGCATTTATACCCAATCCCGCACGGATAATTCTCGACATAAGCGAAACCGTCATACAGCTTTCAACCGCCGCACGGACACCGCTTCCCATACCGTCCGAAATAAGCATATAAACGTTACCGAAGCCGTCACGGAAGAAAGCGTCCGAGTCACCGCTTGTGTCCTCACGTCCGTTTACTGCGGCACGTCCTGTTTCAACCTCGAAAACAGGCAGTTCACTAAAGCATAGTCTGGTTGTACGGTTAAAGGAAATCACCTCGGGCGGAGCAAATTCCCTGTCACAGATTTTCCCGAAGTTTTCCGCAACCGTTTCAAGCTTTGCATTGAGCAGTCCCTCATAGAAGCACTCAATGTAAACCCGTCCGTCCTTGTCCGAAAAAACCGTTGCTGTCGGTGATTTTACCCCGTATTCAGAAAGAGCCTCACGGATGTACCCCGAAAGCCGCTCATCACAGCAGGGAAACTGTTCAGAGGTTTTGCTGAAAAAGTTCAGCATATCCTCCGTACCCGAAAGCTGTTCAAGAGTTATCTCACGCATACAGCCCGTGATGTTGCCCGACCGTTTTTCCAGCAGGTCAAGACGATGAAGCTCGTTAAAGGTTTCGGCAATCATATTTTTCTGCGTGCAGCTGTCAAGTCCCTTGTGCAGCTCATTTTCAGTAACGTAACCCTTTTTCTCAAGTATTTCCTCCGCAGGAAGCAGGTAAGTCCGTATACGGTGTTCCTCACTTTCGCCGCAGAACGCACTGCTTCTGCACAATGAGCATACCTTGCCGCAAACCTCTGAAGCAATGTCATTTTCACGTTCCCTCCTACCGAAAACATCAGCCGCCTTTGTAAAGCTTGTTTTTATGTCCGATACCGCAGAAGCTGCAAACCTCAGTCTGTTGCCATACTGCTTCACAGCAGAGGAGGGCACGGAAAATTCCGCAGCAACAGGCTTGCGTATCACGCTTTCGGGAACAATGCAGAAAAGTGCCGCCGCAAGGGTTATATCGGGAATAAGCTTGAGAGTGTCCGCAGGCATTCCGTAAACAAGCGAACAGCCGACAGCCGTGCCGACAAATGCCGCCGCAGAAGCAAGCTTGCCTTTTTTTGAGGAAAGTCCCAACGCAAGCCCTGAGCACACAGCTATTGCAGATGTGGAGGACATTGCAGATGAAGCAGCACCAAACGCAAAGGCTGAGAGTGCACCTGCCGCACCGCCTCCCGCAATTCCGTATCTGTAAGCAATTACCGCCATTGCAAGAAGACCTGTAACACGTCCCGCATTTACCGTGCCGAAGCTTACTGTGCAAAGCATACATATTGAAAAAGCGTACACAACCGCATATGGAAGTGTGCTTTCAACGGTTATACCGAAATCGGAACGTGCAAAGGAAAATGCCCTTGCCGCAAAATAAGCCGCACAGCCGCTTATTGCACCGCGGAAAACAATCGCCATAATCAGTGCAGGAGAAATTTCGCAGGAAAAAGCCGCAATTATTCCGCCCGTTATGTATGCAAATGCAGAAAGAGCGGAAATTCCTTTCGGGGTAAGAGTTCTGCTGAAAAACATAGTCACCGCCGCCCTTGCAAAAATTACCGCAGGCATAGAAATTATTTCTGTCACAAAATCCGTAAGATTATCTGCAATGAAAAAATTCAGCATTGCCCCGATAAATGCCGCAACACCGCCGAAAAGCGGCACGACAGCCGTTATAGCCGTGCATAGCGGTGCACCGTTTCCAAGGGGAGTGCCTGCCGCAAGAAATCCGAAAAGTGCGGATGCAAATATCACAGCAAGCACAGGCGGACTTTTTTTCACTTCGTTCGGCACGGCGGCTTCAATGTGTGGTTTTTCTTTAAGCTTCATAATTTGAACAGTCCTTCCGATTTGTACTCATTCAGCATAAGTATATCAGCCCGAACAAGAAAAAAATGTCGGAACAGGGCAAATACCTTGCACCAAATCGGAAGCCGTGCTATAATATTCGCAGGGGAGGGCGGTATGATGAAGCTTGACTATATAAAAATTACCAACGAAAACGGCGGTGTAATGTACGGCGGAAATCAAAGTCTTTTCGGAAAAAATATAAAGCGAAGCGGCTGCGGAATGATTGCCGCCTGCGATATGCTGCTGTATAAGCAAAACAAAAAAGCCCTGACAATGGACGATTACAAACAGTTTGTAACCGAAAACAGCCAAAGCTTTTTCTATAAATTTCATTTCAATTTCATAGGGGTATCGGCACGACGCATTATAAAATTCCTGTGCAGGAAAGGCTATTCCTTCCGTTTTATCCCTCGTTGCAGCCTGAAAGGCGAGACCCTTGAACAAACCATAAAAAAGTCCCTCGAAAATGACACGCCTGTTATTGCCCGTATCGGTCTTAACGGAAAGAAACTCCCCTACAGAATAACCTACACCGTCAACGGCAGAATTTCGCAGGGCACGATGTCCTGGCACTATATAACCGTAACGGGACTCAAAAATGGCATACTGACGTTTTCCTCCTGGGGCGGTACAGGCGAAATGTCCCTCTCCGATTTGCAGCAGCACTTCGGATTTATGGGCGGAATTATCATTTAGCAAAAAATGCTTCCGAAATCAATCGGAAGCGTGAGCCTGTCGATAAAGTCGACAGGCTAATGAAAAATGAATAATGAATAAAGAATAATGAATAGTTAAGGTGTCCGCTTTGCGGACATTTTTAATATTATTGCCGAAGGCAATTCCTTAATTATTCATTATTCAATATTCACTATTCATTGTCGAAAAGTCTTTTTCA